>CAZBPD010000041.1:0-42862 GCA_964493705.1 uncultured Occallatibacter sp.
TTTCCTATGCGGTCCTTTCCTACTTTGGCATGAAGTCGCAGAGCCAGTTCTATCTTGCCACCTACGAAGTTACTGCCGAAATGCTCACCGCGTCTTTGCATACGATTAACGCTACCGCCAAGCAAATCATCGGCCTGTTGACTCAGGCCGACAACAGCGAAGAAGGGAAGGAGAGTGCCGGGAAAACCGGCACTCCCGTTCAGGCACAGGCCGATGAAGAAATGACCATTGCAGCCTAAGTCAGCCGCCTAATAATTATAACACAGACTACAAAAAGTGTTATAATAAGAGAGTAGCAAGTTATCAGTTTAGCCGCGCCAGACGGGGCGATGCGCCACATCACCCATAACATTAACACTAACCAGAAAGGACACTTTGAAATGACATGCAGCGCATTTCTTCCAGTTAGTCTTACCCCGTTCAGCGCCGACGAACCAGCCCCGCGCAAGTCTTATTGTCCCCAGGCAATCGCCGAACTTACCGCCGCCAGCCTCGCCACAAAGCCCGCCGAAACCGACGACGGCGCGGCTTTGCTTTTCATGCACGGCGGCGCATGGGTCCGGTGGGCGCGGCAATCCGCGCAGCCTTGCCGGACCTTGCGGAAGTAACCACGGACCTACAGCAAGCTATGGCGCTTTCCAGCAAATAGCCAGTTCAAGCAATGGGGCGATGCGCCACACCGCCCCATTGCACTAACACCAAACCCGAAAGGACATTCAGATATGAAAACTCTGATAGGTATGCTCAACCGCTTGCAGCCGCGTGAGCTTCAATTCCACATCAAGATCGAAAATTCCCCCTATATGCCCCTCACCATCGAGGGCATCGGCACCGGCCCCCGTAACCTGCCCGCTGTCTCAGTGACTCACTACGGAGAGCAGAACGGCGACCTGATGCGCGACCCGGAGATGTGTTTCGAGATGGAGATTCAGAACGGCCAGACTGTCGCCCTCATGCCCTACTACTACCGGAACGATTACATGGGCATCGAGGAGCAATCCGTCAATGAAGGCCAGCGCAGCCAGGACGGGGAACAGCCCATCCGCGTCAACTTGAAACAAATCCGGGAGCATGGAACATTTGCCCGGTCATGGGATAGGAACCTGAAACGGCAGGGATTCGAGGCCGCATTACAGCGAACGCTCGAAACCGCCGCAGGATAACGCGGGAACCGCGTTAAATGGGGCAGATGCGCCACACCTGCCCCGTGACAGCCACGATGTCAACCGAAAGGACATTCAGATATGAACACCGAAGCCGTCAATCAAGAATACCAAACCGTCACCCTCAGCCAACTTACCGAGTCCCTAACCAACCCGCGCAAGACGTTTGACCACAAAACCCTCAATGAGATGGCCGAGAGCATCCGCGCCGTGGGCCTTTTGCAGCCCATCCTTGTACGCCCCACGGCCACCGAGGGCCGCTTTGAAATCGTTGCCGGTGCCCGTCGCTTCCGCGCCGCGCGGCTTGCCGAGATCGAATCCGTATCCGTTCGAGTCTGCCAACTTACCGATGCTCAGGCGCTAGAGGCTCAGGTAATCGAAAACCTCATCCGCGCCGACGTTCACCCCTACGAGGAAACGCAGGGTTTTCTTGCGTTGATGCGCCTTGACCCGGCCCGGTACACGGCTCAAGAGTTGGCCGCGAAGACTGGCAAGAGCGTTACGTTTGTGCTCCAGCGCCTCAAGCTGGCCGACCTCATCCCGGCAGCAGCCAAGAGCTTCCAGAAAGACGAAATCGCCACCGGCCACGCCCTTCTACTGGCGCGGCTTTCCACGCCGCAACAAGTGGAGGCGTTCCCCCATTGCTTTGCCGATGTTTGGCTTGAGGGAAAACAGAAAAAGCGCCTTGTCAATGTGGCGGAGTTCAGCCATTACATTGACAGCAACATCATCTTGGAGCTTTCCGAAGCCCCGTTCAGCCGCGAGGATGACACTCTCTACCCCGTAGCGGGCGCTTGCCTCAACTGCCCCAAGCGCAGCGGCTTTAACACGCTCTTGTTTCCCGACGTGAAGAAGGATTCATGCTTCGATCCGGCTTGCTATGGCGAAAAAGTTACCCGCTTTATCGCCGCTTCAAACCTTGTCCAACTTGCGGGCGATTACCGCGCCGTTCCCCAAGGTTCCGCCATCGTGCCCCGGTCGAAATACACCGTCTTGAAGTCCGGCGACCGTTGCGGCCACGCCACACAGGGCATTGTGGCCATCGGCAACAACACCGGCGCAATCCTCACTGTATGCACGTCCATCGAATGCGAGAAGCACTCAACCGTCCAGCGCCGCCCGATGCCCGCCGCCTTTGGCGCTAACCCGGATGCCGAAGACGAAGAGGAACCAAACCCAATACAGGGACTCCGGCAAGAGGACCGCGCCGATCAGCCGCCGCCCCGCGACTTCCGGCACATCGAGCAGAAAGTGAAGGAAGAGACCGCCGCGCAGCTTCGCAAGGAGTTTGGCGAGAAAATCTTCACCGTTCCATCCGCAGACAGCATGGGGCTTTTAGCGTTCATGGTTGCCTATGCGGTGGAAGACTACGCCGAGGATTTCCTTACCCTTTGGAAAGTTGCACCGCAGGACGAAGAGAGCAACGTTGAGACGTTCGAGCAACTACTCGCCCATCTCGCCAGTCTCTCCGGGAAGGAGCAAACCGCAGCCATCTTCGATATGCTGCTTTTCTCCGCTGGCGGATGCGATGCGTACAACTACCGCGTAAGCCCCACCGTTGCCAAGGCCGCTCAACTCTACGGCGTCAACGTCGAAGAAGTCGAAACGCGAGTCCGGCGCGGCATCATGGACCAAGAAGCCCCGCAAATCCCGCAGGACCAGCGCGGCGAATCCGAAATGTCAGAGCTTCAAGACGCGGAAGAGGCAACAGCCACACCAGACGAAGCCGAAGAACAGCCAGCCGAGGCCGAGGAGGCCCAACAGCAAGAGGAAGAGGCCAGCACAATAGCCGAGGCCGAAGAGCAACCAACGGTGAACGCGGAAGCCGCTCAGGACGACGAAGAAGAGCCAGCCGAAGCCGAGGAAGTCCAGCAGCAAGAGGAAGAGGCCAGCACAATAGCCGAGGCCGAAGAACAGCCAACGGTGAACGCAGAAGCCGCCCAGAACCCCGGCGAGGAGCCAGCCGAAGTCAAGGGAACACCCAAACCACCGAAGCCGCGCAGCAAGGCAGGTAAGAGAAGCGGTCGCACAAAACGGGCCGCTATCACCCCACCGGCCAAAGCCGCCAAGAAGCGCACCTCCAAAGGCTAGACAAATGCGAGGCCGGGCTTGCCCGGTCTCGCCCCTCAACCGGCTTAGGAGAACCCATGCTCAAGTTCAATTACAAGAAGACCATCTGTTACCGCATCCGCAGCAACACCACCCAATGCAGAGCCAGAGACTCTCGACGGCGGCAGCGCCGCCGACTGAAACAGGAGCCGCCCACTGCGCCCCCGGCACCCCGCCCGCGCGGGCCTGTTCCTGCCCGCACCGTCCCTTTGAAGCCCTAACTGAGAAGCGCCCGCAAGGAGATGACCCGTTGAAAACAAACCGCATCATTGGCCGCTGTATACGCAAGTCTTGCGGCCATGTTTGGGCGCGGCAGTATGAAACCGCACCCAACACCCGCGCACCTTTCCGCATTGATGAATCAGGCAAGAGAGTATTTGCCAGCGACAGCTACGAGTGGACTTGCCCGAAGTGTAATTCGCAATGTGTCACAGGCAACACCGTTCAAGGCTTTATCTCTGAGCATAAATGCGGAGCAAAGTGTCTCAGCGCCATCGGTCCCAACTGTGAGTGTTCATGCGGCGGAACGAACCACGGAACCAACTGGCTGTAAACCGCCAGCCGGGAGCGCATCCCGGCACCAAGCCCGCGAGAGGGACCATGACGACGAAGGTAGCGACGAAGCCCAAAGGCGGGCTTGATTGTCCCAACTGCGAATTTCACATCCACGCGGCGACCGTTGCCCGCGCTTGGTTTGGTGACCCCTCTAAAAGCGGCCGTAAAAAGATTCTGCGGCCTTGCCCCAAGGGCTTCGGCAAAGAGTTCGGAGCGCCGGAGATGAGAGTACACATCTCCGATTGCGACGGGCCGCCCGCTGCGCCCCGGGCACCCCACCCGCGCCCGCGAACAGGCACTCGACGCTGAGATTCGATCTGCCCAGGTCCACCAAGTTAACCAAACTTCACAAAGTCAGTTTCTGTGTGAACTGCCGTTTGAGGATGCAAGTACTTTCTTTGGTTATGCACGTTAGCGAGGCCATAATATGTTCATTAGTTGGCGCCACATTCCATTTTCAGTCTGAGAATGTTTGACTGTCTCTGGACTTTGAGTAGGAGTTTGCAAATCATCCAATGTGTCGCGCGCATTAAAATAGTTGTCCTTCGCCATCCGATCATATGTCCTGCCGATTTCAATTCTGTCATTGGACCACTGAGTAGCCCATCGAATCTTGTTATTTCTTATCCAATAGTGAGACTGGCAAGGGAAACTCCAGTTTCCTATCGAGGGATCAAGCGAAATCGTTTTTCCATCGAAAATGAGTCTCCAATCCGTGGGTCGCAACGGCGTGACTACCTTGTTTCCGCAGCCGCATACGCAAAGGTGCGATGCAGTCCCAAACCGGGTTGAAATATAGATTGTCCCTTGCTTGAGTTCTCCGGGGATGAACTCGACGAATTCATGCTTGAGGATGATTTCTGGATTCATTGAGGTCTGTCTTCGTTAACGAGTAAATTGCCATCAATGCTGTATTGACTGTGATGCTCGGATTTGAGATCGCGATAGAAGCCAAACAACTTCTTCCATTTGATGACGGCTAGAGCGGCATTCAACGCATTTAGGTCCGCGATCTGGATGTTGTGATCATACTCGTTGCCGCCCGCAGCGTCTCCGAAGGATACCCGGCTGCGCAGATGGTCACGCTTTTTCTCCGTGCTAGTTGTCACCCGCACGATGCCGCCCAGAGCTCCGTTATTCAACTGAATACCCATGCCCGCATCGTTGAATGGAACACTGAACTCTTCGAGCTTCTCTACGATCAACCGCTTCGCGCCACCCTTGTCGAGACAAAGAAACACGAAATCCAAGCCTCTCAACTCTTCCACATTACGGGTATCGACATAAACTGCGTGATCGACAATTCCACGGTGCATCTTGGCGTAGAGGTTCTTGAAGTATGTCACTTTCGGTTGTTTTCTTCGTAGGTCATCGCCTGAAGGGGCACCAGGTGACCGGAAGGCATTGTGTTGAAGGAATGTGTCACCGTCATAAATATGAATCTCTTTGACGGGTGTTTTCGCAATCAAATCCAACACATACGAGCCGGTCCCGCCCAAGCCGATGATTGCAACTTGTTTCCGTGCCAACATCTGGGTGACGGCAACGATTTCTGCCCTGCTTGAAGCAGTGTCGATGTAGTTGAATGGCTCGTCGCTATTATTTTCCGGCTCGACAAATGGGAAAGTCTTTGCCGTAGTCTTAGGATCGATCCTCCATGCGGGGCCGGAAAGAATGCTGACATACGTGGTCACCTTGGCATAGTAATCCGGGTAGGAGTTAGCCGGCTTTGGTTTTGCCGAAAATGAGTGGTGTATTACCACGTTTTCAGCCAGTGATCTCTCGCCACTCACGTGCCTGATCTTTGCGATTTCAGTTCCGTCTTCGTTGCAGGGGTAGTCACCTGTGAAATAGGCCACGTGGTCGTCGGGGCACGCTGTTTCGTTGTCTGCTAGAACCAGCTTTACCGCCAGTATTCCGCGTTTGACCTCCTGGCGCGAGTTCACGTAAGGAATATCCTTAACCAACAAACATCCAGAGCGAATTTCGAGATCATACCCTTCGTCGCGCAATTTTTTCAAGTCGGCGCTACGACTTATCGGTTGCTGTGACATTGAAAATCATCCCTTTCTTGATCTTGAGAGTTTCGCCTTCTGTCATTGACCCCTGCGGGTTGTCATGAGGGCCATCTTCGTAGGAAACGGTGTAAAGGATATTGTCACCCTGCGGGGGATTTGGATACGCCAGCGCGACAATTTCGGCGAACGACACAGTTTTGGTCATAACCTCTTTCTGTTCGCCATTCACATAAATCGTGTACGTCTTGGGCAGGCCGCTGTGGAAGTGCTCGTCCTCCTGCAGATGAACAATCTCAGGCCCGTTCTCAATCGGTTGATCCTCTCTATCACCGTTCACTTCTCGAAAAAGTTCGAGATTCGCCGGGATATTGCCAAGCACATACAGTGCCGTGCCTGTTGTGGGCGAAGGTGATTCATGTTTGCGCTGATCGATATGAATCCGCACCTCATTACCGTGTTCGTGTTCAGACATAGAAATTCTCCTTGTTGTGTGTCAGGCTGTCGTATTGCGTATTGGTTAAATGAAAGCCGGGTAGGCCGGAGGCGAGCTTCCGGCCCTGAGGCGTGTATTAGTGGCTTGATTTGTGTTTTGCTGGGTCCACGAGCTTATATGTGGTCCCTTTCAACGGTGCTGGTGGCAGCGGTTCTCCCTTTACGGAAGTTACCTCTGATCCCTTACCGCCCCTCGGTCCGATCTGCTGATACAGTCCGGACACCGGAACGGTTTGGCCGGATTTCAGTCCACTGGTCTTGACCATCGTTCTTCACCTCCTTCCTGTTTGGAGTAAACTGGTGCGAACTGGGTCTGGTGGCATACAGTGACCTCGTCACTTCCGCGCGTCTGGAAGGTCACTCGCCCCCGGAATCCAGTTGCTCTCATCAGATAAGCGACGGAGGACGATATTTTTTGCCAAGACGCGGCAAAAAAAATGTATTGTGTCGCTTTATGAGTAGGAGGACAGATTTGCAGCCCGCAGAGGATGGAAGCGTGGACTACCGCAGGCTATTGAATCAATTGACGTTAAAGGCCTACCGCTTCATGGGATTGGCCAACTTGGCCGGTGTGGAGCCAGTACTGGCGGAGCATGGGGCGTCACCAGAGGACTTTGCCATAGCCGCATTAGGGAAAATGTTGACGCAACAGCTCAACTTCTCTGGCCCCCCCGACAAGCTCTTTGCCTTCTTGTCGAAAGTCATGACACGGGATATCCTCGATGCTCTCAAGAAACGGGGCGTAAAGGCTGGCAGACAAGGAAAGACCGTTCCCATTGATGATGGCGCGTTTGAAGCGCCTGACCCGAGGATAACCAGCGAAGGTTTGTGGAATATTCGCGATTTGTTGCGTGAAGACGCTTTTAAGCAGAAGCTTCAGGAGTGTATTCAGGATGACGCTGGACTTCAGGAATTTGTCTACGCTGTGAGCGAATGGGATGAAGGTGGGGTTCCAGCACCCAGAGAAATCGCCGACATCATCGGCGTTTCCGTGACCGAAATTCAGAACAGAAAGAGGAAGTTGGCGCGCCGGCTCATCAAACAGGGTGTGCAGCTTCCCCATATCAGGCGATGATCATGAAAAATACGAGATCAACAAAACATGAGCCAGCTGATGATGCCCAAGAAGGCATGGAGCTTCTTTTTGGCAGCGAGTCCGAGCTTACGAACGATGAACTGGAAGCCGATCTGAATGATGCAGGGATCGACACCGGGATACTTGCAAAGGATGCGCATAGGCGTCTTTTGGATCTGGCCAATCATCATTTCAGCACTCTAGGACG
Organism: uncultured Occallatibacter sp.; assembly: GCA_964493705.1. GTDB lineage: Bacteria > Acidobacteriota > Terriglobia > Terriglobales > Acidobacteriaceae > Telmatobacter. Next base: position 7,621 of record CAZBPD010000041.1, read on the forward strand.
CCTGGTTCCTACGGAAATGAGTAAGGCCCTTGGTCAGCTCAAGCCCTTAACGCCAGAACAGCAAGTTGTCAAAACCAGAGGAGAGGCTGATTTTCGGGTAAAGAACATTCTTGCTGCTGTCAAGAACAAGACTTCTTTATTCGTTGAGACCTTGACCGCAGGAACGATACAGCAACCGGAATACGCCTTCCGCAACAAAGGAGAACTTACCGAGTCAGACCTGGAGATCCTTGAGAGCGGTAAAACAGAGATGAACGGCGCCACGTCCGATCCTCCCAAAGAGGACTCTGATGGATAAAGAATGCGCCATCGCGTTGCGTGAGGAATTGGGGATAATTGGGAAGATTGATTTCAGTCAGATTTCCCAAGAACTCAGTGTATCAATCCGCGAAGTTGACTCTCACGGGTTTGATGGCGCTCTGGTGCGAAGTTCTACTGGCACTAAAGGGATCATTTATGTGAAGAGGTCAATGAAGGAAGAGGGTCGGAAGCGATTCACAATGGCCCATGAAATAGGCCACTTTATCCTTCATGCAGATAAAAAGCTCTCGTGCTCTTCGAGTGATATTGAGGGCTGGACAGAAGACCAGGAAAACCCAGAACGCCAGGCAGATAGTTTCGCTTCAGAGTTGCTTCTTCCCTCGCATGAGGTGCGCGAACGTATCGGCACCCAATGGCCATCGTTTCAGATAATTGAAAATATTGCCGAATCCTTTGGAGCAAGCCTCACGGCCACGGCAAGAAAATACTGTGATGTAACACCTCACAATTGTGCGATCGTTTGGAGCGTCGAAGGCAAAATACGTTGGATGTATCCAGCCCCACGGTTCGGCTATTGGGTTCCAGTCGGTCAAGCATTAGGTTCTGACTCTTTCGCGGCGAAGGTTTTTGATGGCGTGGCAGCTCCCAAGGAAATGCAGGAGGTGCCTGCGGACGAATGGATCTCCAGTTATTGGCTCTTAGAAGACGCTGTGATCTGGGAACAATCCATGGGTATGCCCAACTACAAAGGCTGTCTTTCCCTTTTGTGGGTCAGACGAGAAATTGAAAAACGCCCTTCAGAAGCAGACGAATTGCTGCCGGAACTTGACCCAGACGAATTTACTCACCGACGCAAGAAATGGCCGAGGTAAAGGGTCGGAAGTTGGCAAAGCAGGAGGGGGTGAGTCATTGGAAACTGCCGGAAAAGGCCATAGGAACATTCGCAAGAAAAGGCAGAGTTGCAGGGTCAACCGGACAAAGGTTGTGGGCACGTATTCTTGCGGAGTTCGCACGATCTGAGAGCAGTCGAGCAATGGAGGGACGGAAGCTAAGCAGCCGGCCGTAGATCGGCGAACTGCTGGCGCAAGCGAAACATCTGCGCTCTTGCTGCCCCGATGCTAATGGTGCATTTGCTGCTAGCACCTGCGTAATCCTCACCTTCTCCAATTGCCCACAGAAAGTTCCACTGTTTCGGAGAAACTTTGGCCTGGATTATAGCTAGTGCCTGCCGAGCTTCGAGGTAGAGGACCATATCAGTTGGCTTTGTTGCCAGCTCTGTTTCATGAGAGTTACGGATACTCTCGCGCGAGCGTTCCCGGCGTGATGCAGTGGCGCGGAGCCGTTTTAAAACGCGCGCTTCTTTGGAGATGTAGGTATGAGGATCTGCGGCGAAGAAATTCATCTCCTCCTCAATGCCCCAGCTATAGCTATCGATGGTGAAATTCCGGCTCGAACGAGCCTGGAGACGGGCGTACGCCGCCCACGGAAGCGGTAGTTCCTGCATGAGTCCTTCTTTCTGTGCAAACCTCTGTGGTTTGCGGACCAACAGTTCTAGAGTTTATCCCGATGGCCCCCGCCTAGGACACTGTGCCTAAGCGGGGCAAATCGATCCAACCCTTTGCTATTCAGCGTATCACGGTTTTAGTAGATGGATGCATATTCTTTTTACGCCATTTGCACCCGGTAGGATTCTGACCATTCCCTTCTCATGGTCTCGATTAGTTTGTGGGCGTCCTCGTTCGTTTGGGAGAGGCGGCTTTGGGTACGCGCGAGCGAGAGCAGTAGGAGGTCCAATGCAACCGTTGGACTGTGTGGATCAATGACTGCCTGCGGCAGCTCATCCTCCTCGTCAGACGGGGCGCTCATCCCCAATTTACTGACCGGTTCATAGAGATTCGTGAAGAACGCATGCGCCGTATTGATTGTCAAAATGATCCGTCCGAACTTGTTGGTCACATCATAGAAAGGCCAGTACGGATCGTGCTTGAAGGCGATGATGTACTGGGAACCGTTAATGCGTTGGAATGCGTCCTCGTCGGTTTCTCCATTGCGCTTGAGACTCACGGCAAGGCCCCTGAGGTTGGCTTCCATTTGATCCTGTTCTTCTTCTGACAGGGAATCCAAAGGTTTAGCCTGGTACGGGTCTGATTCACCGGCCTTCAATTCGCTTGTGCTCGGTTTTGCGGGAGTTCTGATTGCCTTTTGCGAAGCTTGGAATTGACGGATCTCGTCATTGATTGCGGTGATGTCGCCCCCGATTTTCTCATTGATCAAGTCCTCAACATAACCTTTTAGGCGAACACCCTGCTTGTTGGAAGCGACACCAAACGCTTCATCAAGCACTCCCGGGAAATCGATCTGGACCCTATACCAGTTAGTGACGCTGTGACGCGTGGTGATCTTCGGCATGCTCCCGGCGAAGACTTCGCGACTGTTCCGAAGAATGCTAACAGTGAGGCCATCAAATATTCTCAGGTCATTCTTCAGAGTTTTCCGCGGCAGCGTAGACCACTCCTCGATTGGCAACTTGTAGATCTTGATCTGGATCGGAGCTGTGTCCGCTGACTTTTCATTGATGGGAATCTCAATGGTTCTTGGCACAGCCAGGCGACTTACTTTGGGCTCGATCTCCAGAAGCATGGCATGGCGAGCATTGGGCATCGAGTAAGTTGGATCGAAAGCTACCAATGTACGATTGTTGATATACAGCTTCAGACCGGCTGCAATTTGTCTTCGATACACACGTGCCATTTCTTTAGTAGCATGCTCAACCAAGGTTTTCACCTTGTGATAAGTGAGGCGATCACATGCAGGCATGTAGACCAACGTCCCGGAGGGGCCGAGTTTCTCATACAGTTCTGAATCCTCATTTGCTAGTCGATTTTGCTCACTGCGGTCAGTCGGGAAATTCATCCAAGAGGTGAAAAGCGACGACTGTTCGAATGCAAATTCTGACTGTAGCGTTGGATCAGGAAGTTCCACCATGTTGCTCTTGTCCTTCCCAATTTCCTCGATATCCAATGTCATGTTGTAAATCGCCCGAGGCTCCTGCCACGAATAGATCTCCATCACTGGACTCAAGCTGAGTGCCGCAGTTTTCATTCCCATCCCGAAGCGTCCGATGCCGGTGCGGTTACCGAAATTCAGCGAGCCGCCGAAGGCGGTTGCTGCCCTCAAGACCGATGGAGCCATTCCCTTACCGTTGTCGTAGACTGCGGCGTCAATAGCGCCGCCATCGCGCTTTGCACCCTGCCGGAAGAAAATACGGATTTCTGTGGCACCAGCTTCAAACGCATTGTCCACATGCTCACAAAGCGCCGAAGTGGTGTGATTGTACCCGACGTCGCGGAGAGATTGAATTAGCGTTTGCGCAAAGAACAGCGGTACTGTGGCGTTTTCTTTGATCATGCGATTCATCACGGCTTTTCCACCGCGAGGTGCATCGCTGCTCCATTTGTCCGTAAGTTGGTCGAGGGTTGGATTGGAGGTTTGAAAAGCGGATACGTCTACGGCAACTTGGTCTTCCATTTTGATTCTCCTTGTCTGTTACGCCGTCTATCGGCGTGGATTGGAACAGCGACTGCTTCTGCTCTCAACCTTTAGGAGATGGGGAAGGCAAAGTGTTACGCAAAAATCTATAGAATTCCAAGTCCGCCAGTTGTCGATACACGACAGCGCCCTTCCCGAAGCTGATTACTCCTCAAAAGTAGTGTGGCAAGGATTCCCTGAAGGAGTGGCATTGTTCCGGGCGGCGACGGCCTATACGGAAAATGCCGGCGCTTGCGACGACTGTTCTCTCGCGGTGGCCATTACCTTCATGACCGCCTGTACTTCATCGAAGTGCCACGGACAAAACCCGTGCGAATCAACCCCGACATCCATCGAAAGCAATAGCGGCTCATCGTGCAAGTTGCCGTGGGAGTGGCCATAGAGCTGCCACGCGCCGCGCCCAGAATGCGGCCAGGTGCGCATCGCGTAATGGCAAAGAACGATTCCTTGCTTACCCACATGGATTTCGGACAAAGAACTCCAGGAAGCAAATACGCTTTGGGATTTGCGCGTTACTTTGTCATGGTTTCCTTCAACAAAATGGATCGTCTTGCAGTTCAGGCGCTTGCGATAGGCCGCCACCTTTTCAACGCTGCCCATGCAAAAATCCCCAAGGAAATAAAGCATGTCGTTTGGCTTGACGTGCGCGTTCATCCGATCCGCGATGTGCGCATCCATCTCTTCCGTGCTCGCAAACGGACGATTGCAATAGCGGATGATGTTGAAGTGCCCGAAGTGGAAATCGGATGTGAACCAGGTTTCGGCCATGTCCTTATTATGAAAGATAGCTGGCCAAAGCTGCTACTCTGTCCTGCCAGAATGAAGACTCTTGCAGCAGAAAGCGTTGCGGTGACAGTCGGCCCGACCTGTCTTGGCGAATCCGTTGCCCGCCAGGATGCCCCCGAAATGTCTCCGTGATCAACAAGATCATTCTCGCCAATATCATTCCAGGATAGAACTATATTGACTCGCCGACATTCCTTGGTTTCACGGGCGCAAATAGCGCCAAGCCACTATTTGCGATATGCGCGAAAAACGATAATAGTGACGGCTCCTGCCCTACGCTCCAAGCGCGCCGCGGTAAAAAACGGCGCGTCTTACGCTACCCCTCTAGCGGACCTGTCTTGTCCGCAAGGCCTACCCTTTGGGAAACCCTTCCTAATCTCCGCCCCTCGCGCCCGCAAGGGTAGCTGGGCATCGTTTACGCAGCGACGGAACTGATGCTTGGCGTCTCTGAGCCTTCAGCCTTTTCCTGCTTGAGGCGGTACTCGGCCAGTTTGTCTACGGCCGCCAGCTTGTGCGCGGGCGCAAGGTGAGCGTAGCGCACGGTCATCTTGATGTCTTTGTGTCCGGCGAGTTCCTGTACCGTCCTCAGATCGACCCCGGCCATGACGAGGCGAGAGATGTATGTGTGTCGAAAGATGTGCCAGGTTACATCCTGAAGGGAAGGATTCTTCTTGACAGCCTCTTCCATGACCAACTCGAACCAGGCACGGGGGGAGACCATCGGCTCTCCATATCGGGTAAGGCAGACTTTCGGTGAATCCGGGTTCCGGCGCTTCCGTAGTTCATCAACGGCGCTCACGGCAGCGGCGGTGAGAATCACCACACGTGCAGTCCCGTTCTTGGTCTTCAGCAAGAGCAATTGCCTGCGCTCCAGATCGACGCGGTCCCAATCGAGCGAGTACAGCTCTCCCCGCCGCATTCCAGTTTCGAGGGCCAGGGTTAACTCGGGTTCATGTATTGGGCACCGCTCGCGAATGATGGTGCGGATGACCGCCTCTTCTGGAAAGGAAATAAATCGAACCCGGCTGTTGTCCTCCCGGTGGAGACGCACCAGCCGTGCAGGGTTGGCCTTTGCTTTTCCGTTGCGGATGGCTTCCTGAAAGATCATCGATATTGTTCCGCGATAGCGATTGATTGTCGTCTTCGTCAGGTCATCCCGCGTATCCAGGTACGCTTTGATGGTCTGCGGAGTGATGTCGCCGAGGGGAACCTTGCCAAAGACGGGCAGGAGCTTCCCGACTGTCGAGCGGTCACCGGGGTAGGAGGCCTTGTGCTCCTTCGAGTAGACGAGGGCGTCCGTCGCGATCTCCTCGAAGAGCACCGCACGGTGAGCGCGGACCTCCGGCATCTTGACGCCCATCCGGGCATCTGTCTTTCGGCGCTGGTAGAGAGTGACGGCATCTGACCGCCGGCCAACCTTTTCTCGGAATCGCCGGCCATCTATGTAATAGTTGATCCACCAGATGCCGCTCTCAACCGGCCTCTCAAAGATTCCTTTGATCGGTTTCGGTTTCTTGACCGTCGCGTTTGCCATCGTCTCCCACCTCATGTTCCGCTGTATTTAACTATGACACCGAAGGGGGGTAGTGGTGGCTGTTTTGGTGGCTGTTCGGATTGAGAATTCATGCTTTTGGATGCGTCTCGGTGCAAATGGAAACCATCTAAATCATTTATTATCAGCGTATGTGCAATCCGGTGCAACGCGGTGCAAACCGGAAAATTCCCCTGTTAACCGAAGGGTTGTAGGTTCGAGTCCTACCTGAGGAGCCAAAATATTTTTAGTATCAGTGGTTTACATCCTATACTGTCCTAAGTACCATCAAAGATTCCATCATATTGTTTCTGTGACGATCTCCTGCTGAAAGCAAAGCCTTATATTCGAAGTCGAAAATATTGGATTATGAGTTGTCGAGTCCAAGTTCGTCGATGCCGGATAAGGTCGTAGGAAAAATCTCAAAACCGGCTTTATCGAGAATTCGACACATGGTTTCCGACTCGCGGTAGCACCGCGCGTAGAGCTTTCTGCCAACAGACATACGGATAGCCAGCTCGATCGCCAAGGGCGGGATGAAGCACTGCTCGAAGCGTTTTATGACATCTTTTTCAAAGAAGAAATCAGTGAATTTTTATTGAGGCCCCACCCGCGCAGGGAAGATTCCCGCCGCTCCTCATCGCAACGGAGCGAAAGCCAAGCCGACGTGAAAGCCGCTGGGTGCGATCTCATGCGCGGGCGCGTTGGCGATATTGGGCGAGTTCAGCCATAACTCGTAGTCGTATCCGGCGCGCAACTGCCAGCGGCGGGCGAGACGGTAGTGGACGCCTGCGCCGGGCACAACCGCAAAGTAACTGCCGCTGCCGACCGAAAATGGGAACTCGATTTTGCCCAGGCCGACGAGTCCTTGCCCATACAGCCGAAATTTGCCGAAGCTGCGGGACCGGTATTGCGGGCCGGCCAGGTAGTTCGATTCCGTTTCGCCGTGAAAGCCGTTGAAGGTAAGGAAGCGCGCCTCGGCTTCCACGCCCAGATGACTATTCATGAGGTAATCGGCGAAGACGCCATAGCCGGCGATCCGCTGATTGCTTTGGTAGGGAAAGCTGGGGTCGAAGTTCGAGTACTCCGCTCCCACCCAGAGCGCTCTGACCGGCCTGGTAGCGGAAGGAACCACCTGCGCATAGGCAGCGATGGCAGACAAAGATGCTCCCAGCGCCAAAGTCCAGCCCAGATTACGCCAACGAGTTGACCGTGCGCGTGCGATCATCTTCGAGTCATCCGTCATAAAAATCATTCGCGTTCAAAAAAGCGATTTCACGTTCAGGGTCAGGGTTGCGTTCTGGGTGAATTGTTGCGCCTGGTCGGTCATGGTCGCGGTGACGGTGACGGTCTGCGGACCCACCGGCGTGCCTCCGGTAAGGGAGATGGGGCCGCTGCATCCACTGAGGGCGATCCCAGAGACGACCAGCGCGGCCACAACCAAAAACAGGAGCGGGACTTTGCGCCGGCGGCGCGGAACGATGAACAGAAACAGGCAAGCGAGCGCCGCTCCCGCTCCGGCGCGAAGCACGCTGGCTGAGGAGGCAGCCTTCGGCGCGGTGGTTTGCACGGTGAGGGTGGTGGTTCCGCTCTGCGACAACTCGTCCTGAGAAAAGGTGCAGGTGGTGTTTGCCGGAAGTTGGGAACAACTGAGCGTTACCGCAAGATCGAGGCCGCTGGCCTGCGTGAACGCGACGGTATAAATGGCCGATTCGCCGGTGTAGATGGATTGCGAGGAAGGCGAGATGGAGATGCTGAAATTGGGCGCGGTAACGATCTCGCTGACCGCAGCGGAGGTGCTGGTGGCGAAGTTGGAGGCGCCTGTGTAGGCGGCTGTCAGGCTGTGATTGCCAATGGAGAGGCTGGCGGTGGAGAAACTAGCTGCGCCGCCGGCAACGGGCTGGGTTCCGAGAAGCGTTGTGCCGTCGTAGAAATTGAATGTACCGGTCGGTGTGCCAATCGCGCTGGTGACAGTGGCGCTGAGTGTCACCGTCTGGCCGAGGTTGGCTGGGTTGGGAGACGCAGTGAGAACCGTGGCGGTGGGCGCTGGATTGACCACCACGTCGACCTGCGGCGATGTGGAGGGTGAGTCGGTCGCAGAGCCGCCGTACGCGGCCGTAATGACATAGCTACCTACCGCCGGTGTCAAGGTAAGCGTGGCGCTGCCGCTGGCGCTGAGCGGCGCCTGGCCCAAAGTCACGACACCCGTGACGGGGTTGGTGTTGTTGAAGGTGATGGTTCCGGCGGGAGTTGCTCCGCTGGCGTTAACTACGGCGGTGAGCGTCAGTGTCTGGGTGAAAAAAAGCGTAAGAGGGTTCGCGGCGAGCGCGGTGGTTGTTGGGATGGTGGTGACTGTCACCGCAGCCGGCGGTGATGAGACGGAAGGCATGTTAGTTGACGATCCACCGTAGCTGGCGGTAATGGAATAGATTCCTATAGCCGGTGTGAGGGGGAGCACAACCACGCCGTTCGGGCCCAGTAATGCGCTGCCCAGTGTTGCACCATTGTTGAAAAAGGTGACGATCCCCTCTGGAACTGCGCCGCTGGCGGCAGTGACTGTGGCGGTGAGGGTGAGCGTCTGGCCGAGGTAGAGAGTGCTGGGAGACGCTGCAAGAGACGTGGTAGTGGCGATCTTATTCACGGTGACGGCGATCGGCGGCGATGAGGCTGAAGGCGCGTCCGTGGGAGTACCGGCATAACTGGAGGTAACGGAGTAGTTCCCCACGGCCGGCGTCAAAATGAGAGTGGCCACGCCACTCAGGTTCAGTGTCGCCGTGCCCAGCGAGGCGGTTCCGTTGAGGAAGTTGACTGTGCCGGCGGGGGTGCTGCCGCTCTGGGCCGTCACGGTTGCGGTCAAGGTGAGGGTCTGACCCAGCGTCAGCGTGGTTGGGACGGCGTTGAGCGTGGTGCCGGTTGGCGACGCCACCGAAACAGATACCGGCGCCGACGTGGAGGCGGTAAAGCCGACAGTTCCAGCATAGGAGGCCGAAAGCAAGAAGAATCCAACCGGCAACGCGTTAGTTTGGAAGGTCGCAACGCCGTTGGCGTTCAGAGTTCCCGTGCCCAACGGGGCGGTTCCGTTCAGGAATGTAACAGTTCCGGTGGGCGTACCGCCGATTGCCGTCACGGTCGCGGTAAGGGTGAGCGTCTGGTCAAGGATGAGCGCGGTTGGTGCCGCAGTGAGGACGGTGATTGTGGGGGCGGTGACGGTGATGGCGACGGCGTTTGAAGTCGACGTGGTGAAGTTTATGTCGCCATTATATCGAGCGGTGACGCTGTCGGCTCCCGGGGGCAATGCAGTGGTATTGAGCGTGGCTTGCCCGCTCGGTTGAAGCGTGGCAGAACCAACCGACGTTGTGCCCGCGAAGAAAAAAACCGTTCCGGAGGCGGTTTGGTTTTGCGCTTGATTGGGAGTGAGTGTAACTGTGAGAAGAACGGACTGCCCCTGGGCGACGTCGGTAAGATTTGTGGTAAGGGAGAGCGTTGTAGGAACCCGTTGGCCATCGAGTGGTATGGGTTGAGAGGTACTGCCGGCGTAGAACGAATCGCCGGAATACTGCGCCTCGATCAAATGCGTTTGCGCTCCCACAAGCTGAATATTGTTGACGGCGGCTGAGGCATTGGTGGTTCCCACCTGCTGGGCGAGCCAGGTGGCGACAAAGGTGACTGGGACCCCATTAACGGTTTCGCCGTCGCAGTTGATGAAATCCGACAGCCCATCGTGATTCATATCTGCTACGCCAACTGTAACAGCCGCGCCGCCGGTGGGCACATAGATGGGTGCGGCGAAAGTCCCATCTCCTTTGCCCAGCAGGACGGTAACTCCACCCTCGGTTTCGCCGGAACCGGCGGGGTTAAAAGAATTGGTTGAAGCAAGGTCAACGATGCCATCGCCATTGAAATCGCCCGCGGCGAGGGCGAAGCCGTGATAGATCAGGGGGCTCATGGACAGGCGGGTAAAGGTTCCGTCCCCGTTGCCAAGGAAGATGACAATGGGGGCCGGTTCGAAAGAATAATTTCCGTTCTGATAAACACCGTCGGTTTCAACCGCGATGTCGAGTTTGCCGTCTCCATTGAAATCGGCGACCACGATGCCGGTGAGGAAGGGAACCACAAAGCCAGTGGGCGCGAATCCAGGAATGGGCGGAAGCGCCTGAAACGTTCCGTCCCCATTTCCAAGGAAGATGGTCATAGTGTTGTAGTTGGCATCGATAACGGCCAGATCTGGTTTGCCGTCACCATTGAAGTCGCCTGCGGCGATGACTGCCGGTGACGCCGGATTCACATCCGTTCCAGGCAGCGTCACGGATTGACCCTGGGTGAAGGTTCCACCGCCGTTGCCGAGAAAAATGTCGATCTGGTTTCCAGAGTCGGTCAGAAAGGGCAGGACTGCGAGGTCGGCGTGGCCATCCCCGTTGAAATCCGCAGTAACGACGGCGTACCCGCCGGTCGGATAACCGTTAAAGGTGGTGATAGGGATGGGCGTTTGCGGGGTGAATGCGCCAGACCCGTCACCTAGCATCGCCGTGAGCGGTCCTTGGTATTGGACGAGCGCGAGGTCAGGAATGCCGTCTTCGTTGAAGTCGGCGACGGCCATATCGTCCACGTTATAGAACTGCTCGGTGGGCGGGAGGATCGTATAGGTTCCGTCGCCATTTCCAAGAAGTATGTTTGTTGTGAATTCAAGCGGAGAGAGGACGATTCCGTACGGAAGTGGACCGGATAGAACGAGGTCTTTATCGCCTTTTCCGGTGAGATCGGCAATCGCGAGGTTGTCGAAGCCAAGTGTGGTTGGCGGTTTGGATGCCAGAAAAAAAGTGAGCGAGGTGGTCGGCGCGCCGGGTGTGAGGGTTGCTGTTCCCAGCACGTAGTTTTCGTTGGTCGTATCGATGTAGGTGACAGTTCCAGTGGGGGCGGCGGGAAGCCCACCCGATACAGTTCCTGTGAGCGTATAGGCAGACAAACTGCCGCTGGCGGTCACAACCGTGGTTGTAGGGTAAAGCACGGGCGGGATTACGGTGAGTGCGGAGAGGCTCGACGAACTCGGCTTATCCCCGTAGGTACCCAGAAAAACCGCTCTGTAGCTGTGATTCCCAATAGGTGGTATAAGAGTGACGGACGCTGTTCCCGAAGCGCTGAGCTGCGCTGTGCCGAGCAGATGAATGTCGGTGCAATAAGAGACCGTGGCGTCACAGAAGTTGATCTGGCCGGGTGTAACGGCGCCGGCGGCGGAGGTGACTGTCGCGGTGAGCTGGATCGCATTTCCTGCGACCATCGTCGTAACTGGGTTCCCGCCGGATGTGACCGCGAGCGCTGTCGTGGTGGCGACATAGGTATGGACCGTGATGGTGAACGGCGCCGAGGTGGACGCGGCAAACCCGTTAGCACCGGGATATGCGGCCGTGACGCTGTTGACGCCGGGAGGCAGCAAGGAGGTTTGGAGGGTGGCAACGCCCTGAGCGTTCAGCGTGCCGCTGCCCAACGGGGCCGCTCCATTGAAGAATGTGACAGACCCGCTGGGAATGCCTCCTCCAGTCGCTGTCACGGTCGCGGTCAGTGTGACCGTTTGGCCCACTATTAAAGTGGCGGCTGAGGCCTGGAGGCTGGTGGAAGTGGAAACCAGGTTGCCGACATTCACCGCAATGGGCGGTTCAGATACCGAGGGCGCGTCGGTAGAAGAACCGCCGTAACTGGCGGAGATCGAGTAGGCGCCTGCAGTCGGCGACAGTATGAGGGTGGCCACGCCATTGGAATTCAGATTGGCTGATCCTAGAATAAAAACCCCATTGAGAAAGGTGACGGAACCAGTGGGAGTAGCGCCGCTGGAAGCCGTTACCGTTGCAGTGAGCGTGAGCGTCTGGCCTACGGTGAGGCTGGGTGGAGCGGCGGTGAGCGCGGTCGTGGTGGCTGCTTCCGTTGAAGCGCCGTAGATTGCGGAGGTTAAAACCCAAACGGTATTTAAGGTATTGAGCACCGCGGCGGAGTCCGCGAAGCCGTCGCCGTTAAAGTCGCCGACTGCGATAAATATCGAGGTGCTCCCCCAATCGATTGATTCACCGCTGTAAAAGCCATCATTTTGCTCGTTAAGATACGCATAAACCCCGGTGCCCGCGAAGTAGAGATCCACATCGCCGGCATTGCGGAGGTCGCCAAAGGTGATGAAGCTACACGTGTAGCAAGGTAACTGGTTGGGAAGGGGCGTGAAGGTTCCGTCTCCGTTGCCTTCAAACAAGGTGATGTTTCCAATGCCTGAGAGAGGGGCGTTGACGCTCGCTACAGCCAGGTCGAGGATCCCATTTCCGGTGAAGTTGGCGACGGCGATGGCGGTTGGAGAAGGGGATGTGGTTAGTGTTTGCGCCACCGGCGTAAAGGTGCCATCGCCCTTGCCCAGCAGAATGATGACCGAACCGGAATCGGTGCTTGTAGCTCCCTCGATGGCGACGGCCAAATCGGCTTTTCCATCCCCGTTGAAGTCTCCCACTGCGATCGAGACGGGGCTGGTCGTGAAGGTCAGACTTTGCGCTGCCTGTGAAAAGGTTCCATCGCCCTTGCCCAGCAGAATGACGATGTTGTTTCCGCTGGGATTTAGAACGGCCAGGTCGGCAATGCCATCGTCGTTGAAATCTCCGCTACCGATCGAAAATGGCCGGCTGGAGTCCGGTAGGTTCTGTCCCAGTGTGAATGTCCCATCGCCCTTGCCCAGCAGAATCTGAATCTGGTTCGCGTCGGGAAGAACGATGGCGAGATCCTGGTTGCCATCGCCGTTGAAATCCCCCGCGACGATCGATCCGGCCGCCGCGTTGGTCGAGGGAACTGCTGGCGCGGCGGTAAACGTTCCATCCCCATTGCCCAGAAAGACGTCGACGGAACTCGCCGGGGCGCCCGCGTTACCGATGGCGACGGCCAGATCGGGCTTTCCGTCCCCATTGAAGTCCGCAATCACAGCGGCCTGGGGGGAGGGATCTGTCAACAGCCAGGCTTTTTTGGGGAAGGAACCGAACGACCAGGGCAGCTTGGTTCCGACGACAGTTAAGGTGGAAACGGTGGAGGAACTCGCAGCGTCGGCGTTTGTTCCCAGAAAGATCGCTTTGATGAGATGGACGCCAATGCCGGGAACGAACTTGAAGGTTGCGGTTCCCGCGGCGGACAACTGTGCCATGCCGAGGAGATGAATGTCGGTGCACCAGGAAACCGAGGCATCGCAAAAGTTAACCTGACCGGGCGTGACCGGCGCGCCGCTTGACCTGACCGTAGCCGTCAGCGTGATGACGGTCCCTGGGTCCACTGCCGTGACCCGGCTTCCGCTGAAGGTGACAGCGAGAGCGGTGTTTGTGGGAGTCTGCGCGGCTGCTGACGCAAAAATAATGCTGAGAAAGAAGCCGATAGCCGCACGTTGGAGCCATATCTTCAATAAGTTTCCCCCAAACTTGCCACAAATAGACGACTTCTCCGCATCGATCATTGTCGCAAGCATTCTATTACACGAGGGTCAAGGGGATGGGCGAAAAGGTCTTTGGCGATGGCTATGAAGGCGAGAAAAACTGATTCGTGGGGCCAACGCAGGGAAAGCTAGAGATTCTATTGCAAGTTGCACTAACTTTAGTGAAATCCACAGATTATTCCCTTTTTTGCACTTGCTTCCACAGGTTGTGTGATCCTACTCTCTGAATCAGATAGTGACCCGGTAGGGAATTGGAAACGCAGTTCCGGGCTGGCAGGAAGATACAGGTTCCGATCGCGTTCGTGAGTGCATGGCCGGCTTGTCCGGCAGTTGGATTGACAGCGCGAGATAGAGCAGGCATCCAGAGCCAGGTTGGAATGTGCAAGCTCCGATTGGACACGAAGATTCATCCGCGGTTCAGGCCGAGGATGCAAAGTTCGAGGCCTTTCGGGGAGTTATGATCGGCCCGTCGCCGGTGCAGGATTCGGGGTAACTCGAAGACGCAACCGGGGGCCAACTGGAAGGCATGGAGGCGGGGAAACCCGAAGCCGGCCGACAAGGTTGAAAAGGACGGTGCATAATCCGAGCAACCATTGGGCTCACCACATCGAGGCGCCAGGGACTCCGGTCTCTGGCGTCTTCGTTTATGGGCGGTTTTGCTTCATCGAAACGCACAGAAAAGCGGCGCCGATGAGTTGCATCGAGCGCCGCTGTTTCCGGCTTGTTTTCTGCGTTCTTCTCGCCGCAACGGTAGAAGGGCACGGGGATGAGCGCCGTCCCTCCGGGACTCCGAATTCATTGTATGGCGGCCTTCCCAGCGCTGAAGCGCTGGGCTAGCAACCACTGCGCCTACGGCGCGAGCGACAGGTTGCTCACGGCATGGAGCGCTCCTATTAAGACTCCACGGCATGAAGCATCCTTACCACGCACGAAGAGGGGCCGTCGATCAGATGAGCCCGCTGGGGTGCTGGACGACGGTTTGGGGCACAATGACCGGCAAGGATGCGGAACTGCTGGCCGGGAAGAGCCAGCCGTTGACAGAGATCCAGTCGTCGTCCGCGAGGCCAGAGAAACTGTCGGTGGTGAAACCCTGATAGGTGGTCTGGGCGGTGGTTTGCACATCGAACTGGATGAGTCGAACAACATTCGCCATGGGGACTGGCGCATAGATGTAGTTCAGTGTGAAGCTGGACGATGCGGGTGCGATGGCGGCGATCGAGCCGGTGATCTGGCCGGGCTCCAACTGCACGCTGCTGGCGGCGAAGGAGGGCTCGGCAGGCGGTCCCCAACCGGCCGCCGTGGGGGACACGGTGGGCGCTTGCAGCGACCCCGGCGTGACGGTAACCTGGACAGTTTGCCCGATCATCAGATCCTGGACAGAAGAGAAGGTATACCCCGAGGGGATGGTGAAGCCATGGGCGTCGATAGAGTAGGTGGTGGCGCTGGTGGTTCCCGCCCAGAGGGCGACCGAGGCCATGGCGCCGGGCGGCAAACTGGCGGCGGCAGTGGGGTTCTGGTGGAGCATAAGCAGGATGATCGTTTCACCCGCGGGTAGGGGGAGGGCCGGAATGCCGACAATGGTGCCGACGACGGTCTGCTGGCCGGCCGCCTGGGTGTAAGTGACTTCGCCCGCCATGAGAACGCCGCCGCTTTGCAGGCTGGAGACCTGGACCCGAACAATTTCGCCTTGAGCCAAGCAGGAGAAGCCGGCCGCAGTGCAAGCGGAAGCGGGGAAGTCGTCATAGGTGGTGGAAGTAGAGGTGACGATGGTAAAGGGGCGACCATCGGGAGTTTTCAGTGTGAATTGGTTCAAGCTCGCATTGACCGCGGTGATCGAACCAAGGAGGGCGCCGAATCGGGGAACCGCGGTGGGCGAGGTCGGCGGCTGAAGCGGAGAGACGGATACGCCATTGGCGGCGCCGAGGTTCACCGAGAGATCGGACTGGATGATGGTGTTGAGATGAAAGTCGACGAGGAAACCGAAGGGTGAGTTGGCCGCCACGGTAATGGGGAAGGGCTGGGTGGAAAGAGCGATGGTGGCGGAGTTGTCGATGTTCGGGGTAAGCTGACAGACGCTGCCCACGGCGCAGGTCGAGGCGATCGACGTATCGCTGTTATTCATGATGGTCAGTTGCGGATTGGCAAAGGTCAGGCTCAGGCTCGAATAACTCCCTGCCGGCACATTGACGGTGCTCAAAAAAGCAGAGAGTGCCTGAAGCTGGGTGACGTCGACTTGGATAGGAGTGTTGTTGGCCAGCAGCGAGACCGGCGCTCCCGAGGTGGGCTGAAGCGAAGCAGCCGTCAAAGTGACCTGAAAGAAGAGGACGGAGACGCCCGCCGGCGGGTCGTCGGTCATGGTGAGGGAGACGGGAACCGTGCTCGCGGGCGGAGTGTCAATGGTGTTTGTGCCGGTTGCCGTCGCTGCACTGCAACTTGAGATCCCGGCCGCGATGGCAGTCAGGACAAAGATGGCAAGGATAGAGAAAACCTTCCGCATGGAGCGCCTCCTTGATGAACCGGAATCGATGAACCGGGACGGGCGAGGGGTGCTTCAGATCCACTCTCCCGTGCCTTCAGGTTGCGGTTCGGAAGGGCATTGGATCAGTTCGATTCCTCCGCGGAGTCTTCCATGGGCGTCTTCGCTCAAGGCTCTGCGGGACCCAGTGCATCCGGGCCAAGCCCCTTTCGGTCACCGCGCTGCCCATATAGACGGAATTTTGAGCAAAAGTTGAGGCTCTGCGGCGGAAAATCGTACCGATTATTGATCTTCCGGTTTCATGCGGGATGGATCGCCGCGCATTGCTATCGGCTCTGCCGGGAGGCTTCCGCGCCTTCGGAGCCGGGATCGAGCGAACAGGCCTCGAGGTCGCTCTCGTCGAATACGGTCTCCAAGACGGCATAGGGCGGTCCATTGAACCAGCCCTCAGCTTCGGCCTCGCCGCGGCTGAGCACCTTGGGCAGATGCAGAGTGCTGCTGGCCACCTCCACACTGTCGATGCGGATGGCCACGATGGTGCGGCTGCCGATGTCGGTGCATCTCCACTGGCGTTCAGAACACCAGAAGGTCCCACCGAGGGTGAAGTCCGCATGTTTCATGGGTTGATTGTACGCGGGGTGGGCTTGCTTCGGTTGGGGTGCGGATGTACAGCCGCGCAGCCAAGCTGGTATCGTTACCGGAAAGCGGCAAAGCCGTCTTCGCTGCGGGTGCTTTTGGAGCGCCGCGGGAGGGAACCGCCGCGGAGACCTGCGCTGGCGCCGCCGGCGGGACCGAGTGAATTGAGCCAAACGGATTTTGTCCGGATTGCAGCCAGAGCCGCTGCGGGAGAGAAGAGATGTCCACTTCGAGACGGGATTTTTTGAAGACGACGGCGATTGCCGGGGCCACGGTGGCCGTAGGCGGAATCACAGCGTTTGCCGAGCCGCCGCTGGCGCTGGAAACAAACGGCGCTTTGCCGCCCGCCGGCTTGGGGCAGGCCGGCGCGCCGGCAGCCGCGCCCGTGGAGTACACCCGCGGCCTGGGCGACTATCCCGGCTTGCCGGCGGAGAATTTCAATCCCTTTTTGGTTCCCGAGGGCTCGACCTATCGCAACCTGGCGCTGCTGCGGCCGGCCTTTCACTCCAGCGCCTACGATTACAACCTGACCGCGCAACTGGTCACCGACGGCATCAAAGACACTCGAATGCCGTCGTGGATTGCTGTTATCGATCCCTTGCGCGGCGCGCTGGCCAAGACCGACCGGGAGAAGATTGTCGATCACTTTTTGCTCGATCCCATCGAACTGCGCGGGGCGCAGGCCTCGGTGGAGATCGAGTTGGGCGGCGAAACGCCGCCGGAGATCGACCGTCTGGTGGTGTACGTGCTGGTTCCGCCCACCCTCCCAGCTCAATCGCTGAAGTTTTCCGTCTCGGTTTCCCAGGACGGGCGCACCTGGGAAGAGGCGGGGAGCGTGGGCGCTCCGGAACTGGCCTCGACCGCCGGCTTTCCGCCGAATTTTGGCTGGCAGGGGCACTTCTATGCTCCCTCGATTCCGCTGAAGAGCGTGAGCCGCAGCAATTTTTATCGCGTTGAGTGCGGCACGGAGCACAGCGACGGCGGCTCCCAGCGGGGTTCCAACATCCTATGGAGTCTGCACCAGGTGGCCTTCTACCACGGCGCGGAGCGGGTGCAGATCGGCGGGCCGTATAGCTTCACCAGCGCCTGGATGAGCGCCGGGCTGGACGAGGAGTGGGTTTATGTCGATCTGGGCGCGCGCTGCTCCTTCGACCGCGTCAAGCTCTACTGGATCGCCCGGGCGGCCGAGGGTTCCGTGCAGGTCTCCGACGACGCCGCGAACTGGCGGGATCTTGCCGCGTTGAGCGAGGATGGCGGTACAGTCGACGATCTGAAGCTGGCGCAGGAGGCCGAGGGCCGCTACGTGCGCGTGCTGATGAAGCGGCCCACCTCGCCCAAGGGATACATTCTCAGCGAGATGGAAGTTTATGGCCGCGGCGGCTTGATGGTCCGGCCCAAGCCGGCGCAAGCGCCCACGGCCGATGGCCGGTTGAATCTGGCCGGAGGCGGCTGGAAGCTGCAACGGGCCAATCTGGTCAGCGGCGCGGGCGAAGCACTTTCCAAGGTGGGCGCTGCCGACGGGGACTGGCTGGTGGCGACGGTGCCGGGAACGGTGCTGGCCTCTTATTTCAATGCCGGGGCCGTTCCCGATCCCAATTTTGGCCAGAACCAACTGCATATCTCCGATTCGTACTTCTACTCCGACTTCTGGTACCGCACCGAGTTCACCGCTCCGGCGCTCGGTCCCGGCAAGCATTTCTGGCTCAACTTCGACGGCGTCAACTGGAAGGCCGAGGTTTATCTCAACGGCGAAAAGCTGGGGCGCATCGAAGGCGGCTTCATGCGCGGCCGCTTCGATGTGACCGGCAAGCTGCTGGCCGGAAAAACCAATGCCCTGGCGGTCCGCATTGAGAAGAACGCCACCCCAGGCAGCGTCCATCAGAAGACGCTGGAGAGCGTGGGCAAAAACGGCGGCGGGTTGGGCGCGGACAATCCCACCTATCACGCATCGGTAGGATGGGACTGGATTCCCACCATGCGCGGCCGCGACACCGGCATCTGGGGCGATGTAACCCTGACCCAGACCGGCGCGGTGACGCTGGAGAATCCCTTTGTTTCGACGACATTGCCGCTGCCCGACACCACCAGCGCCGAAGTGAACGTGGAAGTCGATCTAGTCAATCATCAGTCGAGCGCGATCAGCGGCACCCTGCACGGGCGCTTCGGCGAAGTGCGCTTCGAGCAAAAGGTTGCGTTGTTGGGCGGCGAACGCAAGACCGTCAAGCTCAGCCCCGCGACCCATGCGGCGCTGCGCCTGAAGAATCCCAAGCTGTGGTGGCCGGCTGGCTACGGCGAGCCGAATCTCTACGACGTGGAGTTGAGCTTCATCGACGCCAAGGGCCATGCACTGGACGCGAAGTCGTTCAAGTCCGGTGTGCGCCAAATGACGTATAGCGAAGAGGGCGGCAAGCTGAAGATTTGGATCAACGGGCGGCGGTTTGTGGCCCGCGGCGGCAATTGGGGATTCGGCGAGTCGATGCTGCGCTATCGCGCCCGCGAATACGATGCGGCGGTGCGCTATCACCGCGAGATGAACTTCACCATGATCCGCAACTGGGTGGGGCAGATCGGCGACGAGGCCTTCTATGAGGCTTGCGACCGGCATGGGGTGATGGTCTGGCAGGACTTCTGGCTGGCCAATCCCTCGGATGGCCCCGAGCCCGCCGACAACGCGCTCTTCCTCGGCAATGCGCAGGACTTCGTGCTGCGCATCCGCAACCATGCTTCGATGGGCCTCTATTGCGGGCGCAACGAGGGCTTCCCGCCCAAGCCCATCGACGACGGATTGCGCAAGATTCTGGCCGAGTCGCACCCTGGACTGCACTACATTCCCAGCTCCGCCGACGAGGTGGTCAACGGCCACGGCCCCTATCAGGCCATGCCCACGAGCTTCTACTTCCGCAACGCCGACCCCAAACTGCACAGCGAGATCGGCGCACCTACCATTCCGCCCATCGAGAGCGTGCGGCTGATGATGCCAGAGAGCGCCCTTTGGCCGCAGGGGCTGGATTGGGGCTTGCACGACTTTTGTTTGCAGGGCGCGCAGGGCGGCGCGGGCTTCCGCGCCATCGTCCAGAACAGCTACGGCGGGGCAAATTCGGCCGAGGAGTGGATCGACCTGGCGCAGTTCGTCAACTACGAGAGCTACCGCGCCATCTTCGAAGCGCAGAGCCGCTACCGCATGGGCGCGCTGCTGTGGATGAGCCATCCCTGCTGGCCGTCGTTTGTCTGGCAGACCTACGACTACTACTTCGAGCCCACCTCGGCCTACTTCGGCTGCAAGAAGGGCTCGGAGCCGCTGCACATCCAGTGGAACCGCGCCCAGGACACCATCGAGACGGTCAACTACAGCGCCGGCAACTTCAAGGGACTGACCGCGCTGCTGGAGATTCTCACCCTCGACGGCACCCTCGCCGGCCAGAAGTCCGCCACGGTCGACAGCGTGGAAGATTCTACCGTCACCGTTTTCCCGTTGCAGGTTCCGGCGGGGCTGAGTGCGGTGCACTTCCTGCGCCTGACGTTGAAGAATGGAGCGGAGATCGTATCGAGCAACTTCTACCTGCGCGGCGTGGTGGAGGGCGACTATCGCGCCATTCGCGAACTGCCCAAGGTCAAGCCGCAGGCCACAACCACCATGGAGCGCCAGGGCGACCGCTGGCTGCTCAAGACCGAAGTGCGCAACACCGCCAAAACACCGGCGCTGATGGTGCGGGTGAAGGCGGTGCGGGAGAAATCGGGCGACCGCATTCTGCCGGCCATTTACTCCGACAACTACTTCGCACTCATGCCCGGCGAGAGCCGTACGATCACGACCGAAGTCAACGAAGCCGACACACGCGGCGAGAAGCCGGCGATTGTCGTAGCGTGAAGGATGGCCCGTAGGTGAAAGACTGAGGACGAGCGCATATTCCAAGTTAC
Source organism: uncultured Occallatibacter sp. (assembly GCA_964493705.1). Classification (GTDB taxonomy): domain Bacteria; phylum Acidobacteriota; class Terriglobia; order Terriglobales; family Acidobacteriaceae; genus Telmatobacter. The sequence goes on from CAZBPD010000041.1 coordinate 28,219, forward strand.
CGGTTGTATGGTTTTGTGCGCTGCGATTGAGTAAGGCGCGTCCCACCCTAGGCGCAAAAGCACGAACGCGCCGAGGGTGGGGCACCCATTTTTGGACCATCGATAAGCGGTCAGAGATCTGGGGCCGATCTCACTGTGACGAAATGGAGAATGTCGTGGACGAATTGAAGCTCGATGCGCAACGGACGGCGATTGTGGTCATCGATCTGCAAAAGGGAATCGTGCGCTTTTCCGGAGGGCCGCACGCAAACGCTGCGGTGATCTCCAACGTGGTGCGGCTGCTCGAGCGGGCGCGGCAGGTGGGAGCGCAGCCGGTGCTGGTGCATGTGGGCGGCGCGGCCGATGGAGCAGACCGATTGAAACCCATCAGCGATCAGCCCATGCGCACCACTGGGCAGATGCCGCACGACTGGAGCGAGTTGATCCCGGAGCTGAACCGCCAGCCCGGCGACATCGTGGTGTTCAAGCGCCAATGGGGCGCGTTCTACGGCACCGACCTGGATCTGCAATTGCGCCGCCGCGGCAAGGATTGCATTGTGTTGTGCGGCATCGCCACGGAAATCGGCGTCGAGAGCACCGCCCGCGACGCCTTCGAGCGTGGCTATCAACTGGTCTTCGCCGCCGACGCCATGAACGGCAGCAGCGCCGAGGGCCACGTCCACTCGATCGAACGTATCTTTCCGCGCATGGGCCGGGTGCGCACGACAGAGGAGATTCTGGCCGCGCTGACGCCCGCTGCTTGCGAGTGACCGAAGCGAGCCAAAAGGGAAGAACCGGGAAGAAGTGGGCGCAGAGGTTCAGGCCTCGTTTTTCTCCGGACTATAGTTTCTAAACTATTGATTCCATGGATAGAAAGCAGAGGTGACTGCGGTCACGCGGGATTGTACTTCTGGAGCCTAGGATGAATCACGGACTGCGCTTTCAGCATCTTGTGCAGAAGGGGAACCGGTATGAATATGGGCTTCATCGAGAGCAAGACCTACGAAGAGATCGCGATCGGCGACACGGCCTCCACCGAACACGTTCTGACCGCCAATGACGCGATGGCCTTCGCCTCGATCTCTGGATTCAATGCTGTCCTTAACTCCGACGAGATTGTCGAGCGCGGCGGGGGAATCCCGCCCACCGGGCCGAATATGTGGTGCGCCTCGCTGGTCTCGGGCCTCTTCAGCATGAACAGCCCTGGTCCTGGATGCACGCTGACCCATATCTCGCTGAACTTCTTCAATCGTCTCCGCGTCGGAGACCGCATTTTGGTCAAAGTGCAAGCAACCGCCAAGGACGATGCCAGCAAACTGGTGACCTTCTCTTGCGAAGCCCACAATGCCACGGGCACGCCGATTTTCTCCGGCGCCGCCCAGCTTCTAGCGCCGCACAACAAGCAGCGCTGGTCCACGCTGCCGGTGCCTGAGTTGATTGTTGCCGAACCCTATCGCCATTACCGCGGCCTGATCGCCCGCGCCGCCGCCAAAGGAGCAGTAAAAACCGCCATCGTCTGGCCCTGCGATCAGGTCTCGCTGGGCGGCGCCATGCAGGCCTTCAAAGACGGACTGATTCTTCCCGTGCTGGTCGGATCAGAGGAGAAGATACGCAGTCTGGCGGAGGAGATGAAACTGGATCTGAGCGCGGTCCAGATCGTCGATGCCCCGGATAGCCGCGGAGCAGCCCAGCGGGCGGTGGAACTGGCGCGCAAGGTTGAGGTGCAGATGCTGATGAAGGGTTCCCTGCATACCGACGAATTGATGAGCGCCGTGGTCTCCCGCGAAGGGGGAATGCGTACCGGCCGCCGCATCAGCCATATCTTTGCACTGGATGTTCCGGCGTACCACAAGACCCTGTTCGTAACCGATGCGGCCATCAACATTCAACCGGACCTGGAGACCAAGATCAGCATTCTGCAAAATGCCATCGACGCCATGCTGGCGCTGGAGGTTGTCAACCCCAAGGTGGCGATCCTCTCGGCAGTGGAATCGGTCAATCCAGCCATCCCCTCGACGATGGACGCCGCCGCCCTGTGCAAGATGGTGGACCGCGGACAGATTACCGGCGCCATTGTCGACGGCCCGCTGGCCTTCGACAATGCGATCTCCAGCGACGCCGCGGCCATCAAGAAGATCAACTCGCCGGTCTCGGGAGACGTGGATCTGCTCATGGTTCCCAATTTGGAGGCAGGGAACATCCTCTTCAAGGAGCTTCAGTACCTGGCTAAAGCTCTGGCCGCTGGGGTGGTTGTAGGCGCCAAGGTTCCCATCGTGCTCACCAGCCGCGCCGATGGCGAATTGGCCCGCATGGCTAGTTGCGCCATGGGCGTTCTGCTGGCAAAACCAGCGCCGCTTCTCGGATAGAGCAGCCTCCGGATCGGCTTTTTGGCAGGTTATCGTCACTTCGCGGATACCGGAGAGCTTGTGCGTCCTCAAGGTGTTCCTCATCGGAACAGGGTGATACGACAGGAAAAGTTGGGCGATCTGCGCCCGCTGTGATATTCCTCTTGCATCTCTTTTGCTGCGAGTGCCGATTTTTTGAGCCCAGCCGACAAGCCGCGCCGCTTTCCTCTCAGCCCCGCACAGGGGACGCTGCTGCTGCTGATCGCCCTCAACCTGCTCAATTACATCGACCGCTACATTCTTCCCGGCGAAGTCTCGCTGATTCAGCACGAGTTTCACTCGACAGATCAGCAGATGGGCGCGCTGACCACGGCGCTCTTCTTCGTCTACATGCTGGTGGCGCCGTTGACCGGCTGGCTGGCCGATCTCTTCCCGCGCAAGCCGCTCATCATCTTCGGCGCGGTCTGCTGGAGCCTGGCCACGCTGGCTACCGTCTGGGTACATGACTACCAGACGCTCTACATCCGCCATGCGCTGGTGGGCGTGGGCGAGGCCACCTTCGCCTTTCTCGCTCCCACCGTGCTAGCCGATTTCTACCCCGCTCGCGAGCGCAATCGCATCCTCTCCATTTTCTATCTGGCCATCCCTGTAGGCGCGGCGCTGGGCTACCTGGCCGGGGGGCAGATCGGGTCTCACTGGGGATGGCGTACGCCCTTCCTGGTCTGCGGAGCGCCGGGAATCGTCGTAGCTGCGCTCTATGGTTTGTGGGGCAGCGAACCGGTGCGCGGCGCCTGCGATGCGCTTCCCATGGCTCAGAAAAATCGCCCTGTCAATCTCCATGGTTATCTCAGCGCCTCGCTGGACTTGCTCTTCAATTTCTGCCGCCTCTTCTTCAATCCGGCCTATCTGACCGCGACGCTGGGGTTGGCCATGCTGACCTTCGCCATGGGCGGCATCTCGGCCTGGGTGCCGACCTTTCTTTCGCGGGTGGGAGGGCTATCGGTGGGCAACGCCTCCTGGGCGGTCAGTGTGATTACGGTGGTGGACGGCATCGGTGGAACGCTGGTGGGCGGCTGGATCGCCCAGCGCTGGCTGCGCACCAACCATCGCGCCCTTTACCTGCTTTCGTTTTGGAGCGTGGCGCTGACGCTGCCCTGCGGCGTGTTGCTCTTCTTCGGTCCCCACGCCTGGGCCGTGCCCTCGCTCTTTTTGGCCGAGTTTTTCCTGTTTCTCAATACCGGGCCGCTGAATGCGGCGATTGTGAACTCTGTCGCCGCGCCGGTACGAGCCACGGCCATCGGACTGAATCTCTTCTTCATTCATTTCTTCGGCGACACCTTCTCGCCGCAGATCATCGGCGCCATCAGCGACCGCAGCAACCTGAGCATCGGTTTGGGAGCAACCCTGATTACGCTGGTTTTCAGTTGCATTCTGCTTCGCGTGGGAGCGCGCTTCGCGCCGCCGCTGGAGGATCAAGCGGAGCCAATTCTCTGAGATCCTGTAACCTGACGTCACGATGGAACGAATAAAATGGTTGCATGATCGTTGAGAGCTTTCCCACCGGACCGCTGCAAGCCAACTGCATTTTGCTGGGCGATGAACAGACGCATGAAGCCGTGGCCGTCGATCCCGGCGACGAGGCGGGACGCATTCATAGCCGGCTGATTGCCCTGGATCTGACACTGAAGCAGATTCTGCTTACCCATGCGCATCTGGACCACGCCGGCGGCGCGGCCACGCTGCGCAAGCTGACCGGCGCGCCAGTCTTGATGCATCCCGCCGACCTGCCGCTGCTCAATAGCATGGACACACAGGCCTCCTGGATGGGCCTGGACGCGCCGGAGGTGCATCCTCCCGATGGCGAACTGGCGGACGGGCAGATGGTGGGGCTGACGAACTTTCCCGCCCGCGTCCTCTTCACCCCCGGCCATTCGCAGGGTTCCTGCTGCCTGTATATCGAAGGGGAGAAACTGCTCATCGCCGGCGACACGCTCTTTGCCGGCAGCATCGGCCGCACCGATCTGCCCGGCGGCGACTCCGAGCAGATCATGGACTCCCTGCACAGACGCGTTCTCAAACTGCCCGACGAGACCAAGGTGATCTGCGGCCACGGCCCCGCGACGACCATCGGCCGCGAGCGGCGCAGCAATCCGTTTCTGCGCTAGTGTCCTTCGACTTCGCTGGTCGAAAGAGACGCGACCAACTCCGCTATTATTGACAGGGGCCGATGATGCTGCGTTTCGCAGCGCCCCCACGGGGCGCGAGGTCGATTTTGGCCTCAGTCCCAGGACTGCGCTGCGCTTGTCCTGGGCTAATATCCCAGCCTCCCTCCGGGAGGCAATGCTGTCCGTGCATTCACTGCCTATCTCGCTCCGCTCGTCGTTTGCTCTGGATGACAATCGATTTTTTGGTCGAATGAAGGACGCAGGGCGCTAGACAGCGATGCATTTCTAATTAGAAAAAAGGGCCTTTACAGCGGAGTCTCGGCGCGCAGTGCTTCCATGCAGCGGATGAGTCCCCGGTCCAGGGTCAATACGGACCAATGTCTGCGCAGGGCGACGGCGCAGATCAGCATGTCGATGGGGCCACAGGCGATCCCGCGACTGCGGCAGAGGTTGTCGTATCGCGCTGCCTCTTCGTAATCGGGAGTGGTCAGCGTTTCGTCCTGGAACTCCAAAAGCGTGCTGCGCACACGCTCAAACGACGCTAGATCTCTGATTCCGGAGAGGATTTCTTGCCGAATCGGCCCCAGGATGGCGAGTTGGCCGTTCCGTATCGCTTCGGTCAGGGAAGCTACCATGCACCTTTCTTCTTCGCCAAGCAGAGCGCTGGAGCGCCGCCGCAGCGCCAGAGACCAGACGCAGCAATCGACCAGAATCCTCATGGCTTGATTTCCGGATCAAGTTCGAAATATTCGATCCGGTCCAGTTTTCTCGCCGCGTGGGGGTCAAACTCCGGGTCGAAATCGATGGTGCCGAAGAGATCGAGAACATCGAGTTGCTTGCGCCGGGTGACGTACTCCTCGAGCGCGGCGGTGACGGCGGCCTTCTTGGTGGGGTGATTGCCGATGCGTCGCGCCTCGTCAATCAGGCGGTCATCGAGAGCCAGGTTGGTAGCCATTGCGCACCTCCCAATGCGTGTAGCGTACCACACATTGAGATGTGTAACGGCTTTGATTGCGTTGAGTGGAGCGACGAGACGCAGATCCTTCGCTGCACTCAGGATGACAAGTCATATATTTTCAAAAGATTACGAATGAGGTGGTGCGGCAAAATGAGCGAGCAGAACGGCGGCGCCTTTCTCGAACTCCACCTCGGGACCCAGCAGGCTGAGCACCAGCCAGCCCGAGGGGGGCATGGCGAAGAAGTGGCCGGGATGGACCCAGACGCCCGCATCGAGCAAGGTCAGAGCGGTCTGCTCATCCGGCTCCAGAGCCGGAATGCGCAGCACGGCGTACCATCCGCCCTCGACTTCCAGCCGCTGCACCAGGGATTGCCGGGCAAGCTGGCGGTCGAGTTCGGCGAGATTGGCGGCTACGCGATAGCGAATCTGCTGCTGGATTCCGCCTCGCCCCTCCAACCAGATGGGCAGAGCGCACTGCACCGGGGCGTTCATGGAGAGAAAGGTGTCGGCGATGACCTCCAGACGGTCAAGCGCGGTCTCGGCCTCGGGACCGGCGGCCACGATCCACGCTGATTTCATCTGCGGCAATCCAGCGATTTTACTCATGCCGCTGACCACGAAGACTGGGACGCCTTCCAGTCCCCTGGCGAAGGTGAAGGGAACGCCCGCGAGTCCGTAATCGAGAAAGACCTCGTCCACAATCAGCGCCAGATCGAATTCGCGGCAGAAGCGGGCCAGCTCCGCCCGCTCCCAGGGTTTGGTGAAATGGCCGGTGGGGTTGTTGGGGTGAACCAGGACGAGGGCGCGGGTGTTCTCGGTGATGGCCCGGCGAAAGCCTTCGGCATCGATCTGCCAGCCGTAGTCATAGACCAGCGGGGCGGCCTTCAGCTTCACGTCGTCCAAGCCGGCAAGGAAGTCGAAGAGCGGGTAGCCGGGCTGGGGGATGAGGATCTCGCTGCCGGGATCGCAGAGCAGACGAAACAGGAAGCTGTAGGCCTCGCTGGTGCTTGTCGTCAGCACGATCTGCTCGGGGCAGAGGGCGGCGCCGTGGCTGGCGTAGTACTCGCAGACGGCCTGGCGTGCTCTGATCATGCCGCGCGGCTGGGCGTCGTAGTCCAGCGCCTGGGGATCGATGAGCGCGGCGAGCAGCGCGGGATCGTAGTGGAAGCCGCAGCGGGTGGGGTTGGAGGCGGTCAGATCGGCGGTCGGCAATCCCGCTCCGAGGCGCTCGCGGTGGGCCCGCGCCAGATCGCTCTCTTCCGTGTTCCAGTGGGTCCGCTGTGAAAATCGCATCTGTGCGTCTGCCGTTCCCGTTTCACCTGCGCCCAACCTGCCCGCGGTGGCGTCGTGCAGAATAGAAACAGGCTTCCTTCTTCACGATACACGGGGGCCATGGGGAGGATCATTGGCTCTGCGCGCGGTTGTCTTCGATTACGGACTGGTTTTGACCGGGAAGCCCGACCCCACGGCCCATGCAGCCATGGTGCGTATCACAGGTCTGACGGAGGAGCGCTTCGAGCAGCACTACTGGGCCGACCGCCACGCCTACGACGAGGGAAAGCTCAACGGCATCACCTTCTGGCAGAAGCTGGTGCGCGATGCGGGGCTCGATCATTGCCTGGGCGATGCCGAGATAGAAGAACTGAACCAGTGGGATGCTCGTCACTGGACGGTGCAGAATCCGGCAATGCTGGCCTGGCAGCAGCAGCTCAAGAAAAGTGGCTTGCTGACGGCGATCCTCTCGAATATGGGCGACACGGTGCACCAGAATATTGCCCGCGCCTTTGACTGGCTGGATCGCTTCGACGCGTTGGTGTGGAGCTATCAGTTGGGCATCGCCAAGCCCGACGCGGAGATCTATCGCCACACGCTAAAGCTGCTGGGGGTGGCGGCCGAAGAATCGCTCTTTATCGACGACAAGCAGGTCAACATCGACGCCGCCCAGGCGCTGGGAATGCACGCGCTGCTCTTCACCACGGTAGAAAAGCTGCGCGCCGACCTGATCGCTACAGGTCTGGAACGGGAACTGCCGCTACCCGTCTGACGCGTATCGGTGCTTTGAGTATTGGACTTTCTTCAGGGCAATCGCATCTGGATTTCTTTAAATGTTTTGAAAGGGCACGGCTTTAGCCGTGCCAATTGCGAGGACTAAAAGTACCGGCTTTAGCCGCCGAGGTATGGGTTTCACCTTCAGAATCATCCCTCAGTGGCTAAAGCCAAGGATTTTCTCCCTACCTTTGCGGCACGGCTAAAGCCGTGCCCTTTCAAAGCGACTACCTCCAATCTAAATGCGATTGCCCTGGGACTTTCTTCATGCGGCCTTGACATGCAGATACTTTGGCTTTAATCTACGATGACTCGGTAAGGCGCAGCAGGTTGTGCGCCGCAACCGCAAAGGAATCGATGATCCACTTCTTCCATCCCGCGATCTGTCTGCGCAACTGTCGGAGTTGTGTTGCGCGGGCGTGTACGCTGGGGTAGATTCCGAAGCAAGAATCTCGATTCCCGTCGACCCACCCGCCAGATGGCAGGTGGGTTTTTTATTTGACCGCATCCGTGGCGCAGTGAATGGACCACGGATCGATAAGCGCCGATGGCGAAGTGGCTAACGCGCAGGTCTGCAAAACCTGTATACGCGGGTTCGATTCCCGCTCGGCGCTCCAACTTTCGATCTTTGCCTTATTAGGTTCCGTCATGAATCAGTCGCTTCCTGCCGCCCGGCAATCCGCTTGTTGTCTCTGTTGCTTCTAGCAACAGCGCCGCCCCGCGACCGATTCATTCCCAGCCTCTCATTCCTTTGACTGAGATCGCCACTCGGGTCTCCCGCTCCCGCGGATAGACGCACAGTGGATCTCGATTCAGCGCCAAGGGGGAATGATTCTGTCGCATTCTTCTATTTCATCCAAATGCAAAAAAGGAGAACTTCTCATGCGTAATCATGTACATGCATTCACTTCGATGGTCTTCACCAGCCGCTGGAACCTGCTTTTCCTGCTCCTGGCGCTTCCAATTGCAGCCCAGGCGCAAAGTCTCGGCTATGAAGGCCCGACAGGCGTCTTCGTTACGCCGCTGGCCGCGACGGCAGCCTCACCGGCCCATGGCGCGGGACATCCGGTCATCGCCTACCATGTACTGGCAGGCGGGCCGGTGATCGGCACGTGGAACACCGTCTCCATTACGGAAGGGTTCGCCAAGCGCATCGAAGTGGGCTACACCCGCGAAGACCACGCGGCCGGCAACACGCCCGGCCTGAGCCCGCTGTGGACCGACGGGCTCAATATCTTCCATGGCAAAGTCAATCTGGTTCCCGAGAATGCGGGCAAGACCAAGTGGGTTCCCGCCATTTCTGTGGGCGGCATTGCCCGCACCAACGACACAAACGTCTTCGATGGGTCCAACGGTCAAAGCAAGACAAATGGCGACATCTATGTTGTGGCCACCAAGGTGGTTACGCAGATCGAAAAGAAAGTTCCGATTCTGCTGAACGCGGGTGTGCGCGGCACCAACTCCTCGCTGTGGGGCTTGGGCGGTAACGCTCCCGACTTTTCCGCTCGGGCTTTTGGAGCGGTGGCGTTTGTCTTCACTGGCCCCGGCAAGAGCGCGATCATTCTGGCCTCGGAAGCGGCCCAGCAGCCACAGCAGATCAAGGCGACCTCTGCTTCCGGCGTGAGCAGCGGCGTCTTCGATATTCCCACCTCTGTGGATTACGCCGTACGCATTGTTCCCTCGCCCAAACACAAGCTGAATATCGACTTCGGCATCTTGCAGGCGGCAGGCAACATTGCCCCTGGAGTTAACCTGAAGGCCCGCGCCCGCGCCGCATTCGGCATCACGTACGGGTTCTAATTCGCTCTCCGTGGCCAGTTCGCAGTTTTATCCTTCCGCTTTTGTGTGGGGTAAGGATTCAAGCTGAGCACTGGCCGCTCAATTCCACATTGCGATGTTGTCTCTTGTTTTCATCCCGGCCAAGTCTTCGCTCAATGGACTAAACTTGCTTGCCTTGAGATCGGTGGAGGGAAACCGCTGCGCACCTTGGGCGCAATTCCCCCCGGCACAAGACAGGGAGTCAGAGAGTGAAACGATTGTTTGCTTTGGATCGCGCGGCCCAATGGGCCGTGCTGGGTTGCGCCATGGCGGCGCTGGTATGGAGCGCCTCGATGGCGGCGCAGAGCGTGCCGGTGGTTACCGGCGACGCGCGGGTCGACAAACTGCTGAGCCAGATGACGCTGGAGGAGAAGCTGACGCTGATCCACGGCACCCAGGAAGACCCCGCGGTCTACCAGGGGCAGGCCGGCTATCTGGCCGGGATTCCACGGCTGGGCATTCCAGGGCTGCGTTTTGCCGATGGACCTCCGGGCGTACTCACACGCCACCCCTCCCAGGCGGAGACGGCGACCATGGGCGTGGCCGCCACCTTCAGCCGCAAAACGGCCGAGGCCAACGGATTGGCGATCGGCCGCGAAGACCGCGCGCTGGGCATCGACGTCTCGTTGCAGCCGTTTGTGAACATCGACCGCGATCTGGAGTACGGCCGCGGCTACAACACCTTCGGCGAAGATCCTTTTCTGAGCGGCGAGATGGGCGCGGCGGAGATTCGCGGCATTCAATCGCAGCATGTGATGGCCCAGGTGAAGCACTTCGTTGGCTACGACTCGAACGGCACCAGCACCTTCATCGACGACCAGACGCTGCACGAGGTCTACGTGGCTCCGTTCGACGCGGCGATCCAGGCCGGGGTGGCCTCGATGATGTGCTCCTACAACCGGCTTAACGGGACCTTTGCCTGCGGCAACAAGTCCACTTTGACCCAGATCCTGCGCAAAGAGATCGGCTTCAAGGGCTTTGTCACCTCCGATTGGGGCGCAGTGCACGCTGTTGACTTCATCAACGCCGGTTTGGACATGGAGATGCCGGGTGAGCCTGCGCTGGATGCCGATAGCGGGGCTCTGCCTTCGTTCTTCGATCTGCGGCCCGCTCCTACACGTCCACGCCACAAGGCGGAGAATGGCGATGTGGGCGGCGACATGTTCGGCGGAGTGATTCCCGAGGAACCGCAAAAGCGCGGCAGAGACGGCAGCGACTTCGGCCTCAAACTGGCTCCCAAGAAGATGCCCGAGGCGCTCAAGGACGGCACGGTCAACGAGGCCGAGATCACCCGCGCCGCCGGCCACGTGCTCTATGAGATCGTGCACTTTGGCTATCTCGACGGGCTGGCCAAGCACGAGATTACCGCGCAATCCATCGAAGAAAACGCCAAGATCATCGAGAAGACCGGCGAAGAGGCTGCCGTGCTGCTCAAGAACGAGGGCCACGCTCTGCCGCTGAAGGCCGCCGATCTCGATTCCGTCGTGCTGATCGGACCGACTGCCGGGCAGGTGGACGCCATCGGCATCAATGGCGAGCGGTCGGTGGGGATTCCCGAGCGCCAGGTGGGACCGCTGGAGGCGATGAAGAAGATCTCCGGCGCCAAGATCCGCTTTGCCGTGAACGACGATATGACCGGCGCAACCATTCCTGCCAGCGCCTTCAGCCACGACGGCCTGCCGGGATTGGTGCGGACGGGAGCGGGCGCTTCCGTCATCGACAACCGCATCGACTTTACGGTTGGCGGCGGCAATGCGCTTGCGCCCAACTCCACCGTGGTGTGGAAGGGAGAGTTGACCGCGCCCCACGCCGGAACCTATTGGATCTATCTGCAGGCCATGGGAACTAACGCCCGCATCAGTCTCGACGGCAAGGGTTTGGCCGGTACCGGAGCGTCGCAGGGCGGGGTGCATGGCGACATTCTGCAAGCCAATCAGGACAATGTCGTCCCCACCACCGACCATCTGGACAACGTGCGCCGCGCAGTTGAACTGACCGCCGGGCCGCATCCGATCGAGATCCATACCAGCCCGGACAGCTCGAATGCGCCGGTTCAGGTGCGCCTCAACTGGTATACCCCCGAGCAGCGTCAGGCAGACCACGACGCAGCCATCGCCGCCGCCAAGAGCGCCAAAGTCGCGGTGGTCTTTGTCTGGACCCGCCTGGAACCGGTCTTCGGACTGCCCGGCGAGCAGAACAAGCTGGTCGAGGAAGTGGCTGCTGTCAATCCCAACACCATCGTAGTGCTCAACACCAGCCAGCCGGTGGCCCTACCCTGGCTGGGCAAGGTGAAGGCCGTACTGGAGATGTGGTGGCCCGGCGATGAGGGCGGCTGGTCCACGGCCGACCTCCTGCTGGGCAAGAGCAGCCCCGCCGGACGCCTGCCCATGACTTGGGCCAAGCGGCTGGAAGACTACGCGGCCACCGATCCCCAGCACCCGGAGCGCTCCAAGCGGGGAGTGGACGGCAAAACCACCTACAGCGAAGGCGTGAACGTGGGCTATCGCTGGTTTGACCTGGAGAAGATCGACCCGCTCTTTGCCTTTGGCCACGGGCTCAGCTACACCAGCTTCGCCTACTCCGGGTTGAAGATCGAGAAGGCTGCCGATGGCGGACTCGTCGTACACGTCACGATCAAGAACACCGGCGGGGTAGGCGCGGACGAGGTTCCCCAGGTCTATCTGGGCGCGCCCAGCGAGATTCCGGCGGGCGTGCAGTTTCCGGTGCGGGCGCTGGCCGGCTTCGAGCGCGTAGCCATCGCCGCCGGAGCCTCCAAAGATGTAACCATCCACGTGGCTCCACGGCAGTTGCAGTATTGGTCCACCAAGGAAGGGAAGTGGGCGACGGCGGCGGGCAAGCGCACGCTCAGCGTCGGCGCATCGAGCCGCGATCTACGGTTGGAGCAGACGGTCGAATAAGGGTCTGCTCTCAAATTAAACAGGAAATGCCGGGGCTTTGGCTCCGGCATTTTCGTTGAAGCAGAGAATCATGAGCGGAGGACAATCGTACCTGGCCCTTCGATGTAGACTGGTGCCGTCCAAAGGAGAGATCAAAATGCGTTTTGGCTTCAGCATACTCATCTTTTTTATGCTCTCTGTAAGTTGTGTGTTTACACAGGAAGTTAAACCAACAGTTCATCCCAATGGCGAGGTTGAAGCGATTCAACATTTTCCTGGGCGTGAAGATCTGGGTGTTCTCTGTTGGACCGTCTTTGACAAAGATTTGCCTGGATACCTTTCGCAGATCGTTATCCTCATGTATCAGAAAGGGATGACTCCTCAGGTTCTCTGGCAATCGTCTCTCGATCAAACCTACGATCCGGAGATTCGTTTTCTGCCTGAGATCAAATCCGAGGGCTTGCCTCTGGTGTTGGTCAAGGAGCAAATTGGGGCGGCTTATGCTTCTATGAATGTGATCGCTAAGGTGGAGGGCCATTTCACGCAGGTATCGTTGATCGGCGGTGTAGAATTCGAGATTTTACCATTGGAGCAGGATAAGCCGCCCTTCATCATTGCTCATCATAAATCGACCTATTTCGATGTTCCCGATATCTATCGTTGGAATGGAAGCCGCTTCGCCCTTGACAACCGGGCTCATCCAGGCTTTTATCGGAGTCTATTCGAGGAAGACAAAAATACCCAACCAATCGAATTGAGCCTTCAGTTGCAGAATTTGGCACGGATCGCCGATTTGGCGGGCGAACTTGGAGAAGCCCGTATGCTGCTTCTCAAAGCGCTTGTGATGGAGGAGAAAAAAGGCGATGACCAATCCATGCAACGCTCGCTCAGGAGCGATTTGCAGAAGTTGGAAGGCGAGACGAGCCGCCAAAGTAACGGGCCGGGCTCCGAAACCTTAAAGCAGCACTGAAAAATAACTCTTTACGCGACGCGCTCAAACGGTTCGATCCGGGGACGGCTCTTCTGGCTGGCTTGCCACAGATCGTATTGAGTGGCGAAAGCTCTTAATCACGGAACCATTTTATTCCTGAATCAACCTGCCGCCGCCCCGAAGTACACTGTCCTCATGTCTGTTCGTCTGTATGCCGCCACCACCAGCCAGGGCAAGCTGCGGGATTTCCGCGTTGCCGCCGAGGCGCACGATCTGGCCATTGAGCCGGTTCCGGATTTGAAGATGATCGCCGCGCCAGAGGAGGATGGGCTCACCTTTCGCGCCAATGCCGTGCTCAAGGCCGTCTACTACTCGCGCTTTGCGCCGGGGGAACTGGTGCTGGCCGACGACTCGGGGCTGGAGGTGGATGCGCTCAACGGCGCTCCCGGCGTGCGCTCGGCGCGCTACGGCGCCGATGCCGGGGTGGTCGATTCGCCCGACGCCAACGACAACACCGATGTGTGGAACAACCTGGTCCTGTTGCAGCGGCTGGCGACGGTTCCCGCAGGGCAGCGCACCGCCCGCTACCGCTGTGTGCTGGCCGTGGCTCGCGACGGGGTAGTGTTGCATTCCGCCGAGGGCGCGGTCGAGGGTCTGATTCTGGACGCGCCGCGGGGCACCGGCGGCTTTGGCTACGATCCCCTCTTCTATTTGCCCGAGTTGAACCAGACCATGGCCGAAATGGACCTCGAAACCAAGCACACCCTCAGCCACCGCGGGCGCGCGATCCGCGCACTGTTGCCATTGCTGGGAGTTTGATTTCCGGTGCGGGCGACTGCGCTTTGCACCGTCCCGACGGGGCTCCGTATGAACTGCTGGCTTCGGCGACCCCACGCTGAAGCGCTGGGCTAATAAACCCTGCGCCTGCGGCGTGCAATTGCCTTCGCGCCGGAGCGCCCTTGACGGAGGTGATGCAGGACACCAATAATTCATCTGCAACCAAACGGGATTTTCCAACCTCGATCCCGAAGCTGTCTGGACAAAGATTCCGGGATTCCCCGGAGCCCTGTTCCCCAAAGTCTGTTTTCTTGAGTCTGTTTCCTTGAGTCTGATTCCCAAAGTTTGTTTCCCAAAGTTTGTTTTAATGAGGAGCCGAATCGTTATGGCCACCGTTCAACCTCCCGCGGCGCATGTTGTGAGCCGCGGTGTTCAGCCATTGCGCGCAGGCGAAGGCAGCAGCTTTCTCTGGCGCAAGCTGCATTCGCTGCTGGGCATTGTGCCCCTGGGCGCATTTCTGCTCGAGCACCTGCTCTCCAACTTCGAGGCTCTGAAGGGGCCGATCGCTTACGGCGAACAGGTGCGCTTCCTCAACAGTCTGCCGCTGGTGCGGGTGCTGGAGTGGGTCTTCATCTTCCTGCCCATCCTCTACCATGCCGGCTACGGGGTCTACATCTGGCTGCGCGGCAAGTCGAACATCGTCTACTATCCCTGGGCCGGGAACTGGC
>CAZBPD010000042.1:0-41429 GCA_964493705.1 uncultured Occallatibacter sp.
GCCTTCATCAACGAAGGCGAGAAGATCCGCGTCGACACCAGCGAAGGCACCTACATGAGCCGCGCGTAAGCAGTCGAGCCTTTGTCAAGGCCAAATTGGTCCGGCTGGTCAAAATGGGCTATTTGGCGACAAAACAACGACCTAATCTGGACAAGCTGCAGATCATTTTGTCGAATTTCGGCCTACTAGGCACTAGCGTACCGGTGCCTTTTGCCGATACAATTGTCAACTCAGAGACTGTTCAGGTGCGTGTTGATTCAGATTCTGAGGGATTTGTTGCGGTTGTTCTCGATGTGGAGTCGAGATGCACCCGGATTTGGGTCATGCAGAATTGCCCATTTTCGATGAAACGCGGATATGGAATTCTACGTCCAAGATCCAGATGGGCAAGCTCGGAGGGAGCAGTACAAATGAAAATCACCAGACGCAGCGTAGTTTCTGTGGAAGACGCAACAGCAAAGCTGGATGCGCTTGCTCGTCGTTGCGGAATTGAGAGTCCGCGGTATGACGAGTCCGAAGCCGATTCCATGACGGAATTTGACGCTTTGAAGTGGATTTCCCTTTGCTCCCAGCGCAACGCTTTGGAAAAGCGTAAAAAGGGGAATTGCTCTCGCAGTTCTTTGGTCCCGAAAATCTACGCGCAAAAACCAGGCTCTACTGCAATTGAGCTTAAGAATTCCGAAGAGGGAAGCTTACCACTTGCGGCCTGAAAATTGCCAATTAGCAGAGTATGAAGCCTGGTTTGAGAGTGAATGTAACAAACTTACTCTCGATCCGGGCTTTTCTGTAGTTGGTCCATTCATTGCTCCTCGTGGTATCCCAGGATTTCCCCCTTGGCATTCTGATTTTGCAATCATCTATCCAGACCATATGTATATACGTGTCGCGGAGTACTACGAAGAATCGTCTCAACTTTACAGGATTTGTGGGTATCGCAGGTATTTTGCGTACCACTATGGCAAGTGTTCTGATCAACGCGACGAAGATGGTTTTCCGTGCCGGATAAAGGCTGTCAACCTGCGAATTGAACAAGATAATAAAAATGGATGCCATGCACACCATTTAAACCCAAACCACATTCCTCAGTCGAGGCTTCCGGGTCTGGATTTTGACAGGATCGATCCATTCGAGTTCATCCGAGCAGTTGACGAGCATCGGAGATCACTGAGACCCTTGCATGAGATCCTAGGATTTAACTGGAGTTAGCGAAATGACGGACAAATTCATTTACCCGACCGAGTATTTTCTCCAGGAGGGCAGGGAGAATTTGGATCAGTGCCTTCAGGCAACCTTCGAGGCAGCGGTGGATCACAGTATTGACAAAGTGATCATCTTCACCGCTGCGGGCGTAGGGGTGATGAAGGCTATTCGCGACTACCGCTCTCAAGATCAATTTGCTGAAATTGAGTTGATCGCTGTGACGTATCCAAGTCAAACACAGTTCACTACGGATGATCCCTCTGAGTACACCATGTCGAGTGAAACATGCAAATTCTTGGCAGATCAGAAGGTCCCAATAGTGCGTGCCCATTTGCCATTCGATCCAGTTCGCTCCGAATACAAGGGACACGGCGTTCTAGGACAGGACTTCGGCCTGATCGGCAATACGCTGCGCATTTTTTGCGGCAGCATGAGTCTTTGTGTTCAAGCTGTGTTGATGGCCTCAGACGCCGGTTGTGTCAAACTGGGTGAGCACGTGATCGCGATGACTTCCGATACATCCATTCTAGTCCGTGCAGCAGGAACCTCACGGTTCTTGACAGACCTCATTGTCCGCGAAATCCTCTGCAAACCGGTTTTATTGACAATTGGAAAGTCTGAAAGGGCAGAATCGATTTTGAACGATTCAACAGAAGAAGCCCAATCGACACCGGAATTATTACCTCCTACGTAATCCCCTTGGTTATCAACAACAAAAAACCACCGCTGGTTGGCGGTGGTTCTCTGCTTGCGGGGGAGGGCCGCAGGTTGCCCGGAAGCTAGAATCCTGCTTCGGGCAATTGCACGGGCTTGGCTTCGATCAGGGCTTCGATGGTCTTCAGGGCCTCGAGCACATCCTTCGAGACGGGCGCGTCCACCTGCACTACGGCCAGAGCCTTGACCGGCTTGACGCCGGCGCGTTCGCGGCCCAGGGTGAAGTTGGCGATGTTGACGCCCTTCTGGCCCAAAATCGTTCCGATCTTGCCGATGACGCCCGGTACGTCCTGGTTGCGGCAGACCAGCAGGTTGCCTTCCAGCGGCGTCTCGATGTCGATGCCGTCGAATTGCAGCAGGCGGGGTTGCTCGCCGTGAATCACTGTGGCCGAGGCGTGGCTCTTGCCGGCGGCCGAGTGCAGTTCGATGGTCAGCACGGTGGTTGCGCCGCCGCGGGTGCTCTCATGGCGCTCTTCGTGGACGCGGATGCCGCGCTCTTCGGCCACCGCGGTGGCGTTGATGCGGTTGACGTTCTCCACGCCCTGGAGCAGCCCGGCGATGGCCGCGTTGCGTACCAGGTCGACCTTGGCCTCGGCCAGCGTGCCGCCGTAGACCAGATTGATGGCTTCAAAGCCCGCGCTGTCGCCGCCCTTGCCGGCCTGCGCCAGGAAGGAGCCGAGACGGCCGGCCAGATCGATGTAGGGCGCCAGTTGCACGTACTCCTCGTGGCTCAGCGAAGGCAGATTGACGGCATTCTGCACCACGCCCAGCTTGAGATAGTCGCGCACCTGGCGGGCGATCTGAATGCCTACGGCCTCCTGCGCTTCAGCCGTCGAACCGGCGATGTGCGGGGTGAGGATCACGTTTTCCAGACCGTGGAAAGGAGTCTCCTTGGCCGGTTCCTTGGCGTAGACGTCGAGCGCCGCGCCGGCTACCTGGCCGCTCTGCAGCGCTTCCACCAAAGCCGCGTCTTCGATCAACTCGCCGCGGGCGCAGTTGACGATGCGCACACCCTTCTTCATGGTGGCCAGGGTCTTGGCGTTGATTACGCCGGTGGTCTGCGGGGTCAGGCCCACGTGCAGAGTCAGATAATCCGATTGAGCAAAGAGCTCTTCGATGGAAACCAGCTTGATTCCGTTTTCGCGAGCCACGGCCGGGGAGACGAATGGATCGCTGCCGATCAGTTCCATGCCGAAGCCACGGGCGCGCTTGGCCACTTCCAGGCCGATGCGGCCCAGGCCGAGAATGCCCAGCGTCTTACCGCGCAGTTCCACGCCCTGCAGGTTCTTCTTCTCCCATTTGCCGGCGTGCATGGTGCTGTTGGCCAGGGGCAGCTTGCGGGCCAGGGCCAGCATCTGGCAGATGGTCAGCTCGGCCACGGCCACGGCGTTGGCGCCGGGGGTATTCATGACCACGATGCCGCGGCGGGTGGCGGCTTCGGCGTCGATGTTGTCCACGCCTACGCCGGCGCGCCCGATGACGCGCAGCTTGGGACCGGCGGCCATCAGCGCGTCGTCGGCCTGCACCGCCGAACGCACCACCAGGCCATCGGCGTCAGCCAGTGCGGCGGGCAGCCCGTCCGGCAGTTGATCGTGCGTAAGAACTTCCCATCCCGGTTCGGCCGCGAAGACGGCCAGTGTTGCCGGGGATACCTTCTCTGCCAATACGATCTTCATTGCTTCTCCCTTGGCTTCCTGCGCGGGTTGATAGTCGTCGAAGCGGATGCCCTGCTGCTCGCAGAGCAGATCGAACATCCGCACCACGGATCCCTGTGGCTTGCCCTCGCCCCGCTCGTACTTGGTGATCGAGTTGGGGTGTACGCCCAGCCGTTCGGCCATCTCATATTGAAAGAGATCCATCTGCTTGCGCGCGATCAGCAGCTTCTCTCCAAAACTCAGTTCGGGCATTGATTCCTTCCGGCGTTAAGTGCTTTTGCCCCTCAACGAGCGGCGTTAGCGGGGATAGCGGAGTTGGCAAAGTTAGTTGAGGATTCGCCGTACAGCGATGTACTTGCTAACCCCGCTAACTCCGCCTGCCCTTGCCAACTCCGCTAAATTCCCACTTACTTTGCCTTTTCTTCTGCGTAGACCTTCTGCGCCGCGGCCACAGCCACGCCAAACTCGACGGGCAGACCCAGCACGTCCTTGGCGATGTGCTCGGCCGCGCCCAGGAAGGCCACCGTGTCCAGATAGTCGAAGTAGCCCAGGTGCGCCACGCGGAAGATCTTGCCCTGCATGGCGCCCTGTCCGTTGGCGGTGACCAGCTTGAACTGGCTCTTGAGCGCTTTGACTACCGTGCCCGAGTCCATGCCTTCGGGAACCGCAACCGCGGTGGCCGCGGCCGAGGGCGAAGTCGGCGCAAACAGCGTAAAGCCCAGCGCAACCAGCCCGGCGCGGGTGGCCTTGGCGTTGACCTGCGCATTGTGGATGAGGGCGATACGGCCCTTTTCCAGATCGCCGCCGGCCTGCCCGGCAATGTAATCGAGCGCCGCGCCCATGCCGGCCACCAGCGCCACCGCCGGCGTGTAGGCCGTCTCGCCCTTGACCTGATTCTTGCGTTCCTTGCGCAGGTCGAAGTAGTAGCGGGGGTTCTTGGAACTCTCCATGGCCTTCCAGGCCTTCTCGCTGACACTCAAATAAGCCAGGCCGGGAGGAATCATCAGCGACTTCTGCGAGCCGCCGATGAGAACGTCGATGCCCCAGCCGTCCACGTCAAAGGTCTGCGTGCCCAGGCCGGTGATGCCGTCCACCACCAGCAGGGCCTCGGTCTCCCTGACCAGCTTGGCGATAGCTTCCACATCGTGGCTGGCCGCGGTCGAAGTCTCGGAGGCTTGAAGGAAGACGGCCTTGTGCTCGGGCTTCAGCGCCGCCTTCACCGCCTCGATCGCAAAGGTTTGTCCGTAGGGAACCTCGAGCACGTCGACGGCGCAGCCAAAGGCCTTGGCCAGATCCACCCAGCGCTCGCCGAACTTGCCGGCGGTCAGCACCAGCACCTTGTCGCCCGGCGAGGTCAGATTCGAGACCGAAGCCTCCATGGCGCCGGTGCCGGAGCAGGAGAGCAGCAGCACATCGTTCTGCGTGCCGACAAAAATCTTCAACTGCGCCAACACCTTCTGAAAGAGGGCGCGGAACTCGGGGGTGCGGTGGTGGATGTCGGCCGCGGCCATGGCAAACTGGGCAGCCGGGAGCAGCGGGGTGGGTCCCGGTGTGTACAAACGCGTCTTGCTGATCATGGTCTCTCCTTGATGCGGACCGTTCGCGGGAGGGAGTTCGCCCTTTGCGCCGGTTCAACAATCACAGAATACACAATTGTGTGGCTTATGTGGATTTTTTCTTGCAGAATTCTGTCTGAAATCCGAATCGGGAAGAGGCGCCAAAGCGGTCCGCCCACCCATCTGCCCAAAAATCGGTACAATTCTCCTTTACATAGAGTTGGGTACAGATGCCTGCCTGCTTTCACGCCGGGTCCCCGATTTTTCGGCTGGAGCGGCTCACGCATCGCACCCGATTCACCGCTATGAGGAAGAAACCATGAGTGAAGCAGGCGCAATTGAAATACTTGTCAACCAGCAGATCGCGCTGGCCATGAAGGCGCACGACGCGGTGCGCACCACCACCCTGCGTCTGATCAAGAACGCCCTCAAGAACAAGGCCATCGAAAAGCGCGAAGCGCCAACCCAGGCGGAGAGCGAGCAGGTGCTGGCCACCATGATCAAGCAGCGCCGCGACTCGATCGACCAGTTCACCAAGGGCAATCGCCCCGAGCTGGCGGCCAAGGAAGCCGCGGAGATCGTCGTCATCGAAGAATTCCTGCCCAAGGCGCTGGACGAGGCGGGACTGGCCGCGCTGGTGGCCGAGGCCTTGGCTGAAGCGACGGCTGCGGCAGGCAAAGCGCTCACCCAAAAGGAGATGGGCGTGGTGATGAAGGCCGTGCAGGGCAAACTGCAAGCCTCCGGTGCCCGCGCCGAGGGCCGGTTGGTGAGCGAATTGGTGAAAAAGGCGCTGGCGGGATAAGGCGTTTTAACCTTGCCGGCAATCGGCCGGGCGCCTCCGCGGTTCCTTTCTGAGCGTGCGGTGGAAAAGATTTTCGCAATGGATCGCCTATTTTGCGCTGGTAACGGTAAGATAAGGGCGCTATGAGCCTACTGCATCAGGACTCACCGGAAGAGATCGACGACGCGGCGCGCGGCGAGGAATTTACCAAGGGAACCAGCCACGTGGTCTGGGCCAGCACCATCGCCACGGTGCTGGTGACCCTGGCCATTGCCTTTTATGTCTGGTCAGGGCAGAAGCCGCCTGCGGCCGCAGGGGAGATCGTGCAGGTCTGGGCGCATCCGCTGCACACCGAGACCTCGGGTCTGGACGCCAACGGCGCGCCCATGGCCAAGGAGAGCTACGACCAGATGCTGGTCTTCGCCCATGTAAGGCTGCACAACCAGAGCCAGCAGCCGCTGTTTCTCGGCGGGGTGCTGTGCAACGCGGTGCTGGACGACGGCATCCACTCCAGCTACGTGGCCAGCCCGGTGGAGTACAACCGCATCTTCAACGCCTTCCCAGATCTGGCCGCGCTGCGCGGCAAGGCGCTGCCGCTGGAGTCCACACTGTCGGCGGGGCAGAGCGAGGAAGGCGATATCGTGGCCACTTTCCGTATCTCCAAGCAGAAGTGGGAGGCGCGTAAGAAGCTCGACTTCACCTTCGGCTTCCGCTACCAGCCGGAACTCCGGCTCACGCCGCAGACTGCGGTGATCGAGCAATAAGGGGATTCTCGGTTCTCCATCCTGAAAACCGGCAAAGAAAAGGCCACCCCTTCCAGGGCGGCCTTTTCTTTGGGTGCGATCGGCACATCTCAAACGATCGATTCCCGCCTACGGCACGTTGGGAGGAACCGGTGCGCCCTTGGGAGCGGAGAGGTAGCCGGAGATCTGATTCTTGCTGTTGATGGTGTTCACCACCACCTCATAGAGCATCCGCTCTTTGCCGCCGTAGAACTGCAAGGGTTCGTTGGTATTGCGGTCCTTCTTTTCGTAGCTCTTGTCGTCGGAGTAAATGACCAGGGTGAGCTTGTTCTTCTTGGCGTCGGTCTTCTTCAACTCCAGGCTCACCGTGCCCACCGGCTTCTTCTCCCCCTTGTTGAGGGTGAACTCGTAATAGTTGCGGTCGCCCTTGTGCTTGAGCAACTCGAGTTCGTCGTGGTTGCGGGCAATGAGTCCGCTATGGCCATCCAGATCGCCCTTCATGGATTGCAATTGGCTGATGGTGGTGGCCAGTTCGGTCTGCGTCTTGGCCACGTCGTTCTTCACCCCGCCGACGTCGGTTTTGACGTTGGAGACCTCGTTGGAGACGCTGCTAACCTGTTGTGCGGTCTGCTTCTGGGCGGCTTCCAGACGTTGGCTGTTGGCTTCCTCGGCCTGTTCGCGGCGCATGATGTCTTGGGCCTTGGCTTCCATCTGCTTCTGTGTCAATCCCATGGAAGCGCCCAGTTCCTCGGTGGCAACTTTGAGGCGGGCATCGGTCTCGCGCAGTTCGGCAGCCAGCTTTTTGTTCTGGTCCTTGGCTTCGTTCAGCGCGACTTCCTGGTTGGAGAGTCTACCGCTGAGGGCGTAGCTCCAGATCAAGCCGCCTAAGCCGGCCAGAAGGGCCACGGCGATAGCCGCCAGCAGTGCACCGGAATAGGTTCTGGGGGTATTGTCGAATTCACTCATCGTTTGCCTTTCTTCTCCTTGGCGGCTGCAACTTCCGAGAGCCGCTCATGGCCACGGTATCGGGCCGGACACAATGCGGAGTCTACTCCACTTTCCCCAATGGGAAAAGATCCGGATGAGCCATCCGCAAGAAGACCCAAGCCCAGCCGCCGCACATTGGAGGCTGCAATGCCTCCGGGCGGTGGGCGCCGTGCTCTCTCCATTAGACGCCATCTTGGCGCTTTGCGCCTTCTCTTTGCGCCTGGAATGAACGAAGAATCTCTGTACGGGGCGGCCAGACCGGGCGGAGTGGATTTTCCCTGCCTCCGGTAGCGGAGCCTCTCCCCAAACCGCAAAGTGAGGTAAAAGCGGCACTTCCGTATTCCTGCAGCCCACACTGGAACGCCTTCTCGGGCTTTCTCGCCAGCCCCCGTCCCATACTCCGTGACAACCATGGAATCGTTCCGTTATAAACATGCTTACTGCATTTTTTGCAGGTTGCGTCCCACGCACGAGCCGGGACGACCGCCGTATCTACCATCAGCAATCTCACAGGCAAGGGGAGCACGGAAAGGTATGTCGACAGCGGGCGCGGGTAAGGGACTGGAAGGCATTGTAGCGGCGAACTCCGGGATCTGTTGGATCGACGGAGATGCGGGTGTACTCGCGTACCGCGGCATCGACATTCACGAGTTGGCGGTCCACTCGGATTTTGAAGAGACCACCTATCTGCTCTGGAACGGCATTCTGCCCAACGAGCTGGCGCTGCGCGATTTCACACAGCGTCTGGCTCTGGCCCGTTCGCTGGACGCTCGCATTATCGACCTGTTGTGCCGGATTCCGCGCACCGCCACGCCCATGGAAGTGCTGCGCACAGCGGTCAGCGCCCTGAGCTTCTTCGACGCCGACGAAAAGGACAACTCGCACGACGCCAACGTGCGCAAGAGCTTCAACTTGACCGCGCAGATCGCCATGATCGTGGCCATCTACGACCGCCTGCGCAAGGGCAAGGAGATCGTCGCCCCGGACCGTTCGCTGAGCCACGCGGCCAACTTTCTGTGGATGCTCAACGGCGTCCTGCCGTCGGAAACCGCCGTCAAGACCATGGACATGGCCCTGGTGTTGCACGCCGACCATGAACTGAATGCCTCGACCTTCGCCGCCCGGGTCATCGCCGCCACCCTCTCCGATGTGCATTCCGCTATCACCGGGGCCATCGGCGCGCTCAAGGGCCCGCTGCACGGCGGCGCCAACGAAGGCGTGATGCGCCTGCTGCTGACCATCGACAAGCTGGGCGCCGACCCGGTCGAATACGTCAGGAATATGCTGGCCGCCAAGCAGAAGATCTCCGGCTTCGGGCACCGTGTCTACAAGACCGAGGATCCCCGCGCTACCCACCTGCGCGAGATGAGCAAGCAGTTGGGCTACGACTCCGGCGATCCCAAGTGGTACGAGATGTCCAGGGCCATCGAGCTGTACATCAACGCCGACAAAAAGCTCAACGCCAATGTCGACTTCTATTCCGCTTCGACTTACGCCACTCTGGGCATCGATATCGACCTTTACACCCCCATCTTCGCCATCAGCCGCATCTCCGGCTGGGCCGCGCACGTCATCGAACAGCTCGACGACAACCGCCTCATTCGCCCCCGCGCCGAGTACATCGGACCCGTCTACCCCGCCCCCTACATTCCCATGGAGGAGCGGGGATAAGGCAGTAGTCAGTTGCCGGGAAGATGCCTGTGAATTCGGCTGGCGAAAGACAGCGCTGTTCCCAGTGAAAAAACTGCGCGGCGGAATCGGGATGGTTGTATCCTGGGGTAGATATGGCTCACTCCGTCATCATTACGACACCCATTCCAACATGGGACGAAACTGTCGAGCGGCTCGGTTTATCCAGCGCCGACCAGAAGTTCGTGGCAGGCCTCTTCGCGGAAGAAGGCATGAAACGGTCGACGATGGTTGCCTTCAAGCCCCGCTCCGCATCCGGGTCTGCGTTGGTGCACCGGTCGAAGAATGGTTCCGGTCGAGTAAGAAAGTCAGAAAGCCGTGCGCGTAAAACCGCCTGAAAGCTTGAAAAACTCGGTCTTTCTCAACATCCCCTACGACGACAAGTTTCGCAGGCTTTATCTGGCGTACATAACTGGCCTGGTCCATCTTGGGCTTGATCCACATGCGACCATTGAGATACCGGGCGGCCGGAACCGGCTGGATAAGATTTTCGAGCTTATTCGCAGTTGCCGCTATTCTATTCACGATCTTTCCCGTGTCGAGTTGGATCGGAATCCGCCCTTTACGACACCGCGGTTCAACATGCCCTTTGAACTGGGACTCGCAGTGGCCTCGAGCAAAGTTGCTTCTGCGACGCACGACTGGTTTATCTTTGAGACCAAGCATCGCCGCATTTCTAAATCGTTAAGCGACTTGAGTGGCGCCGACGCCAATATCCACAATGGAACGATTGAAGGCGTGATGCGGGAGCTTTGCAACTCCTTCCAGCGCCGCTCGCCTGGCGAGCGGACATCGGTCGCTGAGATGTTGAGAACCTACCGGGCGGTTGCTCGGCATGCCGTTGAGATACAACGAAGGACCAGGGCGCGAAGTCTTTTCGAAGCGAGTACCTTCCGGCTGATTTACTCGGCCGCTCGATTGGCCGCAGCCTCCCTGAAATTCAGCTGAATCGAAGGACTTTGCCCGAGGGTTTCCCATGCTGCGTCGCGACCTGCTCAAGTCCACCTTGGCCACGGGATTGGCCAGCGCGCTTTCCCGCTCCGGTTCGGTCGCGGAGTCGCCCGCGGCCGGGAACTCCAATGACCGGCGTTTCTGGCTGGAGCAGATGCAGCGCGTGGCCCATCCGGTGTTGAACGCTCTCAGCCAGGGCCGGCTGCGCGCTGCAATGCCCGTCGAGACGGCGCCTCACGCCTCGGGAGACCGGCGGCTTACCTCGCCGCTGGAGGCCTTCGCCCGCACCCTGGCGGGTATTGCGCCCTGGCTGGAGCACGGCCCTGCCAGCAGCAAAGAAGGCGAATTGCGCGCGGAGTATTGCGCTCTGGCGCGGCAGGCTCTGGCCACTGGATTCGATCCCCAGGCTGCGGATTTTCTGCATGTGGGCGTCAATGGTCAGACCCTGGTCGAGGCCGGCTTCCTGGCGCTGGCGGTGCTGCGCGCTCCTCAGGAGTTGAATGCGAAACTCGACGCCGGGTTGCGCGCGCAGTTGGCCGAGGCGCTGCGCTCGACCCGGCCGCTGCTGGCGGTCTTCAGCAACTGGCTGCTCTTTGCCGCGGCTGTGGAAGCGGCGCTCTGTGCGTTGGGCGAGAGCTGGGATCACATGCGGGTGGATTACGCCCTGCGCCAGCACATGCAGTGGTATGTGGGCGATGGCGCGTATGGTGACGGCCCGGCCTTCCATTGGGACTATTACAATTCCTACGTCATTCAGCCCTTTTTGCTGGCCATTCTGGAGGCCGTCGAAGCGCGGGAGGAGGCCTGGAAGCCCATGATTCCCAAGGTGCGCGCGCGGGCCAGCCGGTACGCTCAGGTGCTGGAGCGGCTGATTGCGCCGGACGGCAGCTATCCGGTGCTGGGGCGGTCCATCACCTATCGCGGCGGCGCATTTCATCTGCTCGCGGATGTGGCGCTGCGTCGTGCGCTGCCCGACAGCGTCACGCCCGAGCAGGTGCGCTGCGCTCTCTCGGCCGTGCTGGATCGGACCCTCGGCCCGGCTGCCAGCTTCGACCCAAATGGATGGCTGCGCATCGGTCTGGCCGGAAGCCAGAATGCGCTGGGGGAAGGTTATATCTCCACCGGCAGTCTTTACTTGTGCGCGACGGCCTTTCTCCCCCTGGGATTGCCGGCCGAAGATCGCTTCTGGTCGGCCCCCGCGGCTCCCTGGTCTTCGCAGAAGGCGTGGCGCGGAGAGATGCTCGAAGCCGATCACTCCCTCGATATTTGAACGCAAGAATAGTGCATCGGTGCCGGTTTTGATACGTTCGATTCCGGGAAGAATCGTACGATCGAGATCGAATGATCCGCTCACTGGGATCGGCGACGTTCCGCTTCTCCCTGCATCGAATTCTGAACAGACTACCTAATTTCGCACCTGCTCTTTCGGGATTTTTTGCGGTATCTCACATCGCTCTTCGCGCTCCGGGTTTAAAATTGGCGACTGATTAGTTTAGCTATCCAACATCAACCCACAATTGAATGGAGAGACGACATGGGACGTACTGTTCGCTATGTTTTCTACCTGCTCCTTCTGGGCAGTTTGGGTATTTCAGTCAATGCTCAATCCCAGGGGGAAATTGCAAATGTCGACTCCGGCACGGCGATGAATGCCGTTTTGTCGGCGCTGGCGGAGGTGCACATTTCCGCCGTCGATCGGAACAGTCAGCGTATTCTTTCCGATTTTTTCCCTTACTCGGCACATCTGATGCAGTATCGTGCCCGCTATGTATTTGAACTGCAAGGTACCACGCTTCTAGTCTCGCTTGGTCAGAAACAGCAAAACACAAGTTCGGGTTGGAAAGATCAGTTACTGCCCGCCAAAGGGGCGGAAGATAAGCTGATCGCACAGATGACGGATCGGGTGCGGGGGGCGTTAAGTCAGGCGGCCGCGCTTGCCAAAACCCAGCCAGATACGCCGTCGCCGGGCGCGTCCGCTTCGGATCATCCCACCGGAACAGCGGCGCCAAAAGCGCCTCGGCACAATCCAGACCCAAGCGATCAGCCCTTCCCGGATATTTCCAAGGCGCCGCGAGTGGCCTTCGACGATAGCAGTGAGTACCGCTGCAGCGAGGGCCTCTGCGCCGTGCGTCGCGACAACAAGATCGGCTTTCTCGACGCCACCGGTAAGTTGGTCATCCCCTTCCAGTTTGTCTATGTCAGTTTCAAGCCCATGCCCGCCTTTCACGACGGCATCTGCCGGGTCTTCTTCCCCAAAGAGGGCAGCAGCTACACGATTGGATATATCGACACCCAGGGTAAACGCGTCTTTCCAGGACAGGAATTCCTGGTCGCTTATCCTTTCAACCACGGTGTCGGACTGGTGGGTAAATCCGGCGGTTCTACGATGGCCACGGCCATGGCGCCGCAAAGCTTGCAATGGGTCTTTATCGACGCCCATGGAAAACCTCTTTCGCCGGGATTGACCTTCCTTGACCCGCACGACGAGGGCAAGACAGAGAACTTCGAAGACCAGCTTCCACTCAACGACGGGCTGGTGCGCTTTTACTATGCGCGCACCACCATGAACGGCCCGCCGCACACCGGATTCGGTTATCTGAATACTGCCGGCAAGTGGGTCGTCGACCATCATTTCGATCAGGCGCGCTCCTTCCACGATGGCATGGCCTGGGTCTTCGATCAGGGTGAGCAGAAGTGGGGCGCAATCGACAAGACCGGCGCGTTACTGATCCCCTTCACCTATCAGAACGAACCTGGTCCATTCTCCGAGGGACTAGCTGCCGTCTATAACCGTGAAGGCAAGGCCTGCTACATCGACAAGACGGGCGCTATCCGCGTTCCCTGCCAGTATGACGGTCCGGTGAGCCCCTTCCGGGATGGTCATGTCATCGTCCACTGCAATGCCGAGCGTCACACCTATGTCGTCGACAAGGATGGCAACCGGGTCAAGACCCTCGACTGGGCGGTATGCGATAACACCACCATGCGCTCGGACGGAATGTATTGCACCGCGCAGTGGACGCGCACTCTGCTGGGGCAGCGGCCCGTCGTTGGGCTGCTCAAGCCGGATGGCGAAGTGGCGATTGCCCCCGGACACTTCCTTTTCATCGGCGAGTTCCACGATGGATTGGCGTATGCCTCCCTTTCGCCTCAGGAGGGCCGGAGCCTGGTTCAGGGCTTCATCAACGACAAATTTGAATTTGTAGTGATCCGCCAGGATCAGCAGTTCTGATTTGTCGGCCATGACCGCTCTCCCGGTATCGTTCTTGCCGGGAGGGCGGCTGGCTCTTCAGAAAACCGGAATGCTCTTTATTTGCAGGTAGATTGCTCTGCCTGCCGGCTCTTCCACAGCAGGTAGAGTCCCCAAGCAGAGAGGGTGCAGTTGTCGCGGATCTCGCCGGCCAGCATTTTTGCTTCAAACTTCGCCACCGTGAGGCGATGTGCGGTCAGGTCGTGCTCTTCGGCGTCGGGATCTTTGCCCACAGGCGTCAATCCTGTGGCCAGAAAGACATGCTGGAGCTGGTGGGTGAAGCCATAGGCGATCCACAGAGAGCCGAGGTGGGTCATGCAGGCGGCATCCAGGCCCAATTCCTCGCGCAGTTCGCCGCGAGCCAGCTCCTCGGGGTCGGCGATAGCCATCTCCCAGCCGCCCTGGGGCAGCTCCAAAGCGCGCTCCTGAATGGTGTAGCGGAACTGCTCGACCAGCCAGATGCAGTCGCCGTCGAGAGGCAGGATGATGGCCGACTCGTCTTTGTCGACCACACCGTAGATGCCCTTTTGCCCGTTGGAACGCAGAATCTCATCCTCGCGCACGCGCATCCAGTGGTTGCGATAGACTTCGCGGCTGGAGAGGGTGGTGATGGAACGGCCGTCGCCGGCGGGAACTGGGTTCACGAGTCCTCTTCTGCGCGGAATCGTGCGCCGCACCTCTCCATCATCGAGGAACAGGCAGGTGGGCGGCAAATCGGCTCCGATCTCTTCCTCCGCCGCGCAGATCCGCCCGCGGGATGCGCCACGCCGGCTCAAGATCTCTTCTTCCGTTCTGTAGATGTAGGGTCTCCAACCGTTTGCCATGATCGGGCCTCTGGCTGCGCGAGCGAGCGGCGCTCCGGCAGACGCAGGATTGGATGGGGAAAGGCCGCGCTCGGTTGTCCGTGCGGGTATTCAAAATCAATTTGAACGCTTAATCTTGTACGGCTTCATGGGGATCGGTGGGGAGGCGGAAGCGGCGCAGGCGTCCCAGCAGAGAGGCCGGGCCGCGGACGGAGAGGCGTACAGATTCGCCTTCGTAACTGCGGCGGTGCACGATCATTCCGGCCTCGATGGCCGCCAGCGCCGCACCCTCCTGTTGAGGGACGCACAGTTCCGCCTCCAGCACCGGGTCGGTGTGCAGCGCCCGGTCAATGGCCGCGAGCAGCGCTTCCATGCCCTCGCCGGTACGCGCCGAGACCACCAGTTCGCCGCGGGCCAGCAGACCCTGGCGCTCATGCTCCTCCAGCAGGTCGCTCTTGTTGAGGACCTCGACGCGCGGTTTGCCCAGGGCTTCGAGCTCGCCCAGCACCTTTTCAACCTGCGTCTTCTGCTCCTCGCCATAGGTGGAGGAGCAGTCGCGGACGTGCAGCAGGACCTCGGCCTGCTCCACTTCTTCAAGAGTTGCACGGAAACTGGTGATCAGCGTGTGGGGCAAATTGCGGATGAAGCCCACCGTGTCGGAAAGCAAAACCTTGCGCCGGCTGGGCAGTTCGATCGCCCGCAACTTGGGGTCCAAGGTGGCGAACATGCGGGCCGATTGCAGCACCTGTGCTCCCGTGAGTTGGTTGAAGAGGGTGCTCTTGCCGGCATTTGTATAGCCCACCAGGGCCACGGTAGGAACAGGAACCGACTCGCGGCGCTGGCGCTGCTGCTTGCGCACCCGGCGCACCGCCTCCAACTCGTCCTTCAGGTGGTCAATGCGGCTCTGAATGCGGCGGCGGTCGGTTTCCAGCTTGGTTTCGCCCGGCCCTCGGGTGCCGATGCCGCCGCCCAACTGGGACATGGATTTGCCCTTGCCGGTCAACCGCGGCAGCATGTATTCGAGCTGCGCCAGCTCCACCTGGAGCTGCCCCTCGCTGGTCCGCGCGTGGCGGGCAAAGATGTCGAGAATGAGTTGGGTACGGTCGAGCACGCGGCAGGGCAGGGCGGCTTCGAGATTGCGCAGTTGGGTAGGCGAGAGATCGTGGTCGAAGAGCACCAGGTCGGCTTCGACGCTGGCCGCGATGCCGCGAATCTCCTCGATCTTTCCCGAACCGATCAGGGTGGCGGGATCGGGCCGCGCGCGCCGCTGCATCACCTCTGCGGCCACCTCGGCCCCGGCGCTGGTGACCAGCTCGCGAAACTCCGCCAGAGACTCGTCGGCGTCCAGGCCGAAGGCTTCCTTGAGGACCGATGGAAGGGAGTCTTCACCCGCCTCGGGAAGATCCGCTTCCGGGCGCACCAATCCTGCCCGCGCACCGGAGTTCGATGTGCGGCTGCCGCGGGAGCGGCTTGCCAGGTCCACTCCCACCAGAACTGCCTTTTCCGGCCGGACTCCGGTGTTGCTCATCCGGCTTTCATTGGCTGCCAAAGTTGCCTGTCTCCGTCCGTCCCCGTTACTCCGCCAAGGCGGGCGCCAGCGCCGGTCCAGGCACTGATGTCAGACCATTGCTGACAAACGCGGTTGCCGGACGGTGTTCGGTGTGCATGATGCTGCGGTTGCTGACCACCGTCGAAATGGCGTGTTTGAAGATCAATTGCTCCTGGCTATTGTTTTCCAGAAGGACGGAATACTTGTCGAAGGAGCGGATCTTTCCGGTCAGCTTGACGCCGCTCACCAGATAAATCGTGATGGGGGTTTTGTCTTTGCGGACCGTGTTCAGAAACGTGTCCTGGATATTTTGTGCCGGCTTGTTCTCCATTTGCCGATCTCCTACTTTCTTTCGAGTGGTTTGGATGGTGCGTAACGTGCGCTACAGGTACAAAAACCGCGGGCACGGCGCTGGAAAGCCCTTCGCCGCCTGGTCCCGCAATGTGAAAACATTATAGGGCTTCCAGGCTGTTTTTAACTGCCGTCCCGCACGGGCGGGCAGAAATGGGAAAGGAAACTGCGCATTTCCCGCTGATAAAAGCCGGATTTGCGCATCAAACTCTTTATCGTAGAGCGAACCTGGATTCCTTTTCGTTGTGCGGAATGGGACGCGGCGCTTGCGCTGACTGCTAGCATATTTCTGTGAAAAGAAGACCCGCTGCTCCTAGTACGTCCGCCACTGCCACCGCCTCCGCCGCCCTTCTGCCCGCGCCCATGCCCGTACCCATGCTGGACCTGAAGCGCCAGTATCGCCCCCTGCACCAGGAGCTTCTGGAGGCGGTGGGCCATGTTTTGGAGACGCAGCAGTTCATCTTGGGCGAGCCGGTCGCGGCCTTTGAAAAGGCGGCGGCGGCTCGGCTGGGCGTGGCGCACGCGGTGGGCTGCTCCTCGGGCACCGACGCCCTGTGGCTGGCGCTGGCCGCCGCTGGAGTGGGTCCGGGACAAGCAGTCATTACCACGCCCTTCAGCTTCTTCGCTTCGGTCAGCTCGATTCTGCGCGCCGGCGCCGTTCCGGTGCTGGCGGACATCGATCCGGCCACCTTCAATCTGGACCCCAAAGCCGTCGAGAGCGTACTCGATAGCCCCAGCGGCGCAGCGGTACGCGCGATTCTGCCCGTCCATCTCTACGGCCAGGCCGCCGACTGGACGGCCTTCGGCAGTCTGGCCAAGACCTTCAGCCTGGAATTGATCGAAGACGCCGCCCAGGCCTGGGGAGCGGAGTGGCAGAGGAGCAAGGCCGGAGGGCTGGGAACCGCCGCCGCCTTCAGCTTCTATCCCACCAAGAACCTCAGCGCCGCCGGCGATGCCGGCATGGTGACCACCAACTCCGCCGAGGTGGCCGAACGCCTGCGCATGTTGCGCCAGCACGGCATGCGCCGCCGCTACTATCACGACGAAGTGGGCTGGAACACGCGCATGGACGGCTTTCAGGGAGCGGTGCTCTCGGTCAAGCTGAAGTACATCGACGGCTGGAACCAGGCGCGTCGCGCTGCCGCCGAGCGCTATCACGAACTCTTTGCCGCCGCCGGGCTGGCCGAGGCCGGACCTTACCCCAGCGATGGCGTGGTTTTGCCGCATGAGGTCCGGGGAAGCCATCATGTTTGGCATCAATATGTGATCCGCACTCAGCGCCGCGACGAACTGCGCGCCTTTCTGGCCGAGCGCAAGATAGGTTCGGAGATCTACTACCCGGTTCCGCTGCACCTGCAAGAGGCGCTGCAGCACCTGGGCTATGCGGAAGGCAACTTCCCAGAGGCCGAGCGCGCCGCCCGCGAAGTGCTGGCCCTGCCCATCTTCCCCGAGTTGCGCGAGGACGAGCAGCAGACCGTGGTCGCGGCCATCGCGGAGTTTTTGAGCTGAGCGAAGTGGGCAACGCGGGCGCAGCCCGACTTGATTCAGCCCCAAGCAGGGGCTTGCTTGCGCCCTGTAGACCTCATCGCGCCCGATCCTTGTTCCCTCGTTCCTTTGTTCCCTCGTTCCTTTGTTCCCTTGTCCCCTTGTTCCCTCGTTCCCTTGTTCCCTTGTTCCCTGCCGCTATAATCTCCCCAGTATGAAATGTCCTTATTGTGGTTTCGGGCAAGACCGGGTGGTCGACTCGCGGGAGAGCAAAGAGGCCGACGCCATTCGCCGGCGGCGGGAGTGCGAGAGCTGCAATCGCCGTTTCACCACCTACGAACGCATCGACGAGATTCCTTACATGGTGGTCAAAAAGGACGGCCGCCGCGAGCGCTTCGAGCGCCAGAAGGTGCTCAGCGGCCTGCTGCGCGCCTGCGAAAAGCGCCCTGTGCCATCGAGCAATCTGGAGGCCATCGTCGACGCCACCGAGAGCTACCTGATGGATGCGCCGGAGCGCGAACGCACCACCCGCGAGATCGGCGAACTCATCATGGAACACCTTAAAGGCCTGGATACCGTGGCCTACATCCGCTTTGCCAGCGTCTATCGCGACTTCAAGGACGTGCGCGAGTTCAAGGAAGAACTCGAGGGTCTACTGGGCGGGGGAAAGAAGAAGAAATAGGGACTAAGGGACTGAGGTGTAGCGCCGGCCTCCCGGCCGGCTGTAGTGCGGACGTCCTCGTCCGCGCTTGCTCGCGATGAAGAATCAATTCCTCCAACCCCAAACACCAGGGACTGGGAAACCAGGGGCTGAAAAATCAGGGTCTAAGGGACCAGGGACTAAGGGACCAGGGACTAGGGACTAGGGAATCAGGACAAGAAAATACAGATTTGGGAAGTATGCAGATGAAAAGCAAATTCTTCTTGTAGCGGAAGGCGTGCGGCGGGAATCTCATCGGCATGGGAGATTCGACGTTGACACAAGCCACCACGCACAAGGTTACCCTGATCCCCGGCGACGGCATCGGGCCGGAAGTCACGCAGGCCGTCCTGCGCATTCTCGAAGCGACCGGCCTGAAGTGGGAGTGGGAGCGCTTCTCGGCGGGCGCCGAGGCCTTCGAGCTCTATGGCGAGTACATTCCCGCCGAACTCAGCAAATCCATCGAACGCAACCGGGTAGCGCTCAAGGGGCCGGTGACCACGCCCATCGGCGGCGGCTTCAAAAGCATCAACGTCACCCTGCGCAAGCAGTTCGAACTCTTCGCCAACTTCCGCCCCATCAAGAACCTGCCCGGCATGATCTCGCACTGGCCCGGCGTCGACCTGATCATCGTGCGCGAGAACACCGAGGGCGAATATGTGGGCCTGGAGCACGAAGTCGTCCCTGGGGTGGTCGAATCCATCAAGGTGATTACCGAGAAAGGCTCGACGCGCATCGCCAAGTTCGCCTTCGAGTACGCTCGCAAGCAGGGGCGCAAGAAAATTCACTC
The DNA here is from genome assembly GCA_964493705.1 of uncultured Occallatibacter sp. Taxonomy (GTDB): domain Bacteria; phylum Acidobacteriota; class Terriglobia; order Terriglobales; family Acidobacteriaceae; genus Telmatobacter. Next base: position 19,205 of record CAZBPD010000042.1, read on the forward strand.
CATCCACAAGGCCAACATCATGAAGATGAGCGACGGCCTGTTTCTGCGCTGCGCGCGCAAGGTGGCCGAGGGCTATCCGGAGATCTTTTACGGCGAGCACATCATCGACAACACCTGCATGCAGTTGGTCATGAATCCCTACCAGTACGACACGCTGCTGCTGGAAAATCTCTACGGCGACATCGTCAGCGATCTGTGCGCGGCCTTTGTGGGCGGATTGGGGCTGGTGCCGGGAGCCAACCTGGGCGCCGAGTGCGCCATCTTCGAGGCGGTGCACGGGTCGGCGCCGGACATTGCCGGCAAGGACCTGGCCAATCCCACGGCGCTCTTGCAGTCGGCCATTCTGATGCTGCGCCACATCGACGAAGACGCCGCCGCCGACCGTGTGCACACGGCGCTGGAGACGGTCTATGCCGAGCGCAAATTCCTTACCCGCGACGTAGGCGGAACGGCGGGAACGACGCAATTCGCCGAGGCGGTGTTGGCGGCCATGGGCTAGTTCCGTGACCGCCTGATTCGGTACCGGAATTCCATTTCAATGGGCGCTTCCGGTCTAGCCTTTGAGAGCGGGGATGGAATACCTCCACCCGGTCACGGAACCAGGGCCTGCCGGAGAAGGCTTCAGGCCTCTTCCACACGCCGCAGGTTGCAGACCACCCCAATGGCGGCGCCGCTCTTCTTGTCGAGCACCGGAGCGGTGCGAATATGCAGGCGCAACTTGTGGCCCTTGCTGCCGGGAATGGTAATGATGCCGCGGGTGCGCCTCTCCAGCGTGGCGGAGTAGTTCATCTCGTCTCCTTCTGGAGAGCTATAGTCCAGCACCGGAAGAACTTGCTCGATCGTCTGGCCCATCGCATCTTCGACCTTGCAGCCCAGCAATGCCTCCGCTGCGGGGTTGAAACGTTGGATGAAGCCCATGGTGTCGGTGATGATGACCGCCGCGGGCGCAGCCTCGAGCGAACACTCCAGCCAGCGCTGCGCGACCCGCATCTCCTCCAATTCGCGCCTGATATCCGTCACGTCGACGCTGAGGATCCTCATGCCGATGGGCTTGCCGGCGGCGTCGCGAATCAGACGGCGATGCATCTCGAAGGTGCGGAATTCGCCGGAAGCGACGTAGATGGAGCGGAGTACGGGCGGCGTCTCGGCGCCCGTCTCCATCAGCATCAAATAGGCGGCGCAGTTCTGCTGCTGTTCGTCGGGGGGCATCGACTCCCAGGCCAGCAGACCGATCAGGCTGCCTTGCTCGGGAGGGTGCAGGGCATAGGTGGCGAGGTTGGCGCGGGTGATCGCCCCGTACGCATCCAGTTCGAGGTAGGGCAGGGGCAGTTCTTCGATGGCATCGGCGGTGGCGTCGACGAAGACAGCAGGTCTGGTCACAGGGTCGTTGTTCATCGGTCTCCCTACTTGCTCGGGCGCAGCCAAGAGAGTTTGAAGAGGTCGTCGGCACTGCGCAGCCGCTCGATGGAGGTCAGATCGAAGGAGATGGGAATGCGCACCATGACGTTGCGCCCGCCCATGTTGATGTTGGTCTCTCGGTTAGACATGACGACGCGCTGCAACTCCGCGGCCAGAATCTGTTCGCTGGCCCGGCCCTGCAAAACGGCCAGCAGCGCCGCATCGCTCCAATGGAAGATGGCGTCGTCGCTGTGCAGGCTGGCGGTAAGAAAAGAGGAGACGGACATCAGCGCGTCCTGCACCGCGTCCGGGCCGAAGCGCTGGCGGATCACTTCCAGGCAACTGAGACGAAAAAGGACCACAAACCCCCGCCCGCCACGCTCAATGATCGCTTTGATGCGCTCGACGGCGGCGCCGCTACCCGGCAGTCCGACGGCGTTATCGTTGCTGGTGGAGCGGTTGGCCGATTTCTCCAATGCCGCCACATCGGCGGTTGCCGGCCCTGTGGTGGGACGCATGACCGTCTCCAGCATGGCGCGAAAGGCCTGAATCTCCTCGCCGGTAGAGAGCTCGGCGGCCTGCTTGAGCAGCAGAGCGGCATTGGGCTCGCTCACGTCCACGCCCATCTGAATCATCAGATCGCGCGCCATCTTGGCGGTCAGCGATCGCCAGCCCGTCACCCGCTCGCGCAGCGCCTTTACTGACGCGGTGTGGTAGTTCTCGAATTCGTGGACAATCATCCGCAGCAGGGTGAGTTTGTCCTCGGTGGTTCCTGGGTCGGGAATCTGCAAGGCCAGACGGTTCACACTGGTGCGGAATTCGCGGTAGCTGGTGGCCTCAATCTCTGGAGCCTTGAGCATGGCCCCTTCCAGCAGCATGGTCACACAGCGCTCGGCAAAAGGGATCTCCTGCGATTCGTGCTCCGAGGGCGGTCCTTGTCCCCACGCAGTAAACCGCTTCAGATCCATCGTTTGCTCCTCAATGCCTTTATCGCCTTAAAGTTGCGATCCCATTAGAGAAATGCACCAAAAAGAGAAGATTTTGTGGATGGAAGGCAGCCAGCGGCGCTCCCTTTATTTCCGATTGAAATGGGAATCAACGCCGCATCTGTTCCGCAACCCCCTCGGGCGCGGCGCAAAAGTACTCCAGCCAGCGTCCGCTCCTGTACACTGAAGTGTTCACAACCATGAAAAACAAAATCTCCATCGGCATTCTGGGTGCGACCGGCATGGTCGGCCAACGCTACATTCAGCTTCTCGAGGACCATCCGTGGTTCGAAGTCACTTGGTTGGCCGCCAGCGACCGGTCCAGTGGCAAAACCTATGGCGAAGCCGCCAAGTGGCGTCTGGATACGCCCCTGCCCGACCGCATCGCCAGGATGACGGTCTCCGCGGCAGAACCGGAAGGCGCGCCGAAGATCATCTTCGCCTCGGTCGATGCGGCCATCGCCCGCGAGATGGAGCCCAGGTTCGCCGCCGCCGGCTGCGCTGTGCTGTCGAACTCGAGCGCCTTCCGCATGGCGCCCAATGTGCCTCTGGTGATTCCCGAGATCAACGCCGAGCACCTGCACCTGATCGAGGAGCAGCCCTGGCGCAAGGAGTCGGGCGGCTTCATGGTCACCAATCCCAACTGCTCGACCATCGGGTTGGTAATGGCCCTCAAGCCACTGGAAGAGGCCTTCGGCATCGAGCAGATCTTTGTGACCACCATGCAGGCCGTCAGCGGCGCCGGCTACCCCGGCGTGCCCTCGATGGATATTCTGGGCAACGTCGTCCCCTACATCGGCAGTGAAGAAGAGAAGATGGAAGAAGAGACTCTCAAACTTCTCGGCAAACTCGAAGGCCACGCCGTCACCCCGCTGGCCGCCAAGATCACCGCGCATTGCAATCGCGTAGCGGTCATTGACGGGCACACCGAGTGTGTTTCCATCAAGCTCCGCAAGCCGGCTACGCGTGAAGAAATTCTAGCCGCGTGGGCGGCGTACAAACCGCTGGCCGGCAAGGATTTGCCCTTCGCTCCCCAGCAGCCGGTGCACTATGCCCCGCAGCCCGACCGTCCCCAGCCGCGTTTGGACGCAAATCGCGAAAAGGGCATGGCGGTCACCGTCGGCCGTCTGCGCCCCTGCAATCTGCTGGATTGGAAGTTCGTGGCGCTCTCGCACAACACCGTGCGCGGCGCCGCCGGAGCCACCATCCTCAACGCCGAATTGCTGGCCAGCCTGGGAAAGCTTTCTTAGCTTCTAGCTGCTAGCCTCTAGCTTCTAGCTCGTTGGTTGTGGCTGCGAGTTGGAGCCGCATCGGCAAGCCAATGATCGACCAACGGCTGGACGCCATAGGCCAGCAAAACAGAGCTAGCAGCTAGTAGCTAGAAGCTAGAAGCTCTTCAGGAAAAATCATGAGCGTGGTAGTCATGAAGTTTGGCGGTACGTCGGTCGAGGATCCGGCGGCCATCGGTCGCACCGCGGCCATCGTAGCCGGACGCGTCGCCCTGGGCAAGCAGCCCGTGGTGGTGGTCAGCGCCATGGCCAAGGTCACCGACCAGTTGCTGCGCGCCGCGGCCGTAGCCGCGCAGGGCGACCGCGCAGGTACGCTGGCCATCAGCTCCCGTCTGCGCGTACGCCATCGCGAAACCGCCATTGGCTTGGTGCAGAACCCCGCCGACCAGGCCGCGCTGCTCGAAGTCATTGACCAGAAGTTCGACGCTCTGGACGAAATCCTGCGCGGCCTCTCGGCGATTCTCGAACTCACCCCGCGCATCTCGGATCTGATTGTCAGCTTCGGCGAGCGCATATCGAGCCGCATCGTCGCCGCCGCCTTCCGCGAACGAGGCATCGACGCGGCGCATGTGGACGCCCGCGAAGTGGTCATTACCGACTCCCAGTTTCAAAAGGCTGTGCCTCAGGATGCGCTGATCGAGAAGCGCGCCGCCGAAAAGATTCGTCCGCTGGTCAACCAGGGCAAGGTGCCGGTGATGGGCGGCTTTATCGCTTCGAACGAAGCGGGCATCACCACCACCCTGGGCCGCGGCGGCTCCGACTTTACCGGAGCGCTGATCGGCGGCGCACTGACCGCCGATGCCATCGAGATCTGGACCGACGTGGACGGCATCCTTACCGCCGATCCCCGCGTGGTTGCGGAAGCGCTGCGGGTCAAGGTCATCAGCTTTGAAGAGGCCGCCGAACTGGCCTACTTCGGAGCCAAGGTGCTGCACCCGGCCACCATTCTGCCCGCGGTCAAAAAGAACATCCCGGTGCTGGTTCTGAACAGCCGCAACGCCTCGTGCGAGGGCACGCGCATCATCTCGCTGGCGCCGCACTGCAAGAGCCCCTTCAAATCCATCGCTGTGAAAAAGAAGCTCAGCATCATCGACGTGGTGGCCAGCCGCATGTTGATGACCCATGGCTACATGAAAGAAGTCTTCACCATTTTCGACAAGTACCAGTGCCCGGTGGATATGGTTTCGACCAGCGAGGTCTCGGTCTCGCTCAGCGTGGATTCGAACGACAAACTGCCGGCCATCGCCGCCGAACTGGGCAAGCTGGCGGATGTGAAATACGAGGGCCGCAAGGCGCTGATCTGCCTGGTGGGCGAAGACATCCGCGGCCGCAACGGCATGGCCGCCCAGGTCTTCACCGCCATTCGCCACATCAATGTCCGCATGATCTCGCAAGGCGCAAGCGAGATCAACATGAGCTTCATGATCGACGAGGACGACGCCGACGAAGCAGTGCGCTCGTTGCACGCCGCCTTCTTCCAGGACCCCGATCCGGCCATCTTCGACGTAAAAAGCAGCCTCTAGCTTTTAGCTGCTAGCTTCTAGCTCCTTTGCTGGTAGTTCAAGTCTTACTCTGGGACGAGAACAGGAAAGCTGGAGATTGAGAGCTAGAGGCTTGTAGCTAGCAGCTAGGAGCTCTATGAATATTCTCGTACTCGGCAAAGGTAAGACCGGCTCGCTGGTGGCGGAGATCGCCGCCCAGCGCGGACACAGTGTACGTTCATTGGACATCGCAGAAAACCAGCACGCCGCGGCGCTGACCGCTGTTACACTGGCCGGCGTAGACGCGGTGATCGACTTCACCGCTCCCGAAGCGGCCGTCGAGAACATCACCGCCGTGCTCAACGCCGGCGGACGCATCGTGGTCGGCACCACCGGCTGGTATGCCCATCTGGATGCCTTGAAGCCTCTGACGCAGAAGGGCGGAGCCCTGCTCTACGGGACCAATTTTTCCATCGGAGTGCAGAAACTCTTCCGCCTGACCGCCGACCTGGCCAAGCTCGAAGGCTATACCTTCACTATCGATGAGACCCACCACGTCACCAAGCTCGACGCGCCCAGCGGCACCGCGATTACTCTGCGCGAGATCATCGAAGCGGCGCAGCCGGGAACCAAGGTCGAAATCACTTCGCACCGCATCGCCGACGCCAAAGGCGAGCACGTGGTGACAGCCACCAGCGAGATCGACACCCTCACCGTGAGTCACGATGCCCACAGCCGCCGCGGATTCGCTCTGGGCGCCGTCCGCGCCGCCGAGTGGGTTGCGGGCAAGTCCGGCACATGGGAGTTCCGTGAGATCTTCGACCATTGCATGGAGCAGGCACCTGCGGCGCGGCAGACTGCTTCGCCAGGCCCGCGCCAGTGAAAAGGCGCGAGATCTGGCTTTCTCCATTGCGTTACTGCTCGACTGGTAGCATTCTAGGAGCAGGAGGAGCAAGCCATGCCGCTTGTGACCAGTCCAGCAACGGATGATCTCGCCTTTACTTTGGCCGCTCTCCGCGGGCAGACGCCCGACGAAGCCGTGGCGTCTGCTTTGCGTGCGCAACTGGAAAGCCCAACGGAGGCGTCAGCACCAAGCGCTCACACGCAACCAGAACCTACAGTTGAGGAACTCCTGACCTGGGTGCGCAGTCTGGGACCATGGCGCGGGCCCAGCAGCACTGAACTCATCGACGACCTCTACGATGCCGATGGCTTGCCTCGATAGCGGGTGAAGCAATGGTGATCGATTCCTCGGCCTTGCTGGCGATTCTCCTGAGCATCATCCGCGCCGCCGAGTGGGTCGCGAGCAAATGCAGCGCGTGGGAGTTCCGCGAGATCATTGATCAGCTCTGAATCTGGTAGTTACTTCGTCTTCTGTAAAAGTACCTGCCTGGCAGCGGATTCATCGATTCCTCTTTGAATCGCAGCCAGATTCTCTGTGTTGAATGGGATCAATCCACAATCGTCCATCGCCAAAAATCGATGATCAGCGCCATAGGGTGAATACACTCCAGCCACAATATAATCTCTATCCGCCTGCATATCCAGGGCGCTCCAACCCTTGATTCCTTCGCCGCGATCAAAAACATCTACCAAGATCGGAAAATGTTCCCGCCATTTGAAGTCTCCCTTCAGCGTTTTTTTGATTTCCACATCCGCAAATATTTCTTTACCGATCGCATGGCCTACATCGCCATAAAGGCGCGTTACGCGGTTGATACGCAGCAGTGCAAACTCGGAATACTCCCGGCCCCAGAACTCCAGCGGCACTTTACATTGCTCGAAAGCCTCGTTGCGCGCATCCCTTCCAGAAGACTCCTGCTCGAATTGTTTTCCTGCAGCCGGCAATATCTCCGTTTCCTCACTGCAGTCAGACCAGCGCGTGATGCAGGAAAAGTTGAAATCGGTGAGTTCCATCATCTTTTGCCGCCCGGCAAGGGGCGTAAAGCCTGTGTAGAGCTTGATACAACCTTCGCAGCCGCCGGGCTTTCCAATCCAATACTCGGGATGTAAAAGTCGTTGCTCCCGGAAATCGTAAGGATCGAATCCCTTCATATATTCCGTAGCTTTGCCGACCAGTCCGCTTGTTTCATCCATACCCAAGGGGATTGAAGGCCGGCCAAGAATGAACAGTTTGAAACTGGATTCCAGAACGACGCCATTTTCGATTCGTAGTGAGGCGGTTACATCAATCAGACGGCCTCGGATCAGTGAATTGAGTACACCAAACACATCCCAAAGAATCGGATGGTCTGGATATGCACTCCTCAGTTGAGAAAGGGTATCCTGTAGTTCAATTCCGTATTGGCACTCCTTTTCGGAACAATCTGGCCCCGAATAGCTCCATCGTTCCTAGCGCTTCATGAATCTTGACGCGCTCGTCCAGTCTCCTTCGCCCATCTGGATTTGGCGGATGTCGGCCAGCAGGCGCTCCGCGCGCCAGCGCAGGATGTGCTGCTGAATCTGCACAAAAGCCGCCAATCCGGCCAGCAACACCAGAAACGAGAGAGCCACGACCCGCAAAATCCTGCGCCAAGGCAATCGGAAGGTCATAGGTAGGTAGACACCGCCAATGCCGGGATTGTTCCAGTAAAAACAAGAAAGATAGGGATTGAAATGCCAAATCTTAGGTTTTGCGAGGCAATGCTCAACCTTGACAAAGTTTGTTATCGGCGTGAGGATCAGGACAGAGGTGTATTTCATGAATGTTTCGCTGACGCCTGAATTGGATCGGTTTGTTGCCGGGAAGGTGGAATCCGGGCGGTACACCTCGGCCAGCGAGGTGGTGCGCGAGGCGCTGCGGCTTCTCGAAGAGCACGACCGGGCGCGGTCGGCCCAGCTTGCCGCCTTCAATCTGGAGCTTGGGGCTAGGCTGGCTTCACTGGACCGTGGCGAATCCGTCGATCCGGCCTTGGCGCTGCAACGAATCGAGCAGAAATCACGTGAGCGGAGAAAGCGCATCGCATGAGCGAGTTTGTACTCAGCATCGATGCCGAAGTGGATCTGGACGATATTTGGGAGTACATCGCTCAGGACAGCATTGGTGCTGCAGATCGCTGGGTAGCCAAGCTCTTCGATGCTTTTGCAGTTTTGGCGTGCAACCCAGGGATGGGGCATGTGCGGCGCGATCTGACCGACTATCCCGTTCTGTTCTGGCCGGTGGGCGCTTACCTCGTCCTCTATCGCATACAAAAGAAAAGCATAGAGATTGTTGCCGTTACCCATGGAGCACGGGATGTTCCGTCGCTCTTGCGGCGACGCAATGGATAATCGCCGTTGCCGAATTACCACTGGACACATCGACGAATTGACCCAAACAGACGAAGTGACAATTCATAACTTGTCATTTCGTAATTGGACTCACTGCTGATCCTGGCAACTGGAGCGCTCGAAGAGCGCCGCTACGCCGCATTCCGAGGTGACCATCTTGGGGCCGGAGTGGCCTACGCCGGGGACCAGCCAGAGGTGCTGCCGCCAATTCTGGGGATGGCGGCGGTGCAGCCAGGCGTAGAAGATGCGGCCGCGCGCCATGCGGGTGGGGCCTTCCATCTCGCCGGCGCAGGTGATGTCGAGGTCCTTTTGCTGGGGATCGGTGTCGTCTGTGCCCAGCAGATAGACCACGTCTTTGGCGGCGTAGGCGTCTTCGAGCGGTTTGACTCCGGCGGCTGCACTCTTGCGGACGTACTCCTCGGGAATCTCGCCGAAGCCGTACTTCCAGCGGTCGAAGTTGCGGCAGAGCAGTTCGTTGCCGGGAGCAAAACTTATGCTGTCCCCCTTGAATACCGGCCGCTCGGGGGTGAAGTAGACAAAAGACGAGGGATTGGCGACCACATAGCGCAAGCGAATGCCGGGCGCGACCAGGCGCTCGGCGCGGCCCACCACGGCGTAGCGCTGCATGGCCTGTCCGCCGCCGGAGTGGCCGGCCAGCACAATAATCTCAAGGTTGGGGAAGAGCCTGCGGTCGCTGAGATGGGCGACCAGGGCGTCGATCACCTCGTAGGCGCTGAGCGGAGCGGGATCGACGGCCTCGATGCCTGCCTCCCAGGTTCCCTGACGCCAGCGCAAGACCTCTTTGGGCAGGTGGTGGGCGTGAGCGTCTTCTTCATTGAGGAACTGCGGGGCGACAAGCAGTGAAGTAGAAGCGGCATCGCCTCCGGCCTCGCCCGCGGCATGGCGCAGGGCGCGGTAGTAGCCGTCCACATCGCGGCCCTTGCCGTGAAAGATGACCACGGCGCGCTTGACCTGCGGCTGAGGACGATCCCAATCGAGAGATAGATCGATGGGCAGTTGCCCGCTGCCGTGCGGGGTGACGACGGTGAAGCGTTGATCGGCCACAATCTCCACGGCCGGCTCGTGCTCGGCCGCCGCGGCCAGCATTCCGCTGCCGAGAACCACGGCCAAACCTAGTCCAAAAACCCGTCGTTTCGCAGTCTGGAGCATCGTTCTTCTCCCAGTTCAACTCAAATGGCGTGGGCCATTGCAGCCCCCCTACCAGAATGCACCAAGCGGTTGGGGAGATATGTTGAATTAACCGGGATTGTTCCAGGAAGTATTGGCTGCACCGAAGATGTAGTCCGACGCACGCAGAGCCATTCGCACAAAAAACAAACCTCTCGCGCGCCGCACGAAAGGAGGCAAGGCCATTGATCCCAAATACTTGCGACAATTGTCGCAGATTGTGACAAGAGGCTGGAAAAGAAGCGCACTCAAGGCGGACCGCGTGTGAGCGGTCTTGAATGGTGTCGTAGGGTTCGCGCCGTCCGTGCGCACACAGAGATTCAGCAGAGGAGGCAAAAGCTGGTGCAGGCCGTCACGTCCAGTTGTTCGTGCCGACACAGCCTACCGGCTCTGTCCTCCACCGTCTCCGTAACTGCTCAGGCTGCGTTATGTGCAGTATCCCGCAGCCGGAGCACTGCATCCGCCTGGGGCCCTTTCTGACCCTGGACGATATCGAACTCGACCTCATCGCCCTCTTTCAAAGTCTTGTATCCGTCCAATTGAATCGACGAGTAGTGGACGAACACATCCGGCCCGTCTTCGCGGCCGATGAATCCATAGCCCTTGGCGTTGTTGAACCACTTGACCTTCCCTTTGTACTGAGCCACAGGCTTGCCTTCCTTACTGCTTGCTGAGATGCCGGCGAACGGACGATTGGGGAAAAGTCTGCCGGTAACCGATAAGACGACAATTTAAAGGAAAAGGTTGAAGTTTTTTTCTATCTCTCACGCATAAACATTACGGACCAGCCTGAATGGGCTGGTCCGTTTGGGTGGGACAGGTTGGAGTGAGAGGCGGCCGCAGCCAACCGGCAGCGTTATTTCTTGTGCTTACCACCCTGTTTGCGAACGTAGAGCAGAACGCTGGTCATGGTTTTGCCATCCAGAATCATGCCCTTGTCGATCATTTTGACCACGTCGGAGAGTTTCACCAGGCGGAACTCGATCTCCTCGTCGCCCTCGGGATGGGCGTCGCCGGCGATCAGCCCTTCGGCGATGAAGACCTTCATCGACTCGCCGAGAAAGCCGGGGCTGGCGTAGTACTCGACCAGCGGCTTCCACTTCTTGGCGCTGTAGCCGGTCTCCTCGGCCAACTCCCGCTGAGCGCCAGCCAGCGCATCTTCGCCGGGATCGAGCTTGCCGGCGGGCAGTTCCCAGAGGTATTGGCCGGCGGCATGGCGGTACTGGCGCTCGATGACGATCCAGGGATCCTTTCTGCTGTGGGTGAAGTCCATGGCCAGAATGACCACGCTGCCGTTGTGGCGGATGACATCGCGCTCGTTCTCTTTGCCGCTGGGCTCGATCAGCTTGTCGTGCAGTACGCGGAAGAGCGGGCCCTGATAGACCACCTCGGAGCTGAGAATCTTCGCGGTCTGGGGCTGGACGGCAGGCTTGGCGGCCTTCTTCACCGGCTTCTTCGCCTTGACTTTGGCTTTGACCTTCTTCTCGGCTTTGGCTGCCTTGGTCTTGACGGCTTTCACCGGCGCAGTTCTAGTTTTGACGGTCTTTGCCTTTGCCTGCTTGACGGTTTTTGCCGCTTTCTTGACGGGTTTCTTGGCAGCTTTTTTAGCGGCCGGTTTGGCGGCCTTTTTGACCGGCTCAGCGGCGGGCGGCGGTACGGTGCTGGCAGTATCGGGCGCCGCGATTGTTTCCGGCGCGGCGGGCGGGGCGATCTTAACCTTTGTAACCATGACGATTGCTCTCCTCCATGCACGCAGAAAAAGAATCTGCGCAGTCAGAGAAAGTATACGCAGAGTGGAGCTTAAGCGAGTGAAGAAGTGCAGGGAACTGCATCGAATGTGCCCGGCGTGGCATCCTTAACAGAGCCGAATCTGGCGTCGAAGCCTAGTTTTGAACCGGAAGTGAACGCGTTGCCCACCGCCGAATGGATTGCGATAGACCGTGTGCCGGGCCTTAGCCGGCTCTTTCTCGACCACAGCGCCGCTGCCGCCGCAGTGCGGCCCTTTTATCCGTCGATGGCTGAGGCAGGGGAGGGGTTGACCCGTCCTCTGCTGCCCGCCCATTGGCCGGAGCTGGTCGATCTGCTGGCAGAACAGAATCGCCTGCCCTCCGCCGCGCCTGCTTTGGAGTCGCTGCGGCAGGGTGCGGGCGTAGCCGTCACCGGTCAGCAGGTGGGCCTCTTCGGCGGGCCGCTCTATACGCCCTTGAAGGCCGCCACCGCCCTGGCTCGCGCCCGTCAGGCTACGGTCCAAGGCCGGCCCCACGCTGCAATCTTTTGGCTGGCCACGGAAGATCACGACTTTGCCGAGATCGACCATGTGGTCTTCCCGGCGCGGCGCGCACTGCGAAAGTTGCGTTACGCGAAAGCGCCTACGACGCCGGTGCCGGTGGGCAATGTGCTGCTCGACGAGACGATCGCGCCGCTGATCGAAGAGGCCGGGGAACTGCTGGGTTACTCCGACGCCATGACCGCATTGGAGGAGGCCTACCGGCCGGGCCACAGCTTTGCGCAAGCCTTTGCGGAGTTTTACTCCCGCGCCTTCGCCGCCCAGGGATTGCTGGTGCTCGACGCCGGCAGCCGCGCAATCCACCGTTTGGGCGCCCCGGTCTTGGCCGCTGCGCTGCAACGCGCCTACGAGCTGCACGCCGCGCTCATCGAGCGCAACGCCCAGTTGCAGGCCGCGGGCTATCACGCTCAGGTTGCGGTGGGAGCGAACTCCAGCCTGCTCTTTCTCATCGACGAAAAGACCGGAGCGCGGCAGGCGCTCAAGCGCACCGCGGCAACCGCGACCGAGCCGCAGGGGCTGTGGCAGGCGGGACGGCAGAGCTATTCGACCGATGAACTGCTGGGAATTCTGGCCTCCGCTCCCGAGCGTATTTCGCCCTCGGCACTGCTCAGGCCGGTCTTTCAGGATTATCTGCTGGGGACTTCTGTTATTGTGGGCGGGCCGGCGGAGATCGCTTACTTTGCCCAATCCGCCGTGCTCTTCGAGCGCATTCTGGGCCGCGTCACACCCAGTCTGGCTCGCTTCTCGGCCACGCTGATCGAGCCGGCTATGGGCGAATTGCTACGCCAGCACGAGTTGACGCTGGAACGCATCTGGAGCCTGGATGAGCCGTCGCTGGCAAAGTTGCTGGCGGCGCGAGCCATGCCGGTCGAGGGCAAACAACTTCTCTCCAGCGCAGGGAGTGCGCTGCAGGCTGAACTCGATCCGCTGCTGGCCTGGATGCGCGCCGTCGACGCCGGGCTGGGACAATCGGGCGAGCGCGCGGCCAGCAAGATGCGCTACCAGATGAACCGGCTGCGCAACCTGGCGGCCAACTTCGAGTTGCAGAAGGAAGCCGCCCTGGGCCGTCACGCCGCGGCTCTGGCGCAGTCGCTCGCGCCGGGCGGCGTGCTGCAGGAGCGCGTACACGGTGCGGCCTACTATTTTGCCCGCTACGGCTTCGAGTTGGCCGAGGAACTGACCGTTCAGGCGGGAGTTTCGACTGCTGGGCACAGCGCAATCTGGTTATAACGATCAGTTCTCTTTGATCAGTTTTCGGGACCAGCTTGCCTGGAGACGCGTCAGGGCACGACTTCAGTCGTGCCGCAAATGGACCTTCTCAGATCTCGGCTTTAGCCGCTGCGAAATTGCAAATGCCTGAAAAGAAAACGTGCAGGGGCTAAAGCCCTCCAAAGTCTGGTGCATCTATGGCACGACTGAAGTCGTGCCCTGACGCGTTGTCTAGCCGGGCACTTTCTTTACGTGAGCTAGATTACACCCTTTTTTACGTGAGCCAGATTGCACCCTAAGATTTCCCGGAGGGTAGATAAATCCTTTGAGAAGTCAGTATGTCACGGGTCGAATATTGCGGCTTTTCAAGACTTGTATAATCCTTCCCTATGGCGGTAGATCGATGAAAAAAACCGTTGCAGTGTTGATGTTTGGATTGGCGGCAGGCCTGTTGGCGCAGGCGGCCCTGGCGCAGGTGCAGGCGCGCGTTCCGGAAAAGGAACAGCCCTGTACCCTTCCCGGCGAGAACAATGATTTTCTCGGGGTGCAGACCGTGCGTCTGTGGCCCGGCGACGCGCCGCAGGCCAAGGGTAAGAGCTGCGAGGATAGTCCGACGCTGACCATCTTCGATCCTCCGGCGGGCGCGGCCAACGGCTCGGCGGTGGTGATTTTGCCCGGCGGAGCCTATCTGCACCTGTCGGGGAACCTGGAAGGCCGGCAGATAGCCGACTGGTTCGCGGCGCGCGGTTTTCGCGCCTTTGTTCTCAGCTACCGGCTCAGCTCCCATGGCTACATTTTGCCCATTCCGCTGCTCGACGCGCGGCGCGCCATCCAGACGGTGCGAGCGCGGGCGCTGGACTATCACATCGATCCCAATCGCATCTTGCTCATCGGCTTCTCCGCCGGCGGCCATCTGGCGGCGTTGGCGGCTACCCAGCCCGTGGCGGGCAATCCCGATGCCGAAGACCCCATCGAGCGGGTCTCCAGCCGGCCGGATTATCTCGTCTTGGGCTATCCCTGGATCGGCGCGCTCGGCAGCGATATGTCGCACCTGAACTATTGCAAGATCCTCAACCTGATGGATCGCTGCGAAGCACTGCGTACCGCGTACTCGCCAGATTTGTTTGTTACAGAGAAAACGCCTGCGACGTTCTGGGTCCACGCCGCCGACGATAAGACGGTTCCGGTGGAGCAGGGACTGCGCTTCTACGAGGCGCTGGTGAAAGCAGGAGTTCCCGCCGAGGCGCACATCTACGCCCATGGAGGCCACGGCTTCGGCCTGGGCAAGGGCGATGCGGCGCTGCAAGAGTGGCCTGTGCAACTGGAGAACTGGCTGCGGACGCAAGGGCTTTTCACGGCTGAGACTGCCGCGCAGAAGCCATAATTGAAAGTCGATGCGAAAGTAGAAAGCGATTCTTGATTCTTCTGGAGGTTTTCCGATGAGAACAGTTCACCGTCTTACGCTTTGCGCGTTGTTTGCAGCTGCTCCCTTTCTTTTGCATCCAACCGTCTTTGCGCAGGAGGCGAAGAGTGCGGAGAAGCCCGCTGCTGTTGCCGAAACGCACAAGGACGCGGACAAGGAGAGCATCCCACCCGAGAAGTCCTCCGTCACGCATCACGAGATGACGCTTGCCGGCAAGACGCTGAAGTACACCGCGACCGCCGGCACACTGCTCATCCGCGACGAAGAGGACAAGGCCTACGGCAGCATCTTCTATGTGGCCTATACGCTGGATGGCGTCGAGGCCAAGGCGCGGCCGGTGAGCTTTCTCTATAACGGCGGGCCGGGCTCGGCCTCGCTGTGGCTGCACATGGGCTCGTTTTCGCCGGTGCGCATTGTGACCGACAGTCCCAATCCCACGGCAGGTCCGCCCTTCAAGCTGGCGGTCAACGAATACTCGCTGCTGGACAGGAGCGACCTGGTCTTCATCGACGCGCCGCTGACCGGCTACTCGCGGGCAGTGGGCAAGGGCACGGCCAAAGACTTCACCGGCGTGGACGAAGACCTGCGCGCCTTCGACCGCTTCATCACCCGCTATCTTTCCGCGAACCAGCGCTGGAATTCGCCCAAGTTCCTCATCGGCGAGTCCTATGGGACGACGCGCTCGGCGGCGCTGGCCGACATGCTGGGCAACGACGGCGTGCAGTTGAACGGCGTGGTGCTGATCTCGTCGATTCTCAACTACAACATCCGCGCCGGGGGCTACGACACTGTCTACGTGGCCAACCTGCCCAGCTACGCGGCGGCGGCCTGGTACTTCAACAAGATTCCCAACAAGCCGGCGGACCTGGCCAAGTGGGTGGACGAGGCGCGGGCCTTTGCCTCGGGGCCGTACTCCCAGGCGCTCTTTGCCGGCCATACCCTGCCCGCGGCGCAGCTCGACAGCGTGGCCAAGGATGTCAGCCGCATCACGGGGCTGAGCGTGGAGTACGTCAAGGAGACCAATCTGCGCATCTCCCCCAGCAGATTCCGCAAAGAAGTGCTGCGCGAGGACCGCAAGACGCTGGGCCGCTACGACATGCGCTTCGAGGGCGAGGACGTGGACGCGGCCGGCGAGTCGCCCAGCTACGATCCCTCCGACAGCGGCATCAGCGGCGCCTTTGTGGCCGCGCTGCACGACTACCTGGAGCGCGAACTGAAGTACGAGAGCACCGAAGCCTACCGGCCCAGCGCCAACAACATCAATCAATGGGAGTGGAAGCACAAGCCCACTTCAGGCAGCGGTCCGGGCGGCGGCGAGCAGGCGCAGCCCTACGTGGCCGGCGATCTGGCCAACGCCATGCGCAAGAATCCCCATTTGCAGGTCTTCTCGGCCAACGGCTACTTCGACCTGGCCACGCCCTTCTTCGCCACCGAGTACGACCTGGACCACATGAACCTGGAGCCGGAACTGCGCGGCAATGTGCACTTCGGCTACTACCCCTCGGGGCACATGATCTATCTCAACGTGGATGCGCTGCACCAGTTGAAGGACGATCTGGCGAAATTCATCGATCAGGCTGCGAAATAAGGGGCAAACAAGAAGCGGGCCGTTCACCGGGGGAGTGGAAGATTCCCTGGGTAAACGGCCCGCTGGACCCTGGACCGGGTCTAGGTGATACGGTAAGTTTAGGCTTGTTCCAGACAAATGCAAGTTCTTTTTGGTATGTGCTTGACCCAGGGGTGACCGCAGTCACAGGCTCATCCCGGAACGGTCCGTTAGGTTTGACTTGGCGGACGGCACTTGGTACAAAAGACGTGTTCTCTCCGCATGATCAAGGTTCATTTCCGACCGCACGCGCAACCTGGGCAAGCTGAACTGCCGGAACAGACGGAACCAGCATGGAAGAAATCATTCGACAAATCGGGGCGCTGGTGTTGGGCGCCATCCCTACGGTTCTGCTGTTCATCGTGCTGGTGGCGGCTTACCAGTGGCTGGTGCAGGGGCCGCTGAGCCGGACGCTGAAAGAGCGTCATGCGCGCACCGCCGGCGCGGTCGAGGATGCGCAGAAGGCCATCGCCCTGGCCGAAGCCAAGGCCGAAGAATACGCCGCCAAGCTGCGCGAGGCGCGCGCCGATGTCTACAAGCTGCGCGAGCAGCGCGTCAAGCAGTGGAACACCGAGCGCGATACGGCGCTGGACGACGCCCGCAAGGCCGCCCATCAACAGGTTATTCAGGCCATTGCAGAGATTGAAGCCGATGCCGCCAGGGCTCGCCAGAGTGTTCAGGCCTCGGCCCCGGAGCTCGCCGCCCTGGTGGTGCGCGTTCTTCTTCCCCAGGCTGCCGGGGGTTCCCGTTGAGAGATTTCATGTCGCTGACCCGTTTTTCCCATTGTTCCTTGCGTATTTTGACGATGGCGGCGCTGCTTGCCGCCGCTGCGCCGGTTGCTTTGCGCGCCGATCCTGCGCCCTCGGCTCCGGTTGCTGCTTCCCAGTCCGTTGAAAAGCCCCAGGAAGCCGCCAAGCCGGAAGGGAAAAAATCCCAGGAAGAGCAGAATCAGGCGTTTTTGCTCGATGGCCCCATCGTCAAATGGACGGCGCGGACGCTCAACGTGAGCCAGCAGACCGCCTCCAACATCTTTCTTTTTTTCAACTTTGGCGTTCTGGTCTTTGGCATCGGTATCCCGGTAGGCCGGTTGATGCCCAAGATCATTCGCAAGCGCGGCCAGACGGTGCGCGCCAACCTCGAAGAAGCCCGCAAGGCTACCGCCGAGGCCAATGCGCGCCTCAGCGCCATCGAGAGCAAACTGTCCGGGCTGGACGCAGAGATCGCCGCGATTCGCACTCAGGTCGAGCAGGAGAGCTTGCAGGATGAGGTCCGCATCAAGGCCAACATCGAAGAAGAGAAGCTGCGCATCGTGGCCGCCGCCGAGCAGGAAATCGGCGTAGCCGCCGCTCATGCCCGCCGCGGCTTGCAAAACTTTGCCGCCGATCTGGCCATCGAGCAGGCCGCCAAGCAGTTGATTCTGACGCCCGAGACAGACCGGGCGCTGATCGAAGAGTTTCTCCACGGCGTAGGAGGGAAGAACTAAATGGCAGCCTTTGTTTCCCGTTACGCCCGCGCCTTTGCCGATGTGGTGACCACGCTTCATTTGGATACCGCGGCCCTCGACGCGCAGTGGAACGACTTTCTGGCCACCTGGCAGGGCAGTTCGGATCTACAGGAACTCTTCGCCAACCCGGCCGTGCCCGCCCTGCAAAAGGTAGGTATTTTGGACAAGTTGAACGTCAAGCTGGGGTTGCAGAAGGAATTGCGCAACCTGCTGGCGGTGTTGATCGACAATGGCCGCATCGGCCAGGTGCAGGAAGTGGCCTCGGCCTACCGCAAAGAGATGCAGGAGCGGCTGGGCATTCGTTCGGCGGAGATCGTTACCGCCCGTGAACTGGGCGAGGCTGAGCGGACCAAGATGATCGCCGGCGTCGGCCAGTTGGCCGGCTCGCGCATCGAAGCAAGTTTCAAATTGGATTCTTCCATCCTGGGCGGGGCGGTGGTGCGTATCGGCTCCACGGTCTACGACGGCTCCGTGCGCGGCAGGCTGGAGAGGTTGAAGGAAGCGCTTATCGCGGTGTAGGGATTAGGGGTAAGGGGTTAGGGATTAGCCGTTTACTCGAAACAATGTTTTGTAGTTGGGAAGTGGGAAAAGAGAGTTGGGGCGCAAGCAGGAGATCCAGGTGATTTTCCTAACCCCTAACCCCTGACCCCTAACCCCTCAGAGGAAGAAATGGCTCAGATCAAGGCAGACGAGATTACGCAACTTCTTCGCGAGCAGATCGCGAACTACGACTCGAAGGTCCAGGTCGACGAAGTCGGCACCATCACCTCGCTGGGCGACGGTATCGCCCGCTTGCATGGTTTGGACAAGGTGATGGCCGGCGAGTTGCTCAGCTTCCCGCACGGTATCGCCGGACTCGCCCTGAGCCTGGAAGAAGACTCCGTGGGCGCCGTGGTTTTGGGCGACTACACCGAGATCCGCGAGGGCGACGAGGTCAAGCGCACCGGGAAGATTCTTTCCGTCCCCGTGGGCGAGGCCCTGATCGGCCGCGTGGTCGACGCGCTGGGCAATCCCATCGACGACAAGGGACCCATCGCTGCTTCGGGCTATCTGCCTGTCGAGCGCATCGCTCCCGGCATCATCGACCGCCAGCCGGTCCGCGAGCCCATGGCCACGGGACTCAAAGCCATCGACTCGATGATTCCCATCGGCCGCGGCCAGCGCGAGTTGATCATTGGCGACCGTCAGACGGGCAAGACCGCCGTGCTGCTCGACACCATCATCAACAACGCCAAGAACGATCTGATCTGCATCTACTGCGCCATCGGCCAGAAGCGCTCCTCCATTGCGCAGGTCGTTCAGACGCTCACCGAAGCCGGCGCCATGAAGCACACCATCATCGTGGCCGCATCAGCCTCGGAGCCGGCGCCCATGCTCTATCTGGCGCCCTACTCGGCCACCTCGATGGGCGAATACTTCCGCGATTCGGGCCGCCACGCGCTGGTGATGTACGACGATCTCAGCAAGCACGCCATGGCCTACCGCGAGATTTCGCTGCTGCTGCGCCGTCCCCCGGGCCGCGAAGCCTATCCCGGCGACGTCTTCTATCTCCACTCGCGCCTGCTCGAGCGCTCCTCGAAGATGAGCAAGGAGCGGGGCGGCGGTTCATTGACCGCGCTGCCGGTCATCGAGACCCAGGCGGGCGACGTTTCGGCCTACATTCCGACCAACGTTATTTCGATCACCGACGGGCAGATCTTCCTCGAGACCGATCTCTTCAACTCCGGCGTGCGTCCGGCGGTGAATGTGGGCTTGTCGGTTTCGCGCGTGGGCTTCTCGGCGGCCATCAAGGCCATCAAGCAGGTGGGCGCGACGTTGAAGCTGGATCTGGCGCAGTATCGCGAACTGGCGGCCTTTGCGCAGTTCGGTTCCGATCTCGATCCGCTGACCCAGAAGCAGCTCAACCGCGGCAGCCGCCTGACGGAGTTGCTCAAGCAGCCGCAGTTCCAGCCCCTGACCTGGCAGCAGCAGATGGTGATTCTCTTCACCGGCACGCAGGGTTACCTGGACGATCTGAAGCTCACCGATATTCGCGCCTTCGAAGACGGCATCTACAAGTTCTTCGACAACACGCAGTCCGCGCTGATTGCCGATTTGACCGCCAAGAAGGCTTTGGACGACGATTTGCGCAGCCGCCTGCACGCGGCCATCAAGGAATACAAAGCCAGCTTTCTAGCTGCTAGCCTCTAGCTTTTAGCTAGGGGTTGCAGACAGCAAGCTGAGACAGTCATCCGTATGCTGAACGAAAGAGCTAGTAGCTAGAAGCTAGGAGCTAGCAGCTAACATGGCAAACGTACTCGATCTACGGCGGCGCATTCGCAGCGTGAAGAACACGCGGCAGATTACCAAGGCCATGAAGATGGTCTCGGCGGCCAAACTGCGGCGCGCGCAGGAGCGGGCGATGGCGGCCCGGCCCTATGCCAGGATGATCAACAGCGTGCTGGCGTCGCTGACCCGCCGCGTCGACATCTTCGACGACGCCAGCGGCAATCTGCGCCATCCTCTGTTTGCGACGCGTCCCGAGAAGCGGGTGCTGCTGATCGTCGTCAGCGGCGACAAGGGTTTTGCGGGCGCATTCAATACCAACATTCTCAAGACCGCCTTCCAGTTCATCGGTGGCAATCCCGACAAGCAGATCGACGTCGAGGCGGTGGGCCGCAAGAGCCGCGACCTGATGCGCCGCCGCTACCCGGTCGCCGTTTACGTCGAGCAGGTGGACGATCAAGGCATCGCGCAGCAGGTGCGTGAGCGCAAGGCTCCGGTGGAAGTGACCGGCGACCATCCGGGCATGTTGCTGAAGCTGGAACAGAGCCGCGTGCAGGAGATGGCCGAGAGCATCATCCAGCGCTATGAGCACGAGGAGATCGACGCCGCCTACATCGTCTACAACGAGTTCAAGTCGGTGATCGCGCAGCGCCTGGTGGTGGAGAAGCTGCTGCCGCTGCTATCGATCGGCATTCCGCAGATTACGGGCGCGACCGAGCCGACCACGGAAGAGAAGGAACGCGCGGCGGAAGCAGCGTTGAGCGCCGGCATCGAGATCGAGGCCGTGGACACCGCTGAAGCCGATGAGGAAGCCAAAAAATTCGGCACCGCCGATGTGGACTACATCTACGAACAGCCCGCCGAGGAACTCTTCGCCGGACTGATTCCGCAGTACGTCACATCGATGCTCTATCACGCCATGACCGAGTCGGTCGCCGCCGAGCACGCGGCCCGCATGACGGCCATGGATTCGGCTACCAACAACGCCTCGGATATGATCGACGCGCTCACGCTGCACATGAATCGCGTGCGCCAGGCGGCCATCACCAAGGAGATCATCGAGATTGTGTCGGGTGCTGCTGCTTTGTAAGGGACCACCATGACTCTCCGAAAGCTTTTGCAGATAGAAATCTGGAGCAAACGGACGACACGAAGGATTTGGTTTTTTCTTCTGGTTTGTATCGTTGTTTTTTTTGTTTGGAAGTTGATTGATGCAAATTGGCTCACGCAGAAGGAACGGGTTGTTGCAAGGAATGCGCTTCATCGAATTGAAATTTTGAATGATGCGAATTCATCGGATGTTGAGGCGTTGAAGCGAGAACACCAGGAAGTGGAAACAGCGATTCAGAATGCAGAAGCCGTTGCTGTTACACAACGGGACAAACTGATTTCGATGGATTTGACGGCTTGTTCTATGGGGTTGGAATCGAAATGGATGGATTTGATCCGGCAGAAACTGATTCAGACGGAACGTATCAAGAAGTCATCAGCGGATAGGGAAGAGCGTGACAAGAAATTGAGTATCATGCTCCAAAGTGTTTCCCAGAATGCTTGCTTGAACCTGCACAAGGAATTGGATTAGTGCCAGTCGGTTTTTGAGAAATCAGAAGAACGGCAGAGAACATCTGCCGGGTGCGAAAAGCAAAGGCCCCGCAGGGGCCGCACGAAAATAGCCCAGGGTGAACCCTGAGCGGAGCGAAGGGGAAGCCCTGGGATAGGTCCACCCCAAGCTGGTTCGCCCCATAGGGGCGAAGCGAATCGAGGCAATACGATTCGGCTTCGGCCAGAAGGTTTTGTAACAGGGCACGACTTTAGTCGTGCCGAAGACGCGGTAAAAACTTGTTGGGGGCTTCAGCCCCCGAGGCAGGAAAATGGCAGAGAACATCGGCAAGGTGATTCAGGTTTCCGGTCCCGCGGTGGACGTGCAGTTCGAAGAAGCGACGATGCCACCAATCTATCAGGCGTTGCGCGTGACCAGCGATGGGTTTACCGTGCCCACGCCCATCAGCGTGATCCTTGAAGTCCAGCAGCACTTGGGCGAGGGTCGCGTGCGCACGGTGGCCATGCAGGCGACCGACGGCATGGTGCGCGGCATGAAGGCCATCGATCTGGGCGGACCGATCAAGGTTCCCGTGGGCCGCGAGACGCTGGGCCGCGTAATCAACGTGGTCGGCGAGCCGGTCGACGAGCTGGGCCCGGTGGGCGAACACAAGCGCATGCCCATTCACCGCCCCGCTCCGCTCTTCGACGAGCAGACCACCCATGAAGAGATGTTCGAGACCGGCATCAAGGTCATCGATCTGATCCAGCCGTTTTTGA
>CAZBPD010000043.1:0-41088 GCA_964493705.1 uncultured Occallatibacter sp.
CTTCCGTCGCCTAAAGGCGAGGGGTTTACGGATCCCCTATCGGGGACTCTAAACCTACTCCATTCCACTCTCACTCACAGGCCGTAGTATGAAAGGAAATGTACTTTCGATGAAGGAGCACCCTGTGGCCTACGACGATCTGCGCGATTGGATCAAGACGCTGGAAAAGGCGGGTGAGTTGAAGCGCATTCGCGCCGAGGTCTCGCCCGATCTGGAGATCACAGAAATCGTCGACCGCGTGGCCAAGATCGGCGCAGCGGGCGCTTCCCATCCCAAAGGCGTGGCCAAAACCGCCGAGGAATACGCCCCTGGCGGCCCGGCCCTGCTCTTTGAGAACATCAAGGGCCATCCTGGCCACCGCGTGCTCATCCACCAGTTCGGCAGCGAGCGGCGTATGGCGCTGGCGCTGGGCGTCGAGCGGCTCGATGAGATCGCCGAGCGCATTCACAGCTTGCTGAACCTGAAAGCGCCGGATGGCTTTTTGGACAAACTCAAGATGCTGCCGCAACTGGGCGCGCTGACCAGCGCCTTCCCCAAGACCGTCAGCTCCAAAGAAGCCCGGTGCAAAGAAGTGATCCTCAAGGAGAACTTCGACCTGACCCAGTTCCCCATTCTCAAGTGCTGGCCGCACGACGGCGGCCCGTTCATCACCCTGCCCTGCGTGCACACCAGGGACCCGCGCACCGGCAAGCGCAACATCGGCATGTACAGAATGCAGGTCTACGACGGCCAGACCACCGGCATGCACTGGCAGCGGCAGAAGGTCGCCGCCGAGCATTATCGGGAAGCGCTGCGCATGGCAGCCGCGGACGCGTCTGAAAAAGAAGGCTCCTTCAGCGCCAAGGCCGCGCGCGTGGCCGCCATAGCCGAGTCGGCTGGCGGCGCGGTCGTCCTTCCCGACGGCCCCATCGGCGGACTGCCGCAGGTGGCGCTGGGCAAGCTGAAAGGCTCGCGGATGGAGGTGGCCGTAGCCATCGGCACCGATCCTGCAACCACCTTTGCCGCCATCGTCCCCGCTCCTCCGGAAGTGGAAGAGTTCATGATTGCAGGGTTCCTGCGCGGCAAGCCTGTCGAAATCGTTCAGTGCGAGACGGTCGACCTGCAGGTCCCCGCGCACGCCGAGATCGTCCTTGAGGGCTACGTTGAATTGGGCGAACTGCGCAGCGAAGGGCCCTTCGGCGATCACACCGGTTTTTACACCATGACGGACGAGTACCCGGTCTTCCACCTGACCTGTATCACCCATCGTAAGGACCCCATCTACGCCGCGACGATTGTCGGCAAGCCGCCCATGGAGGACGCCTGGATGGGCAAGGCCGTCGAACGCATTTTTCTGCCGGCGATGAAGATGCAGATTCCCGAGCTGGTGGACATTCATCTGCCCGTCGAGGGCGTCTTCCACAACCTGATGCTGGTCTCCATCAAGAAGAGCTATCCCGGCCAGGCGCGCAAGGTGATGAACGCCATCTGGTCGTTGGGCCAGGCCATGTTCACCAAATGCATCGTGGTGGTGGATGAGGACTGCGACGTGCAGGATGTGGGCGAGGTGGTCTTGCGCGTGACCAACAACATCGACCCCGAACGCGACATTCAATTCATGCTTGGCCCGGTCGACTCGCTGGACCACGCCTCGCGCCTGCCCAATTTCGGCTCGAAGATGGGCATCGACGCCACCCGCAAGTGGAAGGCCGAGGGCTTCGAGCGTCCCTGGCCGGCCATGATCGAGATGGACCGCGGAACCAAAGCCCGCGTCGATAAAATCTGGGAGAATCTGGGGTTGTAGCGGATTCAAACATTCGGCGGTATGCTGTTGGCGAGAGAGAATCCCGGATGATTGTGTTCGATAATCCGATACCGCGCGATTGGTTCGACTGGACGAATGCGACGGTGGGTGGAGTAGGGCTACTGCTCACTCTGCTGGCCATTCGGCAGGCAACGGGCGCTAAACAAGCAGCTTCAGAGGCACGTGAAGCCGTTTATCAGCGTAACTCCGCCGAGGCATTCGCTGAATTAGTACGGCTTGCAGAACAGATTTCCGAATCCCTTCTGCTAGAAAAACCCAATGCCGCTGCGGTTCGCGCGAGAGATTTGGCCGCAAGAATTCCTCGAGATCGCTCTCAGTTTGAGCAGTTCCTTGCCGCCGATTCAGATAAACTGAAGGCTCTAGAGTCGGTTTTTCAGCAAGTCGCGATTCGCCTTTCCTCTCCGGGCTTTCTGGACCGAAGAGACGAGCCGCAACGAACCATCGAGGAAATATTCGACGCAAAGAGGGATTTGCACACCATCCATGGACGGCTACTGGCCCATTCAATGAGGAGGGATCATGAGTGACAAGGCAGAAGATTTGGTTCGGCAACTCCTCGAAAAGACCCGGACAGGAAAGCTGCCATGGCATTTCGTTCCCGCGACGTCAACAACGACTTATGGGATCGATGCGGAGGATTATCGAGCTGATCTTAAAGACGGCTCCTCTTTTTTAATCGGCAGAAGGGCCAGCGGGGACGACAAGTTACTAACGTTTCAACTGACCCAACCTGGCAGAGTCCTTCTCTCCGCACAGGCGGACAACTTCACCGCTGCGGCAGCTACTCTTAAAATCCCTGACGAAGCACAAGGCATACTCAACAAAATCGATCCGAACAAAGCTTCCGAACTGAATCTTGCTCCCAAAATCGTTCGATTCCGTTTATTCAGCGATCTTTTTCACGCTGCGCGCAAGAATGCTGTGGTTGAAGATCAGGCCATTGAAAAAGTGCAACAACTTCTGGAGCGGTTGGCATAATCTTGCGTAAACTTGGTTGGGTTTTTCTTATTTTCGCTTGTCTATCCGCACAAGCCCAGCAGGCCCCCGACACCTTTCGCTGGATAGACTTCCATGCGGCCAAAGATCAGGACGTGGTGACCTGGGTCAACCGCTCGCTGGCGCCGGAGAAGTGGAGCGCCATCCGCGAGATCGCCGTCGAGTACGATGCGGCGCTGGTGGTGACTACGCTGCGCGCCGCGCCCCAAGCCGCGCCCAATAGCGACACCTTCACCGTCTGGAGCCTCTCGCTGACCGACCACAGAGTGGCGCCCATCCTCAGCGGCGTCAACCTGCGTTGGCTGGACTGGCTGCTACTGGCCCAGGGCCATCCTCGCGAGTTGGCCGCGCTCTACGACAGTTGCCAGGACTGCGCCGCCGACACCTACCTGACCGCCTTCTTCTACGACATTCCCCACCACGCCTGGGCCGCCCACTGGATGCGCGGCAACCAGACCGTTCCCGTGTGGACCGCCAAGCCGCCCCAGGGCGTCGCCCTCACCCAGCTTTACGCCGTCCTCGCCGGTCCCGACGGAACCCAGTTCATCGCCACCTGGAACCACCTCGACTATGGTTCCGGCAAAGATCCCGAGGACTACCTCTACCGCTACGATCTGGACCCCTTCAGCACGCTCGAGCGCACCCAACTCATCAGCAACAAGGAAGCCGAAGCCCTCAAGCAGCGCCTCTGTGCGGCGCAACCGGCTCTGCCCGGCATGGCCCGCGGCCAGGATGCAGCGCTCTGCCAGATCCCTGCGGTAAAGCCGCGCTCCACGCGCCACCCCGTCACCACTCCGCCGGCCAACAACCACGGCCAGTCGCAACCGCCCGGAGCAAAGCGTTAAGAACAAGGGACTAAGGGACTGAGGGACTAAGGGACTAAGGGACTGAGGGACTTACAGCCTCTCAATCCTGACGCTCTTTACCCTACCGCCAAGAAGCCCACGAGACAATCTCCTCATTACTGCCCGAATTATCCCTTTTCCGCGCCTTTTTTCTAGGCGCGGAAGGCCGAAGGCGGCTGCCGCACCGCAGGTGCTTTTCTAGGTGCGGAGAGCCGAAGGCGACTGCCGCACCGCAGGTGCTTTTTCTAGGCGCGGAGAGCCTAAGGCGGCTGCCGCACAGCAGGCGCTCGCAGGTGCTTAGTCGGCAGAGAGGACGCGGATGCGGGCCAGATTCCGCACCCAGCGAGCGGGGCGCTTTTCGCCCGTGGCGATCAGTTGCTGGGGTCCGCTCTCTCCCAGCGGTTTTCCATCCAGGGTGTCGGCAACCAGTACGGTCGTATCGCGTAGATCGGGGTTGATCTCGGCCAGCGAGTAGACGGCCTCGTAGCCGTCTGCGCCTTCCACCACCACATAGAGCCGCAGATCCTTGCCGTGCTGCGTCTCGGGCACACCCAACTGCCGCAGCAGGGTGAAGAGCGGCACACCGGAATAGGTCTGATTGGCTTTGGCATGGACGTTGTAGACGGTAACCGTCTGATGCGGCAGGGCCGCCAGCGCTGCCGTTGTCCACTCGGCGCTCTTGCCGGCAAAGACGATCTTCAGCGGGCCGGCGGGCAGGACGGGCTTTTTCATAGCGCCGGCGGTCATCCCCTCCATCTGGCCCATGCCGCCCATGGGCATCGTAGGCTGATTCTGGGCGGGCGTCTGCGCCGCCGCTGTTCCCAATCCCAGACCCAACAGAAAAACCGCTGTCCGAACACCCATGCGCATACTGTTTCCTCCCTGCGATTCATCGTATACTGACCTCATGTCGATCGTGGGGAACATCGCCGGAATCGCCAAGGGCATGAGCATCACTCTCGGGGAGATCTTCGAACCCGTGCAGGTGGAGAACTATCCGGACGGCAAGGGTCCGCTGCGTGGCGCTGTCCTCGAAGCGCGTTACCGCGGCGCGCACGTCTTGCAGCGCGATGAGAACGGCCTGGAGAAGTGTGTGGCCTGCTACCTGTGCGCGGCCGCCTGCCCGTCGAACTGCATTTATATCGAGGCCGCCGACAACACCGAGGACGTGCGCATCTCCTCCGCCGAGCGCTACGCCAAGGTCTATAACATCGACTACAACCGCTGCATCTTCTGCGGCTACTGTGTCGAGGCCTGCCCCACCGACGCCATCACCCACGGCCACGGCTTCGAGCTGGCCACCCTCAACGCCACCACTTTGGTCATGCGCAAGGAAGATATGCTGGTGCCGGTCGCCGCGCTGACCGCGGCGAAGTAATTTTGAAAACCTGAAACACAGTAAAGCCTCGCTTGAGTTTTGAGTATCGCTGCGCCGAGGCTTTTGTTTTGGATTTTGCAAAAAGATATTGTTGGTCTTGTTTCCAGCCCTCGATATATGCTTTCATATACCGGATCAGCACTGGAGAATCCATGATTAAAGTCAGACTGCACCTAGCTATTGCATTTGTTTCCCTATTTACATCCCTGGCATTCTGCCAGAATGAACCCCTCCCATCCGATGGCGATCTTGCTGCAACCACCGCGCGGGGACGCATGCTCTACGATTACGATCAGGCCGCATGGCACTCCAGCGACGCGGTAATGGCTGCAAACCCTGCCCAAGGGACTATTGGCCGTTACATCGCGCAAAAAACCGAAGCCGGATGGGTGGTCGCCTATGGGCGGTTGAATGAGAGCCGCGATGCCTTTCTGATTGCAGTTCTGGCTACCCAGGGCAAGGCTCCCGAGGAGTTTTCGGTTAAAAAATTCGATCCCGCACAGAGAGATTCTGGGTTCTATCTTGCCGCGGCCAAGGGGATTGAGACTGCTCTGCATGATTTTCAAGGACCAAACCGGCCCTACAATGCTGCGGTTCTGCCAGCATCCAACAATCAACTTTATGTTTACCTGGTCCCGGCTCAGACCGAACAAGGTGTCTATCCCTTGGGCACGGACGTTCGATACATGATCTCTCCCGATGGTGGAACAATTGTGGAGAAGCGCCAACTCCACAAAGGATTGATTATAAACAGAGGACCTGTCCCTCCCGGCACAACTGTCGTGGGTGGTTCCCACTCTCATGTGTTGAGCAATGTGCCTGAAGACACAGATGTCTTTTACGTTCTGTCAAGAAAGCCATCGATGTCTGAGTACATCGGCACCCAAATCGCAGTCTACGCAGTAAATACCGATGGTACGATCAAAATTGTCGAGCGTATGAAAAAACACCGTTGAGGCTCGCCGCACGGTCTCTGAAACCATCACTATCTATCTCGCTCTACGCGCCAAATGCTGCCGATCCAGCGCCTGCCGCAGCAGGGTCTTGATGACCGCCTGGCGGCTGATGTTCAATTCCGTCGCCGCATCGTCCAGTTCCTTCAGCATGGGCAGCGTGAAGTCGACATTGACGCGCTGAATGGGCGGCATCATCTTGCCATTATTCGTAAAAAAGCGGGAGATGTCCTCTCCCTTGTCGGCTATCTCCGCAATCTCATCGGCTGGCAGCGGCTTTAAAGTCATGATTGTCCTCGGCACATCCATCCCGTTCAAGCGGCGGTAGCGGCTTTTAATGCAGGCAGTATCTTCAACCGCGCCCGCATCCCCAGCCGGTCGGCATAACCGAGCAGCTTTTCGATGCTCACCTGAGTAATCTTGCCCCGCATCAGGTTGCTCACCGCGGGCTGATGTTCGTCGAGAATCTCGACCAGCCGTCGCTGCGAGTAACTCTTCCGTTCGATCTCCTCGCGAATGGCGTCGAGAAGATCGGCCTTGAATTTGAGCGCGGTAGCTTCGGAGCGAGTGAACCCGAGATCGTCGAGCACATCGCCGCGCGTCACATGAGTAATCACACTATCCTTCTTGGCCATCTTCTCCCTTCCCTGCCGTCTGCAATTCAGCGAGAACCGATTTCAAGCGGGATTGTGCAATTGCCAGATCCCGCCGGTCTGTTTTTCGGCTATTCTTCTCAAAAGCGTGCAAAATATACAACGAATTGCCGATGCGCGTCAGATAAATCACCCGGTACCAAGTGCGCTCGTCGCTGGTTTTAAGTTCCCAAACTCCCTTGCCGATGGAAGCCATGCGGCGGGCATCGCAATCCGGGAGCAATCCATTCTGCAATCTGCGCAACGAGTATCCGAAGGCGGTCTTGACCTCTGGAGGAAAAGAACTCAAGATCTCTTTCGCATCGCCCACCCAACGGATTGGGGCGTACTCTTTCACCCTCCGAATATATCATATTTCGTATAAGCGTATCGTTTCCGGCTCAATCTTTCTTTCTTGGGAATCTGCGACCATTTATCCTTGAGTGTTGGCCGCATTCCCTGCACCTTCCCCGCGGCCGCTACCATGGAGAGCGACTTTGTCCATTTCTTGCAATGAATGTGAACTGCGCGTCTTCGCCGGCGATGGCGCTAAGGGAGGAAAATGACCGCAGCCCACCAGCATCCCTTGCGCAAGATCCTTGCCAGCCGCATCGCCATCATCGACGGCGCGATGGGCACCACCATCCGCACCTACGGGATGACGGAAGCCGATATCCGCGCCGAGCGCTTCAAGAACTCGACCAAGGACTTGCTCAACAACGGCGACCTCTTTTCCCTGACGCAGCCCAAGATGATCTGCGACATCCATCGCCGCTTTCTCGAGGCCGGCGCGGACATTATCGAGACCAACACCTTCGGCGCCACCAGCATTACCCAGAGCGAGTTCTTTGTCGACGATCCCCGCGAGCACGGCGGCCGCAAGGACCCCGCGTTCTATCAGCAGATCGTCGACGATCCCTTTCTCAACGATCTGGCCTGGGAGATCAACGAGCAATCGGCGCGCCAGTGCCGGGAGTGGGCGGATCGCGTGGGCACGGCGACTGGACGGCAGCGGTTCGTGGCCGGAGCCATCGGGCCGCTGACCGTCTCGCTCAGCAACTCTCCCGATGCAGACGATGCCGGCTTCCGCGTGGCTGACTTCGATCAGGTGAAGACCGCCTATAAGCAGCAGGTGCGCGCCCTCATCGCCGGCGGCTCCGACCTGCTGCTGGTCGAGACCATCTTCGATTCGCTCAACGCCAAGGCCGCGCTGGTGGCCATCCGCGAGGTCTTCGATCAGGACGGTCTCGCAGCAGCCAACCGCGAGCTGCCCATCATGATCTCAGCCGCGGTGGGCCGGGGCGGCGAGACCATGATCTCCGCGCAGACCATCGAGGCCTTCTGGACCGCCGTCGAGCACGTGCATCCGCTCTCGGTGGGGCTCAACTGCTCCCTCGGCCCCGATCTGATGTATCCCTTTTTGGCCGAGTTGTCGGAGAAATCCCGCGCCGCCATCTCCTGCTACCCCAATGCCGGCTTGCCCAATCCCCTTTCGCCCACCGGCTTCGATCTGGGACCGCAGGATATGGCCCGGTACTTGGCTGATTTCGCCAAGAATGGTTTGATTAATATCGCCGGCGGCTGCTGCGGCAACACTCCCGAGCACATCGCGGCCATCGCCCAGGCGCTCACCGGCCAGCCGCCGCGCACAATCGGCAGCGTCTTCGCCGTTGGCTTCGATGCCGAACAAAGCGCCGAAGCCGTGAAACCGCTGCGTCTCTCCGGATCGCAGCCCTTCACCCAGCAACCCGGCGTCTACCTCATGATCGGCGAGCGCACCAATGTGGCCGGCTCGCCCAAGTTCGCCCGGCTCATCAAGGAAGGCAAATACGAAGAAGCCGTCGCCGTGGCCCGTCAGCAGGTCGAGAACGGCGCCAATGTCATCGATATTTGCATGGATGAGGGCATGATCGATGGCGTCTCTGCCATGACCCGCTTTCTGCATCTGCTGGCCAGCGAGCCGGAGGTGGCCAAGGTGCCTTTCATGGTCGACTCCTCCAACTGGGAGGTCATCGAGGCCGGCCTGAAGTGCTTGCAGGGCAAAGGCATCGTCAACTCCATCTCGCTCAAGGAAGGCGAAGAGAAATTCCGCCAACGCGCCGCCGCCGTGCTCAAGTACGGCGCAGCGGCAGTAGTGATGGCCTTCGACGAACAGGGCCAGGCCTCGAGCTTTGAGGACAAGATCCGTATCTGCGAACGCGCCTACAAGATTCTTGTGGAGATTGGCTTTCCGCCCCAGGACATCGTCTTCGATCCCAACATCCTCACCGTCGCCACCGGGATGGAAGAGCATAACAACTACGCTCTGGACTTTATCAACGCCACGCGCTGGATCAAGGCCAACCTGCCCCACGCCAAGGTCAGCGGCGGCGTCAGCAACATCTCTTTCAGTTTTCGCGGCAATAACAAGGTGCGCGAGGCGATGCACTCCGCCTTTCTCTATCACGCAATCGCCGCGGGCATGGACATGGGCATCGTCAATGCCGGAATGCTCGAAGTCTACGAGGAGATCGATCCCGAGTTGAAGGTGCTGGTCGAAGATGTGCTGCTCAATCGCCGCCCCGATGCCACCGAGCGTCTGGTCGAATTCGGCGAAACGCTGAAGGGCGCGAGCGGCGAAGCCGTCATCGAGAAGAAGACCGAGGAATGGCGCAACGGCACGGTCGAAGAGCGCCTCTCCCACGCCTTGGTCAAGGGCATCGACGCCTACATCGAGATCGACGCCGAAGAAGCGCGCGTCAAGCTCGGCCGGCCGCTCTTGGTGATTGAAGGCCCGCTGATGGCCGGCATGAGCGTGGTGGGCGATCTCTTCGGCGCGGGCAAGATGTTTCTCCCCCAGGTGGTGAAATCGGCGCGCGTGATGAAGAAGGCCGTGGCTCACCTGACCCCCTTCATGGAAGCCGAGAAGGCCGCCATGGTGGCCGCCGGGCAGACCGTCAAGGCGCAGGGAAAGATCCTGCTGGCCACCGTCAAGGGCGATGTGCACGACATCGGCAAGAACATCGTGGGCGTGGTGCTGGCCTGCAATAACTTCGAGGTCATCGACATGGGCGTGATGGTCAGTTGCGAGAAGATCCTCGAGCGCGCCCGCGCCGAAAACGTTGACCTGATCGGCCTCAGCGGCCTCATCACGCCCTCGCTCGACGAGATGGCGCATGTAGCCCGCGAGATGGAGCGGCAAGGCTTCAAGCTGCCTCTGCTGGTGGGCGGAGCCACCACCAGCCGCGCCCACACCGCGGTAAAGATCGCGCCGCAGTACAGCCAGCCCGTGGTCCATGTGTTGGACGCCAGCCGCGCCGTTCCGGTGACCACCAGCCTGTTGAGCGAAGACGGAAAAGCGGCCTTCGTAGCCCAGCATCGCGCCGATTACGAGAAGCTGCGCCAGGCCCATGCCGCACCCCGCGTCCAAACCATTTCTCTGGAGACCGCGCGCTGCCGCCGCACTCCCATCGCGTGGCGCGCCGAGGATATGCCAACGCCCGCGTTTACCGGCGTGCGCGTGTTGGACAATTTCCCCTTGGCTACGCTGCGCGAATACATCGACTGGACGCCCTTCTTTCACGCCTGGGAGTTGAAGGGCGTCTATCCGCGCATTCTCGAAGACGAGAAGCAAGGCGAGCAGGCGCGCCTGCTTTTTGCCGAAGGCAATGCCCTGCTGGATCGCGTCATCGCGGAAAATCTACTCACCGCGCGCGGCGTCTACGGCCTCTTCCCGGCCAGCGCCGTGGGCGACGATGTGGAGTTGTACGCCGATGAATCGCGCTCGACGGTACTGG
The DNA here is from genome assembly GCA_964493705.1 of uncultured Occallatibacter sp. Lineage (GTDB taxonomy): Bacteria > Acidobacteriota > Terriglobia > Terriglobales > Acidobacteriaceae > Telmatobacter. Next base: position 10,385 of record CAZBPD010000043.1, read on the forward strand.
AACGCTTCCACTTCCTCCGCCAGCAGGCCAACCGCGAGGGCAGCGAACCCTGTAGATCGCTCGCCGACTTCATTGCCCCCAGAGAGACGGGTCTCGCCGATCACATTGGCGCCTTTGCCGTGACCACCGGCATTGGCTTGAAGGAACTCTGCGACGGCTTCCGCGCTGCTCATGACGACTACAACGCCATCCTGGCCGAAGCCCTCGCCGACCGCCTGGCCGAAGCCTTCGCCGAATGCCTGCACAAGCAGGTCCGCGAGGAATGGGGCTATGGCCGAGAAGAAAACCTGAGCCCGGCGGAGCTGATCCACGAAAAGTATCGCGGCATCCGCCCGGCGGCGGGCTATCCGGCCTGCCCCGATCACACCGAAAAGGGCGTATTGTGGCGCTTGCTCGATGTTGAGGCAAAGACGGGAATGCAGATCACCGAGTCCTATGCCATGTGGCCTGGATCAAGCGTCAGCGGCCTCTACTTCGCCCACCCGGAATCGCGCTACTTCAGCCTGGGCAAGATCGACCGTGAACAAGCCGCCGACTACGCCCAGCGCAAAGGCATGACCGTGGCCGAAGTCGAGCGCTGGCTGGGGCCAAACCTGAACTACGACCCCGCGTAAGGGTATACGAATGAGATCCCCGGTCTCAAAATCGAGACCGGGGGCACCCGGCACCTGGCAGCTCTATCTCATGGTCAGCCGTCCTTCACCCGCCACTTTAAACAATGTCCTGCTGCGTTCGCGGCCTGAAGGAAATACCGAGCTTTTGCGGGAGGTAATCTTTAAGAACAAATACCTCAATTCGATGAGCTTTTCGGGGGTTCTCCAAAAAATAACGGGTCCGGTCAGCTTGATTTAAAGGTGGAATAATGGATAACTTTCGTTCTTCGCGATTGATGTCGGAGATAATCTCGCCATTCTTCAGGTTAGAGTCCCAACAAACAACACTATAGAGGTTCTCAAACGAGTGATTAAAACTTCTCGCTAGGATGTGTTTGAACTCTACGTAATAAAGTCGCGATGCACTGACGGACACATTATTACGTTCCTTTACAAGGACGTCGATGCCCTCATGTGTATCATAGTCCAAAATTGAGAAGTCAAAGAGATCGGGCTCCAATGTTAATAATTGCACAGCAAGTGCGTGAACCCCGCTCTCTCGTTTAGGCTCAGCTAGAAGCGTTCCTTTGTAAACTGCTATATTGGATTAGTTCACCTTCGCTCGCCGAAATTCGAAGTTCTTCTTCTCGCGCTCAGTTGTATTATACCCTTCAGCTTCTTCCTCCAGATAGTCTAAAGCCAGCCAATCATCACTCTCTGTGATTTCTTTGTAAAGCCCCCGAACAACCTCTTCAATATCCTGAAGAATCTCAGCGGGAGTGTTCTCGATAGATCCTCTGTTGGCTGTAAGCTTGAGCGCTTGGCAATTGAAAAACGCATGCAGTCGTGTAAATTCCGTACCTTTGGTAGTGACCCAAGCGTTATTCCTCTGGATTGGCATAAAATCTTTACATAACCAAAAGCCATATCTCTCTTGAACCTGATAGCTACCTGCTGGGGCTGCCCAACCCGATCTCCTGATCATTGGATTGCTTTCGTATTTCACGCGACGACCTTCGACAGAAAACACTGCATGGTACTTAATCTCTGGGTTCTTTATTAGGTTACCGATCTTCACAAATCTCTTACAGAAATGATGCGGGGCGTCCACATTTAACTTGTCAAATAACTTAGAAACATCCTCACTCTCAGAGGGGAACACGTGACCAAATTGAAGAGTCTCGAAATCATCTCTGTCGAGACCTTTTAGCCGTAGTTTTGTCTCATTCAAGCTATTGAATCCAAATTCTTTTTCTATACTCCCAAATTTAGTGAACCAGCGAATATGATCCTTGAGCCGCTCGTGAGTAAAGTATTCCTTGCGGTTATTATTATAGCCAAAAATTGTGATTCCTGTCCCACTAACTTTTGTTTCGCTGAGGCTTGGGACAACAATTATCACTGGTATCTGATGACTATGGAGTTTTTTTATTGGTGATTCAAGAGTCGCCACAAGCCTTTGTCCACCTTGTTGCGTATCTACTACTATTTTACTGGCATTAAAATAGACCTTAGTACCATGTCCTTTTTCTCCAATTGAGTTTGGATCTTCACGCCTCGTCGAGTTTCCAAGATCAAAGAATTTCTGCAGTTCTTCTCGGCCCATCCCATCGCCATCGTCATTCATTCGGATTAAAAATGTGGACTCCCCGTCTATATTCTCCACTTCGAATGAAAGCTCAATATTTTTAGCGCGTGCATCAAAAGCGTTGCTAATTGCCTCTCTGATAAGATCTAACGGATTTGCGAAATCGCGAGCGATCTCAACAAACTCTTGCGTCGCATTTACTTGAGGCGTGATTTCGAATTGTACTGCAACCTGCGGCTCTTCTGCCATTTTGCGCCCTCCGAAACGATGTTACCAATCAATTCTATTAGCATAAATCAATGCCCTACGACTGTGGGCATGTTTGACCATACCAAATCGATTGGATGACCCAGAGAGCAAGAATCTCGGTGGTCTGGGCCGAAGCCCCTCCCGCAAGGGAGGGAATGAGAGTAGCCAGGGGTGGACCCTGAGCCGCGCGAAGGGGAAACCCCTGGTTCGCGGCGCATCCACCGAGGAACGTCCCGCAGGGACAGAATGCGCTTTTCGCTTCGTAGAGCACACCTTCAGGCCGGCCCTGGCGGGGCGGCTGTGCTCGGGGACTCGATTCCAGGGGTTCCCCCTTCGCACGGCTCAGGGTTCACCCCTGGCTACTTTCAACGCGCCCCTGCGGGGCGCTTGATCGCCGCGTCGTGCATTCTGGCAAATCAACATAAATCCGGCGATTCCATCGAATTCGGAGACTTGGTATTGAAGTTTAAACTTTGCAAATTCAATCAGTTGTCATCCTGAGCGAAGCGAAGGATCTGTGTTTCCGGCGTCACCCAATGGGTTAACGCAAAACCGCAGATCCTTCGCTTCGCTCAGGATGACAAGTACTTGGAACTATGGATGTTATATGACAGAGAAGAACCCTGAAAAGGGGAAATTCTGCCGGGTTTAGGATCAAATGCTGTTTTTTAGGGATGCCGGTCCAATTGGCTGCGGAATCTCTTCAGGCCACGCTTTGCAGTTTGGTCTCCACCCGCGCCAGACGCTCGGCCAGCATAATGTACGTGCGAGCTTCCATAAGGTGTAGCATTCCCATCATTCCTTTGTGATTCCGCTCTTTTCGATCCTCGACCGTCAAGGGGTGGATTCCGAGTCGAGCTTCAACTACGGCAAGCCTCGTCTCAATGATTTGCAAATCTGGAACAATATAATCCGGGAGAGACAGACGTGATTCTTCGACAAATCCCATGGATTCCTCCCCCTCGGCGTACACCGCCCGTTTGCTTCTACAATCGCAAAGAGTAGAGCACAGGTCAATTCGATTCTACGCCCGAAGGACAAAAAGGAACCGCCATGAGCGCCAAACCGACCGCCAAACCCGCTCCCCGCGGCTTCGACAAGGATCTGGCCGAACTGGAGGCGCTGATTGCCTCTTTTCGGTCCGGTACGCCCTTGGGCGAGGATGGTGCGAAGCAGGTCCGCAAGGCGCTGGCGCACAGGAACAACTATCTCGTCTCCAAGGCGGCCAAATTGGTGGCGGAGGCGGAACTGGCCGCGCTGCTGCCTGAGATTTTGGCGGCCTACGACCGCTTCTTCATCGACGCCGCCTCCAGCGATCCGCAGTGCTGGGCCAAGAACGAGCTGGCGCGCGCGCTGGTCAAGTTGGAGCATCGCCAGAAGGACGCCTATCTGCGCGGCTTGAAGCATATCCAGTTGGAAGGCTCCTGGGGCGGCTCGACGGATACTGCCGGCGCACTGCGCGCCACCTGCCTGCACGCGCTGGTCGATTGCCCCGGCCTGAGCGACTCCGATCTGCTGGCCATTTTCGTGGAATCAATGGTCGACGCGGACAAGACCGTGCGCATGGAGGCGGCCCGCGCCGTGGGCAATGTGGGTGGAGTGAGCGCCGCGCTGCTGCTGCGCCTGCGCATCCATCTGGGCATGGAAAAGAGCAATCACGAAGAGCCGGAGGTGCTGGGCGCATGTTTTTCCGCCCTGCTCTCGCTGGAGGGCGAGCGCGCTGTTGCAGTGGTGGCGCGGGCGCTGAAGGAGGGCGACGAGCTCTCCGCCGAGGCCGCCTACGCACTGGCCGAGGCCCGCACTACGGCGGCCTGGATGGCGCTGCGGCAGCGTTGGCGCGCCGGCGCCGATGCCTGGTTCGCCTCCGTCCTGCTCAGCGCCATGGCCCTGACGCGGCTGCCCGAGGCCATCGACTTTCTTCTCGCCATGGTCGAGAACGACGCCCGCGAGGCTTCCGCGGCCATCGAGGCCATCGGCCGATCAGCTCCCGGCGAGGAGCTTCGCACCCGGCTAACTCAGGCCGTCGCGCAAACCGGTAGCCCGCGTCTGCAAAAAGCGCTCGCCGAGCATCTCCCCGAACCCTCCGCGTAACACAACCGACAATTGAATCCGCAAATTTCTTTTGGCGCTATACTTCTAGTGAAACCGCTGGTGTTGTTTGTGCTGGGAGACCGGCTCAATCTGCCCATGGGAAAGGAGGCCCGGATGAGTGCGACTTCCGCCTTGAAGATCGAAGACGGTCTTTGGAGCCCGCATCTGCGCGATGGACGTTCCGTTGGCTCAGAGTTGGCTGCTTGGCAGAAAAAACCGCAGAGTCGGCCCTATTCTCTCTTCGATGCCTGGAAGATGACACGCATTCTGAAGCGACTGAACCGCGAGTCGGAAGCCATCATTCTGCATTTCGAGCGAATCGTCGAATTGCACTCAGCCCATCCTCTGTCTGGTCTGGAAGCCAAGATGGAATATGGGATGGCCCAGGACTGGATCATGGATGTGCAAGGCGTCTGTGCCATCGTCCTGTCGCTTCAAGCTGGTTTTTCTCACTATGGGTGGTTAGGTGAGAAGCTGAATCGGCTTCGCGCCAATTCGGAACGTTTGCTCGATCTGGCGGATTGGCTGGAAGCGATGAGTAAACCGGAGGAGTTGGAAGCCATATTCGATACGGCTTTGGCGGATCTTGCTAATGGCGATGTGATACCTTGGTCCGCACTGCAATGAAATTGCCGCTGGTGGTTGTTTTCACGAAAGGCGCAGCCAAGAGTCTAGATTCCCTGGATGCCCCCACTCGAAAACGAATCATGAAGAAGATCGATGCGGTTGCTGCCGACCCACTCAACCCACGCCATTCCTATCCGCTTATCGGTTCCAGCAAGCGCGCTGCACGCGTGGGTGGCTTTCGAATCTTGCTGGTAATTCTGGACCCGAATCTACTTGTGGTGGAGATTGAAACGCGCGGACAGGTCTACCGCCGTATTTGACGGGTCTCTTTCCCCACCCAGGCTGGCAGGTTGAATGATTCACAGCCTCGTCATCTGGCGTTTATACTCCCTTCGCAAAAGCCCGTCTTCTTACTGTGTGGTTACAACTTGAACAAAGTATTTGCACGGTATTTGCATTCGCTTGACCTTCCTTTTACAATTGCCGGCGGATACTACTTCCGTGATTCAGAACGCTCGGCAGGTTGTACCGTTGAAGTTAGCCGTCGGCTCCACCTCTCTGGTGGAACTCGCTCTCCCTACCTATCCCCTCGATCTTCCACAGGCTCCGGCCAAACCCAGCATTCATGCCGAGGTGGGCCGCTACCGGGTGCGCCTGGCGGTGGACGCCGCCGACCGCGAGGCCGCCTGCCGGCTGCGCTTCAAGGTCTTCAATATCGAGTTAGGCGAGGGGCTGGAGAGCTCTTACCAGACCGGTCTGGACACCGACCAGTTCGACTCCATCTGCGAGCATCTGCTGGTCGAAGACAAGCAGGAAGCCAACCCCGCCAAGCGTATCGTCGGCACCTATCGCATGCAAACCGGCACGACGGCCGGGCAAAACCGGGGTTACTACTCCGAGCAGGAGTTCAGCTTTGCCCCTTACGAGGTGCTGCGCCCCGGCATTTTGGAGTTGGGCCGCGCCTCGATCGACCGCGAACATCGCACTCCGGAAGTTTTAACTCTTCTCTGGAGGGGGATCGCGCAGTATGCTACTGACATGGGGCTGCGTTATCTGATCGGTTGTTCGTCGCTTACCTCGCAGGATCCGGCCGAGGGCTGGCAGATGTATCGCCAACTCGAGCACTATCGGGTCTCGCCGGAGTTCGCCACCGAACCTACCGCCGCCTACGCCTGTCCCCTCGAATGGGAGGGCGCGGACGCACAGCCGTCATCCAGCGCCCAGGAATCGAATCAAGCCGCATCCGCCACAGCGGAGCCCGAGCCGGTCAAGGTCCCCAAGTTGCTCAAGACCTATCTGGCCATCGGCGCCCGCATCGGCGCGCCGCCCGCCTGGGATCGCGCCTTCGGCACCATCGATTTCCTGACTCTGCTCGATCTCAAAATGGTTTCGCCGGGGGCGCGCAATCGCTTTCTGGCTCCTTTGACACAGTGAGGTTCAGGGCCCTCCGGCGCGCTGTGGCGCTGGCGCTCACCGTTGCCTGGTGCATGGCCGGCCTGGGCCTGATGCGTCTGCGCGGTCCTCTGACTCTGCCCCGCCGCGGTCAATGGGCGCAGTGGGGCGCACGGCTGATCTTGGCCAGTTTGGGAATCGAATACAGTGTCGAAGGCCAGCCGCCGGCGCGCGGCGTGGTCGTCGCCAATCACCTCAGCTACCTCGACATCCTCATCCTCAGTGCGGCCATGCCCTGCTGCTTTGTGGCCAAAGCGGAAATTGACAACTGGCCCCTGTTTGGATGGATCTCCCGCTGTAGCGGCACGCTGTTCCTCGATCGGGCCAGTTTGGCCAGCGCCCAGAAGGTCTCGGATATGATCGCCGAGCGGCTTAGCCTGCCGGTTCCGGTGCTCTTCTTTCCCGAGGGCACGAGCACCGACGGCACTTCCCTGCTGCGCTTCCACTCCCGCCTCTTCGAGCCGGCGATTCTGGCCGAGGCGCCGGTGACCGCCGCTTCGGTGCGCTACATTCTGCACGACGGCACGCCCGAGCGCGAGTTGTGCTGGTATGGTGACGACCCGTTTCTGCCCCACTTGTGGAAGGCGCTGGGTGTGCTTGGCTTCTCTGCCGAGGTGCGCTTCGGCGAACCGCAGGTTTATCCTCATCGCCGTGTCGCCGCCAACTCGACTCACGCCGAGATCACCGCCATGCGCAGCGAGGCCGTCACCACGGAAGAACTGGCGATAGGGTGATCAGAAGCGAAAGAGATACGACGCCTTGATAAAGATCTGGCGGCCGTCGTTGAGCAGCGGGCCGGCGCGTGGCGGCGCGGTATTGTTGGGGTCGCACGAGCCGTTTACGAGACGGTTGCACAGGCTGCGGTCCAGATTCTGCAAATCGTTACTATAGCCCACATAAACCGCGGTGCCGGGATGCGGCAGCCAGGTCAGCAGCGCCTGCGTGGCCACCTCTCTGGTGCGCGGCAATGAAGTCTGCACCGGATTGGCCAGCGTCGAATCGAACTCGGCAATCACCCTTGCCGAGATGGAGCGCGTGAACTGGTAGTTGATCTTGCTGCGCATGGTTTGGGTTTCATAAACCAATGCCCCACCGGCCACGGCGTGGTCGCGATCCAGCAGATAGGTATTGTCCACCGTCAGCGAGCGAATCGGCTGCAGGGTGAAGAGCAACTGCACCGTCTGTTGGTTCAACAGAAAGGGCGCACGGCCAGCCGGCGGGTTGTAATTCACGTTGCCGCTGCGGAACGTCTGCAGGCTGAAGTTGAGCTGCGACCAGGGCGCGCCGCGCACCACCAGACCCACGAAGTTCTCGGTGAAGTTCTTGTAGTCGCTCAGCGCAGAGTAGTTGAGCGGACTGACCGTGTCGGAATTCTGCCCAAAGAGGGGTGCGATGACGATATTGCGCGGCAGCAGCAGAAATGGGTCGAAGCTGGAGTAATGATAGACACGGTCGCCCTGGTGATCGAAAGCGATGTTTTGGCCTGTCTCCAATCCCCAGCTTTGATAAAACTTGTGCTTGGGATACCACTGATAGGTCGAGTGCGTATAGTCGGTGCGCAGGTTCGATGCCTGGATGAAGCCTAACTGGGTTTGAAAGCCGGTGCTGTAATCCTGGTAATTGCTGTAGAGATTGAAGGAGTGTCCGTTGCGGGTTACTTGCAAATCGCTGGCCGGCCCCGCCGTATAACTGGGCGGGGTGCCGCTGTCGACGGTCCCCATGGTGGAGCTTTCCACCATCTGCCCCAGCGCGGTCCAATGCTTGTCGAAGCGCAGGGTGAAATCGACGCCGCCGATGCGGTTCCAGCCGCCGCCGAACTCCTCGTCGGTATACATCAGGCCCAAGCTCGATCCCTTGCCCAGATCCTGGGAGACGCGCCCCACGGCGACCTTGGCCCGATGCCCATAGAGCGGGTCGCCGGGAGCCACGGTTTGCCCCGGCTGGCGGTCGTCGATGGCAAACAGACCCACATTGGTGTGGCCAACCTTGCCAGTCATGCGGATACCGTACTCAGGATGCACGATGTTGCGGGTATAGATCAGCGTAATGGGCGTGGAGAAGTAGTTGGCGTTTTCCAGGAAGAAGGGGCGCAACTCGGGAAAATAGACGGGAAAGCGCTGATCGACGGTAAATTGCGGCTGTTCCGACTCGACATCGCTGAAATCCGGGTTGATGGTCGCGTCGAGCACGATGCTGTCTTTGACGATTAGCTTAGCCTCGCCACCCGCCGTGCCCTCGAAGTGCCGCGAACTGAAAAAGGGATTGGTGGGGTCCACATCGATTAGCGAACGCTCGTTTTGCGCCAGCAGATAGGGATTCAGTTGCAGGTTGTGCGACCCGGTGACGCCCTGGATGCCGTGCAGCGTGCCTTCCTGGCTGAGTACGCCGCTGACGTTGGCGGCGATGTGCGGCCAGTTGTCGGTCTCGCTGTTGCGGGGAAAATTCCGCCAGAAGACCACTCCCCAGTCCGAAGCGCCGATGGGAAAACGCACGCTGCGGAAGGGAATGGCGATCAGCGCCATCCAGCCGTCTTTGGTCACCCGGCCTTCGGAGTCCCATACCGTGTCGTAGCTATAGTCCTGGCCGACGTTCTCGGTCCAGGCGGCGTCGGCCTGCACGCCCGCCGGGTTTACGGTAAAGAGGATGCCCTTGCGCCGGTCTTGAAAGGGATCGAGCAGCACCGAAACATTGTCGTCGTTGAGGATATTTTCGCGCCGCGCCAGGTGGCCGCGAATCAGGCCGGGATGCCGGTCGTGGCAGATGAAGACGAAGTACAGTGTGGTTTTGGTGTGCGCCATCCACACCTCGGTCTTCTCGGTGGCCGGCTGGCCGTCGAAGGGCGAATTCTGAATGAAGTCCTTCACTTCGCCCAGTTTGTCTCTTAGATCCGGGCGCGGCTCCATGTTGGGAAAGTCGGAGAGGCGCAATCCATCGGCGATCAACGGCACCGTCACATCCACCCGCTGCGCCGCCGTGGCCGGTTTGGCCGCCGTCTGCTGGGTATTCTTCGTCGCGGCCGCCAAACTCCCGCATGCCAGACACAGCCCCAGTCCTATCGCCCATCTCCTCATATGTTTAAGGTACGCTATCGGGCTCGCCGCGGTTCCCGAACAGTGCGAGAATTCGCGCCCAATCCGATTCTGATCCGGCGATTTCCCATCGAATGCGATTTCCGCAAAAACAGGCCATTTTCCCGCGTTTTGAGCCTCAAAAAGCTGCCAAAACAGGGGTCAAATCCGTACTCTCTATTTACCAATCGGTACATAGAATGATTTTTTCAAGTTGTTTTTATTGTGGGTCTTAGAAGAAATCAGTGAATCAAAGATTTGGATTTTAGGGGGGAGATGATTTTCGTGCGTTCCAGCTTGCGGACAGAACCATTCTGATTGCAGTATGCGCGCCCCAAATGATATTCCCTGCATGAGTTTCTGGGACGATGGAGACCGGCGCGTCTTTCAGGCCCGCCCTGCGGGGCGGCTGGGCACGGGGGCTTTTTTCCAGGGGTTCCCCCTTCGCGACGCTCAGGGTCCACCCCTGGCTACTTTCATGCCGTTTCGCGGGGACGGCATGCCGCGTTCGGCAATAGTGGGAACAGGGCGTTTTTCTTAAACAACAAAACTCGATTGAGTCCGAATAAACCGCAGATCCTTCGCTTTGCTCAGGATGACAAGTATCAGGATGACAAGTATTTGGGACTATCGATGTTATATGACAGAGAAGTATCCTGGACACGGAAAAGTCTGCCGGATTTAGGTTTATAAGTCCCTATCAAAAACGGTCAACGCGAGAGAAGTGCTCGAAAACATCGTTATCGCCTGGATCGATTCTCGTTTTCTCAGGTTCGGCCTACCACTCGAAGCCTGGCTTCCCTGGTCGACAAACAGGAGTCGATTTCAGGGAGCAAAGGTGCTGTGAGCGGCGTGGCGATGGGAGATTTATCCAAGAAATTGCGGTTTAGGCCTGGCTGGGGGGCGCGCCGGTCGAGCCGCGGACGACGAGGCTGGTGGAGGCCAGGAACTCGCGCTTGATGCGGGGATTGCCGGGCTCTTCGGCTTGCAGGCGCAGAGCCTCGAAGGCGGCTTTGGCCAGGTCCACACGGCTGAGGCGGATGGTGGTCAGCGGCGGCAGGGTGAACTCGGCAAAGTCGATGTCGTCCAGGCCCACCACCGAGAGATCCTGGGGCACGCGCAGATCGGCCATATAGGCGGCGCGGAGGACGCCGATGGCCGTCATATCGTTGGAGCAGATGACCGCCGTAGGCCGCGACGGCTGGGCGCGCAGTTTCTCGAAGCCGGCCACGCCGCCCTTGAGCGTGTGGTCGCACTCGATCACCCATTTCTTCTCGACTTTCAATCCGGCATCTTGCATCGCCGTGCGGAAGTCGTTCTCGCGGGTCAAGGCGGAGTGCAGTTTGTGCGGTCCGGCCAAAAAGGCTATCTTGCTGTGGCCCAGTTCGACCAGATGGTTCACGGCGGCGTGAATACCGGTGGTGTAGTCCATCAGGATGGTGCTGATCTTGGGATTGTCGAGCTTGAACTCGGCCAGCACCATGGGAATATCGTTCAAGATCAACTGGTCGATCACCGGCTCTTCTTCACCGAAGGTGAGCACGGCCACGCCGTCCACCTTACGCTCGATCATGCGCCGCACGCAGCGCGTCAGCACGATGGGATCGCTGTTCGAGCTGCTGACCAGAATCTCGTAGCCATGGGCCACGGCTACTTCTTCGAAGCTCTGGATCAGTTCAGGAAAGAAGGGGTTGGTGATGTTCTCGACGATAATGCCAAAGAGGTGGCTGCGCCCCGAGACCAGGGTGCGGGCGTGGGTGTTGGGAAAGTAATTCAACTGCTCGATGGCCTGCCAGACGCGCTTGGAGAGCTTTTCACTCACCGCCGGGGAACGGTTGATGGTGCGCGAGACAGTAGCGATGGAGACCTTGGCCAGCGCGGCTACGGTGCGAATATCGGGCGTTTTGACGGCGGTCTTGCTGGTTGTCTTGCGGGCCACGAATCCATCCTCTATTGAAAACGAATACAAGTAAAAATCATGTTACAGGATGCGGGAGAGATCTGCGCCAAAAGAAGTGCGGCGCTGGGGCGTCGATCCTTTCCAAGATCGTCCGCCCTGGCTCCCCCGTTGGCGTAGCGTTAACTGCGGTCGGCAATCAACAGGCGCAGGTCGCGCAGGTTGTGGCCGGTGGGTCCAGTGACCACGGCGTCGCCCAGCGCGGTGAACATGGGACAGGCGTTGAAGGCCGCCAGCGAGGCCTTCAGATGGAATCCGAAGGCGTGGGCGCGGGTCACCGTGGTGGGGTCGGCGATGGCTCCGGCCGACTGGGTGTTGCCGTCGATGCCGTCGGAACCGGCGCTGAGTACCACCAGCCGCTCACCCTGGTACTGCTCGAGGTCGAGCGCGCAATCCATGGCCAGTTGCTGGTTGCGCCCGCCGGCCCCCGGAATGCGGTCGAGCGTCACCGTCACCTCGCCCACCGAGATCAGGCAGAGGCGGGGATGCACCTTGCGCAGAGCATGAAAGCGCTGCAACAGATAGCGCGCGGCGTCGGCATAGTTCCAGTCGTCGCAACTGTTGTCCACAACGACGGTATAGCCCGCCTTCTGCGCCAGAGCGCGAGCGTTCTCCACCAAGTCGTGGCTGGACACCAGGATCTCGTAGACCGAGTCGCGAAAGGCCGGATCTTCTTCGCTGAGCACCGAGGCGCTGGTCATGTGCCGAGGCTGCGGCGGCGGCGGCGCGGCGCCCCAAGGCATACGGGGCAGAAACGGCGGACGCCAGCCCTTGTTGCCGGGCGATTCGGGCAGATCCTCGCGCTCGAAGAAGGACGCAACCGACGCCGGCAGCTTGGCGGCGAGATCGTATTTTGTCAGCAGTTGGCGCACTTCCTCCACCGTCGAGTGGTCGGGCGAGGTGGGGCCGCTACTGAGCGCATCGAGCGAGCGCAGCGGCACATCAGGAACCAGCAGGCTGACCTTGGCCGCCTCGGGTGCGGCCATCGCCAGCCGTCCGCCCTTGACCGCGGAGAAATGCTTGCGCAGAGTGTTGACCTCGTTGATGGGCGCGCCCGAGGCCAGCAGCGCCTGATGGAAGGCGATGGTGTCGTCGAGGCTGATCTTGGGGTCCAGCGGCAGATCGAACATCGCCGACCCGCCGCCGGAGATGAGGAAGAAGACCAGCGTGTCTTTTTTGGCCTTTTTCAGCATGGCCAGCGTGGCGCGGGCGGCGGCAAAGGACTCCTCGTTGGGCCTGGGATGACCGCCCTCGAAGTAGCGGAAGCGCCAATTGCGCTTCTTGGGCAATTGGTTGGAGCAACAAATCCCGCGCAGTCCCTGGCGACGGCTCATACGCGCCAGCAGCGTATCCAGCATGGATGCGGCGACCTTGCCCAGGGCAATCACAAAGATGCGCTTGTAGCTGGCCAGATTGATGGTGTCAGGGCCGCTGCCGTCGGGTAGCAGGCGATGCATCGTCTGGCCCTCAAAGCGAATGCGACGGTCGAAGGCCGACCCAATATTGCAGGCGTCGAGGGCTTCAGTGAAGATGGCAGTGGCCTGGGCGTGCAGAGCTTCGAGGGCTGGGTCGGTAACCGGGGTCATTGCAATTGCTCCTTCGCCAAAGCGGTGAGCAGCCAGCCGGCAAGCGCGGACTGCATCGGTTCGAGTTGGCCGCTAAAAAAGTGATCGGCGCAGGGCAGCAACCGCAACCGCTTGGGCTCGGCAGCCGAGGCGGCCACCGCTTCCAACTGGGCTGCGGAGGCGAACCCGTCGCTGTCTCCGCTGAGAAATAGTTTGGGAATGGTACAACCGGCTAGAGATGGATAATGGTACTCGCGGCCCTCGACCTGGGTAGGCAGACCCAGCAGGGCCAGGGCGCGCACTTGGGGATGGCAGGCGGAAGCGCAACAGGCGCTCACCGTCATGGCCGCGCCAAAACTGAATCCCACCGCCACCAGCGGCAGCCGGTATTCGCTGGCAAGCCACTCGAGCGCCGTACGCACATCTTCGCACTCGGCCAGCCCGTCGTGCTCGCCCGCGCTCAGCCCCGTACCGCGAAAGTTGAAGCGCAGCACCGGCCAGCCCAGGCCCCAGGCCGGATCGTTGAGCGCCTTCATGGCGTGATAGACGACCTTGTTATGCAGAGTGCCTCCGCCCAGCGGATGAGGATGACAGACCAGCGCGGCAAAGGGCGCATCGGGCAGGCCCTGGTTCAATAGCGCCTCCAGCCGGCCCGCAGGTCCGCGCAGATCGAGGCTGCGCAGCCGGCCAGGGGTCGCCAAAGATGTCTTAGGAACGGGTGGGGCGAGAGTGCTCATACCACCCCCCATTTTACGCGTTCGTGACGCGGCGAAATGGATTTACTGCGGGCAGCCAGGCACTATGCGTGACCAGAATCACAATGGGAACCCTCTCCTGCCGCGCTCAACCGGCGCAGAGCGCGAGGAATATGCCTGAACTCAATCGCCGCTGCGATATTCTGACAGTACTATGAATGATCGTCTGCCGCTCGACCAACCCACTGAACCGCTTGACCCCGTCCGGTTTACCCGCCTGTTGTGTGAAATCGAGTCCACCACCTTTCACGAGGGTGCGGTGGGCGAGTTTTTGGCCGATTTTCTCGCCCGGCGCGGCTGGACGGTGGAAAAGACTCCCGTCGAGCAGCCCGCCGAAACCGCCGAGCTTGGCCTGCGCTGGAATGTTTATGCCGCCAACGCCGGGGAGACGCCCGACCTGGTCTTCTCTACCCATATCGACACCGTTCCCCCCTATATTCCCTTCCGCGAGGACGACGAGTTCCTCTATGGCCGCGGCGTTTGCGACGCCAAGGGAATTCTGGCTGCCCAGGTGGCCGCCGCCGAAGCGCTGCGCGCGGCGGGCTTTAAGGTCGGTATGCTCTTTGTCAGCGGCGAAGAACGCGATTCGGCCGGGGCCCGCGCCGCCAACGAAACGCCCAAGGGAAGCCGCTTCCTGATCAACGGCGAGCCCACCGACAACCGCCTGGCCCTGGCCTCGAAGGGCGCGCTGCGCGCCTATTTCAAGGCTACCGGCAAGATGGCCCACTCCGCCTATCCCGAACTGGGCGACAGCGCCGTACACAAGATCGTCCACCTCATGGAAAAGGTGCTGGCGATGCCCATGGCGGAGCTGGAAGGGATCGGCCCGGCCACTGTGAACATTGGCCAGATCGGCGGCGGTTACGCTCCCAACGTCATCGCGGACAAGGCCGAGGCGCAGGTGCTGGTGCGTACGGTGACGGATTCGGCTCCGGTAAAAAAGCAACTTATGGAGATCGCCGGCGATCTGGCCACGGTCGAATTCACCCTCGACACACCCTTTCTGCGCCTGCGCTCGGTGGAGGGATTGCCCACCATGGTGGCCAAATTTGCCACCGACATTCCCCACCTGACCAACTGGGGCGAACCGGTGCTGCTCGGCCCCGGCTCGATTCACGTGGCCCACACCCCGCACGAAAAGCTCAGTAAAAAGGAGTTGCTGGAAGCTGTCGATTTGTATATTCAAGTGGCCAAGCAACTGCTGGGGTAGATGCGGGCGGTTCGATGAAATTGGCTCTTGCAGCGCGTCCCAAATGGGCCTAGCATGGAAGAAGTCCGGTCCGCAGGCGGTAACCTGCGAACCGGAGCTAGTACAACCGGGCTACCGATGAAGCGACTGCCAGAGCCTCACAGCTTTGGCGGCCAGTTCAAGGAGAACCCCCAGTGAGTTCAGTACAGCGTTCAGTGTACTGACCCAACGGTTCGGTGACGATGTTCTAGGCATCGTTACCCTCCCAATCAAGCGAAGGCCTCGGGCGCAATCCGGGGCTTTCGCCGTTTCTGCGGCTGCTTTTCTGCCGCAGCAAACAATATGAGCCCAATCGGGCTCGCTGGGAAGATGGAAATTGGCGCCTTGGGCGGATGGTTTTGCGACCCGATAACCGCTGATCCTTCGCTTTGCTGCGAATGAACGGTGCCAAGCATGCTGCGTTTCGCCGCGCCACCTGCGGCACGCCCTAAATCGCCCCTGCGGATCTTGCGGGCCTGCGTCCCATTCTTGAACTGCTTTTAACAACCCGGTTGACTATCTGCCTGCACAAATATTTTGCTTCGCCGATAACCATTCCAGACTGTCACGACATCCGCATCCGCGGAAAAAACGCATGTCATCAAAGCCGCACTATTTGTCCTTTATCCCCCCGAACCAGGAGATCTTCTTCATGAATCGCATGTCGATGAAGCGCAAGCTTCTCATCCTCAGCGGCGCAGGCATTTTGGGCCTCATCCTCTTTGCCGCTTTGGCGTTTTTTACCGTGAGCCAGATTCAGGTCGGCTCCGATTTTTACGAGCAAAAGCGGCTCTCCAACTCTGTTGCGGCGGATTTCGAGAACCCGCCGCAGTCGCTGCAGAAGGTCTATTCGTTGGCCGTCGAGGCGGCGGATGCGGCCACGCCTGCCGATAGTCAGGCGTACATCACCCAGATTCGCGATGCGCGCAAGGATTACGAGAGCGGCCACCAACACTACGTGCAGGTGTTGCCGCCGGGGCCATTGCACAATCTGGTGGCCGGAGAAGCCCATACCGCGACCGAGCTTTGGTACGAGACGGCCGAGCGCGAGTTCTTCCCGGCACTGCTGGCCGGTGACCATGCCCGCGCCGAGGCAGCCCGCACCGGCGCCATGGAAGCCGCTTATCGTCGCGACGCCGCCGCCGTCGACCAGATCACCCAGTTGACCAACGATTGGGATGCTGCCAACGACCTGGCCGCCAAGCAGTTGGTGCTGCATCGCACGGTGCAGATGATCGTGGTTGCGGTGGTCTTGCTGCTGGCATTGATCCTGCTCAGCGTCCAAATTGTTCGTGGGATGGTCGGCAGCATTGCGCAGATTCTGGGCCACCTCGAAGCGCTCGCAGACTGCGACCTGAGCGAGTCGATCGAAGTAAGCGGCGCCGAGGAGTTTGCACACATGCTGGGAGCACTGCAGAAGAGTGTTTCCACCTTCCGCGAGGTGCTGGGATCGATCCGCACGGGAGCGCAGTTGGTGGCTGCTGCCACGACCGAATTGGATGCCACCACCCACGAATCCGCGGCGCACGCCCGCGACAACGAGGCGCAAACCCAACAGGCCGCCGCCTCGATCGCGGAGATGTCCGCGGCCATCCAGGAGGTAGCCCGCCATGCCGAGGCCACGGTCGAGTTTGCCCGCAACACCGAAGCCTCCGCGAACGACGGGAAATCGGTGGTCGCCGAAGCTGTCCAGGCGGTGCGCAGTATCGCCGAGGCCACGCACCAGGTCGAGCAGCGCATCAACTCCCTGGGGCAGCACAGCGCCAAAATCGGCCACATCGTGACCACCATTGAAGAGATTGCCGGACAGACCAATCTGCTGGCCTTGAACGCCGCCATCGAGGCCGCGCGCGCCGGTGAACATGGCCGCGGCTTTGCTGTGGTTGCCGGCGAGGTCCGCCGTCTGGCCGAACGTACGACACAGGCTACCAACGAGGTCCGGCAGATGGTGGGCGCGATTCAGCAGGAGACCGAGTCCACGGTGCATGCCATGCGTTCCGGAACCTTGCAGGTGGAAAACGGCGTGAGCAAAACCGAAGCCACCGGCAACATTCTCGATACCATTCATGGTCTGGCGTGCAGATCCGGAGAGCAGGCCGTGCAGATCGCCAGCGCCGCATTGCAGCAATCTGCCGCCGTAAACGAGATTCACACCAACATCGACTCAATGGCCAGGTTCGTCGGCCACACCTCGCAGGCAGCCGACCAGACTGCCGAGTCGTGCACGTCGCTCTCCAAGCTGGCCGCCGACCTCAATGGCTACTCGGCGAAGTTTCGTCTGCCGGAAGATCGCTCCCAGAGTCGCAGGTAAAAGCCCTGCGGGATATTCAGGATTTGTCTGTGCTCAACCCAACCAGCCGCTCGACGATGCGCTGGGCGGCGTCGGGGTGGGCCTGGGTGCGCGCGGCGGATGCCATCGCGGCCAGACCATGCGGGCTTTTCAACAAACGGACGAGCGTCTCCAGCAGTTTGCCGGGATCGTTCAACTCGCGCTCCTCCAGCATCACTGCTGCGCCGGCGCGGACCATCTCCTCGGCATTGCGCTTCTGGTGGTCGTCAGCGGCGGCGGCAAAGGGAACCAGCAGCGAGGGCTTGCCCGCCGCGGCCAGTTCCGCCACGGTGGAAGCACCGCTGCGCGCCAGCACAAGATGCGCCTGGCCGAAACGCGCGGGCATATCGTCGAGAAACGCACTCACTTCCAATCGTGATGGATCGACGCCGCTGGCGGCGTAGGCGGCATGGGTGGTCTCCAGATGGCGCGCGCCGCATTGGTGCAGCACGGTCAATCCGGGAACGGCTTCGAGCAAAGCGGCGACGATGTGCGGCAAGTTCTCATTGAAGATGCGCGCGCCTTGAGAACCGCCAAAGACGAGCAGATGCGGCTCAGTTGAGGTGGGCGGCTTGAGCGCAAAAAACTCCGGACGCACGGGAATGCCGGTAACCTCGGCGTTGCGGAACCACATCGATGCGGAGGTGAAGTTGACCGCCGCGGCTTGCACGCGCTTGCCCACTAGGCGATTGGCCAGTCCGGGCATGGCGTTGGGTTCAAATGCCATCGCCGGAATGCGCTGCAGAATCGCCGCGCCCATCGCCGGCCCCGAGGCGTAGCCGCCCACGCCGAAGACCACGTCAGGGCGGAACTCGCGCAGCAGCTTCATGCAGGCAAAGAGACTGAGCGGCAGAGCTGCGCTGGTGCGCAGCCGGGTCCACAACGAGACATTCTTCAGTTGTCCCACTTGAACCAGATGCAGTTTGAATCCCGCTTGCGGAACCAGGCGGCTCTCCATGCCCCGCGCCGTGCCGACAAAGAGAATCTCCGCATCCTGATGGGCCTTCAGTTCGCGCGCCACGGCCAGCGCCGGAATGATGTGCCCGCCGGTGCCGCCGCCCGCAATCAATACACGCAAATTCGACAATGCACTGCCTTTCAATAGAAATCGTCCTTGTCGGGGAGATCGTGGCCTCCGCGCTTGGCGTCGGTATAGATGAAGCGCTGTTCGATCCATGCCAGCACATAGCAAACAGTGATCAGCATACAGTCGATAGGTGTGAGCCACATATGTCTGCCCCAGAAGGGCTCGCTCAGCCACGCTGGCAAGGTCTGACCCGCAGCCAGATAGAGATGGGTTCCGAATAATAGAAGGTCGAAGACCAAGCCCAGAAAGAGAATATGGACCACCACAATTCGTCGCATCGGGGTAACGTTCCGGGCAGAGAGGATCGGCGATCTGTCACCATTCCACGTGAAGCCCAGTGCAAACCCGCTGTAGACGAAGAGGATCAGAATATACAGCAGCCACATGTACGGCTGGTGCGGATCGACAAACATGGTCTTCCACCTCTTCACATTCTGCGGCGAATGTAGTCAACCCCACGCTGAAGCGCGGGGCTAACATCCACTGCGCCTACGGCGCGGTCGATGGGCTGCTACCGGCAGGGATCGCTGCAACTCGGGCCCCTTTGAGGAACCGCAACCTTAAAGCCTCCAACTCCCCTGCAACCTGCGGCGAAGAGCGACATTGCTGAAAGACCTGCCGCAGGGGCTAAAGCCCATTACTTATTATCTGCGTCTTACGGCACGACTCAAGTCGTGCCCTGTTACAAAACTTGCCTGATTATCCAGACCATTGGTCTGGCACCCCTCTACCGGAGAATACTTACACACTGTCCCTGATCCCTGTTCCCTCGTTCCCTCGTTCCCTGCTTCAATCCACTTTCCGGCTGATGTTGAGCAGGATTCCGATCTGTGCCAGGGTCACGGCCAGCGAGGTGCCGCCGGAGGAGATCAGCGGCAGCGGAATGCCCTTGGTGGGCACCAGCGAGAGCACCACGCTGATGTTGAAGAAGGCTTGCAATAATATCGCGGTCGTAATGCCGAAGGCGGTCAACCGGGCGAAGGGGTCGCGGGAGCGGAAGGCGATGCGCAGGCCGCGGATGCCGAAGACCACAAAGAGAAGTACAATCGAGACCGCGCCGATGAAGCCCAGTTCCTCGGCGATATTGGCGAAGATGAAGTCGGTGTGGGCCTCGGGCAGGAAGAAGAGTTTCTGTTGGCCGTCCATGTAGCCCGCGCCGGTGAGGCCGCCGGAGCCCACTGCGATCAGCGACTGGTTAATGTGAAAGCCCGCGCCCTGAGGGTCGGCATCGGGGTTGAGAAAGGCCAGCACCCTCCTCCAGCGCCAGGAGACGAAGAAGAGCAGCGCAATCACGCCCGGCAGCGCCGCACCCAGCGCGATCAGCAGGTACTTCCACTCCATGCCGGCCAGCACCAGCATCATGGCGGTGACACCGGCCAGCACCAGCGCCGTGCCCAGGTCGGGCTGCTTGACGATCAGCAGGATGAAGAAGACCGGCATCACAGCCGCCGGCAGCAGGGTGCGCCGCCAGTCGTCGATCAGGTGAATGCGCTTGTGCAGAAACCAGGCCAGAAAGAGGATCAGCACCGGCTTGGCGATCTCCGAGGGCTGAAAGGTGAAGAAGCCGCCGAAGCGAATCCAGCGGTGGGTATTGTGCGAGTCGCGGAAGAAGTAGACCAGCACCAGCAGAAAGCTGGTGATGCACAGCGCCGGGTAGATAAACTTGGGCGAGTTGAAGCGGGTGTAATCGAACTGCGTCAGTCCCAGCATGGCCAGCACACCGAGCAGCGCCCAGATGGCCTGCTTGCCGACAAAGGTGTAGGGGGAGTTGTAGCGCTCCTGGGCCATCACCGCCGAAGCGGAGAAGACCATCACCAGCCCGGCCACGATGAGCAGCAGGGTGATGAAGAACATCCACTTGTCGACCCCAACCAGCTTGGCCATGGTTTCTGCCCGATCAACCTTTCGCCAGTTCCTTGAAGACGCGGCCGCGGTGCTCGTAGCTTTCGAACTGGTCGAAGCTGGAGCAGGCCGGGGCCAGCAGCACCACTTCCCCGCTGTGCGCTGCGGCGGTGGCGGATTGCACTGCCTTTTCCAGCGTCTCGCAACTCAGCAGCGAGACCACCCCGCGCAGTTGCGACTCGATCTTGGCCGCCGCCGCGCCGATGGTGTAGACGGCGCGCACCCGGTCCTTGAGCAGCGGAGCCAGTTGGGTGTAGTCGGAGCCCTTGTCTTTGCCGCCCAGAATCAGGTGAATGCCGGAAGAAAAAGCGGCCAGCGCCTTGGCCGTAGCGTCCACATTGGTGGCTTTGGAGTCGTTGTAGTAGTCCACGCCGTTGCGCGTTGTCACATACTCCAGGCGGTGTTCGACGGCGTGAAAAGCCTCGATGACGGTGCGGATCTGCTCCGCTGCCACGCCCGCCAGCCGGGCGGCACAGACCGCGGCCAGCACGTTCTCCACATTGTGCGCGCCCTTGAGGGGAATGCCGCTCAGCGACATTACGCGTTCCGTTGCCGCATCCTCGGCGGCCCGATAGACCACCAGGCCCTGCTCCAGCCACGCGCCCTGGGAGACCGGGTGCTCGACGGAGAACCAGTAGACCTTGGCTGCGGAACGTGCGGCAGCGGCAGCGGCGCGGGCGTTGTCGGCATTCAGCACCAGGAAGTCGTCGACAGTCTGCGCGGCAAAGATGCGCTCCTTGGCCCGCGCATAGTTCTCGAAGCTGCCGTGGCGGTCGAGGTGGTCGGGGGTAATGTTGAGAATCACGGCAATGGCCGGGCGGAACTCCTCGGTGGTCTCCAGTTGAAAGCTCGATACCTCGAGCACCGACCAGGTTTCCGGGGTGCTGTCTTCAATCAGCGCCACCACGGGGACGCCGATATTGCCGCCCACCAAAGTGGGTTTTCCCGAGGCTTTGAGGATCTCGCCCAGCAAAGCCGTGGTGGTGGTCTTGCCATTGGAGCCGGTAATGGCCACCGATTTGCCTTTGAGGAAGCGCGCGGCCAGTTCCAATTCACCGATCACCGCCAGGCCGAAGCTCTTGGCCTGCACCAGTTCGGGCGTATCCAGCGGCACACCGGGAGAGACCACGATCAGGTCCTGGCGGCGAAAGGTGAGCAGGCCGTGGCCGCCGGCCTCGACCATGATTCCCTCTTCGAGCAGCGCGGGAATCTCCTTGGCCAATTGCTCGGCGCTGCGCACATCCGAGACTGTGACCAGGGCGCCGCGATGGCGCAGAAACAACGCCGCCGCCAGCCCGGATTTGCCCAGTCCCACAACCAGAACCTTCTTGCCCTTCAAATCCATCATGCTCATCTGTCCTTGGCCTGCGGCCTCGATGGTTTCTCTCATTGTGCATCGCGCGGGGCGCGGCGCACGCTGCTCTAACGCAGTTTCAATGTCGTGAGTGCAAACAGTGCAAACACCAGCGCGCCAATCCAGAAGCGCGCAATCACTTTGGACTCGTGCCAGCCCAACTGCTCGAAATGATGGTGCAAAGGCGCCATCTTGAAGATACGCTTTCCGTTGCGCAGCTTGTAGCTGCCCACCTGCAGGATCACCGAGGCCGCCTCGAGGATGAAGATGCCGCCGATAAAGGGCAGCAGCAACTCCTGGCGAATGATCACCGCAACCGTGCCGATGGCCCCGCCCAGCGCCAGCGAGCCCACGTCGCCCATGAAGATCTCCGCCGGGTGGGCGTTATACCAGAGAAATCCGATCGACGCACCCACCATCGAGCCGCAAAAGACCGTCAACTCGCCCACCATGGGCATGCGCTGCAACTCCAGGTAGTCGGCAAAGACCACATGGCCGCTGACGTAGGTGAGCACGGTCAGGGCGGCGGCGGCGATCAGCGTGCAGCCGATGGCCAGCCCGTCGAGCCCGTCGGTCAGGTTGACGGCGTTGGAAGCGCCCATCAGCACGAAGATCACGAAGAGGACAAAGGGCAGAAAGGCCAGAAAACCCAGGTGCGGCAACCCTCCGCCCCAGTGCCACAGCAAGTCGGGCCGCCAGCTTTTGATGAAGGGCACCGTCAACTGCGTGGAAAACATCTTGAACTGCTGCAAAACCACCAGTGCAATGGCCACCGACGCCCCGGCCAGCCCCTGGCCCAGCAGCTTGGCGCGCGCCGTAAGGCCCAGGCTGCGCCGCTTGACGACTTTAATATAGTCGTCGGCAAAGCCCACCGCGCCAAAAGCCAACGTGGCGAAGACGGTGATCCACACAAAGGGATTGGTGGGGTCGGACCAGAGTACGGTGGGCAGCAGAATCGCGATGGCGATCAGAACTCCGCCCATGGTGGGGGTGCCGGTCTTCTTCAGATGCGTCTGCGGTCCATCCTCGCGGATGAACTGGCCGATCTGGAACTCCCGCAGCTTCTGAATCACGTACGGCCCGATGAAGAGCGCGATCAGCATCGCCGTCAGCGAAGCAAAGGCGGTGCGGAAGGTCAGGTAGCGGAAGATGCGGAACGGGTGAAAGAACGGAAACAGCTTTTCGTAGAGCAGCCAATAAAGCAAGGAGCCTCCCAAGCCGAAATAGGGCGGGGTTTCAGCTTGATTCTACTAGCCGGACGGGGTGAAGGAGCGTGGAAATCGCGCACCATGAACAAGCTCGCTGTGCGCCTCCCACACTACGGAGTTCTGGGAGCATTTCCAGCCCGGCTGAGCTGCGGCGCTGCTCCCGGCAAAACCGCCACGCGCTTGATTCGCTTTCACTTGTTTTGAATAAACCGCAGAAATGGTAGGCGAGGCAGGGCTCGAACCTGCAACCCCCGGCTTAGAAGGCCTATCCAGGGCTTTGGCTTCAGGTACTCAATTCTCCCATAGACTACTCTGTTTCAATAAGATACGTGAGTTCGTTGCTCCTTGAATTTGCCCTGGATTATGCTCATTCCCCAACTGGGGTCCCCTCCAAAGTCCCAACAGTGTTTGACTCACTGGGCGGGAGCCCAATAACGCTCAAAAGGGCTCGCGGCCGATGAATTCTCACTCGATGCCAATAAACTGCTTCGAATCGCCGTGATTAAAGGAAAAGTCTCGGTGACTCCTACGCGCTTCAGCGTAGATCAAACCGAATTTATCCGTCAGGTAAAGTCCCATATCTCTGCAGATAAATGGGTCGGGAAAGAGAAGCGCTGAATCGTACCTTGGTGGCGGGAGGCTCCGGTCCCAGTGATGTTTTCAGACCACGATGACGGTGCTCCCGGTCCCTCGCTCGAATTTGGGGAGCTGGGAGGAATCGGAGAATGGAAGCGCCGCTCTATAATTGGGCCATCTCGAGCTACGCGCCCAACTCCGGGGCCCCCGCGGACTGCCTTTCGTCCGTGGGGTGGAACACCGGGGCCCCCGCGAACTGCCTTTCGTCTGTGGGGTGAAAGTGGCGACGTGCTGACAATGAACGATGCGGTGATGGGAAGCTGGACCTACCAATACGACGACTTCAACCGGCTGACCAACGGCGCGGCGGCTTCAGGTTTTGCCGCGGGCCTCAACCTGAGCTGGACCTACGACCGCTACGGCAATCGCTGGGCGCAGAACGCCACGGGAAGCGGCGGAGCGGGCGCCGTGCAGCCGCAGCTTTCCTTTACCGGCAACAACAACCGCGTCGACGGCTGGAACTACGACCAGAACACCGGCAATCCGGGGTCCCCAGCGAGCGGTTTTTGCTCGATGGGGTGGAAGCCGGGGTCCCCGGCGAGCGGTTTTTGCTCGATGGGGTGGAAGCCGGGGTCCCCGGCGAGCGATTTTTGCTCGATGGGGTGGAAGCTGCTCAACGACGGCCGCAACAGCTACACCTACGACGCCGAGAACCGCATCGTCACTTTCAACGGCCAGCCCACATACGTCTACGACGCCGAGGGCCGCCGCGTGGCCAAGCTGGGTTCCGGAGGAACGGTGACCGCCAGCTACATCCTCGGCCTGGGCGGCGAACAGGTGTCTGAGTTGAGCATCTCGGGTGCGTGGGTACACAGCAACGTCTTCGTAGGCGGACGACTGCTGGCCACCTACGTGGGACCGGCCGAACCTGCTGCCGCGGGATACCACTTCCACCTCACCGACTGGCTGGGCACCAAGCGCATGCAAGTCAGCCCCGGCGGAGGCCAGGACGAAACCTGCACCAGCTACCCCTTCGGCGACGGACTCAATTGCACCGGCCCCGACGCCACCGAACACCACTTCACCGGCAAAGAACGGGATACCGAATCCAGACTCGATTACTTCGGGGCTAGGTACCTTGACTCTAACCTCGGCAGGTTCATGACGCCGGACTGGTATCCCGACCCCACAGAGATACCGTACGCAAACCTGGGCGACCCACAAAGTCTGAATCTGTACTCTTACGTTCACAATGATCCGAATAACGGGATCGATTCCGACGGGCATTGCAGCAGCGGCGTCGCGACTTCAAATTGTATGGACCCTACCGAGTACGGGGGCATGGCAGGGTTCATGATGGGCGAAGAGTACTCGGCCGCCGCGCACGATGCGTGGAGTAATCTTCCCTCGGCTGAACAGGATGCTCTCGGGACTCAGGGTCTTGGATTTCTGGATTGGGAAGCGTTGCGTTCGCCTGATTGGGGATATGTTCGGGCCAACATGGACACTGGCTTTGCCATTATGGGATGGTACCCGATAGACGTAGTGATGCGTGGCCTTCTAGCTTGGCATGGAACCCTTGGTCTCGCCGGACACAGCGCTCTCCTAGACGAGAGGGGGGGACACCAATGGGAGGTTCTTGGAGTACGGAATAAGGGAGGGGGGAGAAAAGCAAATCAACAGGTCCGGGACACCTACGGGACCGATAGGCAGTCAAAGGGTGAGAAACACCGAGAGTGGCTGTCTCCCGAGCATTACTCGACGTTCACGGCACGAGCGACAGCTTTCAAAAACCAAAAGCCCTCTTGCCCATCGTGCGGTGCGGATTACAAACTGACATCGTACAACAGTAACACGTTTGTATTCAACATGCTCAGCCAAAATGGTGTTCGCCCTCCGTCCTCATCGAACTACATAATGTTCGGGTACAGCCAGCAGCACGGCGCTTGGTAGGGTAAACCAGAGAAGCACTGAAACTTCGCGCATGGTCGTTTATTGGGGGATTGGACATGAGGAGATTTAACATTCCCATTGCACTTCTCGTCGCTATCGTTTTCCCGCGGTTTATACAGGCGCAAAAATACGATCTTCCGCGGTTGCCCGGAGCGGAGTTATTGGTTGAGGACTATCAACCAGACAGACTCTTGTTTACTGCCGAACACAAGACACTAACACTTCAAAATGATGGGATGGGCTTGAGGTGGATCCCTACGATTTCGGCGGACGGGAACGTTGTCGCTTCCGCTCATCGTGTCCCCGGCGACCCTTCACCTGCACCCAAGGTGATGCTCAGTACCTATTCAGTTTCGGACGGAAAATGGACCGAATACCCGGATTTCGAAGGCGTGGAGGGATCGGTTGCCATCTCTCCTGATGGTTCGAAGGTGGCGTGCGTCACGCGAGATAAACAGTTGCGGTTAGCAGACCTACCTCGCTTCCGCTTCAGAGTCCTCAATCTTAGAACTGGACAAATTACTGTAATCCTAGAATCGAAGGACTTGCCAATGGGTCTTAGTTGGTCCTCCAATGGCCGACGTATTGCCTTCGATATGTGGCCGCCCGATCATCGGCTTGGATCGGAAATCCGCGCAATTTACGTTGCCGATCTCGAAACTGGCAAAATCTCGCAGATCGGCGTCGGGCAGTCTCCATCTTGGTCGCCTTCCGGAGAATGGATTGCATACGTCAGCTACATCGAAGGGGCAGATCATCACCAAGACTGGAATTATTATGGCGGGCGGTATTACGCGAATAATGATTTTCAAATCAGTCTTATGAGTCAAATCGGTACACTCTCGCGAGCGCTGATGAGATTCCATACCGAAGTGGTCCCAAATTTGAAGCCCGTGTGGTCACCGGATTCCAGAACGCTTCTCGTAAATGAATCGCAGAACCCAGACAAGGGCACGTTCAACATCTACATGCTGGACCTTATCACTGGGAAGGCTATGAAGAAATTCAAGAACGTAGGTCCAGTCTACGCTTGGGTAGAGGCGAGGCCGTAGCAATTGTGATCAGACAAAATTGGTGATCAGACAGAATTCCATCCGGGCGTGAAATAGGGCGTCC
Organism: uncultured Occallatibacter sp.; assembly: GCA_964493705.1. Lineage (GTDB taxonomy): Bacteria > Acidobacteriota > Terriglobia > Terriglobales > Acidobacteriaceae > Telmatobacter. The sequence goes on from CAZBPD010000043.1 coordinate 37,023, forward strand.
GAGTAGTGCCGTAACGGGTTACTGGATCTTGTTGGAGCCGAAACTGAGGGCGGGTTCTATAAAAGGGGATGTCAAGTAAAAACACTTCACCTGATCCGCCTGGGGAGGATAATTTTCTGACATCCAGCCCCTGTTGGCGGCGGTCATGCACTTTGCCGATGCCCGCTCAGTCGTGTGCCAAAAAGAATGCCGGAGGTGAATGATGAAAAGATGGGGTGTTGTTGCTGGGATGATCGTTATGCTGAGTCTTCCGTGGTCAGTAACCTCCGTGGAGGCGAAGATGGATAATCTTCCGCGAATGCCGGGGGCAACCTTGCTGACGGGGTATCCTCCCGGCACCCTCATGGTCACTACCGGTGATGCAACGCTGAAGCTGCAGACGGAAGGTGGAAATTCCTATGTGTTGCCGAGCTTGTCAGCCGATGGGAATCTCGTCGCCTCCGCCCGTTATGCTGATCTTGCCTCGACTGTCCCGAGGGCATTGCCTCTCTTGACCGTGGGCGTCTACTCCATGATCGAGAAGCAGTGGAGGGACTATCGAAACCTCGAAGTACAGGGCGGGAGTGTTGCGATCTCTCCGGATGGCTCCAAGTTGGCCTACCTTGCGCGCAGCACGAATGGAGCGCCTGCTCGCATCCATTTCCTAGACCTCAAGACAGGGGCCGTCAGTATTGGTCCCGAATCGACGAAGTACACCGGCGACATTACCTGGTCGCCCGATGGCCGTTGCGTCGCCTTCGATAGGGCGACTGAGATCGAGAGGTCGCCAAGCGGAAAACCGCCTTCGCCGCCGATGGCGATCTTCGTTTTCGATGTTGCAACCGGAAAAATCTCGAAGATTGCCGATGGCATGTCGCCTTCCTGGTCGCCATCGGGAGAATGGATTGCCTTTTACGATTATTGGCCAGATCGAGATAATGTTAAGACCAGTTGGCATCCCGCAAATGATAACCGTGTCAGCGTGATCCATCCCGACGGGACGGGGCACAAAGTTCTCGTGACCTTCAAACCCGAAGTGTCGCTCAGCGTGGCGCCGGTATGGTCTCCAGATTCAAAGTCGATCCTCGTCAACAAGTCCCACGATGCCGACAAGGGCACGATGGACATCTACCTGCTCGACATCGCCACCCAAAGGCTCACGAAGAAGTTCGGGAACACCCCACCGGTTTTTGCCTGGGTAGCGGCGAAGTGATCGGCGGACGGATAAAGCACTGGCAGCGTCCGGGGCGGGTTCTATAAAAGGGGATGTCAAGTAAAAACACTTCACCTGATCTGCCTGGGGAGGATAATTTTCTGACATCCAGCCCCTGTTGGCAGCGGTCATGCACTTTGCCTGGGCATGGTTCTGCTTTTTCCTTCTTGGGAAGTTTTTCGGAGTCATTTGCCTTCACATTCATCCGGCGGCTACATTTGCGCCTGCAAGCAGCGGGTGGCAATTGCCAACCATGGTTCTATCTGAGACTCGTGGCCTATGGCTTTTTTGGGTTGTCCCAGGGGGCATACGGTGGCCCATGAGACTTCGCCTCGCAAGGCGTGATCTGGAGCGATTCCAGAATGGCTATACCCTGCAACCTTCTTGCCAGGTCGTCGCTCGCTGGGGCTCGCGCCGACTTGAATGCATGGTTTCTGGGTACTCCAATTCTGGAATCGCTCTAAACCCGCCAAAGATACTCACCCTCGAACCCGAGCGCTCAGTTGCCGTTGGAATCTGCGTCTTACTCCGCTTCCAGCCAGCACACCATACGCTCAAGCTGCTTGAATCTTCAAATGGTCCGCGTCGAACGCTTCTCCTTTCTTCCAGATCTTCAGCGCGATGGCGGCCATCTTGCGGGCCAGCGTCAGCCGCGCCATCTCCGGCTGCAAGTTCTTCTTCAGCAGCCCGAGATAAAACTCGTGAAACACCCCGTTGCAGGCGGCGGCCGAAGTCGCCGCGGCCTTGAACAGATTTTTCAGCTCGTGGTTGTGGTTCCAGTTCAGCCCGCGAATCTGCGCCGGCTTCTTCCTCCGCTCCACCTGGCCGTTGACCATGCGATATTCGCCGCTGTCGCGCATCTCCAGCGCCAGCCCGCAGTAGGCCCAGAACTGGCGCTTGGTGCGGAAACGGTGTGGCGTCTGCACCCGGCCAATCAGCACCGCTGCGCGCAACGGCCCGAGAAACGGTATCGAGCAGAGCAGCTTCGCCTCGGGATACTTGCGGCACTCCACCATCAGGTCGCGCTTGGCCTGGCGGCGCAACTGCTGCAAGGCTTCCAACTCCTGATAGAGACACTCGGCCCGCCGCCTGAGAGCGCCCGTACCCAACGCGGCAAGATACTCGTCGCGATGCTTGTGGCCATAGAGTTTCTTGCCCGCGCAAGCAATCGCCTGACCGCGAAAGACAGCCTTGATGCGAGCCATCACGCGCGTTGTATCTTCGGTCAGCAAGGCGTAACTGCGCGCCAGATGCTGCACTTCCATCGCGCTCTTCTCGCCATGATAGACAGGCGATAACAGATCGGCGCGCAACAGCTCGGCCAGCTTGCGCGCGTCGATCGCATCGCTCTTGTTGCCCGATTTCATCAGCGCGTTCTTGCGTGGGTTACATACCACCAGCCGGGCCACGCGCCGCACCAGAAGATCATAGAGCCAGGCCGAATGCGTTCCCTCTTCAAAGGTGACGTGCAGAGTGCCGCGTATTCCGCCGATAAAATCCAGAATCGCCGCGGCCCGCGTGGCCAGAATCGACTGCTGGATCATGCGGCCGTTCTCGCTCAGCACGGCCGCTGAAATCGTGTCCCGGTGGACATCCAGCCCGACATATCGCACACTATTCATCTGGGTGTTCCTCTCTGTTGGCTTCGGTTGTCTGCTTCAGCACAGCAGCCGCAGCTTACACGAAAGGGGCGCCCTTTTATAATGCGTGACCCACCCTTGACCAGCCAATGAAGTGAGGGTGCCCCATCTTTCGCTTTTTTCTAGCGAAGGGTGGGAGTTCACGATCCCTGACCGTATGAATCGGGGTTAGAATTCTTCTGTTATGACGAAGGGGCTTGTCCGTTACCAGCAATGCGGCTATCTTCACTTTGTCACGTTCAGTTGTTATCGTCGTAAGCCGTTGTTGGGCACAGCGACGGCCTGCGGCATCTTCGAGCGGGAGCTTGAGGCGATGCGTGTGCGCTACGGCTTGGTGGTTTCCGGTTATGTTCTGATGCCGGAGCATGTTCATTTGCTTGTGGGTGAGCCGTGCCGGTCGACGCTTCCGGTTGCGCTCCAGGTATTGAAACAGCAGACCTCGCGCAAACTAAAGCAATGTGGAGAGACACAGTTCTGGCAGCACCGATACTACGATTTCAACGTCTGGAGCGAAGAGAAGCGCGTCAAGAAGCTGCGTTATATGCACCGCAACCCGGTCAAGCGGGGATTGGTCCAGAAACCGGAACAATGGCCATGGTCGAGCTTCCGGCATTACGCGACAGGGGAAGTTGGCGTAGTCGAGATCGAATCGCAATGGACCGCCTTCCAGCGAGGGAATCAGCTACCAGAGCATCTCCGTTACGAGGAAAAGGGCGGTTGAGATTCCTGCCCTCCCACCCTTCGCTAGAAAAATGCGAAGGGTGGGGCACCCTCATCGTGCACCTTCATCGTGGTAGAATTTGCGGCATGAAAACCGAGGCTACCGCCCGGATCGATAGATACAAGGGGGAGCAGTGAGTATCTTTTCTCGTTTTGCCCGGATTTCTTATAGAACGCTACCGATGGTTCTTCTTTCACTCTTGCCGGTGTTCGCTGCGGCGGCATACGCTCTGGGCGCGCCGCCTGCCTCCGGGATCGACCGGAGCACCGTTGCCAGGAACATCAGCGCGCTGCCGTTGAGCTTCGAGCAGAACACGGGCCAGGCGGATGCGCAGGTGCGCTATCTCTCTCGCGGGATGGGCGCGGCGATTCTCTTCAAGAAGAGCGAAGCGGATCTGCTGCTCGCGCATCGCTCGCCAGGGAGACCGTTGGCTTCAGCGTTCTGGGTACGTGGGTAGAGGACGCCACGGGCGCAGGCATGGGGCCGTGGACCAGCATCAATCTTGATGGAACC
>CAZBPD010000044.1:0-39474 GCA_964493705.1 uncultured Occallatibacter sp.
CCAAATAAAAAGTGGGCTCTAAGCCCACTCATCTCTCCGCCAGCCGGTGCGGTCACGGCGATTCAGGCGGACAAACTCGTCTGCATCCTTAGCATAGGCCGAAATGAGCGGAATTTCAATGCGAAAGTGCGGAAAGCAGGGAACAAGGGAACAGGGAACAAGGGAACAGGGAAGATCGAGATCGATGAGCCTGCGAAATTAGAAGCTGGCCTCGAAGGCCCGCAAGCGGCGTTCCAACTCCCACTGTGCGGCGGCTTTCTGGCTGCTGTCGAGAAAGGCCTTGCAGGCAGCGCTGGGCTTGTCGCCGCCCAAAACCTGCAGTTTGCAGGCGGCAGCAGGGACGGTGAAGGAATCCGGCGCGGCCCACAGACTCGCTCCAGGCAGAAAATCGTGCTCCATGCCGGTGCGCGCCAATTGCTTCAGATCGAGATAGCTGAGGCGGTAATCGAGGGCGGCGCGAACATATTCGTGGGTGATGTCGATACGGCTGACGCCCTCGTCGTCGGTCGACAACGCCACCGGAACATGCGCGGCGCGATAGCGGTCAAAGGGGTGGCCGGCGCCCTGTATGCCCAGAATTCCCTCGTTGGAACTGAGGTTGATCTCCACCATGATGTGTTTGCGGGCCATCTCCCGGAGCAGCGCCTGGGCGTCGTCCTCCTCCATCACATCCACGCCGTGGCCGATGCGCTCGGCGTGAGCCATCTCGACGGCCTGGCGAATATGAAAGCGCAAGCCCTCGGGCGGCGTCAGCCCCGGCGCCAGTTCGCCGGCATGAAGGCTGATATGGACCTTGGGATAGACGGTGTGCAGATACTCGACCATCTGCATGTGCAGGGTGTAGTCGCGCATGGAGATAAAAGCGTCCTCCGGCTGCACGAAGTTGATGCCGACAAAACTGCCTCCCTGCTCGCCGGCGTCCATCGAGGCCTGCACGGTTTCAAAGCCCAACAGCGTCTGGGCGAAGACCTGCTCGGGCGGGAAGGCGCGCAAAATCTGATAGATCGATCGCACTTCGACCGCACAGGCGGGCGCTGCCTGGGGGCTTGCGCAATGTTCCAGTTCCCTGCGCTGGGCTTCGGCGGTGCGCGCCTCCTGGCGATCGATGGCGACCTCGTCGCGCAACCCGCGCTCCAGCAGCGCCTGGCGCAGCGGGGCGAAGTCGGGATGGGCGGGGTCGATCTTCCAGCCGATCTCGTGGGCGATCTGGGCGGCATGGCCGAAGGGCGGAGTCTGCATCAATTCCAAATATTGCTGATTCTGGGCGGCGGCGCGGCTGGCCACTTCGTCGATCCACTCGCCGGTATGGCGCTTGTCCAGCCCGCCGAAGCGGGCGAAGGTGGCAAAGAACTGGTCGTGACCGCTGAAGCCGGGGGTGGGAACAAAGCTGCGCATCGAAAATGCATTGACCAGCCGGTCGTAGAGATCCTGATTGGCCGTAACCTGGGCGGCGGGCACCAGCGGCGCGGTGCAGGGAGGCTTGGCGAAGCGCAGCGCCGCCGGGTCCACGCAGAGACCGTCCTCGCCAGCATCGCGGATAAAGCTCTCGGCATAGACCGCGCCGGAGAGATGGACGTGCAGGTCCGCCCCCTTGGGGAACGCCGCCAGAAAGGCGCGCAGCGCCGGCGGTCCTGCCTGTGCGGCGGCCTCGTAGGCGCGGGCGGCGCGTGCCTCCGGCTGCGGCGCGGGCGGCTGGGCGGAGAGCGGGACGGCAAGAGCGAAACTGGCGGCATACAGAAGGGATCTGCGCATAATGCCTACCAGTGTAGAGCAGCCGCGCCCGCGCCGGGGGGGATTTTGCCGGCCAAGTTTGGCGTTGCGGGTAGGAGTTGATATACTGAACCAGTTGTTGCAGCGCACGGTTTGTGGCCATTTGAATGGCGGCTTTTCCCACCTCTTCCGGCCTGGCCGGAATCCGCGCAAGAGATGCAACGCGAAGTCTGCACTGAGGCCAGGTAGCTCAGTGGTAGAGCGCGGCCCTGAAAAGGCCGGCGTCGGCGGTTCAATCCCGTCCCTGGCCACCATTACTTAGTTCCAGCAAGTCCCTGCCCACTCGGACTTCTCAGTAAATTGTTGAAATTAAGGAACGAGACTTCCAAGCCGGTTCGGCTGCATCCCTTGAAAGATAGAACTGTCCGAGAATGCTTGCGAAGACGCGACTTTCCAGTAGCGATCTTCGGCTTGATCGAACGCAGGCTATCCGGCCGGAATGTTCGTCCAAGCAGCTCTCATAGGTGGGGCTTCCGAATTGCAATGCGGCACATCGCAAGTGCAGAGCCTGAAAATCAGTCACTTCAATTCAATATCCCTAAGCGATTCGGCGCCGGACTGAGCAGATATTTTCTTCCATGACTCAGATGCGTCAGGCGAATCATGGGCAGATTGCGATAGCGTACGGGATCTCTCCACCGAAAAGAAAAAACGGCTTCCTCGTCCAGCAGCGCTTTCCAGGCACAAGGTTGTGCCGTGCCGTTGCGCGATCCACATTGCCAGCGAAAGCCCGAGTCCAGAACCGGGAGGCAGGGGGCCGTTGGTAGGAACGCGGAAGAAACGGTCGAAAATCCGCTCCTTGTACGCAGGATCGATGCCGATTCCAGAATCCTGAACGGAAATCTCGATGCGCCCTCCGGCGGGGTTGGCACGGAGCGTTATTAAGCCTCCAGGAGGCGTATATTTGCAGGCATTGTCCAGCAAGATCGACAGCATTCTTCTAATTCCTGGACCATCGGCCAAAACCGTCAGATCGCTCTCCGGCATCTCGACACGGAAATCGAGCATGGCATGGATGGTTGCATTCTTCCACGTCCCGGAAACCTGGCGAAAGAGCGCTGCAAGCTGAATGGGCGCAAGCACGATGGTCTCCGCACCACCGTCGGCTCTGGCCAGCGAGAGAAGGTTTTCCACCAAGCTGGTCATGCGGACGGTCTCCTCATGAAGACGGCTGAGGATGGCCCGATACTCTTCCGTATCGCGGGGACGGTAGAGTGCAACTTCGATCTCGGTGCGCATCAGCGAGATGGGCGTGCGCAACTCATGCGAGGCGTTGCCGGTGAAGGTGCGCACGCTAGTGAATGCTTTGTCGATCCGCTCCAGCATACGATTCAAGGTGCAGGAGAGGGCCGCGATCTCATCTTTCGTATCCGGAACCGGCAAACGATGATGAAGGTTGCGTTCGTTGATGCGCTGTGCTTCTGTAGCCAGCAAGGCCACCGGGCGAAGCGCTTTTCGGCTCATGAAGTGCCCGCCTGCGCCGGCAAGTAAAATCACCACCGGGGTCAACAACAGCATGTTGGTACGGAAGCGCGCCAGGAGAACCAGCGAACGGTCCAGCGATAGGCCCGTCTGTACCGCATACTTTCTGCCGTTGACGGTGATGGCATAGGACAAGCCGCGGACCAGATCGTCATCCTGATGGAATTGCGAGACGAGACCAACCGCGGGAATCCGATCGGGACTGGGTAGTGTGGGATTGGCCGCCGCCATACGCCGGGAGCGAAAGAGCCAGTTGCCGCGGTCGTCGCGCACTTGCAGATACTTTCCATCGTCCTTGTAGGTGTAAAAGGCGGCGAAGGCGGCGCGCAATTGATCGATGTTGCTCGCCGGACCTGCATGGGCCAGGATCAACTGCACATCCTCGGCGCGCTCCTGCAAGTCGTGGTATTCGGTGGCGTCCAGGCTGCGTTGCAGCATCCAGTAGCTGGCCAGGCAAAGCAGCGCTGCAGCGGCAGCGAACATGGAGAAATGCCACAATGTCAGCCGGACCCGAATGGGCAGGGATCTCATGAGGTCACGCTTTCCGCGGCGGGCGCTGCATGGCGGAAGAAGTATCCCGAGCCACGCACCGTGCCAATGAGCTTTTGCGGGAATGGATGGTCGATTTTGGAGCGCAGCGAGTTCATCAGTACATCGAGCGCGCTGGAGCCGACCGTATGATCCGGGCCCCAGACGGACTCTGCCAGCTTTTGGCGTGGAACGCAGCGCCCGGCGTCGCGCATCAGGCAAACCAGCAGCAGCATCTCCAGGCGCGTGAGATCAACATTCTGCTGACCGCGTTTGGCCGCCTGGCGGGTCAGGTCCACCATCACCTCGCCCTCTTCGATAGTGCCCGGGCATTCCCGTTTGCCGGATCGGCAGATGGCTTGCAGCCGCGCCGCCAGTTCCAGGAACGAGAAGGGCTTGGTCAGGTAGTCGTCGGCGCCCAGGTCGAGGCCCAGGATGATCTCGTCCTCGGTATCGCGCGCGGTCAACATGAGCACCGGCGTGCTGTACGCGCGCTTGCGCAGGGCCGCCATCATTTGGTAGCCATCCATGTGCGGCAGTCTGATGTCGAGAACGATCGCGTCGAACTCGTGCGTCGTGGCGATCTCCAGCCCAGCCGCCCCGTCGGCGGCGCTCATGACGGTAAACCCGCGCTCGTAGAGCCCCTGGCGAAGCAACTCCAACATGCGCGGCTCATCTTCGACAATCAGCACTCGCATTTTTTCCCTTTCTCCCAGCCTAAGCGCGCAACGGGGAAAAGAAGCACGCCCGCGGCCGGGAATTGACCGCAGATTCACAAACCGCTGCGACCCTCCGAACCTTAGTGGAAATTCACCGAATGATTAACCCAACTTCAAACCCGCCGCCTAGTCTCCTGACAGGTCGCAGCGACGGCCTCAATCCTGCTGTTCTGACCGGCGTCGGCCGGGATTAGGAGTGCCATGAGAAAACGAATCCTTTCTGTTGCCATCTTTGTGTTAAGCCTGCTCGCGTTCACCCCGGCGTACGCCCAGTCCTCCAAGGGCGTCATCACTGGCGTGGTCAAGGACGCGGCGGGCGCAGTTCTGCAAGGCGCGAAGATCGATCTGAAACCCCAAGTGAGGCCGCTGACCACGGATGGCCAGGGTGAATTCACCCTCACCGAGGCCGCCCCTGGAACCTACACCGTAACCATCTCCTATGTGGGCTTCGCGCCCTACACCGGCAGCGTGAAGGTGGTTTCCGGCCAGACAGTTCGCATCGACGCGGTGCTGAAAGTCGCCTCCGCTGCCGACGAGGTGGTAGTGACCGCCGATCGCCCCCGCGGTGAAGCCGAAGCCATCAACCGCACACTGGCCGCGGAGAACATCCTGCAGGTGTTGACCTCGGATGTGATCGTATCTCTCCCCAACGCCAACATCGCCGACGCCCTGGGACGCATGGCCTCGGTGACCATCGAGCGCGACGAGGGCGAAGGCAAGTATGTGCAGATTCGCGGTACCGAGCCTCGTTTGAGCAACACCATGATCGATGGCGTTACGGTTCCCTCGCCGGAGACCGGCGTTCGCCAGATCAAACTGGACACCATTGCCTCCGATCTGGTGGAGTCGGTGGAGATCAACAAGACCTTGCAGGCCAACATCGATGCCGACGGTATCGGCGGCTCGGTGAATCTGGTCACCAAGACCGCCGGCGATGTGCCCACCGCAACTCTCTACGGCGTCGGCGGCTACACGCCCATTCTTAACGGCCGCATGGTGGATCAGCTCGGTGGAACGCTTGGCAAGCGCTTTGGCGCAGCCAAGAAACTGGGCATCCTGATTGGTGGAACCTACGACTTCAACGGCCGCGGCATCAACGATATCGAGCCATCGCCCACCGCCTCTAGCCTTACCCCGCACTATGACGGCATGGATATCCGCGACTATATCTATTACCGGACCCGCTGGGGCGCGACCGCCAGCGCGGATTACAAGCTCAAAGAAGGCTCGAACATCTCGCTACGCGGGCTCTTTTCCACCTTTCGCAACTGGGGCAACAAGTGGGTCTATACGATGAACGATGGGGATGTCCCAGCATACAGCCAAGACTGGCGCCGTCCCAATATGGCGGTGGGCAGCCTGGCCTTGCAGGGCCGTCACATGATGAACTCTTCGACGCTGTTGTGGAGCGTCTCGGCCAGCCGTTCTCGGTCTCTGAGCGGCAGCGGCAGCGCGAAGTACAAATGGTCGGGCGATCCCAATATCGACTGCACCAACGTGACGGGCGTGAGCGTTTACCGTCCCGGCTGGAGTGCCGGCTGCTTCGGCTCCGGCGCGGACAATTCCGAAGACCCCAACAACTACTACCTGAACAAGTTTGAATTGCCGACCGCGGGCCAGAGCGCTCAGGTCAACTTGCAGGCATCTGCTTCTTACGCTCGCAGCTATCGCCTGGGAACCCGCTTCGGCACATTTGAATTCGGCGGCAAGATTCGCAACGCCCACAAATTCGACAACACCTATCAGAATGTCTATTCGGGAGGCAAGGTCCCAGTCTCCGCGCACACCGAGTGGGACAGCAGCTTCAACGATCCAAACTATTATGACAAGACCTATCACATGGGGCCGGTTACCGACTGGAACAAGGTCGAGTTATTTGTCCTGAATACTCCGGGCGCCTTGGCGCTGAATCAAATCAACCCCCTCGGCGGCACGATCAACTCCGCCAACTACGACCTGATCGAACGCATTCCAGCCGGCTACGTGATGAATACCATCGAGTTGGCCAGCCGGGTTCGCCTTGTCGCCGGGCTGCGCTTTGAAGCAACCCATGTGGATACCAAGAGCTTCAACTCCAACGACAACCTTCTCGACTTCAAGGCCGGCGGCGATTATCTCGATGTGCTGCCCAGTGCATCGCTGCGCTTTGCTCTGGACAAGGATTCCGACTTGCGTTTGGTATACGGCCGCGGTCTGGCCCGTCCCGACCCGCAGGATATTTCCGCGGCGGTAGGCATACCCGACACGTCGCAGTCCCCGGCCACGGTAAGCGTTGGCAATCCCAAACTCAAGGCGGAACACGCCAACAATTACGACATCCTCTACGAACGTTCCCTCAACTCGCTCGGCCTGATCCAGGCAGGTTACTTCTATAAGGACCTGTCCGATCCCATCGTCACCGAACAGACTCTGACCAGCACCTCCATCTACAACCCCGGACAGGCCACGCTGGTGACCCAGCCGATCAATGCCGGCAGCGCTCATGTGCAAGGCATTGAATTCGGCTACCAGCAGCACCTCACCTATCTGCCCGGCGTGCTGAAGGGCGCGGGAATCTCCGCCAATTACAGCTACACCACCTCGCAAGCCAATAACGTCGATCCTCTGCGCACTGACAGTCCGGCGTTGCTTCGTCAGGCGCCGAACAGTTGGAATATCAGTCCCACCTTCGACACCAAGCGCTTCTCCATGCGCGTTGGCATGACCTTCGATGACAAGATGATCTATGCCTATCAGTATGAAAACCTCTCTTATGCCACCGACGCGAATGGCAACCCCATCGTTGTCAATGGCGTACAGCAAACGGTTGCGAATCCGCAGGTCGGTGGAACTGCCGGGCCGGCGGGCGACAACTATCTTTACGCTCATTATCAATTTGATGCTCAGGCCAGCTACAAATTGCCCAAGGGATTTCAAGTCTATGCTTACGGCCTGAACCTCAACAACGAAGTCTTCGGCTTCTACAACGGCAGCACGCAGTATGTCGTTCAGCGCGAGTACTATCATCCCACCTATGCCGGTGGCATTCGTTGGACCTCGGGCCGCGAAAAGTAGTCTCGCGTCAAAGCCTCTTGTGCTCTTTCAGGGCCAGCTTTGCTCCAGACAACCGGGCAAAGCTGGCCTTGAACGCAAAGGCGGATGAAAAGCGTTGGAATAGTCCACAACAAATCAAAAGTTCGTCTTTACGGAGATTGGAAGCGATGGCCCAAGACAACGAGAATGAAGAATTGCAATCCAAGGGTGTAAACAGAAGAGAATTCATGCGCAGCGCGGCTCTGGGCGCCGGCGCGCTGGCACTGGCTGGCACAATCGCCGCCAGTGAGCCATCTTCCAAGTCAAGCGTCTTGCCGCATCCTACGCCGCAGAACACGCCGTGGAGATTTGGCGTCATGGCCGACACGCAGTGGATCACGGAAGACGATGGCGTCGATCCAAATTCCGTAGCGGTGGAAATAATCGAACAGATCAACCAGCAGTTCATTGGCCACAAAGTCAAGTTCGTGGTTCAAGTTGGCGACCTGTGCGACAAGGGAACGACGGCCGGTTTGTGCACCCGGGCACTGTATGCGCAGTCGCTCTACAATGCCGGCATCGGCTTTTATCCGCTGCGCGGCAATCACGAATCCAAACAGGCCAATGCCCAGGATTTTGTGCGCATCTGGCCGCAGACGCAGAGCGCCATCCATAACACTTCGCCGCTGGGCGTTTTCAATGTCGATGGCCTGGATGCCAAGCCTCCCGCCGCCACCGGCGCACCTTTCCGCGTGGGCAAGATCCTGGGCAGTCCCGACCCGGACAGCAATGGCAATCTGAATGGTTTGAGTTATGCCTTCGAATACGCCAATGCGCGCTTTGTGCTTCTCGATCAGTTCGAGCCTCTCGATGGCGGCGTGGCTGCTTCGCCCTTCTCTTTGGAAACCACCATCGGCAAGCAGCAAAGCTGGATAACCAGGCAGCTTTCTTTCAAACCGGCAAGCATGCACGCCTTTGTACTGGGCCACAAAGGCCTGATCGATGTGCATCATGTCGATACGCTTTTTGGCAAGAATCCATCGCAAAACCCCGCACAACAGGATGCTTTCATCAAGTGCATGGCAGAGAACAATGCCCGCTATTACATCCACGGCCACGACCACATGCACGATCGCAGCATCGTGACCACCACCGACGGGGTCTCGGCGAGTGTTACACAGCTTCTCTGCGCCTCCGATAGTTCCAAGTTCTATATCCCGGCTGATCCCTCCAACGACAAACATTACGACGAGCCCGCGGCGCCGGAGGGTTTTGGCCGTCTCCGCCAGACGCCGCTTAGCCAGGAACTGAACACCGTCGGGTTCTACATCTTTACGGTGAGCGGCCCGCTGGTTACGGTGGACTTCTATTCCGCCGATGTATATCCGGTGTTGAGGCGGAACGAATATGTTATGTCCAAGACTCCGACCCTCAACTTTCTCAAGCGCGAGACCTTCGGCTACGGCTTGAACGGCAAGGAGTTCCTGATCGCGCCCGGCGAATCTTACACTAAGGTGCGAGACAAGTCCCCGGCCGGCACAAAAGCCGCAATTCTCGGCGGAATCAATGGAAGAACCGAAAAAGACGGGAATGATCGCTTCTGCAGCAATGCAGTAAACACCGCCTGGGCACCGGCCACTCAGCATACCAGCAGCGACATCATCACCGTCTTCGGCATGGCCAGGAACATCGGCAGCGAGCGGACCGATGTCTACACCCTGTCGATGAGCTATCGACCTGGAATCGCATCCAGTGCACAGTTGAAGAGCGGAGCATTCGGGTTGGCGACATTGGACGCCAAGGGAAGCTGGATCAAGGCCGCCTCTGGCAGCTTCGTCCATGGCCCATGGAATGCGAGCTACAAAATCGACACCTACGGCATCGACGAGACAACCAACACCGCTTGGGCGGTCCTCGATACCAACGGCAGCTTTGCCGTCGCCAACCACATCTGATTCCGGGAACACCATGCCCGGCCGTAGCAGGCGCTTCATCGACAATCGACTACAGCACGCACAGAAAGTGAGACTCAAAAGATGAAACTTGTCGGGACTCTGATTGCATCCATTCTTTTCGCCGGCTCTGCCGCTGCGCAAACGTCCAGCGGCTTCAAGCTGCAAACCCGTTACCCCGTTGCCGGCAGCGAAGGCTGGGACTACATCACTGTCGATAGCACGGCTCGCCGTCTATACGTAGCCCATGGCCTGCGCGTCAATGTGCTCGATGCCGATAGCGGCAAGGCCATCGGCGTGATCGAAGACACCCCCGGCGTGCATGGCATCGCCATTGCTCCGTCTTCGAAGCACGGCTTCACCAGCAACGGCAAGGAGAATAAGGTCTCGATGTTCAACACCGTCGATCTCACGCTGATCAAGAAGATCGAAGTGGGCAAGGGACCGGACGGCATCTACTATGAAGCGAAGACCGATCGCGTCTTCACCAACAATCACGGCTCGCACAACATCACCGCCATCGACGCTACGAAGGGCGAAGTAGTGGGCACGGTTGATGTGGGTGGAGACGGTGAAGGCATCGGCACCGGCAAGGATGGCCTGGTCTATGTCGCGCTGGAGGACAAGGACGAGTTGGTTGCCTTCGACCCTAAGACCCTGGAGGTGAAGCGGCACATCCCACTGGACGGCATTACCGCTCCCACCGGTCTGGCCATCGATAGCAAGAACGATCGCTTCTTTGTGGGCGGCCATAACAAGATGGCGCTGGTGATCGACGGCGCCAGCGGCAAAATACTCGCCAGCCTTACCTCCGGAGCGGGCACGGACTTTGCTGGTTGGGACGAGAAAGACGGACTGGCCTTCATCTCCAACGGCGAGGGCACGATCACCGTCATTCAGGAGAAAACGGCCAACGAGTTTGTCGCTCTTGAACCGATTCAGACGCAGCAAAGCGCAAAGACCATGACATTCGACGGCAAGAGCGGCAAGATATTTCTGCCCGCGGCAACCATCGTCGTGACTCCCGCGACTGATTCGGCACAAAAGCCAAAGCGCACGATTACGGAAGGATCTTTTGTCGTACTGGTGGTAGGCAAAAACCAATAGCTCGAAATGATTGTGCAATCGTCGATTCTGTAGTTTCAAACGTCGCCTCGTTCCCTGCATCGAAAATTCCGATGCAGGAACTGGGGCGATGCGAACAGTGAGTGGGAACGAGTTCCTGCGTTAAAACGGCGCGCGCAACGCGCATACATTCGCCTGGATTAGGATTCACCCGGCTTCTGGATGGGCGACAGAAATTAGGCGTCGTGAGCGTTGGGCAGATTCTCGATAAGCGTGGCAATCTCGCCTTCGCTGATGAGATCGCCTTCTACAGCGCCCGCCGGTCCAGGGTCAACATCCTGAGGCAGGAATTGAAGTGCGCCGACACAATCGTGGCCAATCGCAGCCAGCAGACTGTATGCATCGCTACCTCCTGCACGAGTGCGCGCAGCGATGGTTCGACGCAGAGCATCATTGTCCGGCAGCAAATTGTCAAAAACTGCGATGACCGGCGCTCCGCTGTAAGCCTGCTCGCGCAACGGAAGTGAAAGCGAGACGGGCATGACGAACTCCCAGTCAAGCCAGGCGCGGTCGTAACGAAATGAGATGGCGCCCGAAGCCTCACGCCGAAGCACACCGATGAGACGGCTGTTCAGAAATACATTGAGAGGCTCGTAGCGCTGACGGGGCATCAGAAGATCTTCTCGATCTTTTTGGCCGCACTCCTGGTGCGCGCTCGGAGCACGAGTTCGAGGTCGAGAGCGGCCAGCAGGCGCATCACCGTATCAAGGTGCTTTTGCGCCTAAAAAAATACATCGGATGATTTGCAAAGATTGCAAATACCCTCTGCTGTGTTTTACGCCTCCTGAAGGCCTTTATGTGCGCGTCGAAAGGCGTATCATTTTGAGGTAGGATTTCCATCGAGAGCATTTTGAATCCTGAAAAACAGGGACAATAAACCAGGGCAACACTACACAGACACATAAGCAATATGTTGATTATAAATATGTTATGCTGCATTGTGATCCCGTCCATGGCCACCAACCATTCGATTCACCCTCTCCGCTGCCGTCCTGTAATTCATCTAAATCCGATTTTTGCGGTCTCCCGGCATTCACTAAAGAGGACTAAGGGACTCTGGATTTGCTCCAGGAGCGATCGCAGTTGACGTTCCCCCCAACGGATCGCACTGACCATTTGTGTGGCAGCAAGTGCGATCCACACGTCGGCCAGCACGCAGTTGACGCGATAATGGCCCGGATACGCTGGCTGCGTCACACGATGAAAGAGTTCCACCTTGCGAACCGACTCCAGTCCTGCCCATCGTCCTGGGAGAGTTGACGCGTGGCTGTTTGTCGATGCGCTTCAAAAATGGTTGGGCCTATCCCTGCTTCGCCGCATCTGAAAACTATGGAGGTTGCAATGCAGCCCCTCTCTTTTGCATCGGTGTTGCCCAAACTGGGCGTTCCTGCCCTCGCGGCGCGGGCCGGGGTGAACAATTCGTCCTCTTCCCTTTCCGTGGATCGATCTCGGAAGAGAACCCGCGCCCTCTGCAAGTTCCTGTCATTCCCGATCTTCCTCGCTGTCGCCTGGCTGCAGATCGCCTCGACAACCGCCGCGGCGCAAACGAATTTCGGCTCGGTCAATATCGGCAACAGCGCAACCTCTACGGCGACCCTTCTCTTTCCTGAGACAGTGATACTAGGCAGCATTTCCGTAGTGACCCAGGGCGCTCCGGGGCTGGATTTTAGCAATGCCGGCACGGGAACCTGCGCTGCCGGGAGCCGCTATCTCACTGGCCAAAGCTGTACCGTAACGGTGAATTTTAAGCCGATTTTTGCCGGAGAGCGTTATGGGGCGGTGTTGCTGACAGATGAAAGCGGAGATCCGATCACTGCCGGCAATCTGGTGGGGACGGGCGTCGGTCCGCAGATCGCCTTTGGCCCCGGAATACCGGCGGCGATCGAACCGATGGTGAATGGAATCGCTTTGAACGCACCCTTCGGCGTGGTGACCGATGGTAAGGGAGACCTGTTTATAGCGGATAGTAATAACGGGCGGGTGGTGGAACTGCCGGCAGGCGGCGGCGCGCCCATCGTTATCGACCCCATCGTGAACGGCGTGGGGTTGATGACTCCCGGAGGCATTGCGGTGGATGGCGCGGGCGATCTGTTCATCGCAGATTTGGACGGCGACGATGTGATCGAGGTGCCAGCCGGAGGCGGGCCAGCGGTTGCCATCAACCCGACTGTGAATGGGATCGGGCTGCGTTATCCGTGCGGGATGGTCATCGACGCAGCCGGCAATCTGTACATCGCGGATGTGGACAACGCCCGTCTGGTCGAGGTGCCGGCCGGGGGCGGCGCGCCCATTGCCCTCGACCCCACGGTGAATGGGAAGGCATTGGTTTATCCCGTCGCCCTGGCATTGGACAGTGCCGGGGATCTTTTCATTGCGGATGAATTCGCCAACCAAGTCGTCGAAATGCCGGCCGGGGGCGGCGCCGCGGTGGCCATCGACCCTACGGTGAACGGCCTGAGTTTGAATGAACCCTACGGCATAACGGTGGACGGCGCCGGCGACCTGTTTATTGTGGATTCGTACAACCACCGCGTGGTCGAAGTGCCGGCCGGAGGCGGCGCACCGACCGTCGTAGCAACTGCCGCGAATGGCGAGGGCTTGTACTATCCAGTCGGCATGGCGTCGAACAGTGCGGGCGACTTGTTTGTCGCCGATGCGTACAACAGCCGCGTGGTTAAGGTAACGCGTTCGCAGGCGCCGGCGTTGAACTTCGCCGCTACCTCTGCCGGTTCCACCAGCAGCGACAGTCCCCAGACGGTGCAAGTCCAGAACACCGGCAATGCACCCCTGAGCTTCCCGATTTCAGCGACCGGCAATAATCCCAGCATCACGGCGAATTTCACGCTGACCAGCAACGGAGCATCGGACTGTCCGCTTCTGACGCCCAGTTCTTCCGCGCCGGGAGTGTTGCCCGCGGGCGCCACATGCGGGTTGCCGATTGGCTTTGCACCGGTTTCCAACGGCAGTGCCTATGGAGTGCTTACCCTCACGGATAATAGCCTGAACGCAACGGCTCCGGGCTATGCGGTGCAGAGCATTTTCCTGAGTGGTAACGCGCCGGTGGCATCGCTGTCGGTCACCAGCCTCTTCTTTTCTCCCCAACAGCTAGGAACCACGAGCGCGTCCCAGCAGGTCACCTTGACCAACACCGGTAGCGCGGCTTTGGCCAATTTGAATCTTGCGCTGACCGGCGCGGCTGCTTCCTCGTTCGTTCTAACGCACTCCTGCGCATCGAGCTTGGCCGCGGGAGCAAACTGCGTGCTTCAGGTTCAGTTCACCCCGGCTGCTCAGGGTGGATTGACGGCAACTGTCGGCATCGCCGACAACGCCAGCGGCTCCCCGCAAACCATCGCCCTGGTGGGCAATGGAGTCTACCCGGCAACGGTGACGGTATATCCCTCGCCCTCCAGTATTACCAGAGCGCAGCCGCTGAGCGTGACGGTCACGGTAGGTGTTGGAAACGGAAACCGGACGCCAACCGGGTCGGTAACCTTAACCAGTGGCATCTATACTTCCCTGCCCGCCACCCTGATAGGGGGCAGCGCAACCATCACCGTTCCCGGCGGCTCGCTCGCAGTGGGGACAGACAGCATCCTGGCCGCATACACACCCGATGCGGCAAGCGCCTTGATTTACGCCGGCGCCTCAGCTTCGAGTTCGGTGGTGGTGACCGCCGTTCCCACGGCCACGGCGCCGGCCGTCGCCACCGGTGCGGCCGCTGCCGTTTCCTATACCAGTGCAACCTTGGCAGCCACGGTGAACCCCAACGGCGCCGACACCCACGCATGGTTTCTCTATGGCTCCAGCGTCACCCTGAGCGGAGCGAGCCAGACGGCCTCGGTGGATCTTGGCTCCGTTACGGCCCTCGACACGGTCAGCGCTCCTCTCTCCGGACTGGCTGCGGGCACAACGTATTACTACCAGGTTGTTGCGCAGAACAGCGTGGGCACGACCAGTGGAGCGGTCGCCTCCTTCGACACACCGGATTGGCCTTATTTCTCCGTCTTCACCGGAACGGCAATCTCTGTGGCGCCCGGCGCCGCCAGCGGGAATACCACGTCGGTCACCATCGCACCCTTCGAAGGCTTTCTCGGAACAGTGAACCTGAGCTGCGCCATCGCTCCCACGGCAGCGAGCGATCCGCCGGTGTGTTCGTTGCCCGCTTCTGTTTCCATCGGCGATGTCAACGCGCAAACAGTTCTGCTCACTGTGACCACCACGGCAGCCACTGCTGCAAGGAATTCCGCGCCACGCTTCTGGCCGGGGGCGGGTGGCGCAATTCTGGCCTGCATGGTGTTGATCGGCATCCCGGCGCGGCGGCGTAATTGGAGAGGCAGGCTCGGAGGACTCATGCTCCTCATTGCGCTGGGCAGTGGTGCGCTCAGTTGCGGGGGCAGCGGAAATGTCACCGGCGGCGGGGGCGGTCAAGGCAATCCTGGCACCACCGCCGGCAATTACACTGTCACCATAACCGGTATCTCCGGTTCAACCACTGCAACGGGACGAGTCGCACTTACTGTGCAGTAGCCCAGGCTTGCAACGGCGATTCCGTCCGAGCGCACATGGTCAGGATTTCCCAAGATGTGAATTCCTCTTTAACCGCAGAGTATTCTGTGGTATTGCTCCGAAACCAGTGATAGTCGTTCCTGAAAAAAGCAGTTTGCGTACACCCGTGCGGTCGTTTTGTGCGCTGCGATGTGCCATCCGGAAATCCTTGCGATAAGGCGACTTTTAGGGAGTAATTCTACTGATCAAAACGAGTAGAAGACTGTACGGCGAATCGGATCTCCGCACCACTGCATGGAGTAGAAGCAAGACCTTGATTCGGATCGATGCTGTGGTTTGCTTGGATGTCATGCCGTCCGTTTTCAGCTGGTGATAATACGAGTCCTGCCCGCCGGCAAACCCCCTGGCCGGCGGGCAGGGTATTGTCTTCTTAATTCTTCACTCCATCCACAATCAAAGTCACATCCATTGAATGGCTCAATGCGCCGGCTGTTCCCGTCACCTGGATGGTGTAGGTGACAGGTGTTGTGTTTGTACTGGTTGCATTTCCTCCGCATCCAGTCATGCAGGCTGCCGCAGAAATCCCCACAATTGCGAACAGAAGCAGAGGCAGCGTCTGGATCAACTTCTTTCCCGCCCGGCGCATGTTGCCAGCAAACGGTAACAGCAGCAAAGCCAAGGCGAAAAGGGGCAACCTCGATACATGCTTCGACCGGGGGCTGTTCGTCGCAACCAATTGACGCGTTGCGGCATTGAGCCCTCCCGGTTGAAGGCTGGCCGCGGTTTGCGGCAGTTGTATGGTGAGCGTGACCGTGGTAGAACCCGCGCCCGCTGCAATTGTGGCCGGCGAAAAAGTGGCGGTGGCTCCCGCGGGCAGACCGCTGGCAGAGAGTGTGATCGCCGCGGGGAAGGTGGCGGAGCCAGTTGGGCTCAGCGTGAAGCTGAATACCGCGCTGCTCCCTGCCGTCGCGGTGACGGAGGTGATCCCTGCCGACCCGCCTGAGATCGCCAGGCTGAAATCTTCCACCACCTCGGTGAGGCTTGCGCTTGTGGCGCCGGTGAAGTTGGCGTCCCCCGCGTAGGATGCCGCAATGGTGTAGGAACCGCTGGCCAGTGCGGCCGTAGCAATGGTTGCCACGCCGGTCGCATTGAGTGTGCCAGTGCCGAGTGTCGTCGAGCCGTCGAGGAAGGTGACTATGCCGGTCGGGCTCCCGTTGGCTGAGGACACAGTCGCTGTCAGGGTGATGGAGTTCTGCACAAGCGCGGGGTTCGAGCTCGAGTCAATCAGCACACCCGACGCCGCCTTGCCAACGGTGAGCGTGCCGGCAGTGATGGTGACGGTGTAATTGGCCAGCTTTGTGTTGGGGTCGTTCAGTGTCGCGGTAATGGGGTACGAACCCGCGGTCGGCGCAGAGGTCGCTGTGGTCGTATAGGTAGCTGTGATTCCGTCACCCGGGATCACCCCCGTCAGCGTGCCAGTGAGCGCAGGCACCGTTCCGCCATAAGTCATCGACTGATTGGCAACCGTCACCGTCAGCGCGGCCTTGCCAACGGTGAGCGTGCCGCCGGTGTTGGTGACGGTGTAATTGGCCAGCTTCGAGTTGGGATCGCTCAATGCCGCCGTAATGGGGTACGTTCCGGCCGACGGGCTAGAGGGCGCGGTGGTCGAGTAGCTGGCTGTAATGCCATCGCCAGAGACAACACCGGACAATGTACCGGTCAGCGTTGGCGCCGAGCCGCCATAAGTCATCGTTTGATTGGAGGCGATGACCGACAAAGGAGCCTTGGTTACGGCCAGCCGGACTGTGGTTGTGACGGAACTGTACGTAGAGGTATCGGTTGGCGTAAATGTCGCCGAGAGAAGCTGGTTTCCCGCGCTCAATATTCTTCCAATCGCTGGATTGTAGGTGAAGCTTCCGGCAACCGGCGTGCTTGCGTCCAATTGGGTGCTGCTGAGTGCGACGCCATAGGTGATCGCTGCGGGCGTCGCCCAGGTGATGCTGGGAGTAATCGGGGCTGCAGTGCTCTTGCCGCTCAGGGAAACGCTCTGCGTAGTGTAACTGGGGCCTGGCGCATTCAGTGCATTGTCGGTCAGGACCAGAGATTCGTTCAAGGAGCCCACCGCTGCCGGTTTGAAGTCGATGGTGAGCGTACACGTTCCATTGGCAGCCAGCGGCGTTGCTGAAGAGCAGTCGGTGGAATCGGTTGCATTCTCAGGGAAGTCAGCCGGAAAGACAATCGAGGTGAAGTCCAGCGG
Source organism: uncultured Occallatibacter sp. (assembly GCA_964493705.1). Classification (GTDB taxonomy): domain Bacteria; phylum Acidobacteriota; class Terriglobia; order Terriglobales; family Acidobacteriaceae; genus Telmatobacter. The sequence goes on from CAZBPD010000044.1 coordinate 17,352, forward strand.
CTGGTTGCCGATGTTGTACACCGCCAACGTTTTCGGGCTGTCCGTGCTGAGCGCACCCCGGATCGTCGCGGCAAAGCTCAAAGCCGGCGAGAAGGCGCGGGGCAATTCGTAAAGTTGGTTGGTCCCTTGATCGGGAAAGAAGATGTCTCCCGCGCTGTCGAGAGTGATGCCCTGGGGATAGGTCATGCCGCTGGCCAGCGAAACCGGCGAGCCGAAGCTGCTTCCGGTAAACGGAAATTCAAGGATGGCCCCGGAAGATAGATCCCCGTTCGCGTCCTCGACGCTGGCTACCAGCAGGTTGTCGTTGGTGTCGACGTTCACGCCGGCAGGGTAGCTCAACCCGCTGGCCACAGTGACGGGAGAACCGTAGCCGGACGAGTTCTTAAGCAACACGATCACGCTGCCGCCGTTGGGAGTATGGTTTGCATCGTGGTAGAGGGCGACAAACAGGTTCCCGCTGCCGTCAAGAGCAAGTCCTATGGGAGAAACCAGACTGGAGGCCAGCGTAATCGGAGCAGCGAAACCCGACCCCGAACTTGACATGGGATACTCGATCACTTGTCCGTTGTTGGGGAGAGAGACAAACAAGTCTTCCTGTGCATCCACGGCCATGCCCCAGGGATAGTTCAAGCCGCTTTCTACGGTTATTGGCGATGAAGCCCAGCCCGAGGTCGATCGAAGAAACAACAGGACCGAGCCACTGTTGGGGTCGTTGTTGGCGTCCGCCACGTTAAGCACAAATACGTTGCCGGCGCCGTCGATGGCTAGATCGACCGGCTGGGCGAGGCCGCTGGCGATCGTGACTCCTGTGTTGTAGCCCGAGCCGTTGTTCTTGAAGATGACCAGGGAGCCGCTGTTGGGATCGCTTGCCGCGTCGCCCCAGATGGCTGCGATCAAGTTGCCCTTTGCGTCGGCCTGCACGCGCATGGCATTGGTCATGTCGGGGCCGACGGTTGCTGTCAAAGCCGTCTTGGTTGCGTTGAAGGCCACCTGCGGCCCGAGTCCCGTGCCGTAGATTCGCCAGAAACCAAGCAGACTCCCCGAGGTGTCAAATACCGTCAACGCGCCGCGCCGCAGGCCGGGCGCGAGAGGCGTGAAATTCACATTGATCACGCAGTTGGTGTTTGCGGTGTAGGTCTGGGCGGTGCAGGTGCTCGATCCGGCATCGGCAAAGTCGGTGTTCTTGTTGCCCAGGGTGGTCAGGGCGAAGTTGCCTACCTGTGCACCCGCAGGGATGGTGAAGTTCATCTGCACCGTGCTGCTGGTTGAGGTTACCGGCTGGGAGGCGAAGTTTACCGCGCCCCACTGGTACTGGTACAGTGTGCCGTAATTGGCTGCATAAGCGTTTCCTGCGGCGTCAACGGCCACTCCGGTGGGATAGTGCAAGCCCGTAGCCGGCGTGTTTACCGTTACGTATCCGCCCGCCGCCAAAATCTCCTTGAGGTCGAAACCACTGGCCTCGGCTACCCACACGTTGCCGCTCCCATCCACCGCAACTCCGGCGGGGCCGTTGAAGATCCCATGCGCAGTGGCCAGCGTGTTGATTACTGGAGAAGAAGGGATGCTGCCGTTAACCGCCAGAATCTCTTTTACCAAGTTGCTGTTTTGATCGGCGACAAAAACGTTCCCGGTTCCATCCACAGCAACACCGGTTGGATTCAAGAAGCCGCTGCCGAGTGCCCTGATGGCGGGTGAAGCAGGGATACTGCCATTGACCGCTAGAATCTCTTTCACTGCATTGCCGCTGCCGTCGGCAACGAGCACGTTTCCTTTACTGTCTACCGCGACGCCCTCGGGATTGGCGAACCCTGAGGCCAGGGTATTCACCATGTTGTAACCACCGGCCACCGGAACTTCCTTGATTGCAAAGTTACCCGTATCGGCTACAAAGACGTTTCCAGAGCCGTCTACCGCGACGCCTTGGGGCTGATTGAAGCCGCTGCCCAGGGTGTTGACCGTGGTGTAGCCGCCGGCCGCCAAAACCTCTTTCACGGCATTGTTGCCGGGATCGGCGACGAAGACATTCCCCCTGGAGTCTACGGCGATTCCCTTGATTCCGTATCCGTTGTTGAAGCCGGCGCCCAGCACCCTCTGCGCCCCGGTGAAGCCGTTCTGCGCGGCGGCGCTGTTCCAGGCGCAGCACGCGAGCGCAAGCAGGACGGCGCACAGAGCCGCAAACCGGCTCAGCTTCAGCGGTTGACCCAAGACGCGGCGGAAGGAAAGGTTGAAGGCTGACGACTGGAGCGAATGGCGATCTGAAGTCATGGCAGATTGCATTGTTTTATCCCTCTGTTCCGGTAAGCGGAAAACAGCGGAAAAGACCCTCATGCCGCCTGGACAGAGTTACTATGTTGGGAGCGGCGCGAAAGGAAAGAGCCTGCATCGGCCCAGGAGCGAGGGGGTTGCAGATCATTTCAGGGCAGCGCGGAGGAAGATCCTATGAACGAAGGGGAACTCCTGGGCAAGTACCGGATCGCACGAGAACTGGAGCCGGGACTCTGGCTGGCCGAGCGTGTAGAGGATTTTGAACAGCAGGTTGCCGTAGACCTTCTTTCTGAATCACTCACCGCGGGGAGCCAATTGGAGTTCCTGGAGCGCAGGAGAAAGCTGGGCGCGATGGACCACCCGGCGATTCCGCGCCTGCTCGGTTCCGGAGAAACTGCCGGCCACGAGGCTTATCTCCTCTTTGAATTCGTACCTGCCAAACCGGCGCTGGCTGTGGCGAGAACAGAGAATTGGCCGCTGGCCCGCCGCGCCGCCATGGCCATCGAATACCTGGACGCCCTGGCTGCGGCGCACGGCAACCTGTTGGCTCATGGCCATCTGAGGGTGGAGTGCTTTCGTGTCACGGCCGCGGGCCAAGCCAGACTGTCGGCATTCCCCAGCGCGATTTCCGTCGCCGATCCTGCTGCGGACGATTTGTCGGCAGCCGTTCAGTTCATCTCCAGCTTGATTGCAGATTGCCGGTTGGCGCATCTGCCGCATGACCTCAGATCCATCCTGAACAAGGCCAATTGCGCCGATCCAGGCAAGGGATATGCGTCGGCCTACGCACTGGCGGCCGATTTGCGATCTTACCTTGACCGCAAGCCCGTCTCGACGCGCAGAGCTACGGTGCTATACCGCGCGACGCTGCTTGCGCGGCGGAGGCCTGAGTTGTTTTACCCGGCGCTGATCCTGGCAGTCGCTGTTCTGGCTGCCACGCTTTACTCCGTCGCCATGGACTCGGCGGCGCAGCGCTCGCGGAACCAGGCTCAATCCCGCCTGCGCCAGATGCAGCAGCTCACCTACTCTCTTGAGTCCGCAATCTATGAGCCCGTTAGCCGATTGCCCAACTCGAAGGGAGCCCGGGAGACGCTGATCCACTGGACTGCCGAGTCGCTCGACGGGCTTGCCGCTCAGGCCGGGGACGATGCTCAGCTTCGCACTCAATTGGCACAGAGTTACAACCGCCTGGCCGAGATGCAGCGCTCCAATGGCAAGACGGCGGAGGCCTTGGTCTCAGAGCAGCGGGCCCACGCCATTCTTGCCGGCACTGGTGGAAGGTGAAAAATAGAACCTACACTGCGCGGCATTTATTTTGGATTGGTCTTCTGCGGAGCAGTCTTCTGCCTGGCTGGCGGCCGGTCCAGCTCTTGCAACGCATCTTCCAGATCCTTCCGATGGTCTTTGAGCGTCGCATTCTCCGGATCGCGCCGGAGCATGAAGTCTATGTTTTCCAGAGCTTCTTTGTAGGCTAGCTGGGCGCCTCGCCGGTCGCCGGTTGAAGCCAGAATCTCGCCGAGCGAGTTGTCCACGGTGGCCAGGTCGTAGTGGGCACGATCGTCGAGCGGATCTCTGGCTACCAGCATGGCCGATTGATCGCGTACAAAGCGCTTCTTGGCAATTGCTTCCGCCGTCCTCCCCAGCTTGAAATAGGCGCCCCCGAGGTGGCCTTCGATGACAATCACAAGCCTAACAATAGGCGCTCCAGACTGAATCTCTTTGGGCAGCAAACTCAATTCGGCCAGAGCTTTCTGGAATCCGGCAATGGCCGCATTCGGATCTGTCTCCATCGTAAGGTTCGCGATCTTGTAGTCGTTCATGGCAACGCCCCTCCGGGCGCGCACGTTGGCAGGGTCGATCTTCAATGTGCGTTCATCAAGAAGACTCGCCTGGCGATAGCATTCCATCGCGTCCTTCGTTCGATCCAGTGAGGCCATGCCCTGCACGCCGCCGTAGAGATCGCCCAGCGACCCGAATGTGGAAGCGGCCTCGACCAGTAACTGTGGCTTGGCATCGGATGCCTGCGTGAGCAATTGGAAGTTCTTTGCCGACTCCGTCATTGATTGCAGTGCGGATTTCGTGTCGCTTGCTCCAAATTCCACTTCCGCAAGGCTGGTTTGTATCTTGGCGAGGCTGAAAACCGCATCTTTGTTGGACGGCTTTTCCCGAACCAGTGCCGAAGCTGTGGCGACCGCTTTCTGCAAGGCGGCAACCGCCTCCTTCGGCTGGCCAAGATTTTCGTAGTAGGGATTGCCCAGCAGATTGCCCATGCTCTCATAGGCATTGGCCGTGTCCAGGCGCAAGGTCTCGCTGGACAGGCTTGGGTCACGCGATAGCTCGTTCAAGTAAGCAAGGGTTGTGTTGGCCACCTGGTGCTGCGCTTCCGTTGACGATCCAATCTCTTTCAACTGCGGCTGCAGGTCGAAGAGGAGGCGGTGCGCTAACGTTTCCACGGCCTTTGCCGAGCGAATCGCCCGGTCGCGCTCCTCATTCGCCCGGTGCGCGGATCGTTGGGTTTGAAAGATGCAGGCGGCCAGGGCCGACAAGACCACTACCGTCGCAACCACCGCCTTACGATTGCGCCATAGCCATTTTCGCAGCGCATAGCCCCGGTGTCCGTTCCAGGCCTGCAATGGCCGATACTCCATCCAGGCACGCAAGTCGCCCGCAAATGCCTCCATGGTCTGGTAACGCTTCTCGGGCTTTTCTGATGTCGACTTCGCGATGACAGCGCCAAGCTCCCCGTCTTTCGTCGTGCCGAGAATCCGCTCCAACAGCCTGCCCATGCAGAAAACATCTGAAGCTACAGTAATCGGCTCGCCCCGCATCTGCTCCGGGCTTGCATAACCGGGGGTAAACGCAGAGACACGGAAGCCCGTCTCTTCGGCTGCAAGCAGGCGTGCCGCGCCGAAGTCGAGCAGCTTTGCATCTCCGTTGGCTGTAACCAGCACGTTTTCCGGCTTCAAGTCTCCATGCACGATCAGGCTGTGATGGGCGAACGAGACGGCATCGCACAGGCAGATCGCCAGCGCCACGCGCTGGCGCGGTGAGAGGTGCCTGCTTTCGCAAAAGACGTTCAGGCGCTCCGCCGGAGTCGCTTCGTTCCCGACGAGTTCCATGACAAGGTAGGGTGAGTGACCGGGGGTAACTCCGCCATCCAGCAGCCGGGCGATGTGCGGATGCTGCAAACGGGCCAAGGCATCGCGTTCGCGAAAAAATATCTTCCGCAGTTGGGGAGAATCAAGCCGCGCGTCAATGACTTTGATGGCCACGGGCTGTTGAAGATCGCCCTCGACGCGATGCCCGGCATACACCTCGCCCATCCCGCCTCTGCCCAGCAAACGATCCAGTTGAAATGATCCCAACCGCGCCCCGATCGCGACTTTGTCGGTGGGCCCGGCATTCGCTTCGCGATGGGCAGGAAGGCTGGCTCGCAGTTGGTCAGCTGCGGAGACCGCGGCCACCAGCGAGAATACTTCGTCGCGTAACGCAGGGTTGCCATTCGTGCTCTGCTCGATCAACAGCGCCCGCTCAGCCTCGGGGGCATCCATGGCGCGATGAAAGAGAGCCTCAATCTCCGCGAATGAGTTTTCGGGATTCATACGCCGCGCCTTCCCCGCGAAGCTCCCGATAGAGCCACCCACGCGCAAACTGAAGGTCTCTTTCCGCGGTTGCCAGCGAGATGCCTAATGCCTCGGCAACCTCGGCTGTCGTGAAGGCAAGGAAGTAACGCATTTCCACCACCCGCGCCTTCCTTGAATCGAGGACTTCCAAACGTTCCAGCGCCCGATACAGGTCGAGGATCTCCTCGTTTGCCGAGCCGATCCATGCCAGATCGTCGCTGAGTTCGATCTTGATGCGATTGGGTCCGCCACGCCGCCCGGCCAAGTGCGCTCTGGCATGATCGGTGAGAATGTTGCGCATCAATCGCGCGGCAAAGGCAAAAAAATGGGAGCGATCCTCCCATGTAACTTTTTGCTGCTGCATCAACTTCATGTAAGTTTCGTTTAAAAGGGCGGTGGTTTGCAGGGTGTGGTCGGAACGCTCGCGGCGCATCATGTTTTGCGCCAGTCTGCGCAGATCCGCATAAATCACAGGCACAAGAGCATCGAAGGCCGCGGCATCGCCGCCGCGCCACCGATCCAAGAGCAATGTTACTTCTCCGCGCGAGTCGTCCTGCATGAATGGGAACAAAAGTCGGGAGAATTTTAAGCAATAAATGCGGCATAAGCAACTCCTAAATTGAAGCCCGACCCATTGTCTGAACCGCAAGGCCAGAGCGATGCGCCTTCGGTGCGGACTCCACCGCTATTCGATAGAGCGAAAAAATGCTGGAAACAACCTCACGAGAAGCGAATGACTGCTCTGGACGACCGGCTGTCGAACCTCCTCAGACTCAGATCCGATGAGGGCTTTTCTTTCTGCTTTCCGCTGTGTTGAGTAGAAGCTACCCCAGAAACTGGGGTCGCCCTCTGGAATCGCTTTAGACGAAGCCCGGATCTCCCGGTCGCTGGCGCGCAGCGACGCGTCCTATCAGGCCGACTTGCTCCGCGGGCAGGTTCTTAGAAAGGAATCGATATGCATCGCTCATTCCGCTTTGTGTCTTTTGCCATTGTTCTGCTCCCTTTTTCCATTGTGGGTTTCGGTGAAGGGGGCAGTTCCTCTAACGACCTGCTGCCGGCCGGAGCACAATCTGCGGTTACCGCGGCCATCGGGCACGACGACCCGGCCTATCGTGCGCATCCGGGCGGCGGCGGATTTCAGGTATTCAATGCCACCCAAGGTTTCTCTGGCTCCTTTGCGCCCTCCGGGGTCTCGTTGCGAAGCGCAAAGCTGGATTGGGCGATCAAGCTGGAGGGCTGGGGATACGCCACGGCGCTGCATTCCGCACGAGCCGTCGCGCCGCACTCCGCCGTCAACCGCATCGAATGACCGTTGAGTAATCGCAAAGGAGAGTTCCCGTGAAAATGCACTTCTGGCGGCCGCTCATGTGGGGGGTAGCGCTGCTTACCATGCCCGTTGCTCTATCGGCTCAAAATGCTCCCACACTGGCCGCGCAATCGCCCAGCGATAAGACCGACCTGGCCGTCACCTATAGCGCAACGCGCGCCAACGTCCTTGCTGGACCGAACTTCTGGCTGCAGGGCGGCAGCTTGCAGGTGCATAGCCTGGTCTACCGCAACATCGGAGTCATCGGCGAACTTGCCGGCATGAAGAGGGCCAACGTTAACTCTTCCGGCGTCAGCTTGGATCTGGTGATGTATTTCGCCGGAGCTCGCTATTCGTTACGGTTCAAACACAGCCGCACTACACTGTTTGGCCAACTGCTGGGCGGTCAGGCATTCGGCTCCAATAGTTCCTTCCCGGTCAGCGGAGGAAGCACTCCGAGCCAAAACGCCGAAGTCATGAAAGCTGGCGGGGGATTGAACGTCTGGTTGTCGCCACGCATCGCGGTGCGCGCTTTTGAGGCCGATTGGATGGCAACACACTTTAATAACTCCACCAACGGTCTGCAAAACAACATGAGCCTCGGCGCCGGCATTGTCATCCGGCTGCGGTGAATCTGAAGCTCTCCCACACCAGGCCGGAATAAGACAGAGGGGTAGATCCCGCCCCGCTGGACCCAATTATGGCCCCATCCTGCCTTGTAACATGCTGATGACTACTTGCGCGAGGCCATGAATCTCCCCGCGTAATCGACGGATTTGGGGCCAAGCAGCACTCCTGTGCGAGGTGGAGATTTCTCATTTTGGAGCGAGGTCGCCGAACCAATAGGCAGCCGTTACTCCACCATCCATGAGGAAGTCGCTACCGGTAATAAAGGCGCCGTCAGGGCTCATGAGCAGCGCTCCTACAGTACCGACCTCATCCGGAGTGCCGGCTCGTCCGGCAGCCGAGATCTCGATCATGCGGCGATAGCCTGGACCGCGCGGTCCCTTCAATTCATCGTTGGCGAGAGGCGTAATGATGATGCCGGGACTGATCGTGTTGACCCGCGCACCGCGCTTTCCCCAGCGGACGGCTTCGGCCATGACCCGCAGCGAGTTGCCTCGCTTGGAAATCTGGTAGGCATGCAGCGAGTCCTTGATCTGATCCAGTTGAAGCATGGGGAGCGAGAGCAACTCTTCGACCGGCGTGGTGGCAAGGATTGCATTCTGCTCTGTGGAGAGCGGCCCCAGGCGATGGCCGGACTGCGAGGCGATGACCACCGCTGAGCCACCACGAGCGATGACGTTGCCAAACTCCTCCAGCACCAGTGCGGTTCCGTAGAGATCGACCTTGAGGATCGTCTCCGGAGAGGCTTGCGATGGAGAGACGCCCGCGGCGTGGATGACGCCGTAGACTTCGCCGAGGCTGGTAGCGGCCTCAACCAATGAATGCACCGAGGCGCGCGAGGCAACGTCCACAACCGTGGTGGTGACATTGAACCCGGCATCATTGAGCGTCTTGGCAGCGGCATCGGCGTTTTCCTGGCGCAGATCGGCTAATAAGACGTGTTTTCCTGCACTGATGCGCCGCACAATCGCCTGACCGATCGATCCGGCTCCGATCACAACAATCACTTGTGTCATTTCAATCCTCATACTGTCACTTTCATTGAGATTGCATGTTGCTCCAGGGCCCTATTGCCGTCGATGTCTTGCAAGGAAGGCATTCATCGCACCGATATCCATCACCTGATGGCCAACTCGGCTCTTCTCGTGCTACCGGCCCACGCGCTGCTGCAATTGCGCGGGGTAGCGTGCGCCCTTTACCTCGATGCCGAGAACGGCAGCTTCAATCTCCGCAAGATCGCCAGCGCTCAACTCCACGGCCGCGGCGCCGAGGTTCTCTTCCAGCCGGTGCAGCTTGGTGGTGCCAGGGATGGGAACAATCCATGGCTTCTGCGCGAGCAACCAGGCGAGTGCAATCTGTGCGTTGGTTACGCCTTTCTGTGCGGCGATTTTGCTGAGAACATCGACGAGCGCCCGGTTGGCCTTGCGGTTGCCCGCATCGAAGCGCGGCACCACGTTGCGGAAATCCGTTTTGTCGAAGGCGGTGTCTGCGTTGATGGCGCCGGTAAGAAATCCCTTGCCCAGCGGGCTGAAGGGAACAAAGCCAATGCCAAGCTCTTCAAGCGTGGGCAGAATCTCCTTCTCCGGTTCGCGCCACCACAGCGAGTACTCGCTCTGCAGAGCAGTAACCGGTTGCACCGCATGAGCACGGCGGATGCTCTCCACCCCAGCCTCCGACATGCCGAAGTGCCTGACCTTGCCTGCCGCGATGAGTTCCTTCACCGTGCCGGCGACGTCTTCAATAGGAACATTCGGATCCAAGCGGTGCTGGTAATAAAGATCGATGACGTCTGTGCGCAGTCTCTTCAACGACGCATCGGCAACCGCACGAATGCGTTCCGGGCGGCTATCCAAACCCTGCTTTGAATCTCCGTCCACAAAACCGAATTTGGTGGCAATTACCACCTGCTTGCGGAAGGGCTCAAGTGCTTCACCGACCACTTCCTCGTTGGCGAAGGGACCGTAGCACTCAGCAGTGTCGAAGAACGTCACACCACTTTCGCAAGCTGTCCGAATCAGGGTGATTGCCTGGCGGCGCTCTGTCGCTGGGCCGTAGCCGAAGCTCAGACCCATGCACCCCAGGCCCAGGGCGGATACTTCAAGACCGCTTGTTCCCAACGTGCGCTTCTGCATCGCTTCTCCTTTGCAAATCTGTTTGTGAATCCAATTCTTCCCATCAAGCCGAGAGGTGAGCTACGATGCTCTGTTCTGGCTGAAGGTTAGTGTAGTTCGTCCCATCGTTCACCAATTCGCCGAATCTGGGAGACGAAAAGAGGTCGCGTTCCGCCTGCTCATCGCGCAGCACAATCAAGGTGGTGGCAACCATGTCTGTCGCCGTACCGGCTGGGAAAAGGGCTTCAATCGACAACATGCCGAGCGGTGCGCCAATCTCTCGCGCAAGGGGTAGATGCACGCAACGATACGTCCACTTTGAGCGCCGATACCTTGTAGCTGGCTAAGGCAAGCTCCTTCGCGGCAGATTTCAGCAGCTTCTCATTGAAGTCTGCCAGGAGGATGTGCTTTCCAAAACCCTGACGGCGGGCTATCGCCATTCCGATGCCACCAGCGCCGATGACTACGGCTACTTCCTGCTTCATTCAAGTCCCTCCTCAGTGGGAATCTGCCGGGATTTCACGCCGGTTCCTGGCGTGCCCTGAGGGATGACTTCGCCTCAACCGACTCCTCGATACTACGAAAGAGCGAGATTCGAGCGGTATCACAATCCTGCGAACTTCTTGCCTATTCCTCTGAACTCCCTATTTTTCTGTACACGCAACGCCGAGCCGGCGGTACGCTGAGCATGGGGAGCAGAATGCAGTTTGAAGGCGCAAACAGGGCAGAAGAGACTCGCAAGGGCAATGCCGACCAAGTCGGCGATGAAATCCATGTGCTTGCCCTGCGGTCCGAACTGGCCCACAAGATCGCTGCCCATATTCAAGTTGAAGGTGACCTGATCACTGCCGTGCCGGGTCTGGCCCTGTTTCGCCGCACTGCCCTCACCAGTTGCTACACAGCCACCTACGAGCCCTCGATCATTATTCATGCCCAGGGCCAGAAGCATGTCAACATCTGTGGCGCGATGTAGGTGTGCGATGAGTCCACGCTGCAACTCACGTCGGTCGACATGCCGGTCATCAGCCAGGTGACGCAAGCCAGCCCGGAGAAGCCGATCCTGGCCCTGATTCTCAAGCTCGATATGGCCTCGGTCCGTGAGATCCTGAGCCAGGAGGAATTCGTGCCCACGGACGTCAGCGCCGGTACCCGTGGCATGGCCATCGGCAAGTCCACGCCGGAGTTGCTCAGTTCCTGCATTCGCCTGCTGGACTTGCTTGACACTCTGCGCGATATACCGTTCCTCGCTGGTCTGATGCAACGGGAGATCGTCTATCGGCTGTTGCGATCGCCGCTGGGCAAGCATTCCAGTGCAGAACTGGTAGCGGGCTGGATCGCCGAAGGCGAGGTCCTGTTGCTGGAGTCATCCATGCCGTCTGGGGGATGCATCTTCAGCGACGGAATCGAAGCCGATTCCGTAGAGTTCAATGCAGGAGCCATCGTTCGCGTGCATCGCGCCAAAGAAAGGGCCAGACTCGTACTTCCATGAAAAACAACAGATATTGGTTACAGTCGACATAGTGGTTTTGACGGTTCAAAACCACGAACTACAGGTGCTGCTGATCGAGCGAGGCATTCCTCCGTTTCAGGGGCAAAACGCGCTGCCAGGAGGCTTTGTCCATGCCAAAGAAGCGCTGGAGGCTGCGGCATTTCGAGAACTGCGTGAAGAGACAGGCACGGAAAACCTCTATCTTGAGCAGCTCTACACTTTTGGCGATCCAGGTAGAGACCCGCGTGGACAGGTTGTCACCGTTGCCTATTATGCCCTCGTGCCTGCTGATCGATCACCCCTGGTGGCAACAACAGATGCGGCAGCGGCCCGCTGGTTTCCCATCTCGGCATTGCCGTCGTTGGCCTTTGACCACGCCATGATTGTTGATTATGCCGTGAACCGCCTGCGCAACAAGCTCGAATACACCAACGTCGGTTTTCAGATGCTGCCAATAAAATTCACCTTGACCGCATTGCAGAGACTGCACGAAGCGATCCTTGGCAAGGCTCTGGATAAGCGAAACTTTCGCCGCAAGATTCTGTCGCTTGGATAGGTAAGGCCAACCAAAGAGATGGAAGCCACGGGCCGAAAGCCAGCTCAACTCTACTCATTCAAACAACCGAGCTGAATATTTTCTGCGCGGCAGCATACTGATGATTCAAAACTTGCTTTACCATAGGAGCGGGGCACGGTTGTCTTTGGCTACCTTTCAGAAGATACGGTATTTGATGGAGTCCGATGCATACATTTCATCCAATTGCGCACGTTCATCCAGACGATTCGACGGTCACCCACCCTCTTGAGGAACACTTGTCTGAAGTTTCGCGTCTAGCTGGCGAGATGGCGGCTCAGTTCGATGCCACGGAATGGGGGAAGCTGGCGGGCCGCTGGCATGATCTGGGAAAGTTTAGTTCCGATTTTCAGAAATACATTCGCAGCGCCAGCGGTTTTGAAGCGCACCTTGTGGATTCTTCTCCCGGTAAAGTCAATCACTCGAGCGCAGGCGCTCTCCATGCTAAAAAACAGCTTGGGAATCTGGGGCTGGTGTTAGCCTATCCAATCGCCGGTCACCATGCAGGATTGCCAGACTGGTCGGCCGCAGATGGAGCGGGAAACGCCGCACTCGAAAATAGATTGAAAGAAGGAGATGAGCAAGGACTGCTCAAGCAGGCGATCCCTGCTGCGCCGGAAGTTCTACTGGCAGCACAACCGCCTTCCTTCAAATCGGATAAGTTTGGCGGGGCCGGCGGCTTGCACCTGTGGATTCGGATGCTCTTTTCTTGCCTGACGGATGCGGATTTTCTGGATACGGAATCCTTCATGAACCAGGAGAAGAGCAAGCAGCGTGGCGGCTATTTAGCGCTTGCCTCTCTGCTTCCACTCTTCAATGAATGGATAAGGCAGAAGACGGAAAAGACAAATCCCTCACCGATTGACCTGCTGCGTACGGATGTTTTGCGCCAGTGCAGGGAGAAAGCGAAGCAAGCGCCGGGGCTTTACACCCTCACTGTTCCAACAGGAGGGGGAAAGACTCTATCGAGCCTCGCCTTCGCACTTGAACACGCCATCGCCCATGGCCGGCGGCGCGTTATTTACGCCATTCCGTACACCAGCATTATCGAGCAGACGGCGGATGTCTTTCGCGGCATCTTCGGCGACGCCGTCCTTGAACACCACAGCAATCTGGATTCAAGCTCCGAAACCGTCCAAAGCCGCCTGGCCGCGGAGAATTGGGATGCGCCTCTGGTCGTTACCACCAATGTGCAGTTATTCGAATCTCTCTTTGCCGCGCGCACCAGCCGCTGCCGCAAGCTGCACCATCTGGTCAACAGCGTGATCGTACTGGACGAAGCGCAATTGCTTCCTCCCGAGTTGCTGCAACCGATTCTGGATGTGATGCGACTGCTGATCGATCATTACGGCGTTACCTTCGTCCTCTGCACGGCGACGCAGCCGGCATTGGAGAAGCGCGCAGATGTGTTCGGAAAAATATGGTTGCGCGGACTGGACAAAGCTACTGAGATTGTCGCCGACTCGACCAAACTTTATGGCCAACTAGAGCGCGTAACTATCGAGTTGCCCAAGGATTTGAATGCGCCGGGCGATTGGGATGAGATTGCGGAGAAGGTGGCGCAACACGCATCTGTACTGGCCATTGTGAACACGCGCGCCGATTGCAGGGAACTGCATCGCCGTATGCCGCCGGGGACCATGCATCTCTCTGCCATGATGTGCGGCGAGCATCGCAGTGTCGAGATCGGCAAGATCAAACAAAGCCTTTTGGACGAGAGGCCGGTGCGCGTAGTCAGCACACAGTTGATCGAGGCGGGCGTCGATGTCGATTTTCCCGTGGTCTTTCGTGCACTGTCGGGCCTGGACTCGATTGCCCAAGCAGCGGGGCGCTGCAACCGCGAAGGAAAGATGCAAGGCAAGGGGCAGGTCTTCGTCTTTGTCCCACCCCAGCCATCGCCGAGAGGCCTGTTACGCTTTGGCGAAGACGCCTGCAAAGACATTCTCTATCAACGCCCTAAAGATCTTCTTACTCCTGAAGTATTCAAGAGCTACTTCGATCGGTACTACAGCAAAGCCAGAGACGTTCTGGACAAGCACGGCATTCAGGATCTGCTGACCAGGGATGCGAGGAATTGCCAGATTCAATTCCGCGCGGCGGCGGAGCGGTTTCATCTGATCGATGAAGACGGCAGCGTTGCGGTCATTGTCCCCTATGCGAATCCAGAGAATGCAAGCCACGACAGCCGCCCGCTCATTGCGCGTCTGCGCGCCAAGGAACTGCACCGCGACCTGTTGCGCGAATTGCAGCGCTACACCGTCTCGGTGCGGAAATACCCGTTCAGTGCGCTGCTCAAGGCAGGTGATGTGGAAGAGGTCGTGCCCGACCTATGGGTCTTGCGGAACGAAACCGCCTACCATCCCCAACTAGGCCTTCTGGTGGATGAGGCCAGCAACCCCGATCCAACCCAGCTTTATTGCTAAAGTATGATCCCTCTCCGAATTTCAATAGAAGATTCATAGTCGAGGTGTTCCAATGCTCCTGCTCGGGTTTTCCTACCGAATCCGTCAGGAGGCGCAATGCCTACCCGCTTTTGTATGGAAGTCAGCGGAGATCTAGCCTGCTTTACCCGCCCGGAGATGAAGGTCGAGCGGGTCAGTTACGACATCATTACTCCCTCTGCTGTGCGCGCCATCTTTGAATCGATTCTCTGGAAGCCCGCGATTTCCTGGCATCCAGAGAAGGTCGAGGTGCTCGCGCCTGTTCGCTGGACGACCATCCGGCGCAACGAAGTGGGCGGCAAGCTCTCCTCTGCCAATGTAAAAAGCGCTATGCAGCGCGGCTCAGGAAACATCGCACTCTATGTTGAAGAGGAGCGCCAGCAGCGCGCCAGTCTTCTGCTGCGCGATGTGCGATACCGCATTACGGCGAGCTTTTCGATGACTGGCCGAGCAGGCGCGGAAGAGAATTCTAAAAAATTCGGCGAGATGTTCGCCCGCCGCGCGGCCAAAGGACAATGCATCAATCAACCCTACCTCGGCTGCCGCGAGTTCGCCTGCGACTTTCGCCTCGTGGAAACCGGCGGAGATTCCCCTGCCCTTCCCGACGAATTGCGTGGAGACCGGGAACTGGGCTGGATGCTCTACGACTTCGACTTTCGCGATGCTGCCTCTCCTCAGCCGCGATTCTTTCAAGCGCACATGATCGATGGCGTCGTGAATATTCCCCGATGGGATAGCGCGGAGGTGCGGGGATGATCCTTCAGGAACTGGTGCGCTACTACGAACGCAAGGCCAGCGACGCCGAAACGGCGCTGGCGCCCGAAGGCTTCGAGTTAAAAGAGATCCCCTTTGTGATCGTCATCGACAGCGACGGACACTTTGTGCAGATCGAGGATACGCGCAGTGGCGACGGCAAGAAGAAACGGGCCAAGTCCTTTCTCGTTCCACAAGGCGTAAAAAAGACTTCAGGACCCGCAGCCAATCTGCTGTGGGATACGGCTGAATACGTACTGGGCATCGACACCAAAGGCAAGCCGGATCGGGTTGTTCTTCAACACGCGAAGTTCGTGGGGCGATTGGTAGAACTTCCAGCAGACGAACCAGGTGTGTTTGCGATTCAAGCTTTTCTTTCCGATGTGCCGCTCCCGCAGCTTGAGCAATCTCCATCTTGGGAGGAGATTCGAACCACCAATCCAAATCTCTCTTTTCGGCTTGTCCGCGACACGGAGCTAGTTTGCGCACGGGCTGTAGTTGTGAAAGCACTTCTGGCCAAAGCGTCAGGCGAGAATGAAGAGTCATCGAGCGCTGTGCGCGGCATCTGTCTCGTCAGTGGGGAAGAAGCTGAGATTCAGCGTCTGCATCCGTCGATCAAAGGCGTGTGGGGAGCGCAGTCCTCGGGCGCGAATATTGTCTCTTTCAACCTTCGCGCCTTCGAGTCCTACGGCAAGGAACAGAAGCAGGGTGAGAACGCTCCTATTGGCAAGCGCTCGGCCTTCGCCTATACCACCGCGCTCAATCATTTGCTGAGCAAGGATTCCAGGCAGCGTATTCAAGTTGGCGATTCCTCTACTGTCTTTTGGGCCAGCGAGAAAAATGCACTTGAAGATACCTTCGCCGATTTGTGGAGCGATCCGCCCAAAGACGACCCCGATCGAGAGACGAATGCAGTCAAAGCTCTCTATGAATCCGTCAAGCAGGGCAGCTTGAACGTGAGCGGCAAGACGACGCAATTCTTTGTGCTGGGTCTGGCTCCCAATGCCGCTCGCATCTCGATTCGCTTCTGGCTGACAGGAACGGTCCAGCAGTTCTCCGAGCGGATCGTCGAGCATTTTGACGACATTGCCATCGAGCATGCTCCATATGAGCCTGCCTATCCCTCGCTCTTCCGTTTATTAACCAGCACCGCTCTTCAAGGCAAGTCCGAAAACATCCCCCCCAGCCTTGGCGGTGAGACCATGCGGGCAATACTCGCCGGGCTGCCCTATCCGGAGACTCTCTTGTTGAGCGCCCTGCGCCGCATTCGCGCCGAGCGCGAGGTCAACTATCCGCGCGCGGCGCTCATCAAGGCCTGCATCAACCGCAAGACTCGCCGACCAAGTTCGGGCGGCGTTTCGGCACCAGAGGAGGAACTGCACGTGTCTCTCGATCTTGCCAACACCAATGTCGGCTACAGACTGGGGAGGCTCTTCGCTGCGCTTGAAAAGGTGCAGGAGGAAGCCAGCCCCGGTTTCAACGCCACCATCCGCGACCGATTCTATGGCGCTGCGTCGTCCACGCCGGTCACTGTCTTTTCCAATCTACTCAAGCTCAGCAAGCACCATCTGGCCAAGATCGAAAATCGTGGACGGGCAGTGAATTTGGAAAAGCTGCTCGGCGAAATCGTCGACGAGCTCGACGGCAACGAGGGATTTACTGCGCATCTATCCATCGCCGATCAGGGCCGGTTCGCCATTGGCTACTACCACCAGAAGCAGGCGTTCTACGCCAAGAAACCGGAATCCGTTAAAGGAGAAAAGGCATGACCGCTCTCAAGAACCGCTACGATTTTGCAATTCTATTCGATGTGAAAGATGGCAATCCCAACGGCGACCCCGATGCCGGCAACCTGCCGCGCGTCGACGCCGAGACCGGGCGCGGCCTGGTCACCGATGTCTGCCTCAAGCGCAAGGTGCGCAACTATGTGGGCATTGCGAAGGGAGAAGTTCCTCCCTATGAGATTTACGTCAAGGAAAAGGCAATTCTCAACCAGCAGCACGAACGCGCTTATATCGGCATTGGTGCGGCCGATCTGTTGAATGGCGACGACAAAAAGCGCAAGGGTGGCGACAAGGTGGATGAGGCACGCGCCTGGATGTGCCGAAACTTTTTTGACATACGCGCTTTTGGCGCGGTGATGTCGACAGGCGTCAATTGCGGCCAGGTGCGTGGCCCGGTGCAGTTGACCTTTGGGCGCTCCGTCGATCCCATCGTTTCATTGGAGCACTCCATCACGCGTATGGCCGTGGCCACCGAAGCCGAGGCTGAAAAGCAAGGCGGCGACAACCGCACCATGGGGCGCAAGTTCACGGTTCCCTATGGACTCTATGTTGCGCATGGCTTTGTCTCCGCCCATCTGGCCGCGCAGACGGGTTTCTCCGAAGAAGACCTCCAACTCTTTTGGGAAGCTCTGGTCAACATGTTCGACCATGACCGCTCCGCGGCGCGCGGTGAAATGAGCACACGCGGCCTCTACATCTTCAAGCACGCCAGTGAACTCGGCAATGCGCCGGCGCACTCGCTTCTTCGCCGCATTCATCCCAAGCTCAACGAGGGTATCCTTGCGCCGCGTGATTGGGAAGACTACACCGTTACCGTAAACAGTGAAGGTCTTCCCCAGGGTGTCGAACTGCAAATCCTGGGCATCTAACGCAACTGACAGCTGTTCACTGATAACTGACAACTAGGGAGAGGCGGCGTGGAGCAAGACGACTACATCATGCTGTCCGCGTTGCAGCATTACAGCTACTGCCCGCGTCAGTGCGCTCTGATTCACGAAGAACAGAGCTTTGCCTACAACCTGCACACGGCGCGCGGCAATGCCGTACATGCCCTGGTCGATCTGGCTGGTTACGAACTGCGCGCGGGCGTGCGCATCGAGCGGGCGCTGCCGCTGGTTTGCGAGCGCCTCGGCCTGATTGGCAAGGCCGACATCGTTGAGTTTCTTCCCGACGGCTCGCCCTATCCCGTCGAATACAAACACGGCCCACGCCGCCAACAAACCCATGATGACATCCAGTTGGCGGCCCAGGCACTCTGCCTTGAAGAAATGACCGGCCGTTCTGTTTTGCACGGCGCCATCTATCACGCCAGCAGCCACCGGCGCCGTGAAGTTGCCATCACCCAAGCTTTGCGCCACCTTGTGGAAGCCACCACCGGCGCGATTCGTGAGATGCTGCGCTCAGAACGAATGCCGCCGGCAGTCAACGATGCCCGTTGCCGCGAATGTTCACTCATCGAAATATGCCAGCCACAAATGCTTGCAGAAGAAGCAAGGCGGAAGGCATTGCGCGCTCATCTGTTTCGCATTGAGGACTGATTTCGTATGCAGACCCTGCTCAACACGCTCTATCTCACCCTGCCTGGATACCTGCATCTGGACAACGATACTCTGCGCTTCGAGTTCGAGAAGGAGACACGGCTGCGGGTTCCTTTGCATCACATTGGGAGCGTGGTCTGTTTTGGAGACGTGCTCGTTTCGCCCGCCGTCATGGGCCGTTTGGCCGAAGAAGGCAAGACACTCGTTCTTCTCGACCGTAATGGACGATTCAAAGCCCGCCTTGAAGGTCCCATCAGCGGCAATATTCTGCTGCGCCAGGCGCAGTTTGCGCGGGCCAACTCCGAGGAGTTCGCCCTGGCGCATGCCAAGTCTTGCATTGCCGGCAAGCTCAAGAACAGTCGCCACGTCTTGTTGAGAGGCGCGCGGGACGCCCATGATGAAGCCGATGCCGTACCTCTGCGGGAAGCCGCCGAAGCGCTGGCGAATAACCTCCGCCATCTGGAATCTGCTCCTTCGCTAGATGTTGTGCGCGGCCTTGAAGGCGAATCGGCGCGCCGCTACTTTGCTGCATTTTCCTTTCTGATTCGTCTCGATCAGCGCACGGCATTCACGCCCGATGGCCGCAGTCGCCGTCCGCCGCGGGACCGCATGAACGCCTTGCTCTCGTTTCTCTACTCCATGCTGATGAACGATTGCCGTACCGCGATCGAGTCCGTTGGGCTCGATCCCCAACTAGGTTATCTGCACACGGTGCGGCCCGGCCGCGCCGCTCTCGCCCTCGATCTGATGGAAGAGTTTCGCTCCCTGATTGCAGACCGGCTAGCGATCACCCTTGTCAATCGCAAACAGCTTCAAGCCAAGGACTTTGAAGATCGCCCCGGAGGGGCGGTCCAGATGCACGACAACGCCCGCAAAGAGTTGATCCTCGCCTATCAGGAGCGCAAGCAGGAACTAGTTACCCACCCACTGCTCGATCAAAAACTGGCCGTCGGTTTGCTGCCCCAGATCCAAGCCCGCCTGCTGGCCCGCGTCATCCGGGGAGAAGCCGAAGACTACCTGCCGTACTTGGAGCATTAACCATGCTGATTTTGGTCTGTTACGACGTCGCGACGGAAACGCCTCAGGGCCGAAGACGCTTGCGGCGTGTCGCCAAAGCTTGCGAAGCTGTGGGTCAGCGGGTGCAGAAGTCGGTCTTCGAATGCCGCGTAAACCCTATGCAATACGAAGAATTCGAAAGAAAGATTCTCGAAGAAGTGGATCTATTGGAAGATTGCCTGCGTCTCTACCGGCTCAGCGAATCCTCCCATCATTTCATCAAAGAATATGGTAAGTTTAAGGCAATCGATTTTGACGGGCCGCTGGTGGTCTAGAGCGATTCCAGAATTGGAGTACCCAGAAACCATGCATTCAAGTTGGCGCGAGCCCCAGCGAGCGACGACCTGGCAAGAAGGTTGCAGGGTATAGCCATTCTGGAATCGCTCTAATCTCCGCCGCGCGAACCACCAGCTCCCGCCCAAACCGGCTTGTTTCGCGCTTCGTATACCCGCATGATTCTCAACGACATAGCTTCGGCGCCATGGACAGTATTGCTCCCGCAATTCCGTCCCCGCTGCAGGTTCGCGCCTGCGCCGCGGAAGAGTCATGATTTTAACGGGTTTGCGAGCGCGGAGCATCACCCGGCAGCAATGCCGGGTGCGGATTGAAACGCGTTAATGGCCCCAATATGCGTCCCATCAGTGCCCGCATCACCCGGCAGCAATGCCGGGTGCGGATTGAAACGATTGTGCAACTCCCACCTGTGGCAACGGCCTGGGGGCGCATCACCCGGCAGCAATGCCGGGTGCGGATTGAAACCCTGAGTAGGCGGACCCGGCAGCCACGCTTAACCGCATCACCCGGCAGCAATGCCGGGTGCGGATTGAAACAGAGCCGTCCGATTCGAACGATCCATCCGGAGTGCATCACCCGGCAGCAATGCCGGGTGCGGATTGAAACATGGCAGAAATAGTAACACAGGAGCGATCTCGATGGCGCATCACCCGGCAGCAATGCCGGGTGCGGATTGAAACTGATAGGCGTTGAGAATCCCCATGCCGGCGGTGTGCATCACCCGGCAGCAATGCCGGGTGCGGATTGAAACCCCAACCTCGAATAACCCTGCACCTCCGGATTTGGCATCACCCGGCAGCAATGCCGGGTGCGGATTGAAACCTATCCCAACTATAACTATCCCCCATCGAGCAGTGCATCACCCGGCAGCAATGCCGGGTGCGGATTGAAACATGGACACATCGGATGCCTCGGGCGTGTCCGTTACGCATCACCCGGCAGCAATGCCGGGTGCGGATTGAAACACCGATAGCCTGGGCCGCGTCGTCAACGTCTACGCATCACCCGGCAGCAATGCCGGGTGCGGATTGAAACTGGGCAGTTGCCGTGTAAAAGTCCACAGTCCCCACGCATCACCCGGCAGCAATGCCGGGTGCGGATTGAAACTGAAAAACGCTGAGCATCTCGTTGGCCATCATCTGCATCACCCGGCAGCAATGCCGGGTGCGGATTGAAACAATATGGCCATTGCCCCGCGCATGGGGCCATCGTGCATCACCCGGCAGCAATGCCGGGTGCGGATTGAAACCGTTCCGCTCCCGCAGATCCCGGCTCCCGGCGACGCATCACCCGGCAGCAATGCCGGGTGCGGATTGAAACGGGCACATCCGGCACCACATCAGTACCGGGCTGGGGCATCACCCGGCAGCAATGCCGGGTGCGGATTGAAACTATCGCCCCAGCCCCTGGGGAAATCGGCACAGCCGCATCACCCGGCAGCAATGCCGGGTGCGGATTGAAACAATTGGCAGGCGATGGGGTGGGCGAACAAATACCGCATCACCCGGCAGCAATGCCGGGTGCGGATTGAAACAGGCCATCGACGCGGCGCTCGTGCCTGACGATCTGCATCACCCGGCAGCAATGCCGGGTGCGGATTGAAACTGCCCATCAACATCCTCGTCTAGTCTGCGCCATCGCATCACCCGGCAGCAATGCCGGGTGCGGATTGAAACATTTGCAGTGAACTAGGCACTACGGTGCCGGCCATGCATCACCCGGCAGCAATGCCGGGTGCGGATTGAAACGAATCATGGTCAAAAGGCATCACCTCGGGCTTCGGCATCACCCGGCAGCAATGCCGGGTGCGGATTGAAACTGGTACTGCGATCCCGGCCCAAAAATCGCCGGCGGCATCACCCGGCAGCAATGCCGGGTGCGGATTGAAACGATCCTGGCACCCAGCCCAATCCTCCTAGCACTCGCATCACCCGGCAGCAATGCCGGGTGCGGATTGAAACAAGAAATGGCTTGCATCGCATGGCGTAAAACTCCGCATCACCCGGCAGCAATGCCGGGTGCGGATTGAAACATCAACAGGCCCACGAGACGGCCATGCAGGCGCAAGCATCACCCGGCAGCAATGCCGGGCACGGATTGAAACTGGTAGCGCGTGACAACTGCCTTTTCTTATCGCATCCTGAAGCGAATCGTTTTCCCTCTGCGACTCAGTTGACGGTCACCACCAGTTGCGCCGAGTGTGACAACGAGCCAGAGGTCCCGGTGATGGTGATGGTCGCGCTGGTATTGGGTGGTGGAGTG
>CAZBPD010000045.1:0-38698 GCA_964493705.1 uncultured Occallatibacter sp.
TCCGCGCGCATCCTCTCCTGATAAGCGAGTCCGTCCTCGTGCAAGCCGGACCACGTCCCAAAAGCGGCATGATTCATCTTTTGGCGGTGCGGCGCAAGAGAGGTAGCGACCGAACGCCGCACAAATTCGGCGCGCGAGATCGACATCTTCTTGGCGACTTGATTCAGCAGCTTGAGATCTTCTTCGGGAATGTCAATAAGTGTGCGCATAAAGCCCCCTGTGATATATAAAAAGTATATCACTATGAGACGTGGGAGTATATCGCTTCAGGAGTGTGTTCCTGTCCTAAAATCTGGGAAGGTGACCCCGCTCCCTCGCTTTTGAGGGCCGGGGAGACCATGAGCCCAACCCGCCGTTTTGCCACAATCTCAGTGAGGAGTTGATTCGCCTCCATCGCCGCCCCTGCGAGCGAGTAGCTTGACAGCGTCGCGGACCTCTGAACGGAAAGAGTCGCACAAGCCAATTCAACCAGGTTGAGGCCGGATTGATCGCTATTTGAAGTGGGTTGCGGTGAACTCCTGGGCGGGCCGGTCGCCGGCCTGGCGGGTGAACTTGATGGTGTCCTTGTCGGCTTTGCCGGTATAGACGATCTTGAACTCGTTGCCGTTGAAGTTCATCACCTGGGTAAAGGAAATCGTGTCGCCGTCGATCTTTCCGTCTTGCAGGTCGGTGTCTCCGCGCGGCGAGGTGATGGTGCCGGTCAGCTTGGCGCCGTCGGCGTGGAAGGTGAAGGTCAGGGTTTGCGTGCCGCGCGGCGTTTCCACGCTGGCCGTCCATTTGCCGTTGAAGTCCGCGGCCAGAGCAGCTACGGAGCCCAGAGCGAGGAAGAGTACGGCGAGTCCCAGTTTTCTCAGCATAAGCAGAATCTCCTCTGAATCGTATCGATCTCAGTGGAGAAATTGTAAACCGGCGGGCCGGTGTCGAGAATGCGCGGCTCTGTGCCGGCCTCAGGAGCCAGAGGCGCGGCTCGATTCGCCCCGCGGCCGCTTTTCGATAGGCTTGTTGTAGCGGCCCAGGAAGGCGTTCCAGCGCACCAGAGCCAGCTCCTGGAGCATCTTCAGGCCGTCCTTTAGGTAGCTGACGCGGCTGCGCTCGTCGTGCGCCCAACTGACGGCAACCTCATCGACGCGCAGCCCGCGCTTCAGGGCGATAAAGAGGATCTCCGGGTCGAAGCCCCAGCGTTCGATGGTCTGCAACTGGAAGACGGTCTGCGCCGCGGTACGGGTGAAGGCCTTGAAGCCGCACTGCGTGTCCACGAACGGCAGCCGCATCACCATGCGCGTGACGGTGTTGAAGCAGCGGCCGAAAAACTGCCGGTAGAGGGGCTGGCGCTGGGTCTGGCGATCACGCTCCAGCCAGCGCGAGCCGATGGCGATCTCGGCGCCCTGCGCGATGGCGGCAAAGAGGCGCTCGGCCTCTTCGATGGGCGCGGAAAGATCGGCGTCGGTGAACATCACCACCTCGCCCCGCGCGGCCAGCATCCCGGCGCGTACGCTGTAGCCCTTGCCGCGGTTGCCGGGGTTCTCCATGAGGTGAACCTCGGGAGCGGTGCGGGCAAAATCGCGCACTACCTGGGCGGTCGAGTCCGTGGAGCCGTCGTTGACGACGATCACTTCGGCCAGCCAGCCCTGCGCGCGGATGCAGCTCACTACCGCTTCCAGAGCCGCCGGGATGCGCGCCTTCTCGTTGTAGGCCGGAATAACAATGCTGTACTGCGGAACCTGCGTCACGGTAACGACCACCCGCGGAATCCCTGTTCCGCCAAGATCGGATTTTTTCAGAGTTTGACTCTCGTCATGATAACTCCAATGGGCCGTTTTGACCCGCTCCAACTCCATCGGGGAGGGTATTTTCGATTCCTGAAGCAACGCCCGGCGCGCAAATCTCAAAAAACCCGCTTCTTTTTCGCACATGATTGAGCCGATTCCGTTTATGCTGTGAGCGGAGGCCTAATGGGCATGACAAAAGCAGATTTGGTGGAAAAGGTGACGCGCCTGGGCGATCTCACCCGCCGTGATGGCGAAGTCATCGTCGAGACCATCTTCGATTCCGTGATCGGGGCCTTGCAGGGCGGCGACAAGATTGAGATTCGCGGCTTTGGCAGCTTCCGCATCCGTCAGCGCAATTCCCGCATTGGACGCAATCCCAAGACCGGCGAACGCGTCGAGGTTCCCGCCAAGAAGGTTCCCTATTTCAAGCCTTCCAAGGAACTGCGCGACTTGGTCAACCCGGAAGAAGCGGCCGCCAAGGCCTCCTGAGCCTGCGGTTTTTCTATCGCACGAGCGCGTGTCCATCTCTCGGCCCGTTCCTGGAGAGGGGTTGGACGCGCGCCGCGCTGCTCTCTCCCTAATCAACCTCTGATTAAGTGTGTTTCCTATGACCAAACCTTTCCTCAGGGGCTAAAGCCCATTGATTCTTTGAGCTTTATGTACGAGCTAAAGCCCGTACCCTTCAAACCTCCGACTTAATCAGAGGTTCCCTAAGCCACGCCTGGCGGCGGAGGCGGGATTGAATCTATTGTTCGCGCCGTGTTCGCAGCAGCAGCCGGAAGCCCGCGGAAAGGCATTGGAAGGGAAAGAAAAAGGTGGGAAGCGCCCTTATTTCTTGCTTGCCGCCTCGGGCCGGATGCCGATGACGCTCAACATCCGTCCGGCGTAGCCCTGCGAGCTGCGATGAGAGAAAAAGAGTTCGGGCTGGCAGCAAGTGCAGCCGCCCATACTCTGGATCGCACTTTCTTTCAGTCCCGCGTCGAGCAACTGGCGGCGGTTGGCCTCGATCAGGTCCAGGTGCAGGTTGGGGCCGATGGGCGAGTGGCCCGGTGCGCGCTGCGTCAAAAACAGCATGGGATACTTTTTGCGGATGGGGTCGGAGTCGTAGACCTCGCGAAAAAGCTCGCGACCGTAGGCAAACTGCGACTCGAAGGCGGTCAGCATCTCCTCGCCCACCGCGTAGCAGCAAGCGCCGATGCCGGGGCCGATGGCGGCGATCAGGTTCTCGGGCTTGCAACCGTATTCCAGGCGCATCCGCCCGATACCGCTCTCGACGATGCGCGCGGCGGTGCCCCGCCAGCCGGCATGAAAGGCTGCCACCACTCGTCGTTTGCGGTCGGCCACCAGCACCGGAATGCAGTCGGCGGTCTGAATCCCCAACAGCAAGCCGGGCTGGTCGGTCATCAAGCCGTCGCCCTGGCGGAGCAGGTCGCGGCGCGCGTCCTTGCGTTCGGCCTTCACAACCAAATTGGAGTGAATCTGCCGCAGCGTCACCAGCGGCGTAACCGCCCGGCCGCTGACCGCCTTCACGAATAATCTTCGATTGCCTTCCACCGTCTCCCGCTCGTCGCTGGCGGTAAAACCCAAATTCAATTCGCCGGGCTCGCCAGCGCCGCAATAGGCATGGCTCAGCCCGCCCCTGCGGGTGCTAAAACCGCCCATCAGCCAATCCAGCTTCGCTCCTCCCCGCCCGGTCAGTTGGGGCAGCGGCAGCCAGCGAACGCCGTTTGCCGCTTCCAGTGGATCGGGTGCGGGCTGTTGCAGCGCCTCCGGCTCGGTGCGCTCCATTCTCATGCGCACCGTGACGCCGCCAGCCTTGCCGCGCAGGTTGCGCACCAGACCGGCAGAAGCATAGAGATCGTCCAGAGCCTGAACGGCCGCATCGGGGGTGGATTTCGCCTTGGTAGAAGAAGCCATTGTGGTCTATTTTATCTGTTCGGCGATTCTGACCCGGCTTTTTTCGGGCATGGAGTGGGCCCGCCTTCCGGCAGGCCCGTTTGAGAGGCGTAGATGGATGGAGATCTGATGGGAAAGGAGATGTGGTCCGTTGGGGACCGGCACACGCGAGTTGGAACCATCGTTGGTGAGTGAGATGCTTTCGGGTTGCCTCTGCTGAATACTCGTTTCGATGCCAGGGGAATGAGAATGGTTTTCTAGCACGGAAAAATGCGTTCAGTCCTGGCGCACCGGCAAGGAAAGGTAGCCGATCTGTCTCGCCCCGTGTATAAAGGGAGAACAAACGGAAAGCATCTTTCCGCGGAAATGGGCGGACTCAGAGACAGTGAAACGCTGGCAAATCATCGTTCTGGTCCTGTTGGCTCTGGCAGGCGTCTACTACGTCTACCTGCACCATCGGGAGTGGGGACTATTTGGCTCTCGCACTGAGGAGAGCATTGAGAGCGTCACCTCAGGCCCGGGCTCTTCGTATACCCGCGCGGCGCATGTCTCGTGGCAATCGGTGGATCGCACTCCGGACGGCTTCAAAGTGGATATGCCAAGCCAAATCAAAGAGATGCATGTCC
This sequence comes from uncultured Occallatibacter sp., assembly GCA_964493705.1. Taxonomy (GTDB): domain Bacteria; phylum Acidobacteriota; class Terriglobia; order Terriglobales; family Acidobacteriaceae; genus Telmatobacter. Next base: position 4,292 of record CAZBPD010000045.1, read on the forward strand.
CAGCCTACGCCGAAAAGGGTGCCGCCGAGCAGGTCGAAATGATCTACGCCAACCCCGACGCCGAAACCACCTACGCTGTCAGTTGGGCCGACAACCCACCGGTGACCCGCACCCTCGATCGCTCCCCGGAGCACATTTTGGATATGGCCCGCGACGATGCCATGACCAGTTCCCAGACCTCTCTGGTGAACGAGTCCCACGGCAACCCCTCAGGCTACCCAGAGCGCACCTTCTCTGCCCGCAACTCCGGCGGCGGAGTGATGAATTGCCGCCTCATTTATACCGGGCAGCGGCTCTATATGCTCACCGCCGCCTTCCCCTCGGCGCAGGCGCGGAACGATAAAGATGTGGCGCGCTTCTTCAGCTCTTTCACGCTAACCGAATCCTCCCGGATCCCCGAGTCTCTTCCTGCCGCTCCGCCGCCCAGCCGCAACTGAAATCTTTGCGCCTGCACCGGACGTCCGCTCTCGCAGCCAATCCAATTCCATGCGCCCCTCTCGGTTCAGCGGATACCCTTGCTGTTCAAGTAGGGAGCATAGCTCTTATCCACGCCTTGGATATGGTGATTCAGCCAGGACTTGAGAAAGCTCATGGTCTCCAGCGAGAGCATGGAGGTGGCGCCCCCTTTGTATCGCTGCTGCAGGTCCAGAGCTTTCTTGATCAGTTCGTCGTGTTCCTTCTTGTGGCTCACCGCATCGGGATATTTTGTTTGAGCGAAGAGTTCTTCCTCGCGGGAGAAATGGACCTTGGTATAGTTTACCAACCGGTCGAGAACCGGCCCCAGCGCTTCCTTGCTATGGCCCGCCAGGATGCCGTCGTGCAGTTCGTTGACCATGCCCACCAGCTTCTTATGGTCGTCGTCCAGCGCCTTGACGCCCACACTCATGGCGTCCGTCCATGTCATTAAGGACATTGGGAATCCCACCTTTCCGAAAGAGTACTTTGCTTCTTGCGTCAAGCTGGGCAGCAAGCTTCTGACCGTGGTGGAGATCCACCAGGCAGTCAGAGGCTATCGGCGGCCCTGGTCAGGCTTTCTTTCTCAAGCTATCGGCATGGACGCGGAAAAGCTGGCGGGATGCTGGAAAAAAGACAAGAGCCCGGTCCGTTTTGGCATGATCGGCGCGCGGCATTCTTCCCCTGCCTCAAGCGGGACCCTAAAAGATACCGTGGGAGTTGAGCCATGCGCTGTATTTTTTGTCCGTGGTCTGGATGTGATTGACCAGCCAGCTCTGCAAAAAGCTCATCAACTCCAGATCGAGCATCACCACCGGGCGGTCGGGAAGGCGCGTGCGCAGATTCTGCACCCGCTGGATCATGGCCATGTGATCGCTCTTGTGCATCGCAGCGCCCGAATAGTCGGTATGAGCAAAGAGCGCTTCTTCCCGCGAAAAATGTCCCTGGGTATACTCCACCAACTCATCTAGAACCTGCTCCAGCACTACCTTCTTGTGGCCGGCCTGGATGCCCTCCTGCAACTCGTTGATGATGGCGATCATCTTCCGGTGGTCTTCATCGAGCGATTCGACGCCCACGCTCATTTTCTTATTCCATTCAAGGATTGCCATGGATGATCGGTTCCTTTCACTACCCTGTACCCGCTCATCGGCATTCTTTGAACAAAGCTGAAAAGGTGTTCAACAGAGAAGCAGTCCGGTCGATCCGCACTCCTGCGGCCGGATCGCGATCAGGCTTGCAACAGATCCCCCTCGAACTCTTCGTCGAGCCACTTGGTGAAGGCGGCGAACTCTTCGTCGCGGCCCAGAAAGGCGCGCACCAGCTCCCGGCCCGGCTTCGATCCGCCCGGCTCGAGAACTGTCTGGCGATAGCGCTCGCCCGCCGCGCCGCCCAGCAGATCGGTGGGGTCGAACTGAGCAAAGAAATCCAGCGCGATCACTTTATCGAAGGCATAGGTGTAGTAGTTCGAGGAGTAGCCGGTGAGATGGCCAAAGCTGGCGTACATGCGGTTGCCCTCGAACCAGCTCCAGGGTTGCAGGCTCTCGAAGAGCCGCCGCGTGGTCTCGTCCAGATCGATGCTGGCAGGCTGCCGGTCGTGCAGATCGAGCGAGAGAGTGGTGTAGTAAAGCTGCGAGCGCACCCAATCAGCGCGGCCAAAGGCTCCGGCCAGCTTCATCTTGCGGATGCTCTCGGCAGCCAGAACCTCGCCGGTTTCATAGTGCCGGGCGAAGTTCTGCAAGAGCTTCACGTCGCGGAAGAACTCCTCCAGCATCTGCGAAGGCACCTCGATGAAGTCACCCTCGGTGGCAAAGCCGCTCAGCCCCACCCACTCTGTGCGCCCGCCCAGAATGGCGTGCATGAGGTGGCCGAACTCGTGAAAATAGGTGACCACGTCGCTGTATTGCAAAAGACCCGGATCGCCCTCTTCGCCGTCGGGAAAGTTGCAGATCAGCGCCGCCTCGGGCAGTGCGCCTCCCTGAACGCCGGTGACCACTGGCGCTGCGGAGAACCACTTGTCCTTGCCCTCCCTGGGGTGCATATCGAGATAAACGCGGCCCACCACGGCATCGTTCTCGATCACCTCGAAGACGGAGACGGCCGGATGCCAGCCCTCGGCCGCCGAGGGCCTGAATTCTACCTTGAAGATCTTCGCCGCCGTATCCAGCACGCCGGCCTCGACCTGTGCGTAGGGGAAGTAGGGCCGCACCGACTGCGAGTCGAAGTCGAAGGCCGAGCGGCGGAACTGCTCATACCAGTAGGCGCGGCTGGTCATGTCGATAGCCGTCAGCCCAGGCTGCCGCTGGCGGACGAACTCCAGCACCAACGCGTGCTCGCGGCGCGCGCCCTCGCGGCTGGCCTGATTGAGCTTCTCGATGAAGGTGCGCACATTGGCCGCTGAGCCCATCATCTGGTCGGCGGTAGCCAGGTCGGCCCAACTGCGGAAGCCGAGGATGCTGGCGATCTCTTGCCGGGTGGTCAGCAGGTCGAGCAAAATCTGTTTGTTGGCCGGGTAGGCGCGGGTGTTGTAGGCCTGAAACATGCGCTCCCGCAGCGCCGGATGGGAGGCGAAGGTCATCACCGGCTGCATCTCGTGGGGATCGGTGGTCAGCGTGACCAATCCATCCTCGCTTACGGGATGGCGGGCGAGGTAATCGGCGGGCAGGCCTTCCAACTCATCTACCGTGGCGGTGATGGTCTTGCCTCCCTCCTGGATGTTGCGGCTGAAGCCCAGCGCCAGTCCAGTGGCTTTCTCGTGCAGCGCCTGCAGGCGGCCGCGGGTGGTCTGGTCTTTGTCCACGCCGGCCAGGCGGTAGCCGAGCAGGGTGCGCTCGACGTAGTGGCGCGTGGCAACGCTGGCGCCTTCGAGATCGATGGCCGCAAGAGCGTCGTAGACGCCGCGATTGAGGCTCAGGGCGCTGCCCGCCATGGCCACCCGCTGCGCTTCGTTCTGAGCCTGATCGCGCACCGTCTTGTCTGCGGCGACGGAGTCCAGAATTCCCGCCTGCGCACCGGCCAGATTCAACTCGTAGAGGGCGCGGTCGTAGAGGCTGAGGGTGTTGGCGGGGGTACGCGGAGCCGAAACGGCCAGCAACTCGGCCAAAGCCGCTTCATGGGCGGCAAGACGGGCGCCGACCCAGGCGCTCAGCGCCTCGGCGGATGCGGCTCCTCCCGCCTCCCATACATGAAGTTTCTCAATCGATGCGGGGGCGGAAATAGGTAGGGAAGACATCGGGGGAATTCTCCTTCTCTCTTCCAGATTGCCACAGTCACCTATGGTGGGGCAGATGCCGCTTCTGTGACATTGCATCTTCGATACCCAAAAGGGGCGCAACGTTTGTGTTTGGAGATTGGTTCACAACTCCGCGCTTTTTCCTCGGTGTGGACTGGCCACAGGCAACTACAGCGTCGCAGATGCATACCCGGTGTTGTCCTCATCTGCCATTCCTTCGACAATTCTTCCGTTGATTGTTTTACGATATTAGCTACGGGGTTTCCGTCACCGGCTTCACTCCTACTAAAATCTCAACCGGTGTAGTATCTTCGATTCTCGGGTCTTCTTTCCGAAACATCTTAAGATGCGGGTCTGTTCCCAAGGGCGATTTCAAAAGTGCATTGATCAGGTCATCCTGGGAGTGTGGGCCCGCTATTTGTATTCCTTCGATTACATTCCAGCCAGGCCCAAGATTCATTAGATTTCCGCGCTGGTCAGAAGTTGTGATCCCCGATGAGTGCAATGCTGACAAGATCATCGCTGATAACCGGCTTGCTTCGGCATCCATGGCGTATGACCTGACACTCACAAATCGGCCAACAAAATGATTGAGGTCCATTCGGAATAAGTTAAATTCCTCCGCGCTAATATCACGTGGTTGTATTGATGCTTCGAGTTTCAAACGCTCAATCTTCTCTATTTCTGCTGCCTTGGTGGCATCGGCAGCTCTTTCAACGGCTACGGCTAGATCGGATTTCGCTATAGTTAAGTCGTGGTCAAATCTGCGCAGCTTCTCCTCTTGGCCCCGATTGATGATGTTGCCGGTTATGAGTACACCGGCCCCAGCAAAAAAAGTGAGCCCTAGCAAGACCACTGTCAACACATCTAACCAAGACTTCAAGACTTCTACCGTCATAGATGTATTCCCCATTCGTGTTTCCTTAATAGTAGAGCTCTTGCAAAACTCGGCAAGGTCCTAATTTGAACCATGTCTACGCTATTGTCACAGTTCAAATTAGAAGATTATCGCTTATCCCTGATCCCGCCACAGCGCTACGCCGCCCAGGATGCCGCTCTCGTTCGGGACGATCTTCACATTGGGAGCGGGGGTGAACATGATTTTCTTGGTGTTGCCGCCGCCCAGGTAGAGAACGTCCCAGTTGAACAGCGCTTCGGTCTGGGCGATGGCCTCTTGCAGCAGCGTGTTCCAGCGCGCCTTGCCGAATTTGTCCAGGCCGCGGCGGCCCAGGTAGTCCTCGTAGGTCATGCCCTTCTTGCGCCAGATGTGGTGGCCGAGTTCGAGGCCGGGACAAAGATGTCCGTTGGTGAAGAGCGCCGCGCCCAGCCCGGTGCCCACGGTGATGACCAACTCCACGCCCTGGCCCTGGATGGCGCCGTAACCGGCCACGTCGGCGTCGTTGCCCACCCGGACGGGCTTGTCCCAGAGCTTTTCCATCTCCTCTTGCAGCGGGAAGCCCGCCGCCCAGAGGGGATGCAGATTGAAAGCGCCGAAGGTGCGGCCGTGCTTGACCACGCCGGGAAACCCCACCGAGACGCGGTCGAACTCCATCATCTGCGCGCGCAGCTCATTGAGCCCGGCCAGCACCGCCGCCGGTGTGGGAATGGTGGGCGTGGGCACACGGCGGCGTTCGCTGAGTGGAACCCCGGCAGCGTCCAGCAGCATGGCCTTCAGCCCCGAGCCGCCAATGTCGATGGAGAGGGTGATGGGGCCGGCAATGGCCTGAGGCGCGGCGGCCTCGATAAGGGTGGGAGCGGCGGGCGGATTTCGTTTAGCGGTCACGGTGTGAATTGTACTGCCATGGACCTTGCGTTTGTTGGTTGGGAAAAGCGATATTCTCCAACTTTTTCCCGCCACTTCACGATCAACTAGACTGGTTCTTGCCGCTCATGACCAACTTCTGCGAAGTCGCGCTGCCTGTGCCGCTGGAGCGGCCCTTCACCTACGCGGTGCGCGAGGGGCAAAAGCCGCTGCGCGGGGCGCGGGTGATCGTTCCCTTCCGCAACGAGAAGCTGATCGGAGTGGTCACCAAAATCGCCTCCAAGCCTCCTGCCGAATTCGAAACGCGCTATTTAGAGGCGGTGCTGGACGAGGAGCCGCTGCTCAGCGACTCGCTGCTGGAGCTGGCCGAGTGGATGGCGCAGTATTACCTGACCCCGCTGGGCGAGGTGTTGCGCGCCATGCTGCCCTTGATGGCCGAGGTGCGCCGGACAGTTCTTTACCGCATTACCGATCTGGGCCGCGATGTGCTGGCGCGGGCCATCGAGAACGATCCGGAAGACGACTCCAGCGGCGAAGAGCAAACCTCAGGGGCTCCGGCCCCCATGCCAGATTCCGCGCGGCTCAAGGCGCGCCCCGACACGTCCGGCCTGTTTGCCCAGCCTGCGGAGCCCGCAGCAGCCGAAAAGAACAAGAAGCGCCGTGGCAAGCTCTCCGCGGCAGACCAGGCGATGGAACGGCGCGTTTTGGCGCGTCTGGCTGGCGGCGAGGCGGTAAAGGTCTCCACGTTGCGTTCGGCGACGGCTGCATCGCTGCCGTTGCTTGCCGGCCTGCTGCGCAAGAAGTGGATCGCCCGCGAGACGGCCGCCGTCGAACGCGATGCCCGCCGCACCGAGCGCTTTGCCGTGTTGCTGCCCGAGACCCGCCTGCCCAACCTGACCGCCAACCAGCAGGCCATTCTGGCCGAACTGGCGGCCGCAGGCGGCGAGATGCCGTTGGCCGAGCTGCGCCAGCGCGATCTTCCCTCCTCGACGCTGCAAACCCTGGTCCGGCGCGGTCTGGTGCGCATCGACGAGCGGGCCGCTGCCTTTCGATTGGGCGGATTGATGAGCGCTGCCGGCCCGGTGCGCCTCAACGAGCCGCAGATCGAGGCGCTGGCCTCCCTGGCGTCCTCTCTGGGGGCATTCCAAGCCTTTCTGCTGCACGGGGTTACGGGTTCTGGAAAGACCGCCGTCTATCTGGCCGCCATGCAGCGGGCGCTCGACCAGGGGCTGGCCTCGATCCTGCTGGTTCCCGAGATCGGCCTGACCCCGCAAACCGCGGGATTGCTGGACGCGGCCTTTGGCGCCAAAGTGGCGCTCTTGCACTCCGCGCTCACCCCCGAGGAGCGCAGCGAGCAGTGGCGTCGCATTCGCCGCGGCGACGCGCCCATTGTCGTCGGCACCCGCTCGGCAATCTTTGCGCCGGTCCCTAAGCTGGGTCTGATCGTGGTGGACGAGGAGCACGACCAGAGCTACAAGCAGGAGGAAACCCCGCGCTACAACGCCCGCGACGTGGCCGTGATGCGCGCCAAGCTGGAGGGTGCGGTGGTGGTGCTGGGCTCGGCCACGCCTTCGCTGGAAACCTGGCAGAACGCCGCCGCCAGCAAGTACATCCGCATCGCGATGAGCGAACGCGTGATGCACCGCCCCCTACCGGCGGTCGAACTGATCGACATGCGTCAGGAGTTCCAGGAGACGGGCAAGGAGCAGCTCTTCAGCCGCTCGCTGGTGGCCGAGACTCAAGCCGCGCTCGACCGCGGCGAACAGGCGCTGATTCTGCTTAACCGCCGCGGCTACTCCTTTGCCGTGATCTGCCGCGCCTGCGGCGAAAAGCTGGAGTGCCAGAACTGCGCCATCGCCCTCACCCATCACAAACCGGCAGAATCCGACCTGGAGAGCGGCGTGGCCCGCGCCGGCCAAAGACTTGAATGCCACTACTGCGGCTTCCGCCGCACCGTCCCCGCCCGCTGCCCCAAGTGCGAGAGCGAACACCTCTACTATCTGGGCGCGGGTTCGCAGCAGGGCGAGGAGCGGCTGGCGGAGATCTTTCCCACCGCCCGCATCGGCCGCATGGACCGCGACACGGTGCGGGGCCGCTTCGATCTCGAACGCCTGCTGGCCCGCCTGCACTCCGGCGAGATCAATCTGCTGGTGGGCACGCAGATGATCGCCAAGGGTCACGACATCCACGGCGTCACGCTGGTGGGGGTGGTGGGCTGCGACCACTCCCTCTCCATGCCCGACTTCCGCGCCGCCGAGCGCGTCTTCCAACTGATGACGCAAGTCTCCGGCCGCGCCGGCCGCGGCGATCTGCCCGGCCGTGTGGTGGTGCAGACCTACTATCCCGAGCACTACGCCATTCTGGCCGCCAGCAAGCACGACTATGCCAGCTTTGTGGAGCGCGAGCTGAAATACCGCCGCTGGATGCACTACCCGCCTTTCGGTCTGCTGGCCAACGTGCTGGTGCAATCGCAAAAGCTCGATGAAGCGGCGGGCTGGTCGGCAGAGCTGGGCAAGTGGTTCCAGAAGGTCGCACCCGAAGGTGTGCGCGTGCTGGGCCCCTGCACCGCGCCCATCGCCCGTATCAAGGGAACCTACCGCTTCCACATGATCTTGAAGGCAACCTCGCGCAAGGCCCTCAACGCCGCTCTGCGCGCCATGTTGGCCCACGCCGAAACCGCCGCCATCCCCCGCCGCAATCTCATCGTCGATGTCGATGCCCTGCGGCTGATGTAAACACCTGCGGCCATCTGCGGTGGGGCAGACGCCTTCGGCTGGCCCACACAAGAAAAAGCGCGGGAGTAGTTGAAGCTGAGAACCGAAGGCAAACCACGCCTGCATGATCTTAACCATGAGCAGTACACAGGGCCGATTCCGCAACGGAATCGGCCCTATCGATGCATTGTCATCCTGAGCGCAGCGAAGGATCTGCGCTTGTTCCTTGTTAAACGAATGAGTACCCAACCCTCGTCTGTCATCCTGCGCGACCCTGGGTGAAGCGAATGATCTGTGTTTTCGGCGTCACCTAATGGGAGAGCGTGAAACCGCAGATCCTTCGCTTCGCTCAGGATGACAACTGATTGATTATGAGTTTCTTATCCTTCCAGATCGGGCTTTTGGCGGCGATGGAATCGCCTGATTTAGGATAATCGCTCCAAGAATAGGTTTTGTTCATGGGGAGAGATATGCGCATGTACAACCCACCACACCCCGGCAAGATTTTGCGGGAGTTTCTGGGCGACGTGGATGTAACCTCTGCCGCCAGACATTTGCAGGTTTCCCGCGCCACTCTTTCCCGCATCCTCAACGGTAAGGCCGGGATCTCGCCCGATATGTCGCTACGTCTTTCCGCCGCCTTTGGCACCCATGCCGAAATCTGGTATGAGTTGCAAACCGATTACGATATGTGGCAGGCATCGCAAAGAAAACAGCCCAAGATTGAGCCGTTTAACCGGGCTGCTTAAATGATTAAAACCGGCCGCCTATTTTGAGTTCCGTCAGGGCGCCCATTGCGGCGTTTTAGAAATCTCTTTGAATGCGCCAAACTCGGACGGCCATGGGCCGGCGATTTGCATCAAATTATCTGTTACTGAATTGGTCTCTCTTCTGCGGATTCTGGCGACAATTAAGGGAGGAAGCATTCGTGCAATTGAAGCAATTCTTATTCCTGGTCAAGTTTATGCGCCGCATTCCAGCGCTTCATGGCGCAATTTGGAAGATGCGCAGGACCTATAACCGTACCAAGAAGTGGCTGCTTGACGGAAGGCCGGTCATCGATGGCTGCTCGTTGCTGGAGCGCGCCATTCTTGAAAGTCAGCCCTATGCCGCCGGCAAAATGGGATCCACCGAGGCCAATGCAGGGCTGGATTATTTGAGACGACAGAAGGCACGCAAGGCCAGGCGGGTTCCCAAGGACTATCGACCCTATATCTTTCATACGCTGTTTCTCAATTCCGGTGTTTTCCCGCAAACGGCGGAGTTTTTTGATCTTTTTTGCGATGCCTATCTCAATGTTGTCAGTCAATGCGACATGCTGGTTTCCTGGGACGTGGCGGGGGAACCGGAAATACTGAGCCGTTATTGCAAGTCAGCAACGCTGGTCAGGGGGAAATGCCTTGAACCTTATCATCTGCAGGAGCCGTGGACTGCCGCGCTCAAGGGAAAGAAGGTACTGGTTATTTCTCCCTTTGTAGACTCCATTAAATCGCAGTATGCCCGGCGTGAGGAACTGTGGCAAAATCCCAACCTGTTGCCATCTTTTGAACTTCTTACAGTGCGTGCGCCGTTCAGCGCAGGCTTGGCAAAACCGGTGGATGCCGACTGGTTTGCCGCGGTTTCACGTTTGCAGGCTGAAATGGATACCTTGGAATACGATGTCGCCTTGATTGGCGCAGGCGCTTTCTCCCTGCCCCTTGCTGTGCACGCCAAATCAAAGGGCAAAGTTGGAGTGCACTTGGGCGGCCCGTTGCAGATTCTATTCGGCGTCTGTGGCGGGCGCTGGCTGCGATACAAGGATTTTGTGCATGTATTCAATAGTTCCTGGGTGCGTCCATCGCCAGAGGAGAGGCCAAGCGGCTTTAAAGCCAACGAAGATGGATGTTATTGGTGAGCCTTTCCCATTGTGCAGTGCGGAAATCTCTCTTTACTTATCGAACCTTTGTAGAGGGTGTCCGTTTAGGAACCTCTGATTAGGTCGAAGATTTGAAGGGTACGGGCTTTAGCCCGTCCATCAATCCAAATGAATCTATGGGCTTTAGCCCCTGAGGGAAAGTTGGTTTTTACAAAGAGCACTTAATCAGAGGTTTCCTAAGCTGCATTCGAAGCAGAGAATCGCGGGCAGAGTACAGATGCGCCGTCTTTATCTGCGATGTGCTTCATGCGAAGCGCTGGTCCTACCGATGACCCTCAGCGATGGCCATGTTTCCGCTCTTACTGCATCCTCGCAAACGGGTCCACATGCAGCAGGTGCATCAGCGAGTTGTCGTAGAAGGGGGTCAGGGTAAAGGTCAGCAGGAAGAGCGCCAGGGCCACCAGGCCGAGAAAGCGGCGGCCGCCATCCAGGCCCGGCTCAATGGGAACCTTGGGGTGGCGCATGGCGGGAAACAGCAACAGGATGCCCCAGAGCATCCAGCCCATCCAAAAAACCGTTCCCGCCAGAAACAGCGCGAAGGGCAGGGCATTGGTGAAGAACCGGTGCAGCCGCGGCGAAAGCGCGTAGAGAATGTGGCCGCCGTCCAATTGCCCGCCGGGGATCAGATTGAGCGCGGTGATGAAGATGCCGATCCAGCCGGCCACCAGCACCGGGTGGGGAGCAATGTTGTCGAAGGCGGGTGTAGACGGGTCCCACCGCACCAGCAGGGCGTGCAGCAGGCGAATGGTCAGCGGTTCGCCGCCGAAGCGGACGATGGCGTGGGGCGCATCGCCGGCGGTGCGGTAGCTGAGTGCAAAGCCCACTCCGACGGCCAGTACCGAGGCCGCGTAGCCCGCCAGCGGGCCGAAGAAGCCCACATCCAGCAGCGCCTTGCGGCTGGGAATGCGAGAGCGAATCTGGATGACGGCGCCGGCCGTGCCGCTCAACGTGGGCGCGGGCAGAACCCAGGGCAGCGTGCACTTGATCCCGTGGTAGCGGCAGGCGAAGTAGTGGCCGAACTCGTGGATCAGCAGAATCCCCAGCAGGGTGGATGAAAACGCCCACCCCGAGACAAAGAGATCGGGATGCGCAACCAGCCAGGGCCAGGGCCACAGATCGCTGTCGCGCACCACCGGCGGCATGCCTTCGATAAAGTTCTGCATGAAACGGGCGCCGTTGGCGGTGGTGGTCATCGCGCTGGCCGCCAGGAGCAAAACCGGCAGAAGAACCCGCTGGAAGAGTGAGCGCACCGCATTCCTCAAAAGAGGTTGTACAGAACGGGTTCTGTCCGTCTCTGTCGATCCCGAGTCTTCCCGCGGCCCCGGCAAAGATCGACGCCGCTGCAACCGGCGATTGCGAACAGAAACACTTGTGCCTGGATCGGCGCAGCGCTGCCGGTCTGCGGGAATGCCCGGAGCGAATGGGGCGTGCAGAGAGAGATGAAGGCGCCGGCTGGCCTCTACTCGCGGGGCGCAGCGCCGCCTTCGAGCGAGTGCAGTTCCTTGCCGGGCTTGAAGCGCACCGCCTTGCCGGGGGTGATGCTGACCTCGGTGCCGGTGCGGGGGTTGCGGCCGATGCCGGTTTTGCGGGCGCGGACGCTGAAGACGCCAAATCCGCGCAATTCGATACGCTCGCCGGCCGTGAGTGCCTGCTTGAGGCCCTCGAAGACCGTATCCACGGCGGTCTCCGCCTTGCTGCGGGGCAGGCCCGTGCGCTCGATCACATGATGGACGATGTCCTGTTTAATCAATGGGGTAACCTCGCTGGCGCAACTGCAATGACTGTACTACGTTCCACGTTCTCGATGCTACAGGTTTTCCCGCGATTGTGGAATAATGGAAAGACATCCAGCGGCATTTTTCCGCTCGCAGACTGGATTTTTCTCAGCACAGCCAGTCGCTCTGTGGCGTTGTGCACTTTTTCCGCACAATCTTCGTTGTCAAGTGCGGGCGCCTCTCGTAGGATGGTGGATTCAAGTTCATTCTAGTTGTAAAAGGTTTTATCCGGGCATTACCGTCCCGGAACAGGAGCAGCATGTCGATTCAGAGCGACCGTTGGATTCGGGAACAGGCCCTCGAGCACAGAATGATCGAGCCCTTCAGCGAGAAGCAGGTGCGCGCGGGCGTCATCTCCTACGGACTCTCGTCCTATGGTTACGACCTGCGCGTCAGCGACGAATTCAAGATCTTCACCAACGTCAACAGCGCCATTATCGATCCCAAGGCCTTCGATGAACGCTCCTTCGTCTCGGTGCAGGCGGAGTCGGTGATCGTGCCCCCGAACTCCTTTGCCCTGGCGCGCTCCATCGAGTATTTTCGGATTCCCCGCGATGTCATCTCCATCTGCGTGGGCAAGTCCACCTACGCGCGCTGCGGAATCATTGTCAATGTCACGCCCTTCGAGCCGGAGTGGGAGGGCTTTGTCACCCTGGAGATCTCCAACACCACGCCCCTGCCGGCCAAGATCTATGCCAACGAGGGGTTGTGCCAGATTCTCTTCTTCCGTTCCAACGAGCCCTGCGAGATCAGCTATGCCGATCGCAAGGGCAAATATCAGAATCAGCAGGGTATCGTGCTGCCCAAGCTGTAGCCGCCCCGGCCGGGGCTGCGATGTGCGGCGACCCGCCGATCTGCTTTGCTGTTCCATCGAATCTCTGAAGATGATGAAGCCGGGAGCTGCAACCATGTCTTCGATACGCAACCTGAAACCGATCCGTGTGGGCCTGGTGGCGGATGAACCCATTCGCCTGGCAGGGCTCGTCAGCATCTTTGAAGATCAGCCCGACGCCGGCCAGGCCCCTTTGCAGGCCATGATTTGCAGCCTCGATGAGGTCCTCATGGGCGCCCAGGTGGAGTATCTGGTCGTCGACCTCAACTCCTCGAGCAGGGGGCTGGAGACGCTGGAAGCCATCCGCCGCGCCCGCCCCTCCCTGCGCCTGATTGTGATCGGCCCGGAAGGCAACGACGAACTGGTCATGGAGTCGATCATCGCCGGAGCCCGCGGCTACCTGGACGCCACCGCCGGGCCGTTGTCCGTGCGACAGGCGATTGAAGTCGTCACCGGCGGTTCCATCTGGGCGCCGCGCCGCCTGCTCTCCAAGCTCATCGACCGCCTGCTCGCTGTACCCGAAGCCAACCTCTCCAACGCCAATCCCTATCTGACGGCCCGCGAGCGCCAGGTGCTCGAGCTGATTCTCATGGCCCGCTCCAACCGCGAGATCGCCCGCAAGTTGGGCATCGAGGAGCGCACCGTCAAGGCTCACGTCGGCAGCCTCATGCGCAAGACCGGGGTCGACAACCGCATCGAACTCTCCATGCGCGCCATGAATCTGGCCCAGGCCCATTCTCCCAACGCACTTCAAAAACGGGAACCCGCCTCGTCACATTGATTGGTTACTAGCAGGGGCGGGGAAACGATTACTTAAAGGCATAGGCCTTACGTACTCTTGTGCGATTCTTCCGATTTCCACAGAATGGTTTACAGAAACAACGCAGATCTGGGGAAAGGAGTTCCCCGGCAGCATGTTTCCCATGAAGCCTGGGAACTCCTCTTTTTTCGGTTTGTCTCGGTATGAGGCAGCTTCAGATTTGTGCGGTTTTGACCCTCCCCCAGTTTCACCTTCTGTTTGAGCAGCTACAGCAGTCGCTTTTTTCCTCCTATACTGACCCAGCGCATTGCGCTGCCTGTTCCGCCTCGAAAAGCGGAACGGGATTTTTTTTGGATTTGTGCAATTTTGAACAGTCTTCAAACCGTTTTTTCCACAGAATGATTTACAGAAACAACGCAGATCTGGGGAAAGGAGTTCCCAGGCGGCATGTTAACCATGATGTCTGGGAACTCCTATTTTTTACGGCTTACTCGAATACGAAGCGATTTTTGGACTGTGCGGTTTCCCCCCCTCCCCCTTATCCTCCCAACAATGAACGCCGGAATCGATTCCTCGGAGTCGATTCCGGCGTTTGCTTTTGTCATTCGACTGCAACTCGGCTGCCGCGATTCTTCCCGCCCAGAATTTACCTTCCTGCATGGATCATGTAGCCTGATTGCGAGTGCTCCTGGTTCTGAATCGGGGAGATCGTTTGCGGCAAGGGAAGCGGTTTCTCTTTCTTTCCCACTGCCGGCTCGATCTTGACCGGGTTTTTGCTTCGCGGCAGGCCGTTGTTTCTCTGTGCCTTCCTTCGCCCTGGCTCCCGCGCAGTTAGTCATCCTGCCCCAGGAGGGCGAACGGCGGCGCAGTTGGCCGTAACTTCTGCAATCTCCAACCATCCCTGCGTTGAGTGGAGGAGAGGAAAGGACATCGAAATGAAGAAAGCAATTGCGTACATTTGCCTCTGTTTCGTGCTCACCGGCAGCGCCCTGGCCGCCTCCAAGAAGGAGGAGTTGCAGGCCCGCATCGACGCCGCCAAGGATGTCCTGGACCAGATCATGGCCGCCAAGGACAAGAGCATTCCCATGAACATCCTGGAGCAGGCCACCTGTGTCGGCGTCGTGCCGGGGTTCATCAAGGGAGCCTTTGTCTTCGGCGCCCAATACGGACAGGGCGTGGTCACCTGCCGCACCGGCCACGGCTGGAGCGCTCCAGTCTTCATTCGCATGGCGGGTGGTTCCTTCGGCTTCCAGGTCGGCGGGCAGTCCACCGATTTGGTGCTGGTCGCGGTCAACGAGCGCGGCTTCCAGGACCTGCTCAAGAACAAATTCAAGATCGGCGGCGACGCGGCGGCCTCCGCCGGCCCGGTAGGGCGCAACACCCAGGCGGCTACCGACTGGAAGATGAACGCCGAGTTGCTCACCTACTCGCGCAGCAAAGGCCTCTTTGCCGGCATCGATCTGGACGGGACCAGCGTCAGCCAGAACGCCGAAGATACAGAGATCTACTTCGGCGGGCCGCACAGCTTCAACGCCGTTCTCAAGGGCGAGATCGAGGTTCCCGAGGGAGCCATTCCCTTTGTCCGCAGCGTGGCCCACTACTTCGTCACGGCCAAGAGCCGCCACTAAACACCGGCGCTGGATAAATCACAACGGGACGGGCCGCTCAGTTCGTCCTGTCATGTCTCCCCTGGGTTGAATGAGCATCTCTGGAGGGAACGATGCGTCCTGCAAAGATCCTGATGCTTTGGTCTGTGCTGCTATGCGCGGGGTTAACTTGGGCGCAGTCTGCCGAAAAGGATCCTGCCGCGGTTCTGGAATTTGGCGCAGCAGCCAGCCACAATCTCAAAGATGGTGGATCGAGCTTCGGTCCAACGTTTGCGGTGGAGTTTACGCCCATCGAGAATTGGCTGGAGTTGGAGGCCGGTGTTACGCCCCTGGTGAGCCGCCATGCCACGGAATGGGATACCGACCTTATCTTCAAAAAGCCGTGGACCCTTTCCCGCAAAGTGGAATTGATGCTGGGAGCGGGTCCAGAGTGGATTCATACCAACGAGTCCGGCAAGAGCCCGGATTCGGTGGCGGGAGAAGCCGTGCTGGATCTCATGTTTTGGCCGGCAAAGCGGCATAGATTTGGCTGGTATCTCGAACCGGGATACGAGTATGGCCTTGGTCGCGCGCACGAGCAGTCTGTGGGCATCAGCGGTGGCCTGCTGGTCGCGATACACTGAATCTTTGTCCTGGCCCATGCGGAAACGATTCGAATTCTGGCTGGTGGTAGCTGTGGCGCGCGTCCTGGGGTGGATGCCGCGCGGCTTGGCGCGTCTGCTGGCGGGTGGACTGGTGGGCTGTGTTTATCCTCTGCTGCGCCGTCTGCGCGGCGTCGGCCTGCGCAACCTGGAGATGGCCTATCCGGATCTTCCCGTGGTGGAGCGGGAGCGCATTCTGCGCGGCGTCTTTCGTCATCTTGGCTGGCAACTGGTCGAGTTCTGCCGCCTCAGCCGTTACACTCCCGAAAACACCCGCAACTGGATCGGCGTCGAGGGCATGGAGCACTACCTGGCGGCGCGCGCGCGCGGCAAGGGTGTGCTGATCGTCACCGGCCACCTGGGAGCGTGGGAGCTTTCCAGCTTCTACCACTCGCTGATGGGCTATCCCATGGGGATGGTAATTCGCCGCCTCGACAACCGCCTGTTGGATGAGTTCGTCAACGCCATCCGCTGCCTGCACGGCAACCGCGTGCTGCACAAGAACGACTTCGCCCGTGGCCTGCTCACCGCCATGCGCCAGGGCGAGACGGTCGGCATTTTGATGGATACGAATATGACCCCTCCAGCGGGCGAGTTTGTCGAGTTTTTCGGCCGCCCGGCCTGCACCGCTTCCGGTCTGGCCCGTGTGGCGCTCAAGACCGGCGCGGCGGTCCTGCCCGGATTCATGCTTTGGGAGAAAAGCCAGCAGCGCTACGCGCTGCACTTCGGCGAGGAACTGCAATTCACCCGCAGTGACGACCCCATCGCCGATATTCTGGCCGCGACCCAGCTCTGCACCAGCGCCATCGAGAGTTGGATTCGCCGCTATCCCGACCAGTGGCTCTGGATTCACCGCCGCTGGAAGACCCGTCCCCCCGGCGAGCTGGGGCTCTATTCTTGAATTCGGCGCAGATCGCGCCCGCGGCTCATTGAGCTGGACAGTAAACTTATTCAAGCGGTCGCTGCAACCACCAAGGTTGTTTTTAACGACAAACATGGCTATTAATCCAGAAATGGTCATCCTGAGCGAGGCGAAGGATCTGTGTTTCGTCCCCAGGGTGGTAGGAGCAAGGGTATGACGCTGGGCGAGCTGATGGAGACTTTGGGCGGCACACTGGCGCAGGGTGATCCGTCGATGGAGATCGATGGCGTAAGCTCCAGCCCGCGCGCCACCTCCTCCCAACTGGTCTTTGCCGAGGATGCAGCCTCGGCTGCCGAGGCTCTGGCGGGCAGCGCCGGTGCGGTTGTCCTGCGCGCGGGCGCTGGGGGCGCTTTCCCTTCGCAGATATGTGTGATTGAGGACAAGCAGCCGCGGCTGTGGTTTGCCCGCGCGGCCAAGCTGCTCAAGCCGGCGCTGGCAGCCGCGGGCATTCATTCCACAGCTTTTGTTGCTCCCGATGCGCTGCTCGCAGAGTCCGTCACCATCGGTCCCGGCGCGGTGGTCGAGGCCCAGGCGCAGATCGGCGCTGGCAGCCGCATCGAAGCCGGAGCGGTGATCGGCCAGGGCGTGCGCGTCGGCCAGAATTGCCGCATCCATCCCCGCGCCGTGCTCTATTCCGGCGTCATCCTTGGCGACCGCGTGGTGGTTCACGCCGGAGCGGTTCTGGGCGCGGACGGCTTCGGCTACGTGCGCGACAACGCGACCGGCGCCTACACCCAGTTCCCTCAGCTGGGCACGCTTGTGGTCGAAGACGATGTGGAGATCGGCGCCAACTCGACCATCGACCGTGGCGCGCTTGACGAGACCCGTATCGGCCGGGGCACGAAGATCGATAATCTGGTCCACGTCGGCCACAACTGCCAGATCGGCGAAGACGTGATCCTGGTGGCATTGGCCGGCATCTCCGGATCGTGCACCGTGGGCAAGGGCGCGGTGATCGCCGGCCAGGTGGGCCTTGGCGACCACGCCCACGTCGGTCCCGGTGTGATTCTTGGGGGACAAGCCGGCGTGCTCAGCGGCAAGACCGTCACCAACGATGGCCTCAAACCCGGAACCGTTCTCTGGGGCACTCCGGCCCGCCCGCTGCTGCAAGTGCTGCGCGAGATGGCGGTGCTGGCGCGGCTGGCGAGGCGGGGGAAAGATGGGACTAAGGGACTAAGGGACTGCTGTTGAGACCGTATGAATTGGGCCTTTATCATGGACAAGCGCGGGCGAGAACGTCCGCGCCACAGCCGGCCGGGAGACCAGCGCTACAGTCAAACGATTCGCGTTCGCGATACGAGTCCCTCAGTCCCTTAGTCCCTTAGTCCCTCAGTCCCTGCTCTTCTCACGCTGCGCTTTCCGTCTGCTGCACGGGAACCTGCGCCACTGGCGCTCCCTGCCGGGGCACTCCAATGGGATCCGTGTTTCTGAGCAGGATGGCCAGGCCGCGTGCGCCGTCCATATGGCTCTCGACCAACAGGGCATGGGCCTGGTTGAGAAACTCCGGGTGATGCTCGAAGTGCTTGGAGGCGGCCTGCATGGTATGCACCACGTGCTCCGCGGTGAAGTTCATGCGGTGGAACCCAGCCACGCCGATCAGCAATCCCTTCATCAAAGCGAACTGCGCCGTGAGCAGGGCGAATTCCCGCGTCATGTCGGGCGTTTCGAGAGGTTGTGCGCCCTTTTTTCCGAAGGGGAAGTGGGTGCGGAAGATGGTGTTGATGAGGTAGTTCTCGAGAATATAGGGATGGCGGGCGAAGAACGGGGCGTAATGGCGGTCGTGGGCCTCGGCATAATGGGCGCTGAGCGAGTCTAGCGTGGCCTGGGGGCCGTTGCCGATGCCGGTGGTGAAGGCCTGAATGCACTCGACAAACCGCGGCCGCACATTGGAGCGGTGCAGCAACATGCCGGCCAGCCGCAGCACCACATCGAGTTGCGCCGGGCGGTCCACGGGTAGCGTCTCCATGGCGGGCAACAGCGCTCCGGTGGCTACGGTGCGATCGAAGTCTACCAGAAAGTCGCGCACCGGGCGGTCCAACTCGTCGCGGGCGATCGAATCCAAACGGCGGCAGAGAATCCCCAGCAAAAACAACCGCTGCCAGAGCGGGTAGCTGCGCTGGCGCAGCAGGGCCAGCACCGAGGCCCGGATGGGCCAGAAATGCGCCAACGGCCGGCTCACCGAAGCACTGCTAGCCTCCGACGCCTCTTGAGCCAATGCGGGATTCTGCTCTGGTATTGCAAACGACTGCTGCGCCGCGTAGGCCTCGCGCAGCAAGTTGGGGTTGAGCAGCACCAAGCGCGCCGCCTCTGGGCAGGAGAGGGAGAGCGACATGTCGGGTGCGCCGTCGATGGTATTGATGACCCGCGGGTAGACCGCGCAGGCGTGCGACAGGAACGACTCACCGCAGGCGATCTGCACCCGGCAGAGCCGCTCTTCGTTGAGCAGCGGGCACTGATTCTCCTTGGTCATGAGGATCTTGGCGAAGGGGACCGGCTCGGCCCCGTCCGCACCCATCGGCTGCGCCACCACGCTTGACTGCACCAGAGCTTGCAGCGGCACATCGGGCAGGTTCTGGTACTTCTCATAGGTCTGCCGGTCGATCGGCACGGCCCATCCCTGACAGCAGGTGTCTTCGCAAGCGGAGCCGATGCAGCGGAAGCTGTCGGCGTAGGTGGGCCGAATCTGTCCTGAAGGTCGCAAGAGGCGCTCCTGGCAGCCCGGCCGCGCGCCTGCTGCTGGATGAATTGGGTTGCTTCCGTTTTTTCTGCAACCCAAGCACCGCACTCGCCCCTTGCTTGTTGGAATACGCTAAGTACCCCTCAATTTGCTCAGAATTCGACGCTTTTACTCCCTTTTTACCAAGAATGTGGGCGCAAAACAGCTCAATGCAAGGCTTCAGCCGTGCGGGGACGAGCTTGCTCTTGAATGTGGTGAGGAGTCTTTCTCGCACCGTCGCCGCTGGTCTGGTCATTGACTGCAGCGCTGGCCTCCGGGCCGGCTGGAGCGCGGAGGCCCTCGTCCGCGCTTGACCACGATGAATGACCCTTTCCTGCGGTCCAATCACTAGCGGGATTTTTTTCGGGCCGCTTTGCCTTTTTCCTGTCCCGGCTTCTCGTCGCCCATGTGGAGGGTAGGCAGCGGAGCCAGGTCCGGGCCGATGCGCTTCACCTGCGTCTGGTTGAGCGTATAGCGCAGGGTGCGCAGCGCGGTGGGGCGGGTGACCCCACTGGCTGGATCGGTGTGCAGATCGGTGCTATTGGCGATCTGAACGCTGAAGACCGGCAAGCTGCCGCCGGGGGCCGGCTCGTACGCAACCTGCACGGGCAGATAGCCCTGGACGGGATGCAGGCGGAAGGCCGTCTCGTAGCGGTGCTTTTTCATACTCCAGGTAAAGACGCGCACCTGATCGAAATCGAAAGGAAGACCGGACTTCATCGGGCTGAGCACGGTGACGTACTCGGGAACCTCGTGGTTGGGGGTCTCGGCATCGGCGTCCGGGACCTTGGCCAGCACGTACGCGCCCACAATGCGCTGGCCCTCGGCGTAGACCCCGATCTCATCGGGAACATCCACATCCAGGCGGCTGGAGAGCAGCCAGCCGGTGTGGCCCTGGCCGTCGCGTACCAGCCACCAATCTTCCATCTGCACGGGCGGGGCCACAGCATAGGCGCCGGCATTCCCAGCAGCCACCTCCGGCGCGGGCCGGCTGGGAGGGGAGGCGTGAGTCTTGGCGGTCGTCGCTGAAGAAGAAGCTCCCTCGACCGGCTTCTGCGCCTTGCCGGAGGGCGCTGCGGCGGGCACAGAGCCGGGAATCGGCGTCTTGGGAACCGAGGCGCGGGCCAGCAGTTGCACCTTTACATTGCCCGCGATCAGGTTGAAGTGCCCTGTCTCGCGCCCTGGATGCAGGTGCAGGTAGAGGTCGTCGCGAAGCACGGCGACAGCCACCACCGGGTCCCCTTTGTGCTGAGTAGAAAGATCGGTGAAGGCATCGTAGGTCTTGCTGTCGATGACCGCGTGCTCTTCGATCCAGCCAATTTCGTTCTTCTGCGTCTTGACCTTGAGGAAGCGCCGGGCGTGATCCAAAACCTCCAATTGCTGGCCGTTGGTCACCTCGGCTACGCGATTGGAGACGGCGGCCACGCGATCATGCAAATACATCTGCCGGGCGGAGACGTAAACCGTATCGTGATGTTCGTGGCGGAAGCGGCTGCAGCCGGAGAGCAGCACCAGCAGAGAGATCGCGCCGGCGGCGGGAAGCAGGGCAATCCAGCGCCGCGAATTGGAGACGAATGAGATAGGCAATCGCGTGTGCACAGCCAGTGGCGGTCAACTTGAGGATAGCACTCCGCAGTTGCCAGTTGTCAGTGGCCGGTAGCGATGCTGGGGAATTGCTCATTCCTTCCAGGTGCGCCGTAACTGACAACTGACAACTGACTACTGTCCTTCTCAATCTGCCGCCATCGCGATGCCGGTAAAGGCAGAATTGTAGGTTGTCAGGTCCAGCGTCGTGCTGGTTGTCGTGTCAAAGTAGTAAACATCCAGGTTGGGGCCGCCGCCGTTATTCTCCACCATCACAAAATGCTGCAGGCTGTCTTCTATGATCGCTATGGGGGCAACGCCGATGGTCACCGTGTGGCCGAGATTGGTGAGGGAGTATACATCTCCATTTTTGGCGATCGAGAAGGCGGTCACATTGCCCGAGCCCAATCCTTTCCCGTTGGCCACATAGACCACGTCGCCGGTGGCTTTGGGCAGGATGGCGTTTGGAGCCGATCCTCCGCTGGCGTAGGGCAAAGATGCCTGTTCGCTCAAAGTCGGACCGTTGCCGTTGGTTCCAGCGCTGAAGGTAAAGGCGCGCAACCCGCCTGCGCCGGAAACCGCTTGCGACTCGCCCACATACAGCAGCCGGCTGCTGGGATCCACGGCCACTGACAGCGATCCTCCGTCGGAGGCCACTGGCATCTCTGGGGTATAAACTGACCCGATGGGATTCGGGCTGCTTGCCGAAACGTTTGCAGAAAAATTAAAGGCCGCGGTGCCCGTGGTTCCCAAAGCGGCAAAGACGAAGTCGCTCTTGGGAGCGATGGCAATTTGGTTGAGTTTGGCTGTGTTCGCCGCCGCCGCGAACGAGGCAGAGCAGACCACGGTGGCGGTCTGTCCCGCGGGAGCGCAATTGGCGGCCGAAGCGTTGACCAAGCCGGTGGTGCTCAAAATCGGAACGGCGTTGATATAGAAAGCTCCCGGCCCTGTCCCGGCCCCATCCACGCCAAAGCCCTCCACCAACCAGGAATTGGTGCTGTCCACAGCCATGGCGGTAGGGTCATCGGTGACGATGGGGGATGTGGATGCCAGGGTCAGCGCACCGGAGGAGATGGTGTAAACATAGATTCCGCTAATCGTGCTCACATAAAGGAAGGAATGGTTGGGCGCCACGGCAATGGCAGAGGGTAACGAGCCAACGGTGACGGGAGTTCCCTGGGTCAGCACTCCCGAAACGATGCTGTAGGGGACAATCTGCGTTTCGGTAAGAACAAAGAAATAGCCGCTGCTGAGGGTCGTCGTCGTGGTCGCCGTTGTGCTCGTCGTCGGCGGATCCCAAAAGCCGCTGCACCCAGCCAGCAACGGAAGCACTGCCAGGCATGCCCAAGCCCATTTCGTCCTCTTCATCACTTTCCTCCAGCGCCGCGCGCCTCTGCTTCTAGGTATTCGGGGTACCGCTTCCCAGCGCACCCATCTCTCTAGTCTAATTGGACGCGCTGGCCGCGGCATCCGCTCGCCTGTCTGCATTGCGCACTCATCAATTCTCAAAGAAACTCTCTAAGAAACCTGAAACAACACCCCAAAAGCGCGGAGGTTGGGTAGGTTCGCAGCAGAATCCTTGTTTGCCTTCAATACGATCCAGCATAGAAAAGCGCCGGCAACCTGGACCATCCAGTCGAGGTTGCCGGCGCGCAGTGTTTCTCTGATGGAAGGAGATGAATTACCGCGCCAGCATGTCGGCGGCTTTCAGGAACCAGGGGTCGAGGGGCTTTTTGCCCACCACAACCTCTTCCAGCGGGGTGGTGATGATCTCGCCCTTGTGGATGCCGACCAGCACGCCGTGGTTGCCGGCGATGATCTGCTCGGCGGCCTCCGAACCCAGGCGGGTGCCCAGCAGGCGGTCGGAGCAGGTGGGCACGGCGCCGCGCTGCACGTAACCCAGTACGGTGGCGCGGAACTCGTAGCCACGCAGCAGGTCGTGTTCCTTGAAGTAGTGGCAGAGCCCCTCGGCGTTGTACTTGGAGCCCTCGGCGACGACCACGATGGCGTGCGGCTTGCCCCGTTCGTAGACATCCTGGATGCGCTCGGCCAATTGCTCCGGCGCCACATCGATCTCGGGAATGACGATCGCCTCTGCGCCGCCGGCGATGCCGGCCATCAGCGCCAGATAACCGCACTTACGGCCCATCACCTCGACCAGCAGAGCGCGATGGTGGCTGCTGGCAGTGACCTTGAGATTGTCGATGGCGTTGAGCGCGACGTTCAGCGCCGTGTCTACGCCGATGGTGATGTCGGAGCCGTAGAGGTCGTTATCGATGGTCGAGGCTACGCCGACCACCGGGAATCCCACCTTGCGCAAGGCGTTGGCGCCGGTCTGCGAGCCGTTGCCGCCAATGACCACCAAGCCGTCGATGCCCGCACCCTTCATGCGGCGGATGGCCAGTTCGATGCCTTCTTCGGTCTGAAACTCGGGGCAGCGGGCCGAACCCAGCACCGTGCCGCCGCGCTGGATGATGCTGCTCACGTCGCGCGCGCCCAGGCGCTTGAAGTTGCCCTCGATCAGTCCGGAGTAACCCTGATACACGCCCCAGGTGTTCACACCGCGGGCCTGGCCGGTGCGGATTACCGCACGGATGGCGGCATTCATGCCGGGAGCATCTCCACCGCTGGTCAAGACTGCAAGATTCCTCATGATTTTTCCTCTTTTAGGCGATTTGTACCAGAATCGCAGACGCCGTGGTCTGACCACAGTGATCGCGGTCACCCATCGCCCTCTCCCTATCCTACGCAGAGCGGCGCGGAAAGAGATGAATCTCTCTTTGAAAAAGCTGGGCTTTGCAAAAACCGGGATTCAGCAGGAGAAGAACTAGGATCGAGCGCGCAGACTGGGCCAGTCGGCCTTGCGGCGCTCAAGAAAGGCCTGCACGCCTTCACGAAAGTCGTCGGAGGAGCGTTGCAGCGCATTGGCGGCGATGGCGTCTTCCAACTCCTCGTCCAGGCGGCGGCGGGAGTGCTTGGCCAGAAGAGTCTTCACCGAGCGCATGGCCTGCGGGCTGTTAAGCAGCAGGGTCTGGGCCAGCGCCTGGGCCGACTTCATCAGCTCCTCGCAATTGACGATCTCTGTCACCAGTCCCATAGCCTGCGCCTCATCGGCGCGGATCTTTCTGCCCGTCAGCAGCAGGTCGCGAGTGTGTTTCTCGCCTACCTGGCGCAACAGGAACGAGGCGGCGATAGCGGGCACAAAGCCTACCCGCACCTCGTTGAATCCGAAACGAGCCTCGGGTGTGGCCAGGGTGAAGTCGGGAATGGTGGCCAGGCTCATGCCGCCGGCGATGGCTGGGCCGTTAACGGCGGCAATGACCGGCTTGGGGAAGTCGTAGAGGGCGCGCAGCAGGGCGGCCAGGTGCTCTGCGTCGTGGCGATGCTCGGTGGGAGTGTGGGCGCGCAGGGATTGCAGGGTCTCCATATCCAGTCCGGCGCAAAAGGCCGGTCCGGCGCCGGTCAGCACCACCACTCCACAGTTGCAGACGGTGGCCTCGGCGAGCGCCTGGGTCAACTCAGCCATCAACTCCGGCGTCAGGGCATTGCGCTTGTCAGGGCGGTTCAGAGTGATGGTCTTCACTCCGTGAGCGGATTGAACAAGAATGTGATCGAAGCTGGCCATGAGAACCTCCTCAAGCATCCGACCGCGCGGGGCGGCGGGGTGCAAACGCTGGGAACTGAACTGCGCTATCGTAGCGCAGATTTGTAGTCTCTGGCCGGTGATTGAGGTCACGGCTCTGGGTGGCGCAAGGTCTACGGAGGTGTTGTACCCGAGACCAGAAAGAGCACCAGGGCGCCGATCGCGTGTAAGAACACTAACTGACTTAGCGCCCCGGACAACCGGACGCCACGGCTAAGGTTAATTTTGGTTAACAGCCCTTCGATAGGGAATTGCAGATAGAGCATCAGCCTCGGCAGAGTGCGGGTCAGCTCGTCGCCCAAACCCAGTTCGGGCTGCCCGGGCAACAATACGTACGGGAAGAGGAAGCGCATGCCCCAAGGGTCCCACAACAGGGCCATTTCGCGTAGGCCGGGAGCAAAGACAGCCAGCAGAAGACCGGCGGCTACCGGCCACCAGAGACTCCATCCGCTAGGCGGGGAGGGGCGCGTTCCTCTCTGTGTATGCTTACCAGGCAGAGTCGGACCGACGCCGTTGTGCGGCGGCTTCATGCGGGGCGGACCGGGGAGGGCCCGGGGTTCTTCTTCAGAGCGCCTTTTCGCAGCCGGCGCGTGAAGCGTGGATTCTCTGGGGTAGACTCGGGGGATCGTTTCGTCGTATTCAGTCATCAAGACCTGCTCGGCGGAGGATTGAGTCAACTGGCTTTAAGATGCCATTTGGAGCAGACAGGTTGCTTCTTTTTACAAACTCTGTAAGCAGTCGTCGACAATCTCTGTCAGTGGGGAGAGATCGCCGCGCATCACGGCCAGATCGCGGGCGTGGTAGAGGCGCTGGCGGGCTTCCGGCGAAGGCCCCAGGCGCGACCAATCCAGTGTGTGCCCCGCGGCCTCAGCAAGGTCACAAGTGAAGGCGCGCAGGGTGCGGCTGTTGCCTTCGCGGAAAGGATGAATGGCGTCAAGTTCACTGTAGAAGTAAGCCAGGCGGCTGACAAAAGGAGCGGCATCGAGGCCGCGCAGGTCCTTCTCGATTTTGAGCTTGGCAAATACGCCTTCCAGTGCGCCGGGAACGTTGCCGGAGGGTCCATAAGCCACGGTAAATCCAGAGCGGTTCTTGGCCATCATGCCCATGCCGGTGCGGAACTCGCCGGCCCAGGAGTAGACGCGAGCAAAGATGCGGCGATGCGTCTCGCGCAGACGGGCGATATTGAATGGGCCGGTGAGGGGTCGCAGGCTCAGACTGGCGATACCGGTTGAAGCGGACTGCGCTTCGAACTGTTGTAACGCATTGGAATCGCGAATCTCTTTGAGGTTGATGAGAATGTTGGTTCCGGGGTAGCAATAGGGATCGTGCCCGCCTGGAGTCATGCCGCTACAAAGGCCTTCGCCTGGTGATGGGCGTCGATCTCGTCGAGACCCTGCTCGAGAGTGATCTCGCCGGCCAAAACTCGGGACTTGACGTTCCAATAGGGCTCTTCCAGTTCCTGCCCTTCCAACCGCAGGCTGGCTTCGCCCGCTCTAAAACCGCGCTCCAGTTTTTCTCTTTCGTCGGCCGACAACATGGGGAACCTCCGCTTGGATGGCGCTATCCGCGTTCCGCCTGGCCTCAGTCTAGCACCGAAAGAGATCGCCGGTTCAGGTGCTTGTGGCACAATGGATTCGCTATGTTGATCGAGATCTGGGAACGCCTGCGCGGCTACGACAAGTGGATTGAGACAGAAGCGGAAATCTGCCGGCCCGATGTGGAAGAGACGATTCATCACGGCCGTGGTGGACCGACCGTTTCCTATTCCTCGGTGGATGAATTGATGTGGACGGATCTCAACGGCGAAAGGCAATACGCAATGTTTTCGGTACCGCAAGAGTCGCCTTTATTTCAAATGGCTGGCGGCGAGAAGGTGACGATCCGCTATAACCCGAAAGAGCCAGAGGCGTTTTATTACCGGGATCTTCTGCGCAGTCGTATCCGGGATGTCTTTCGGAATACGCTGATTCTTCTGGCGGGCTGCCTCGTCGCTTGGCTGTTCATTTGGATACGATCCCGTTAGAGAGCCAAATTCGCTTAGGATGATTGTCGAAATATCCCGGCTTGCGACGAAATTGCGGCCTTATAATCCAACCTCTCCCAGGCGCTTCTTCATCGCTTCCAGGCAGAAGGCGATGTGCGCGTCGAGATCGACGCCCAGTTCGGCTGCGCCTTGAACGACATCGGCCCGGTTGACTCCGCGGGCGAAGGCTTTGTCTTTCATCTTCTTGCGCACCCCGGAGACTTTCACCTCGGCAATCGACTTGGATGGCTTGACCAGCGCGCAGGCGGACAGGAATCCAGCCAACTCGTCGCAGGCAAAAAGCGACTTGGCCAAATGCGTTGTGCGAGAGACGCCGGTGTATTGGGCGTGGCCCAGGATGGCGGTGCGCAGCTCCTCAGGCCAGCCTCGCCGCTCCAACTCGCGTACGCCGACCATGGGGTGTTCTTCGGCAGTGGGGTGGCGCTCGTAGTCGAAATCGTGCAGCAGGCCAGTGGTGGAGTAGATCTGGAGCAGATCGGCGCGGGCAGAGTCGTCTAACCCCAGCCGGTCAGCCTCCGCCTCGCCGCAAGCGGTCAGGCAGATCTCGACAGCCAGGGCGTGCTTGCGCAGGCTTTCGCCGGCGGTCCATTCGGTGAGCAATTGCCAGGCTGCTTCGCGGGTGAAGAGGGAAGTCGTCATGGGTGAATTCTATTTCCTTTGCCTCGATGTTCATCGCCGCGTCAACGCGCCGCAGCACATCGAAATGCTTGTCTCATGTACCGTTTATGCTGCCTTCACAATGCGTAGGTGTGGCAATTCAGGTGGTTGGTAATGTTTTCCGTGGGGCAGGGGTAACCAGCTTGGTTCGTGTTTTTTAGGTTTTCTCAGGGTATGATGGGAGAATCCTCAGTTCGTCTCCAAGTTTTCACTTGACAATTATGGTTCACTCCCGCGAAAGTAGCACATATCGAGGTGCAAAAAGGCACCCCGGAGGCCTTGCTCTGGCACTCCGCACACATTCCATGGTGAATCAGCTCGCCAGCGCGGAGACGCGTGAAGTCATTCGCTGCGATTACTGCGCCCTGATGCAGTACAGAACCAGCAACTCCCTTTGCAGACGGTGCCATAAACCCCTGGATATCGAGGAGCCGCCGGCGCTTGCGCCGCAACTGGTGACCAGCCAGCCCGCGGATCCTTCGACCGAAGCAGGGTTGCAGGTGGCCGCGCAGGTGCGCGAGATCCGTCGCGCCCGCCATCTGAGCCAGCGGCAACTGGCCGGCCGGATGGAGGTTCCCCGCACCTATATCTCCAAGATCGAAAACGGCAAGGCGATTCCCACGCTGGGTTCGCTGGAGCGGCTGGCGGCGGCGCTGGAAGTGGGCGTTTGCCAACTGGTGCGCGACGCCCGCAGCCGGCGAGCAGACGAGGTGGCGGCGATTCTGGCCGATCCCTTCCTGGCGGAGATTGCGGCGGTGCTTTCCCAACTGGATTCGTTGCAGCGGACGCTGCTGGTGAGCGCGGCGCGCGACGCTTCGCTGGGACGGCGGCGTACGGCCTGAAGGCGACAGTGCAGTTTGCCGCAGCGCCTCCCCAGGGAAGCGCAGGGCGAGCGGCTGCCCGTGCTTGCAGCTACGCAGTTGCGCCGAAACTGCCCTTACCAGCCGGCAACCGGCAGGGCCTTATCGGGCGTACACTGATGGATGCCGTCTGTAGTGGCCGGAAAGCCGTAAAATCTGTTCTCAGGCAGCGGTTTTCCGCGAACGGTGTGCGGAGCTGCCGCCGGCTTTTGGCGGCGCGAGAGCAACTGTGCAGTCTTTGCTGGAGTCTATAGAAAGAGGCGAGTCCCTTGGCATTGCCGGACGGTTTGCGCATCCACGAGCTGACAGCGGAGGAACGCTCTGTCTATGCAACGCTCAAGCCGGAGCGCCTGCCCGAGCATGTAGCCATCATCATGGACGGCAATGGCCGCTGGGCCGGCAGCCGCGCCCTGAAGCGTTTTTTGGGCCACCAGCAGGGCGCCCAAAGCGTGCAACTGGTAACCGAGACGGCCTCGCGCATCGGCCTGCCCTGGCTCACTCTTTACGCTTTCTCGCTGGAGAACAACCTGCGCCGTCCCCGCGCCGAAGTCAACTTCCTCATGCGCTTGCTGAAGAGCTACCTGGAGAGCAATCTGCAGCGCATGATGGACAACAACGTCCGCATCCGCTACATCGGGCGCATCCACGAACTGCCCGGTGAGGTGCAGGAGAAGATGCGCTGGGCCGCCGACGCCACCGCGCGCAACACCGGCACCACCCTGACGCTGGCCTTGAACTACGGTGGGCGCTCGGAGATGGTAGACGCCTTCCGCGCCCTGGCCATCGAGATGCAGCAAAAGAAGATCGCTCCCGAGCGCATCTGCGAAGAAGACATTCATCGCCATCTCTACACCGCGCAGATGCCGGACCCCGACCTGCTCATCCGCACCTCCGGGGAGATGCGCATCTCGAACTACCTGCTTTGGCAGATCGCCTATTCCGAGATCTTCGTCACCGAGCGGCTGTGGCCCGACTTTCGCGGCATCCACCTGCTCGAGGCCATCGCCGACTTCCAGCGCCGCGAGCGCCGCTACGGCGGTTTAGGGCAGAACTCCGGCGCAGTGGACGAAGAGACCGAACGCGCGCCGATCACGGTCAGCTAGATCGCAGTATTGGAAGTCGATTCGAGAAAACCGCCGATCTACGAGAGATGAGAATGGAGCGCTGGCCTGCTGGCTGGCTGGATCGTAGACCCCCCGGGTTCCAGTTTCTTCTTCCAGCGCACGATTTTGAACCCGGCCGTGGGTTGGCTGAGGGATATTTATTTCTCTTTTCAATGGGTTTGGCTCTGCTCTTGCTCCAATTTTGGACGAAGAAGTGAGAGAGGATGGAATTCATGAGCGAAAACCAATTGGCGCCCCCGCAGGAGAGCGCTGTGGCCAAGGTGGAACGGCTGAAACTGCAGATTGCGCAAAAGTTGAAGGAACGTGCGGCGGCGCAGGGCGGGGTCAGCGAATCCGTGGCCAAGGCGGAGATGATGGTGGCCCAGGTGCGTGCCCGGTTGATGGGCGGGCAGGCAGCCATTGCCGGCCGCTCGGCGGTGCAGCACTGGATGGAAGCGGACGGCCAGAAGAACCGTTGAGCCGTCGCCGAACGGAATGGAAGCAAGCCAGGGCCGGGCGCGGCGATGGTAAAAACTCCGTGAGAATCTTTCTATTTCCCACCGCATCAGCGGGTTGACGGCAAATAGGGGGATGCACGGCGGGCTCTGGCAGTGTATTCTCAACCCTGGATGAAACGTGTACTGACAGCTCTCGTTCTGGTTCCGCTGGTGCTGGTTCTGGTCTTTATGGGACCGAAGTGGCTGGTTGCCGCCTCTACCGCGGCAGTGGCCATGCTGGCCTGTTGGGAGTGCCTCGGCCTGGCTGAGCGGGGCGGGGCCAATCCGCCGCGCGCGGTGGTGCTGGTAGCGGTTGCAGCGCTCTTTGTGGGCAACTTCCAATGGCCCGACGAAACGGCCCCGATTCTGGGCATACTCAGCCTCAGCCTGCTGGTCTATTGCACCTTCTTCAAACCCGTCGAGCAGATGATGGCGGCCGCCGCCACAGCTCTTTTCTGCCTCTTCTATACCGGCTTTACGCTGACCGCGCTGCCGGCGCTGCGCGAGCAGTCCAATGGACCCTCACTGGTCACCTTTCTGCTCTGCGCGGTGTGGGCCGGCGACATTGCCGCCCTCTACGTGGGCAAGAATCTGGGCCGTCACAAGCTGGCGCCCTCGCTCAGTCCCAACAAAACCTGGGAGGGCACGCTGGGTTCGATCGCCGGCAGCCTGCTGGTGACCGGCGGCCTGCTCGGTCTGGCCCACTGGATGCAATTGCACGATTGGGCCCTGCTCTCTTACCCGGAAGACAACTGGTACTGGATGGGACTGGCCGCTCTGGTCAACGTAGCGGCGCAGGTGGGCGATCTGGCCGAGTCGGCGCTGAAACGCTCGGTGGGGGTCAAGGACTCCGGCAACCTGCTGCCCGGCCACGGCGGCGTGCTCGACCGCGTCGACGCTCTGCTGCTGGCCGCTCCGGTGCTTTGGTACGCGCAGGGGATTCATCTACGGTTCTGAGCAAGGCAATGAAATGCCGTTGCTTTTTTGCTGTATGTAGCGCGCCTCTTTGAAGATGGAAACGACGAAGCCAGACTCTGGATTGTCCCGACAGAAGTAGAGTTGTATCCTTGGCCGATGACAAAAGGTCCAATATTTGGATACCCCAGTGAGGGGCAGGATTTCAAACAGGCCTCAAAACTCCTAAGTGGGAATTGCAATTATTAGGCGTAGGCCACTTGGCTGAAGATCGCGGGCAGTTCGACGTAGATCGGCGTTCCCTTGACTTCAAGGCGCGAGGAAGCGACCCATTCCGACACGGAGCACATGCGGCCAGTGCGAGTCTTTGGATCAACGATCCAAACTGTTTCCACGCCCATGGAGCAGTAGTCCTGTGTACGCTCCTCGGTATCGGTGTAGCTGTCGCCGGGGGAGAGAATCTCGATCACCAGCAGAGGCGGATCGGTAAGAACCTCTGGCTGAGGCCCGGCAGTGAGTACGACCAGGTCGGGAACCCGAACCCGGTTTTCCGCAACACGAATCCGTTGTTCCGTGCTGCAAGTGATTCCCCACTCCTTCTCGTGCATGAAAAACCATGCACCTAACACCAACTGAAGACGTGCGTGCTCCCACTTGCCCACGTTGCGCTCCCTGATCTCCCCATCCACGAACTCACGGTCAGGCCGGTAGTCGGTTTCGAGGTATTCATGCAGCGAGATGTGTAAAATCGTGGCCATGATATAGAACAATAGCACGATTTCGAAACGGTATAGGCCGGTAACGCGCCGATAAAGATCGCCGGGATCATGACGTACGAACAGCCGGCTGACCGGCGATAATGGATTCGAGAGGAAAGTAAAGACCACTTTGAAACGACTCGCTATTCTCGGTTCCACCGGCTCCATCGGCCAGAGCACCCTTTCCATTGTCGAGCAGTTCCCCCAGCGCTACGCGGTGGCCGCGCTGGCCGCTGGGCGCAATCTGAACGAAGCCTTGGCGCAAACCCTCCGCTGGAGGCCGAAGGTGGTCTCCATGGCCAGTGAAGAACTGGCCGGGCAGTTGGCCCAATTGCTGCGCCACGCGGGCGTGACCGGCATTGATGTGCTGCACGGCACGGCGGGCACGGTGGCCTGCGCCACGCTGGCAGAGGCAGACTTCGTGGTTTCGGCCATCGTCGGCGTTGCCGGACTCGAAGCCACCCACGCCGCCATTCTGGCCGGCAAGCCTATCGGATTGGCCAACAAGGAGTGCATGGTCGCCGCCGGCGAGATTCTTACCGCCGCCGCCCGGGAGCGGAATGTGCCGATTCTCCCCATCGACAGCGAGCACAACGCCGTTCACCAGTGCCTGCGCGTGGGCGAGCACAAGGAAGTGAAGCAGATCTGGCTGACGGCTTCGGGAGGGCCCTTCCGGCAGACGCCCCTGGAGCAGTTCGCCGCCATCACCCCCGAGCAGGCGCTCAAGCATCCTACCTGGGTGATGGGCCGGCGCATCACTATCGACTCGGCCACCATGCTCAACAAGGGGCTGGAGGTGATCGAGGCCTGCCGCCTTTTTAACGTGCCGCCGGCGCAAGTCCGCGTCACGGTGCATCCGCAATCGACGGTGCACTCCATGGTGGAGTATGTGGACGGCTCGATTCTGGCGCAGATCTCGGTGACCGACATGCGCCTGCCCATCCTCTACGCCCTGGCTTACCCGGAGCGGCCGGTCTCGAATCTGACCTTCGATCTGGCGGCGCTGCGGCATCTGGACTTCGAGCAGCCCGATCTGGAGCGTTTCCCCTGTCTGCGTCTCAGCTTTGAGGCGGCAGCCAAGGGCGGGGCGCACTGCATTGCGCTGAACGCGGCCGACGAGGTGGCGGTCGAGGCCTTCCTGGGGCGCAAGATCCCCTTCATGGGAATCCCGCGTACAATTGAAGAGGTGCTCGCATCCACGCCGGAATCCCACCCCACCACCATCGCCGGGGTGCTGAAGGCCGACAGGGAAGCGCGCGAACGGGCTCGCGCCCTGGTGGCAAAACAGTTGTCAGTGGTCAGTTGTCAGTGATCAGTTGTCAGGCCCTGAGGCCACATGGTGGCAAGCACAACTCCCATTTTCTGAGAACTGAGAACTGACCACTGACCACTGCTTTTTCGAGGTTGCAACCGCACACATATGCATGAAATTCTTGTTTCCGTCGCCGCTTTTATCGTCTTGATCGGCGTCATGGTTGTGGTCCACGAATTCGGCCATTTTGCCGTCGCCAAGCTGTGCAAGGTGCGTGTGGAGGCCTTTTCCTTCGGCTTCGGGCCGCGTCTCTTCGGCTTCAAGTTCGGCGACACCGATTACAAGGTCTGCCTGATCCCCGCCGGCGGCTACGTCAAGATGACGGGCGAGAGCCCGGAGCAGAACCTGGAAGCTCCCGGCACCCAGACGGAAGTCCTGGCCGACGATCCCGGTTCCTTCACCGCCCATCCCCGCTGGCAGCGGATGCTAATCGGGCTGGCCGGTCCGGTGGCCAACTTTGTGCTGGCATTCGTGCTGATGGTCTTTTATTTCAACTTCATCAATGAGGTGCCGAAGTACGAGGTCAGCGCCACCACGGTGGAGTGGGTTATCGGCGGGTCGGCTGCCGCGCAGGCGGGCATTGAGCCGGGAGACATCATCCGGAACTTTGATTCGGTTGACCAACCCACCTGGGATTCGGTCCTCGGACGCCTGGTGGTCAATTCCGGACAGAGTGTGAATCTGACTGTGGATCGCGCCGGTGCGCTGAAGCAACTGACGCTGCAAGTGCCGGAATCGTCCAAGTCCGGTGACTTCGATCCGATTTTGGTGGGTCTCTTGCCGCGCTTTCAAGCCGGACCGGTGGGTGTGAAGGAAGTGGAGGCAGGCACTCCTGCAGATCAGGCAGGCCTGCGCGCTGGAGACGGAATTCAGAGCGTGGATGGCCACCCAATTTCTAACGTTTACTCCCTGCTTGCCTATCTGAAAGATGGCGCCGGCAAGCCGGTCGATTTGGCCATTCTGCGGGATGGCGCACTCCTCCATACTACCGCTCATCCCGCTAAACTCGACGAGGGCTTCAAACTCGGTTTCAAGCCCATTCCCCCGCCTATGCGGGATAAGCCCCTGCCCTTTGGCGAAGCAGTTGGCAGTTCGATGGCCTTTTGCAAGGACAATTCGACGCTGATTCTTGAGGTTCTGCAAAAGCTGTTCACCCGCAAAGTCTCCGTCAAGCAGCTCTCCGGCCCAGTGGGGATCGCGCGTATGGCTGGCGATGCCGTCGAGATGGACGGCTGGCAGCCCAAGTTTGGCCTGGCCGGGGAAATCAGCCTCAACCTGGGCATTCTCAACCTGCTTCCGTTCCCCATTCTGGACGGCGGCATGATCCTCTTCCTGCTTATCGAGAGCCTGATCCGCCGGGACATCGGCATGGCCATCAAGGAGCGGATCTACCAGGCGGCCTTTGTGGTAATCATGGCCTTCTTCGCCTTCATCATCTTTAACGATGTGACCAAGCTGCCGTTCTTCACGCATATGAAGCCATAGGGAGGCCGAGTGTGGCGGGTTCAACAGCGCGCCGAATCTAAGGCAGGGACCTGCGGCTGAATCGCGCGGGTCCTTTCTTTTGGGTTTTGCGGCACCTGGAGCAGGGAAGCGGATGGGCTGAAAAAGGTTGCCTGCCGTTGGCGGTGTTTCACGGATTCCAGCGTGTTTTTTAGAGTCCCCGATAGGGGATCCGTAAACCCCTCGCCTTTAGGCGACGGAA
>CAZBPD010000046.1:0-38365 GCA_964493705.1 uncultured Occallatibacter sp.
TGGCCTGCCGCTCGACGGGCTGGGCCATGCTGTGCTCGAACTCGGTGCAGGAAGTGGCCGATATGGCGCTGGTTGCGCAGATCGCCACGCTGGAGTCGCGCATCCCCTTCATGCACTTCTTCGACGGCTTCCGCACCTCGCACGAAGTGGGCAAGATCGTTCCCATCAGCGACGAGACCATTCGCGCGATGGTCGACGACCAGTTTTTGATCGACTATCGACAGCGCGCACTCAGCCCGGATCGCCCCTTCATCCGCGGCACGGCGCAGAACCCCGATGTCTTCTTCCAGGCGCGCGAAGCCTGTACGCCTTATCACGCCGCGGTTCCCGCCATTGTGCAGAATGTGATGGACCGCGCTGCCAAGCTGACCGGCCGCGCCTATCACCTCTTCGATTACTACGGCGCACCGGATGCGGAGCGCATCATCGTGATCATGGGCTCGGGCGCGGAAGCGGCCGAAGAAGCCGTCGACGCGATGGTCAAGAATGGCGAGAAGGTGGGCATGGTCAAGGTCCGCCTGTTCCGGCCCTTCGACACCTCGGCCTTCCTTAAGGCTCTGCCGGCCACGGTGAAGTCGATTGCGGTTCTGGATCGCACCAAGGAGCCCGGCGGCGCGGGTGAGCCGCTTTATCAGGATGTGATGACGGTGCTGGGCGAGCAAGCTGCTGTGCTGGCGTTCCCCATGCCCAAGGTGGTCGGCGGACGCTATGGCTTGTCGTCCAAGGAATTCACCCCGGCGATGGTCAAGGGCGTCTACGACGAGCTGAAGAAGGACGCTCCCAAGAACCACTTTACGATTGGCATCGTTGACGACGTTTCGAATTCCAGCCTGGATTACGATGCGAACTTCGTGACCGAAGATGCGAAGACGGTGCGTGCGCTCTTCTACGGCCTGGGTTCGGACGGCACGGTGGGCGCCAACAAGAATTCCATCAAGATCATCGGTACGGAAACGGACAACTACGCCCAGGGCTACTTTGTGTACGACTCGAAGAAGTCGGGCTCGATGACCACCTCGCATCTGCGCTTTGGTCCTCACCCGATCCGCTCGACGTATCTGATCAATCGCGCCAGCTTTGTGGCTTGCCACAACTTCAGCTTCCTGGAGAAGATGAACGTGCTGGAGCCGGCGATGCCGGGCGCGGTCTTCCTGTTGAATTCGATCTATAGCGCTGCCGAAGTTTGGGACAAGCTGCCCAAGACAGCGCAGGAAGAGATCATCAAGAAGAAGATCGAGTTTTATGTGATCGACGGCTACAAGGTTGCGCGCGTGGCGGGAATGGGCTCGCGCATCAACACCATCATGCAGACCTGCTTCTTCGCCATCAGCGGCGTGCTGCCCAAGGACGAAGCGATCGCGCAGATCAAGAAGTCCATCTACAAGACCTACGGCAAGCGTGGCGAAGCGGTGGTGAACAAGAACTACGCCGCTGTGGATGCAGCATTGGCGCATCTGGAGAAGGTTGTTATCCCCGCAACGGCGACGGCCAGCGACGACATCGTGGGCGCCATCACCGGCAATCCTCCGGAGTTCGTGAAGAATGTGCTGGGACAGATCGCCGGCTTCAAGGGCGACCTGCTGCCGGTCAGCGCGTTTCCCGCCGGCGGCGCATTCCCCACGGGAACGGCTGCGTACGAGAAGCGCAACATCGCGCAGTTCATTCCGGTGTGGGACAAGGACACCTGCATTCAGTGCGGCAAGTGCGCCATGGTTTGCCCGCACGCCGTGATTCGCGCCAAGATCTACGGCGCCGATCTGGCCGATAAGGCTCCGGCGACCTTCAAGTCCGCCAAGCCCAAGTGGAAGGGCATGGAGAACGATCTGTACACGCTGATGATTGCGCCCGAGGATTGCACCGGTTGCGGCGTCTGCGTGGACATCTGCCCGGCCAAGAACAAGAGCGACGCCGGCAAAAAGGCCATCAACATGGCGCCACAGGCTCCGCTGCGCGAGGCCGAGCGTGAGAACTGGGACTTCTTCCTCGATATTCCCGAGGTGGATCGCAGCAAGCTCTCGCACACCGCGGTGAAAGACTTGCAGTTGCTGCAACCGCTCTTCGAGTTCAGCGGCGCCTGCGCGGGCTGCGGCGAGACGGCGTATGTGAAGCTGATGACGCAGTTGTTCGGCGATCGCTTGTTTGTGGCCAACGCCACCGGCTGCTCGTCGATCTACGGCGGCAATCTGCCCACCACGCCGTATGCCAAGAACGCCGAAGGCCGCGGACCGACCTGGGCCAACTCGCTCTTTGAAGACAACGCCGAGTTCGGCTTCGGCATGCGCCTGGCCATCGATCAGCAAAAGGACTTTGCCGAGCTGATGGTGAAGCGGCAAGCGGCTGCGATCGGCGACGACCTGGTGACGGCGTTGCTCACTTCTCCGCAGAAGACCGAGACGGAGATCAATGCACAGCGCGAGCGGGTGAAGGCGTTGAAGGCCAAGCTGGCCGGCAGCGACGGCTCCGATGCCAAGAATCTGCTGGCCATTGCCGATGCGCTGGTGCGCAAGAGCGTGTGGATTCTGGGCGGCGACGGATGGGCCTACGACATCGGCTTCGGCGGCCTGGATCACGTGCTCGGCTCGGGCAAGAATATCAATGTATTGGTGCTCGATACCGAGGTCTACTCGAACACCGGCGGCCAGGCATCGAAGGCCACGCCACGCGGCGCGGTAGCCAAGTTTGCCGCCAGCGGCAAGGCCACGAGCAAGAAGGATCTGGCCATGGAAGCGGTCAGCTACGGCTCGGTCTATGTGGCCAGGGTGGCTCTGGGCGCTAATGACGCTCACGTCATCAAGGCCTTCCAAGAGGCCGAAGCGCACGATGGTCCTTCGATCATTCTGGCCTACGCGAGTTGCATTGCGCACGGCTACGATCTGATCCACGGGCTGGAACAGCAGAAGCTGGCGGTGCAATCCGGCTACTGGCCGCTGATGCGCTACAACCCCAGCTTGCGCGAGTCGGGCAAGAATCCTTTCCTGTTGGATTCCAAGGCGCCGGCGATCCGGTTGAAGGAGTACACCTACCGCGAAGCCCGCTACACGATGCTGGCGCGGAGCAATCCGGATCTGGCCGCCAAGTTGCTTGAAGAAGCGCAGGACGACGTGGAGCGCCAGTGGCGCGTATACTCGGCTCGGGCTACCATGCCGGGCCGCGGCGAGACGCCCCATATCGCTCCGCTGGAGATCAAAGAAGAACAACCCGCGGCTGAAGCTGCCGGAGGCGCAGAATGATTGACTTTTCCACACAATACCTCGGCCTCAAGCTGAGTGGACCGATCGTCGTATCCTCTACTCCGCTTTCCGAGTCGATCGACAACGTGCGCCGGATGGAAGACTCCGGCGCCAGCGCCATCGTGCTCAGCTCGCTTTTTGAAGAGCAGCTCATGCTGGAGTCGAAAGCACTGGACGAAGATCTGGAGCGCGGCACCGGCTCCTTTGCCGAGTCGCTCGACTACCTGCCCGACCTGACCGATTACCGCATGACGCACGAGGTTTATCTCGAGCACCTGCGGCGCGCCAAGGCCGCCGTCAACATCCCCATTCTGGCCAGCCTCAACGGCGCCACCAAGGGCGGATGGGTACGCTACGCCAAGGACATGGAACAGGCCGGCGCCGACGCCATCGAATTGAACACCTATGCCCTGGCGACCGACAAGAGCCATACCTCCGCAGAGATGGAGGGGCAGCTTCTGGAACTGGTCGCTGCCGTGGCCAGCGAAGTCAAGGTTCCCGTCTCGGTGAAGCTCTCGCAGTCCTTCACCAGCGTTCCCAATCTTGTGGCGCGACTGGAAGAGGCGGGCGCGCGCGGAGTGGTGCTCTTCAACCGCTTCTATCAACCGGACTTCGACATCGAGACGCTGGAGGTGCGGCCCACGCTGCACTTCTCCACGCCCTCGGAGTTGCTGCCGCGCTTGCACTGGGCGGCGATTCTCTACGGCCATTCCAACATCGACCTGGCGGTATCGGGCGGCGTGCACTCGGCCGAAGACGTGCTGAAGAGCGTGATGGCCGGCGCGGGCATCGCCATGATGGCTTCGGCCTTGCACATCCACGGCATCGAGCACATCGGCCGCGTACTGGCCGACCTGCGCTACTGGCTGGAGAAGCGCGAATACACCTCGCTGTGGGAGACGCGTGGCTGCCTCAGCCGCCGTTCGGTTCCCGACACCTCTCCCTTCGATCGCGGCAACTACATCAAGACGCTCAGTTCCTACAGCCTGCGTCAGACCGTGGCCGCGTTCTAAACCAAGACAACTCGAAAAGTGCCAAGGGCGAGCCTGCAATGGGTTCGCCCTTGGTGTTTCTGGCTAAAATGCTTGCTGCGGGCTTTTTTGCCCTTTCACCGCTGCGAATGACGCGCGGAAGAGAGCGAACTTCGTTCGAAGAGAGGACTTTATGGCTTCCACACAAAAAACAGTCGATTACCTTCTTGAGCAAATGGCCGGGGCGGGCGAGGTCTCGGCGAAGAAGATGTTTGGCGAGTATGGAATTTATTGCGGGGAGAAGATGCCTGCATTGCTTTCGGACAATGAGCTTTTCGTCAAGCCCACTCCGGCGGGAAGGGAATTGCTGCGCGAATGCGTGGAGCGACCGCCCTATCCGGGAGCCAAACCGTGTTTCTTCATCTCCGGCGAGTTGTGGGAGGACGGGGAGTGGCTATCCCGGCTGATCAAGGTCACTGCCGACAACCTGCCCTTGCCCGGCGCGAAGAAGAAAAAATAGGCTGCATCACGCTCCAGGCAGAAGCTGAACCTGGTAATCGGTGGAGTCGATCTTGACGATGGTGACGCCGAGCAGCGAGCTCTTCGAGACCGCTCGCGCATGGGCCGCCATGGCGAATCCGCTGACCGGTACGTACTGGCGCATGACCTGCGGCGGGCTGGAAAACATCGTGCGGCTTTTGGTGGCTGTTGCCTCAAGGCGGACGATGGAGTAGTCCCTGGCATCCACCCACAGGGTTCCCTGAAAGAGCGATGGGCCTTTCAGGCGAGGGGTGATGGTGAGCACCAGGCAGT
This sequence comes from uncultured Occallatibacter sp., assembly GCA_964493705.1. Taxonomy (GTDB): domain Bacteria; phylum Acidobacteriota; class Terriglobia; order Terriglobales; family Acidobacteriaceae; genus Telmatobacter. The sequence continues at coordinate 5,015 of CAZBPD010000046.1, forward strand.
CGCGGCCTTCGAGCGCCTGATGGGACGGAGATTTCAACTCCATGCGGTAATTGGAGGAGTTGATCAGAGCCGCCTCGCGTGTTCCGGGCTGGCTCATCTGTTTCTCACTCTCCAGCACAATGCTGAGAACCTGACTGCGCAGCAGGCTGGAGCCGCTCTCGGTCAAGATGGTGAAGCTCTTGCCCTGGTTCTTGTGGTAGTCGGTGCGGACAGTGATCTCGGCGGCGGGATGGATCTCGTCGCCGCCGCGAAAGACGGCGTAGTGCTCGGTGGCGGTATAAGAGGCGACGCGGTCGATGCGGGCCTGCACGGCGGCGTCGATGCCGCGCACCACGGCGGGGAAGTCCAACTGTTGGGCGGCCAGCCAGTGAGGGGTTGAAAGCAGCAGAGTGAGCGCCGCGTAGGCTGCTATCCAATTCCTGAAACGAAGATTCATGCCGCTGCGCTGCCTCGCTTTCCTGCTTCTTTCAGAATAAGGCTCGCAGTTGGCCGGCGTGTGCGGAGTTGCCGTAAATCTACGGTGCGGGGAACCCCTGGATCAGATAGTCGCTGTAATCGATGGTGACGACGGTGCGGCCGAAGAGGCCGTTGGACTCGGCGCGGGCGTGGGTGGCCATGGAGAAGCCGCTCAGGTTCTTGTATTGGCGCATCATGTGCGTCGGCCCGGCCCAGATGGAAGGGCTTTTGGAAGCGGTCCCCTCGATGCGAACGATCGAGAGATCCTTGGCGTCGATCCAAAGGGTACCTTCAATCATATTGGGCGCCTTGCGCTGGGGATGCATGGAGACGGCCAGACAGGCGCGCCCGTCGATGAACTGCACGCCGGACTGCACCTTCATCTCGTAGTTGGCGGAGGTAAACCAGGAGTGCTCGCGGTTGGCGGGCAGATTGATGCTCTTCTCGTTGTCCAGCAACGGGTGCAGGCCGAAGCGGCGGATCAGCTCCGGGCCGCTTTCGCTGACGATGACGTAGCTCTTGCCGGATTCCTTACGGTAGGTGGTATGGACGGTCATCTCGGCCACGGGATGGATCTCGTCCTGGCCGCGAAAGACGGCGTAGTGCTCGGTGACGGTGAATCCGGCGACACGCTGGAAGCGGCTGTACGCAATTTCGTCGATGTGGCGAATCACCACGGCGGCGTCGGGCTGCTGCGCTTGCACGCCAGCCGGCGCAACCAGAAGAATAAGCACCGCAATCATGCTCAAAACTGAACCCGAAACGCAGGATGGACAAACGATCTTCATGGCGCAACTCCGCACAGCCTGCTGTCTACAGATTATGCTTCTTGCTGAGGCACGATGGCGGCAGAGGAGCAAAAAGCGGGCGGGGTAGAGCGGCGCGCCGTCGCGGTGCGCGGCGTGGTGCAGGGCGTGGGCTTCCGGCCCTTCGTCTACCGCCTGGCCCTGGAGGAAGAGCTGGCCGGCTTCATCGGCAACGACACCGATGGCGTCAGCATCGAGATTGAAGGGCCGGTAGAGCGCGTAGAGCGCTTCCTGGTGCGTCTGCGGGCGGAGACGCCGCCGCTGGCGCGCATCGATGCCGTAGCCGTACGCGCGGTTGCCGCGCTCGGTGAGACCGGCTTCCGCATTGCGATCAGCGCGGTGCGCGGCCAGGTGAGCACAGGCATTCCCGCCGATGCCGCCACCTGCGGCGATTGCTTGCGCGAACTGCTCGATCCCGCCGACCGCCGCTACCTTTATCCGTTTCTGAACTGCACCAACTGCGGGCCGCGCTACACCATCACGCGGCGCATTCCCTACGACCGGCCGCAGACCTCGATGGCCGTCTTTCCCATGTGCCCGGAGTGCCAGGCGGAGTACGACAACCCGCTCAACCGGCGCTTTCATGCCCAGCCCAACGCCTGCCCGGTCTGCGGCCCGCGCGTGGTGCTGCGCACACCGGACCAAGCAGCTTTATCGGGCGAAGAAGCTGTCGAGCGCACGATTCAGTTACTGGCCGCAGGGAAGATCGCCGCCATCAAGGGCATCGGCGGTTTTCATCTCAGCGTGGACGCTACCAGCGAGGTTGCAGTGCAGCGGCTGCGCCAACGCAAGCGGCGTTACGGAAAACCGTTGGCAGTGATGGTCAAGGATCTCGCCGCGGCGCGAGAGATCTGCTTGCTGACCGCGGAAGAGGAGGTGCTGCTACTGAGCGTGGCCCGGCCCATCGTGCTGGCGCGGCGCAGGGAAGCAGGCGGCATTGCCGCATCGGTAGCGCCGGGGATTCCCTGGCTGGGCGTCTTTCTGCCCTATGCCCCTTTGCAGCATCTGCTCTTTGCCGATGGTCGGCTGCGCGCGCTGGTGATGACCAGCGCCAACCTCAGCGAAGAGCCCATTGCCATTGACAACGAGGAGGCGCAGAGGAGGCTGAGCGGCATTGCGGACGCGTTTCTGTTGCACGATCGCGAGATCTTGCAGCGCTGCGACGATTCCGTGGCGGCGGTGGTCGATGGCGCTCCGCAACTGGTGCGGCGGGCGCGCGGCTATGTGCCGCTGGGCGTCGCGTTGCCGCTTGCTGCGCCGTTGTATGATGTGCCGCCTCTGCTGGCCGTGGGCGGCCATTTGAAGAACGTCTTCGCCCTGGCGCGGGGGCGATTCGTCTATCAGAGCCAACACCTGGGCGATTTGGAGAATGTGATGGGGCTGGAGTTCTTCCGCGAGTCGCTCGATCACCTGATGCGCACCTTCGAGATTGAGCCGCGGGCGGTGGCGCACGATTTGCATCCGGGGTATCTGTCCACATCGTGGGCGCGGGAGTGGGCTGCGGAACGCAAGCTGCCGCTGATCGGCGTGCAGCACCATCATGCACACATCGCCGGCTGCATGGCCGAGCATGGACTGGAAGGGCCGGCCATCGGGCTGGCGCTGGACGGCACCGGCTACGGCTTGGATGGGACCATCTGGGGCGGGGAAGTGCTCCTAGTCGACAACCAGCGGGGCGCGATGCGACGCTTCGCCCACTTGGAACCGTTTCCGCTGCCCGGTGGCGAGAAGGCCATTCGCGAGCCGTGGCGGGCGGCCTTGCAGGCGGCGCAGGCGCTGCGCGGCGAAGGAATGAATGTGGCAGAGATGCTGGGCGCATCCGAGCAGGAAGTACGTGTGCTGGAGCGGATGATCGAGCGCGGATTGAACTCGCCTCTCACATCGAGCCTGGGCCGCCTTTTCGACGCCGTGGCGGCGCTCGTGCTGGGGCGCAGAATTGTAGACTATGAGGCGCAGGCGGCCATCGAACTGGAAGGCGTCGCCATCGATGAGCCGGACGACTTGGATTGCGCGGAGTATGCGCTGGAGCTGGCGCTGCGCGAAGATTCATGTTCAGAAACTTACGTGCAACCGCAGGTCCTTCGACGCGCTTCGCTCGCTCAGGATGACAGTACTTTTGAAGGGACGAAAGACCAACCCGGCCAGCCGCTGTGCTTGCGTACAGGCAGACTGTGGCGAGCACTGGCGCGGGATCTGCGCGCCGGTGTAAACAAGCCGCGCATGGCGGCGCTCTTCCACGCCGGTATGGCGCAGGGATTCGTTCGAGCGGCGGAACGGGCGCGGGAAGAGACCGGAATCACGCAAGTGGCGTTGAGCGGCGGTTGCCTGCACAACAGGCGACTGGCGCGGCTCCTGCGCATGGGGCTGGAAGCAGAGGGATTCGAAGTCTTCCAGCATCGCCAGGTCAGCCCCGGAGACGGCGGGCTGAGTTATGGGCAAGCCGTAGTGGCCGCGGCACAGTTGCGTCAGGCTGCAAAGAGCTCTTGATCGTTGCGAAGGCCATGGAACCAGGCCTCTCACCGAACGATTTCGTGGGTTGCGATGGTGTGATCACTAACCCACCCTAGGCGCAAAATCAAGAACGCGCCGAGGGTGGGGCACCCCATTCGCACCCCGTTCGCCTGTTGGATGGGCGCCTATCTTTGGACCATCCTCAAGCTGTCGAAGACATGGCTGCTCAAATACCCAACTCGGCCTTGGCTTCGATGAACTTCTCCAATGCGAACTCCAGATCCTGGCGGCTGTGGCTGGCAGAGATCTGGGTGCGGATGCGGGCCTTGCCTTGGGGCACCACGGGATAGGAAAAGGCCACCACGTAGACGCCCTTGCCCAGCAGCACCTCGGCCATCTGCGCGGCCACCGCGGCGTCGCCCAGCATCACCGGCACGATGGGATGATCGCCGGGCAAAATGTCGAAGCCGGCCTTGCTCATTGCGGCGCGGAAGAAGGCGGTGTTGGCGCGCAGTCGCTGGCGCAATTCGCCGCTCTGGCCGAGCAGTTCCAGCACCTTCAGCGATGCGGCGGCGATGGGCGGAGCGACGGAGTTCGAAAAGAGATAGGGCCGCGAGCGCTGGCGCAGCAACTCGACAATTTCTTTACGCCCGCTGATATAGCCGCCGCTGGCGCCGCCCAATGCTTTGCCCAATGTTCCGGTGAGGATGTCAATGCGGCCTTCAACGCCGCAGAGCTCCGGCGTGCCGCGCCCATGCTCGCCAATGAAGCCCACGGCGTGCGAATCGTCGACCATCACCAGCGCATCGTACTTCTCGGCCAGAGCGCAGATGCGGTCCAGCTTGGCCACATAGCCATCCATGGAGAAGACGCCGTCGGTGGCGATGATCAGATGACGTGCGCGGGCAGCTTGCTGCAACTGGGCTTCCAGGTCGTCCATATCGCCGTTGCGATAGCGATAGCGAACGGCCTTGCACAGACGGACGCCGTCGATGATGCTGGCGTGGTTCAATTCATCGCTGACGATGGCGTCTTCGCCATCGAGCAGCGTCTCGAAGAGCCCGCCATTGGCGTCAAAGCAGGAACTGTAGAGAATGGTGTCTTCAGTGCCGAGAAAGGCGCTGAGGCGCTGCTCAAGCTGCTTGTGAATGGACTGCGTACCGCAGATGAAGCGCACGCTGGCCATTCCATAGCCCCATTTTTCCAGAGCATCCTGCGCCGCCTGCACCACGGCGGGATGGCTGGCCAGGCCCAGGTAATTGTTGGCGCAGAGATTCAAGACGGGCGCACCCTCGGCGACTGCGACCATCGCCCCCTGCGGCCCGGCCAGAACGCGTTCGTTTTTATAAAGACCCGCCGCGCGGATCTCCTCGATTCGATTCTGCAGATGCTGCTGCATGGTTCCGTACATGAGATTCCTTTCCGCGACGCGATCAGCCTGCGTCGCGCCAGTCGAGCAGCACCTTGCCGGAGTTGCCGCTGCGCATGACCTCGAAGCCGGCTTCGAACTCGCGCCAGTTGTAGCGGTGCGTAATCACCGGGGAGATGTTCAGGCCGGACTCGAGCATCACCGTCATCTTGTACCAGGTCTCGTACATCTCGCGGCCATAGATGCCGCGCAGGGTGAGCTGGTTGAAGATGACCTTGTTCCAGTCGATGGCCAACTCGGAGGGCGAAGGAATGCCCAGCAGGGCCACCTTGGCGCCGTGGCTGAGGTTTGCGAGCAGATCGCGAAAGGCCTGCGCATTGCCCGACATCTCCAGTCCAATGTCGAAGCCCTCCATCATGCCCAGCTTCTTCTGCACCTCGCCGAGGGTGGTCTCGCGGGGATTGACGGCCAGCGTGACGCCGATCTTGCGGGCGAGCTCCAGGCGATGGGGGTTGATGTCGGTGATGACCACATAGCGCGCTCCGGCATGGCGAGCCACCGCCGCGGCCATGATGCCGATGGGTCCGGCTCCGGTGATGAGCACATCTTCGCCCAGCACGGGGAAGGCCAGCGCGGTATGCACGGCGTTGCCGAAGGGATCGAAAATGGCGGCCACTTCGCGGTCGATGCCGGGAGAGTGACGCCAGATGTTGGTCACCGGCAGGGCAATGTACTCGGCGAAGGCGCCAGCGCGATTGACGCCCACGCCCTGGGTCGCGGCGCAGAGATGGCGGCGGCCGGCCAGGCAGTTGCGGCAGCGGCCGCAGATCACGTGGCCTTCGCCGCTGACAATGTCGCCGGGCGCGAAGCTGTTCACGTTGGAGCCGATGGCGACGATCTCGCCCACAAATTCATGACCGATGACCATGGGCACGGGGATGGTCTTCTGCGCCCACTCGTCCCAGGCATAGATGTGCACATCGGTGCCGCAGATGCCGGTGGTGCTCACCCGCACCAGAACTTCGTCGATGCCGATGGTGGGCTCGGGGACCTCTTCGATCCACAGGCCGCGTTCGGCCTTGCTTTTGACCAGTGCCTTCATGGCTTCCTCCGCCGGTTCTCCATGCAGGGAAAGAGTAGCAATCCAGCGGCATTGCCGACAATACGCAAGGCAGCGGATCGCTCATTCCGCAGTTGTGGCGCATTCCCCATTTGGTTTTGCGGAGCCACTGGGCGCGCCCCGCTGTACGATCTGCTGCGGAGAAAGGCTAGGCTGCGATAGCGCTTTCCAAGGCCACAGGATGCGCCGCAAAGCTAACATCGGGATCGGAATACCGATATACACGAGGCAAAGGTGCGAGCGTGGATGGGATACCGTGTTGAGTTGGCCCTGCAGCGGAGCTCCCTTGCGGAATGAAATCGTAGCCCTCGTTTTAAAGATCCTTGACGGCGTCGTAGAGAATTTCAAAGGTATTGGCGAAGAGGGGCGAGCAAGCTTCATTGGGATCGTCATCGCGATAGGAAGTCAGTCCCGAGACTATGTATTTATTCCCGGTTTCGCACCAGGGTCCGCCGCTGGAGCCACCGGTAAGATTATTGGCAGCCCACTGTACGCCGCCGCCTGCGCGGATGAGGTCGCCAACGCACTTCCACATGCGCTTGCCGTTAAAGTCGTGGTCGGGGATGGGCCGGATGGGGTAGCCGATGACAGCGAAATTCAACCCCGGCAATACGCCCGTATCGAAGGCCAGCGGCGGTTCCGTTTTCGCGAACTTCTCCGTGACCACGCAGGCGGCCATGTCGTACGCCCGTTTCTCCGATTCAGTCCAACCCTTGAAGGTATAGACCGTCACACCGGTATAGAGCGTATCAACGGCGTTGTTGTAACGGGGAGCAAGGAATGCCTGGGTAATCCAGCCACCCAGTTCTTCGGTGTAGACGCAGTGCCCTGCGGTGATGAAGGCGCGGGGCGCCACCACCCAGCCGGTAGCACCCTTTTTTTTGCCATTGAGCACCAAGCCCATCTTGCCCACGCTGCGATAAGGCGCCTTGACGAGATCCTCGTCGGAGACCCGTGTGGTGACCGGAGGATCGGTGAGTGCGGCTGCCACGCGCGGGGACGAGCCCTGCTCGCCGCGAGTAAAGGGGACAGGATCGTTGTACTCGTCCAAATCGATGGCCGCGGCCCGAAGCTCGATTTTGAGGTCATGCTTGACCAAGTCGGTATCTGCCATATTGCTCCTCTCGCAATTTCTCTTCGACTCTCGTTACACGGTGCTGACGGGCTGTCGCGTGGGCAGCGGCGGATCGATGAACTCCAGCGCCAGCTCCAGATTGCGCGTCCAGAGCAGCGGCATGGCGGGCTGCACCAGATTGGTCATCAGGGTGAGGTTGAAGTGCAGTTTGCCCGCCGTGCCCAGGGGCAGCGTGGTCTGGAACCAGTGCTCGATGGCCTGCCTCCACGCGCTCAGTACCTGGTCGAGCGTTGGATCGGCGCCCTCACCCGTCAAGCGCACCCTGGTCGCGGGCTGCATCAGCACCGGCAGCGGCACCGGCGGAAGCTGCGGGTTGAGCAGATAGGCGTAACCGACTTCGACCTGAAGGGTGATGGTGGGTTGCTGGTTGTTGGCCAGCAGTTGGGTGAAGAGATTGTTCAACTGATCGAGCAGCGGCCGCTTGACCGGCTGCGCAGAGCCCAGCGCGGCGATATTGTAGAGCCGCGAAGAATCCACCGTCGGCTGCAGCGGATTGGCGAAGCTCACATCGGAGGTCGAGTAGACAAAGGGCTCGGCCAGCCCCACATTGCGCTTGATGGAGGCGACAGACCGCGCATTCTGGCGCTGGAAGAGATCCAGTTCCGGCAACTGGACGATGCGGGGCTGAATCAATTGGCCTTTCTCCGCCGACAGATAATTGCCTGCCGCATCCTTGAAGAGGAAGCAGAAACGATGCAGGTTGTCGCAGAGATCTCCGGCGCAATCGCTTCCCGTGTAGCGCTCGGCGGTGTAGAGGGCGTCGCCCACTTGCACCCAGGGCATGCCGACGCCTACGGGCCGATCGCCAACCAGAGCGATCAGCAGAGCGCCGTTGCGCGCCGATCCCTCTTCGTCAAGAGAGCACTCCTCGATGTAGAAGGAGTAGCGCAGATCCGGATTGCCCGCAGCCAGCCTGCGCGGCGGCGGCATCAGCAGGCCGCCTGCCTGGGTGGCCTTAGCGGTGATGGCGCTCAGCATAGCCAGCGTGCTCTGCAGAGCCACTCCGGCATTTTTTGCCTCCTCGCTGTCCGGCTGGGTGGTTGAATCGACCGCGCCAAGGTACTGGACCAGGTCCTGTGAGACGCGGGGGTAAGTGGTGATGAACTGCGCTAGTTCGTCGAAGGCGGTCACCAGGTCGGCCTGGGCCAAAAACTTCGTTTGGTTGCCCAGGTTGAAGTCCACCGAGCACAAGACCCGGTCTTGCGGATAATGCACCGGCAGCGAGTAGGTAAAGCTGTAGCTCCAGCGGGTCAGGTCGGCGAGGTTCGGAGCTTCGGGATCGACGGTGGGCGTCTGCGCCGTCATGGATGGAGCGGTGGGGAAGCTGCGCAGCGGCATGGGAATGCGCGCCGTGCCCAGATTGCGCTCCAATGGCCAATCGGGATCGCGCAGCACGAAGCTCAGCCATGTGGAGGCAACGTAGCCCTTGACCCCTTCGGGCTGGGAGATCTGGTGCTCGATATCCGAGCCGCTGTAGATGAGATCGAGGTCCAGCGCGGCCACAATCTCGCCACTCTCGCCGCGCACATTCTCCGGCGCCATCACCAGGAAAGGAATCTTGGCGCTGCCTGCGTCTTTAAGATCCAGCTTGGGCGAGGAGAAGGTGATCTCGCGCGCCACATCGCGGGCATCCGCGGGGCGGCGAATGACCCAGCTCAACGGCGGATGCAGCGTGCGGCCCAGCGTATCCACGACAGAGGTGGAGACCGTAACCATGGTCGAGTCCAGCTCGACCTCGGCATTGAGTTGCAGGGTGACGATCTTTCCATCGAGGGAGAGGGTCGCCCCAATGACCGCGATGCCCTGGGTGAACTGGTAGTTACCGTAAGTTGTGGCCTGAGCCGGATTCATCGGCGAGGAGTAGACGATTAGCACTGTGGCGCGCGTCTCCGCAGTAGCCGTGGCGGAGACGATGCGCGGTGTGGCCAGGTCGATGGCGCCGAAGAGGCGCGGCGTGATGGGATACTCGGGGTCGTCGATCTGGGCGCGCACCTTGGCGCTGTACTCCAAAGCGGCGCGGGTGGTGTAGGCGCTGGCCAGAGTGGTCAGCATCTGCTGGTAGTAAGCCTCCTGCACGCGCGAGGCATCGACGCCGGATTCGGAGTCGTACGCGGGAATCATCCACAGTTTGGCGATGCCGGCCAGCTTTTCTTTTTGATCAAGCAGATTCTTCAGGTAGGGCTTTGCCAGCAGGGTTCCGACGATCTGCGTGGCCGAGGTGAACTCCGGCGTGAGCACACCATCGACCGAGGCAAAGAACTGCCGTCCCCAGGTGTCCATGTCGATGTTGGCAAAATCCATCAGCACCTTCGGTCCGACCAATCCCTGGCCGGTGACGTAGGTGGTAATCTCGACGCCGGTGTGGGTTTGCAATTCGTTCGAGATGGGCCGCGGCGCAAAGGTGACGGGCTTCAACACGGCGGGAATGGTGTAGGAGAGGGGAAGCTGCGGCTCCAGTTGCAATCCCAGGCGCACCACCCACAGCGAACTGCCGCTGCGCGCGGAGGTGACGCTGCGGCGATCCACTCCGGTGGCGATCTTCCAACGCGATTGCGCTGTCGAAAGAGCATTTTGGAAGAGCGCCGCAAACTGCGCCAAGCCGATGGTCGAGTTGTCCTCGCTGCCCGAGACCTGCGCCAGCCGCGGCGAAACCGTGGTCGAACTGCGCGTGATGCCGGGCGTACTGGCCAGCTCGTCCAGCACCACGCCCCCGGTGCGGCGGACGATGAACGAGAGCGTCAGCAGGAAGACCTCTTGATCGTTGAGCTGAGCCGTTGCAATGGGCAGGCTCAAGTTGCAAGCGCCCGGCGGCGGAGCCACGGCGGTCTTGCCCGCGGCGCGATCGTTTAGGAACTCATAGATCGAAGTCGTTCCCGACCCGCCATCGAAGATCCACGCGGTCAACGCCGAGACTTGCGCGCCGGTCAGAACGATGGTCTGCTTCAGTAAGGTTGATTCCACGCTGAATTCAACGCCGTAGGGATCGTTGAACTGGTAGTACATCTGCCCATAGGTGCGCAATGCGGTCTTCGCGCTCTGGGTCAGGCTGGAGGTTACTGCCTCATTGCCGGCAAAGGAAGCCTGTCCGCTGAACTGCAGCTTGCCGTCGGCGGACTGAATCCCATTGACCACCAGGACCAGCAACTGATCCTGCGGCAGGTTGGCGGTGAGGCGCACCGTGCGGCCATCCACGCGGGTGGCGGCGGTGATGGTTTGCCCTTCAATGGCGTAGTTCGTCACGGTCTCTGCCGAGGCCTGATTCACGTCCTGGGTAAAGGAGACGAGCACGCTGCCGGCGGCAGGCATCGAGGCTGCCAGCAATCCCTCGTAGCGGCTGGCGTCAAAGGTGAGATAGAGTTGCACCTCGGCGCTGGCGGCGGGCGCGGCTACCTGGAAGCTGGAGGCAATCGACGGCCACTGCGATAGGCCGATCAATGTGTCCGTATAGCCCAAGCGCATGGGCGGCTGGTTGTAGGGCGGTTTTCCGGCAGTCGGCGAAGAGAGCCCCGTGACCAGCGTGTTGCCGTAGAGGTCCTGCCAGTCGAACTGAATCTGCAATAGGTTCTTGATGCCGCGATAAGGATTATCCTTGGCCACGGGCAGGAAGGCCGCCGCCTTTGGCGCAGCGTCGAGAGCGAACTGCGCATAGGGCACACTCTGCTGATAGGTCCACTCGGTGACATCTTCCACCGCGGCGGGAATCAGAATCTTGTCCGCAGTCTCGGTGGCAGGTTTCGAGACCGGCCCGGCAGGCAGGCCCAGGTTGCTGCTCCTGAAGTACAGATTGGTGGCCACGGTATAACTCAGCAGGCTGAAGTTATTGGCCAGGAAGAGATCGGCAAAGTCCGCATCGTCTGGATTTGCGGGAATCGGCCGCGGAGCATCGCGCATGGCCGAAAGCGCCTGCACACCGGGAGGAACGGTGGCCGATTGGGTACGTGGGCCGCTTTCGATCGCGATCTTCTGCCCAGAAGCAAAGATGGGCGAAACCGCGCGATTGCGGGCATCCGCGGCCAGCGACGCAACCGCCTGTCCGTAGTAACCGGCGATGGCGGCAAAGCTGGCGCTGCTCGCGCTGGTCGCAACGGTCAGCTCCATGCTGGGCAGGTTGAGCGTGACCGGGAAGAGCACCGGATCGGGAAGCGCGCCGGCGTAGCGGGGATTGGCCGCCCGTAGCTGGTCGAGCGTAACGGAGAAGTTGCTCTGAATGGTGCTGAGCGGGACGCCCGGCCCCGGCGGCGGCTGATAGAGTCCTTCCGTCACCCAGATCTTGCTTCCATTCACCAACGTTTTGTCCTCGTTGGCCACTGCGATCTCGGCGACATCGGCGTAGTAGTTGAGCGCCATCGCATCCAGCGAACCAAGCGCGGCGGAATCGAGCGAGAGATCGGTCGGATCGCTCTCGGCAAAGACCACCGAATTCCCCGTCTCTACCGCTTCGCCCACCGCCAGCGCGTTCATGTAGTCGGTAAGGCGATTGCGAGCACTCTCGGCATTGGGCTTGGCGTAGATCACCGTCAGCACCAGGGCCGCCTCGTTGCGATCGTTGAAAAGGCGCTCCGGCAGCCCGCGATCTTCACCGCGGTCGTAGTAGTAGAGGTAGAAGCCTCCGGCGCGGCTGATGCTGGCCGTCCAGAGCAGTTGCAGGAACTCGGCCGGCGTGTTCAGCAGCCCCAGCCCGGTCGGTACGGAAGCGGCCAGCCGGCTTGTCCCCGTGGTGGGCGGACGGGTGATGGTCGAAAGATTGACCTGGGCGATGCCGAAGGTGACTGCAGCGGGCGAGTCCGTTTGCAACCCTTGGCTGGCCGGCCCGGTCTGCTGCGGCTGGTAAGCGATGTACAACTGCTGGAAGATCGAACTATCTCCCTGCGCCTGTTCGATAATCCGTTCCAGTAGTTGCACGGAGTTTCCCGATGCTCCCACCAACTCGTAGGTGGTAAGGCTGGAGCGGCTGCTCGCCACCGCGGGAACCCGCTTGACGCTGAACTCAATCGTAGTAGCCCAGCCGTAGCTCTTCACCGGACTGGTTACGGTCGCTCCGGTGGCCTCGTCGTAGCGCGCAATCTGGGCGCTGAAGCGGGGCAGAATGGCGGCTGCATCGCTGCCCACCTTGGCCGGATGCGCCAGGTTGATCATGGCGTCGGGCATGCGCCATATGCGCAGCGTAGGAACGCCGCCCTGAACCGCATCCCCATAGGGCAGCGTAATCGGTGAAGCGCTTTGCCAGAGCAGGGAACTGGCAAAGGCAAAGCGAACCGGCTCGGACTGCTGCATCACCCCGCGGCCCAGCTCGTTGAGAGCGATGGCCGTGGCGCCGGCGCGCGCCGCCTGGGTGACCTTGCGAATGCGCTCGGCGTCCACCGAGTCATAGGCGACGGAGATGGGAAGCTCCTGACCGCCGTTGCCGAAGACCATCCAATCCGGCCCCGCGGCGCGGCTGAGCTTGAAGACAAACGGCGGCGTCTCCTTTTCATTCGGCAAGAGCGGCACTTTGAACTGCTGGCCGGTCAGGGCGTAGAGACTGGCGAGCGGCGGCAGAATCAGTTTGCCGGTCGGCTCCTCGACGCGGACCCACAAACCCTTGGCAACCGGCTCCACGCCCACGGTTTTATTCGCGCTGGTGGGCAGGCGCAGACCATGCAGGTAATAGCGCGAGGCCATGCCGGAAAGCTGCTGCAAGACCACGCCGCGCTGGATCTCCTTGATCAGCTCATCGACGCGGAACTGCGGCAGGTGCGGTGCGTCAACGGTGGGCCAGTCGGTATTGCGCAGGAAAAGGTCCGCCTGGTCGCCGTTGGCCGCAGTCAGCGAAAGCACGTTCATGCTGATGGCGAAGCGCTGGACGATCTGCTCCAGTGTCTCTCCGCTCACTGTAGCGATGGTGAAGGCGGGCAGCGAGAGCACGGCTACCGGCGCCAGAAGCTGCGCATCGGTCAGCACCGCGGTCTGGGTCAGGAGCTGCGCCAGGGTGAGTCCGAGTGCGGTGGCTACATCGGCCAGCGTGTCGTTGGCGATGGTGGTGTACTCGCGGCCCGAAGAAGTCACCGTGACCTTGGCCCCAGTGCGCAGAATCGGGCGGCCGGCATTGCCCTGGGCCAGCGCCGTTGCATCGAATCCAGTTTGATACAGCGGAAGTCCGGCGATGGAGGTAAACGTCTCGCCCGCCAGTACGCCATAGGTGGCGCAAGGCAGCAGAATCCGGGCTCCGTTGCGCAGCGCGTCCACTTTGAGAAAGTCGGAGTTGATGAGCAAGTCGGCCAGCGGAACCGCCAGCCCCCTAGCCACATCGAGCGCGGAGTTGCCGTCGACGATAGTGTAACTCTTCAGTGCGCCGTAGTGGACGACAACGCCCGCCTGCAGGATCAGAGTACTTGCGGCGTTGGCCAAAGCCAGATCGGTGGCCGTGAATGAATCCACATTCTGCTCGGCCTTGAGAGCCAGCGCGTCGAAGCTCAGCATCCCCGCGCCGGCCACGGCATGAACTCCGATCGCCAGCCGCTTGGCGCCATTCAACGGATGGCTGGGATTCGAGGTGAAGAGCTCGAAGAGCGTGTAACCTCCCGCCAACTGGCCGGTGGTGTTCAGCCAATTCACGATTCCATTCGGCGTGTCGCCCGCGTTCAACTGCACCTTGAACTGGCGCAGCGCATCGCGCGCAGCCTGCACCAACTGACGCACAATCAGCAGGAAGTAATCGGAGAGAATCCACTCGGCCATGGAGAGCTCGCGATCCTCATTGGCCCTTGCACTGACCGGCGCGGCGCCTTGCTCCTGCTGGACCTTGACCGCCAGTTCGTCGAAGTAGTGGCGCAGGAAGGTGAGCATCGGCTCCGAAAGCTGGTTGTAGTTTTTGAACTGATAGCTCAATGCGGGATCTGCGCCCCAGGCATCGATGCTCAGGCTCATCTCCGGCGGCATGGGGAAGAAGGTCGAATTCAAGCCGGCCGCGGTGGGCAGACTCAGCGTGAACAGGAACTGGCGCTTCATGAAATCGGTGGCGGCATCGGGAGGAATCGGCGTCGGATTGCTGTCGGTGCTGTGCAGTTGCACGTCGATGAGCGTTTGCAACGCCTCGGCGGTGACAATGCTCTGGTCAACCTCTTCGGGCGAGATCGGCCCTTGATGCTGCGCAGCGATGACCCAGCGCAGAGCCATCTTGGCCAGCTTCTCAAAAGAAGAATCGGCTGAATCGCTCAGCGCCATGAGCCGTGCGTGACTGCTCACGGTGGGTGCGGGAACCGATTCGATGGCGATCACCGCGACATAGCAAGGAATCTGTGCGCTGGGTTGAAGCGTCTGGTCCCACTCATCGTGGGCCACGGTGAGGCCGGGAACCAGGTAGCCGGAGAGCGGCGTCTTGGTTGCGCTTTCGGTCAGATTCGACCAGACCAGCGCGGGCGAAGCCTGCACCAGAAATGCCGACTTCCGCTGCGAGCGCAGACGGCGGTTGGCCCCAGCGCGCAGCAAGGTCGGCGGCGGCGCGGCCAGCTTCCATGGCGGCGTGCCGCCGGTTTCGATGGCAAAGGTCTCCTTGAGGCGCATGGCAAAGCTGAAGGAGATGCTGATGGAGAAGAGCCCCAGGTTGATGGAGATGGAAACCGAGACCGAAACCGAGGCAATCACGGTGATGGCGATGGAGACATAGCACTCGTAGGTGAGCTGCAGCATCAGCTTCACTTCGATGTTGACGTCGGCCTTGATGATCGCGAAGTCGACAGTGCCGAAGACCTTGCCGATAACGCCCACGGTGCCGCGCAGCCAGAAGTAATACGCGCCCTGCAGTTGGGAGTTGTCGCTGACTCCTCCGTCGGTCAGCTTATACGGATTCCACTTGGCCAGCACACCTTCGATGATGCCCACCACGGTGATGCTGAAGCCCGCCGAAAGAACTCCGTAGCGAATCGACTTGCCCACGCCGAACTGCAATCCGAAGCCGAAGACCAGAACCGGGTTGAAGGTTCCATTGGTGACCGCGGGCACCTGATTCGAGGTGGCGCTCGATAGCTTGCCAAAGTAGAAGCCCGCCGAGCCCAGCAGCGGAATGCCGGGATAAACGATGCCTTCCAACGTGAAGGAGCGGGAGAAGTCCTGATCCCAAGGGAAGCCGACATCGATCTGGAAATCTCCGTTGGTATAGACGGCGACGGCGAAGACCGGCAAGGTCAGCGAATACGCGCCTACACTCAAGTAGCGCATGATGTCGGGCAAGGTGATCTCTGCTTGATAGACGCCCACGTTGTCGCTGATCTGCCGGTACATGATCTGGAAATCCAGACCCTTGAAGATCTTGGCCGCCGGTCCGGCGAGCGCGATGCGCAGGCCATACAGCGTGGGATCGTTGAAGACGATCTGCAGCGTGATCAGATAGCCGCTTTTGGGTTCGGGCGGTTTGGCCAAAGCACTCCGCGGCTGAACCATCAACGCCGTGGAATCGGGCTTGGGATCGCTGCCAAAGGCCAGTACGCCAAACTCGGTGCCGATTAGCCATGAGCTTTGCGCATCGAAGACAACATTGGGAACCTCGCCGGGCTTGGTATCCGGCAGCGTGGCCAGGCAGTCGATGGCCGCCTGCACGGTCTTGGCGGTGGGCAGGCAGGTCGCCGTGACGTGCTGCCCCAAGGCCAACAGACGCAGGTCGAGGTACTTGTTGCCATTGCCCGGAGGCGCGGGCGCGGCGCCCGGCTTGCTGGTATCCCACGGGCCAAGCTGGCTGGTGTCGCCAACGGCAGTGTCGCCGGTGTTCCACAGGAAAGAGCCCTTGAGCGTAACGAAAACGCCCTTCTTGGCAGAGGGATTCTTGGTGTCGTTGTTATAGACGACGCCGATTGTATCGATGCGGGCGATGCCCAACTCGATGGGTCCAATGTCGATGTTGAAGCTGACCGCGTTGGTGGTGAAGTTGAACTCCAGCGAGAGTGCATTGAGCGTGATGGTGTTCAGCACGTTCCACGGCGCTTCCAGGGCGAAGGCCGATCCGGTAAGCCAGGTGACCATCTGAGCCACGATGTCGCCCAGCGAGGTGCCCTGGGTAAAGCGCAGAATGCCCACCCAGTCCTTGTTGACGCGCTGCTCGACCAGGGCTTCGAGCAATCCCCAGGTCATACCGTATTTCTGTACCGAACCGCAGTAGTCGAACCACAGTTGCAGCTCGATATTGTTCCAGCGGGTGATGAGATCGAGACGCGCGTATTTGCCCGTGCCGTCGCAGCCGGCGGCCGCGGCCTGCAGGGCCGACGTGTTGGCGCCTGCGGCTCCGGCGAGCAGCAGTGAGGGCTTGGGCGGGTTGTAGCCCGCCGCGAAAGAAGCCTCCAGGCTGAGGCCGGGAATGAACGGAACCTTCCATGCGCCCTTGGTCTTGGCCGCAAAAGACCACGATCCATCGCCGGTCGCGGCGGTCACCGCGAGACCGTCCAGAGCGTAGTTGTACTCCTCGGGCGGCTCGGGGAAGCCCAGGTATTTGTGGATCAGATAGCCCAGATTGACCTCGCCGGCGGTCTGCTTGCCGCTGAAGGTCCAACCCTTTTTCGCGCCCAGGTACTCCGCGCTCACCGTGATCTGCGCCTTGTCGGTTTTGGACGTATCGACGGTGATGTTGCCGCTGAAGGAACCGGTGATCTCGGTGTTGGAGGGTCCGGTGTTCTGCACCGGCTCGCCGGTCAGCACCACTGTGCGGCCCTCTTCTCCAGTGGGCGTATCGATGGCGCGTGAGGTGGCTTCGATATCGAAGCCCAACTGGGTGACGGTGAACAAAGGCGCGCCGAAGGGAATATCCCAGATGGTATCGACGGTCATGCCAAAGGAGTAGCGGCCCGCGCCCTGATCGACCATGAAGGCCAGCCGGGAGATTTTTGCTTCGGCGATGGGTTGAGGCAAAATCTTCGCGAAGTCCGGGCCTAGATAGGCCGTCACAATGGAGTTCACGCTGAGCGGCTGGCTATCGTCGCGCAAGCCTCCCATGACCCGCAGTTGAGGCGCGTAGGCGGCGATGTAAGCGCTGGCTTCGGCGATGGCGAAGTCTCCGGTAATAGCGAACTGGGTCTTGCGCGTGAGGCGATTTCCCGGCGAGAGGACCGAAACATCCAAGAGCAGCGAGGTCACCTCGACCTTGGGAATCAGCTTCCAGCTCTTGCCGGAGGGCGAGGTCAGCGTGGCGCTCATGACCTCGACGCTGCCCTGTGCGTAGTTGTAGCGCATGGTGAAGGTGGCCGCTTCGATGTCAGTGAAGAGCTGCAACTGGGTGGGTAGGTACTGCTGCAGATTGATGCCGCCCACCAGTTGAAAGAGATTGCTGATTCCCGGACGCGGAGCAACGAAGACCACCTGGAATTCGAAGACCCCCGGCTCGACCGGCACAGTCACGGTTACGTCGGCAGCCAGCCCAGCAGTGATGCGCGCGCTGATCGCGCCCATGAACGGCACCTTGGCCGCGGGACTCATGGTAAACCTAAAGGCCGGGTTGGCCACCGAGAGCCAGTCCGCCCCCGGCAGCGCCCACTTGGCCGAGAAGACTGCGTTGAAAACTGTGCGCAGCTTTCCCGTGTCGTTATCGTCGGTATATTCGAAGCTCACATGAGTTTCGCCGATTCCTCCGCCAAAGGCCAAGCTCTTGCCGGTCAGGGTGCAGAGCGTCTTGGCCGGGTTGAGCACCGGCACGGCTTCGGTGATGCGGAAGACCTGATCGACCACAGCGGCAACGAAGTAGTCGTAAACGTCGCCGCTCGGTATTGCCTGCAAGAGATTGAGCACGCCGTCGTGGGTGTAGGCCACCAGTTGGGCGTAGAGCGCTTCGACGATATTTACTTCATTTACGTCGGCTTTGACCAGGGCGATGCTTTGTAACCCCACTCCTCCCGGTCCGATCATGTTGACAAACAGATCCAGCCCGCGCAGCAGCTTGTCGTTCAACTCATCGTGAAAGAAGGCAGCCAGCCGGGTAAAGTAAGTGGCCAGCGCATTTCCGCCCGGCGTCAGATAGGCTCCAGTGACCGGCGGCAACTGGATGGGCGGATAAGTCGGGCGGTCGACAAACCAGACATCGCGCGTTGAAGCCACAATGCCATTGAAGGCCCGGCCCTGCGCTTCGAGAGCCTGTGCGCAACTGGTCAAGGTGCTCAGCGGCAGAGTGGGGTAGCCGAAGACCGTATCCCATTCGTTGCTGGAAATCTTAAGATAGGGCTTGCCCAGGTTCAGCATCAGCTCGACGGTGTTTTGCCCCTCCAGCAGCGGAGGAACCGAGGCGCGCAGGTACAACTGATCGAAAAGCGGTCCGGGAACTCTGTCCAGAAAGACCACCAGAACTCGCTGATTTCTGTTCTCCTTACTCAGCATATCCTCGACTGCCAGGCGAACAGCGTCCAGCGTACTTGCACTTCCTCTTGCTCCGGTGCAGTCCACATGATCGGCGATCTGCTCCGCTTGAAAGCGGTTAAAAGCATCCGAGCCGTTGTCGTCGCCGATGCCAAACCCGGCGTCATCGATCGTCGATCGGGTCCGCGCACTCACGCCGATGGCGACCAGGACGGTTGGCCGCTGCGCCGCCGCCAAACTGATCTGGCTCTGGCGAATCCCGGCGAGCATGTTGAAGACTTTGAAAACTTCTCCGCCCTTGGTGCCGAAGCCATAGCCCGCGGTCAAAAAAACCCGTCCCGCGTTGAGTTGTTGCAGCAAGTATTCGCAAATATCGGTCTGGACACGATACGGTCCGGCCTTCATCTTCAACCAGTCATCTTCGGTGAGCACCGGATCGAGATAAAAGGCGCGCCGTGGCAGATTGGTGCCGGGGCTCAGTTCGTCGAGGTCGATGATGTCGATCAGTCCACCGTCATTGATGCGCACCATGTTGGCGCCGCGCTGCCAGGCATAGGGCTGCAACTGTACGTAGTTGGTGACATTCAGGATCGAGTAGGGGGGAGTTTTGTCTCCTTCATTGTCGAAGCCTCCGTTGAGGGCCAAAGGCGCCCGCGTCAGCGGTAGCGAGCTATTATTCAATTTCACCACGTTCACGCGGCAGCCGTTCAATACGAAGTGGTCTGCCTCCGCTGTGAACTGCGGGATCAGCAACTCGATCTTTTCCGCCAGATCGTCCTCGTCGATCTTTCCATTGGCATAGAGAGCCAGGGTGTAGGGCACACGTATGCCCATGCGGATCAGGTTGCGGAGTATATTGACGGTCGAGGCCTGATGCCCGAAGTTCTGGCTGTTGCCGGTAAAGATGCGAATCTCAGGCAGGCTGGTGAGATACTGCTGGATGCTGGTAACGCGCGCGCGCAGATTCCTTGTGAGAACGTCCTCGCCGCTCAGGGAAAGTTGAATCAGTACATCCGTCAAGCTCATTGGAACCTCGCGTCGGAAGCCGCGGCCGGGGGTTTGGGTGTCAGCCGGTTGTACATGGCGTACCAGCCCAGCCCGGAGGGCTTGCCGTCGCCGCTGGGATTGCCAAAGAGGAAGAAGGTCGACGAGCCGCTGGGCGGTATCTTGAGCAGGCCCAGAAAGCGCAGCGCAATCTCCGTCAGCATGAGCAGGAAGGAGTTGGTGCGCCGGTCAAAGGTCAACACCATCTGCCCGATGGAGAGCTTCAGCACATTTTGCAAACTGATCAGTTTGGCCCCGCCTCCGGTTCCCGGCAGGCGCAGCCCGACCAGCGCGGAGTAGGCGTCTGGGCCGCTCTTGGGCGACCAGGCCGTCAGCAGCCCCGAGGTCAGTCCCACGGCGCCGGCCAGATTGCCGGGGGTTCCCATGTTGAGCTGATACTCCAGCCCATACCAGACGCCGCCCTCGACGCCGTTCAACGTGGCGTCGGTGATTAGAGGAGCAAAACCGCTGCTCGCGGGCGTAGCATCCGGACTGCTCGAGATCAGCCGCTGCAAACTCAACGCCAGATTCAGAAACAAGCTCTGCGGGCGCGGCGTACTGCGCAAGCTGTCGAAGCGCACATCGGAACTGTTGAAGGCGTACTTGTTCTGCACTGGATCGTCGGCAAAGATCATGTCGATGCCCAATCCGGCAAAGGAGAGCCCTTTGCGCGGCTCATCGAGCATCTTCTTGGCCTCCCGATCGTAGGCGCTGCCAAAGGACATCACGTCGAAGACCAACCCCTCGCGATCCAGCACCACGCAGAAATCGAGATACCCGGAGAGGCCAAAGCGCGAACTGGTTTGCGACTGCGTGGTCATCTGCGCGGTGACGATCTCGATCTTGTTGACGATGTTGTTGTCGCTCAGATAGCACTGAACCGCGTGGTCGGTGCTGAGGTTGTAGATGCCGCCGCCCGGCCGGTCCTCGTAGCTTCCCTTGAGGATGATGGTGTTGTTGGCGCCGCCGGTGATGGACTTGACTGGGGAATCGAAGAGCTTGTTGATGGTCAACTGCGACCAGCTTTGGAAGCTGGCAATGGAGGTGTTGGCGAAGAGCACCTTCAGAGTCAGCAGGCGGAATTCGTAGTCGACTCCCGCGGTCGGCGGTACTGGCCGGGGATCCACGGCAGCATCCGCCGGAACCGTGAAAGACGGGTCCTGGTAGTAGATCAGGCCAAAGATCGAACTGGAGCCGTCGATGTCCAGAGGCGTACCAGGACTGTTATCGATCTGCGTAGTTTCAATGGCAAAGTGGTGCGCGACAAAGGCATTCCGGTCGCGCGCGCCAGAGACAATTCCAGCCAGATCCTTGGGCACCTCGATCGAAGCCCGCAACACCAGAACACCCGTCCATTGGGGGTCTTTGGCAATCTCATTAAACTTGCGAAAGTACTCCGGCTCGGTGTGCACTCGGGCCGCCTCGAAGTAGTCTTGCAGCCAGCCGGAGAGAATGGGCAGTTCCTCTGGGTTGGGATTGCCCAAGGTGCTGCTGCCTGGCGCGTAGTCCGAGGGAGCGCCCAACTCGTCGCGCTGCGTCCATTGCGCGGGATTCATCACCAGGCCGGTCGGCTTGGGGCCATCGCCGCTGTCTTTCACATCGTAAAGCGCGCCTTTCATGCCCTTGATGAGAATCACGCTGCGATAGTCGTTGTAGCGGTTCTGCCCGGTGTCGGCGCGCAGGTTCCAGCCGCCGATATTGATCTGGTTATAAAAGGCCGGATCCGTACCGCACGCGCCGCCGCCGCCACCACTCAACGCGCCCAGATACTTGCTGTTGGCGATCACCGCGAAAAGCTGATTGGTCTGGAAGGCCTGTTGCAGTTGCGAGGACGGGTTGCAGAAGTAAACCTGGCGCTGGATGGGATCGAGGTTTTGTCCCAGTAAAATCTTCTTCCATTTGCCGCCGTCGACGGTCACAAGAAAGCCCGAGGGCGTGGTCGTATTGTAGGGCGGATCGTTGACCGCCAGCCGCGCCGCGCTGCGCGAGGAACTCACTCCGGTTGAGCTTAGCCCGATCACCCGGCGGCGTGTCGGCCCGACGATCTGCAACTCGAAGTCGGCTAGATTCGCCGCACCGGACGCGGCTCCCGCATACGGCGCCAGGGGAAAGACCGCACTGCCCGCGGCTGGCAGGTGGACGCTGGGGTCCATCATGCCCAGCAACAGAGGCTGGTTGGGATAAACCACGCTATCGCGGCCAAACAAGGTCATGCCCTTGGGCTGGGCGACGTAAGGGATGGCCGATGCGTCGGCCGCAATCAAGTTCGCCCAGGAGGTGTGAAAACGACCTTCGAGCAGCGGCGCCTGCGGGTCCGCGGGTGGACCGGTGGGCGAAGTCAGAGGAAAAGGATAAGCCGGCGCAAAGGCCGGCTGGCTGGCGGCAAAGCGCAGAAAATCGCCGGAATAATTGGCCGTCTTGGGTCGAAAGGCGATGAACTCCGATCCTTGCAGGCCACACATCAGATCGCGCGCATCGCCGCTCGTGCCGTCGCCGATCTGGAGCACAAAATCACCCGCTGGGCTGATGTGAAACTGCTCCTGATTGGATGTAAGCAAAGGACCGCTGTTGAATTGCAACCGCGCCGCGTTGGGATGGCCAGCGTCCAACGGACCCGGAGCAGGAATCAGGCTGATCGCTTCGCCAAAAGCCGTCCGGTAATACGAGGCCAGCACCGTCGGCACAATCTCGGTTCCGCGCAGGGTCTGGCCGGTGAAGGTCAGCAGGCTCTGGTCGGGAATGACCTCGTTGCACGGATCGCTGGGATTGAGCGCGGCTTGAAAGCCCACGAAGTCGCTGCCATAATCTGCCAACGGCAGCCAGGCATTGATATAGGCGCCATCCATCGTGGCGGGATAAAAAAAGCTGATGCCGCAGCGCAACTGCTTGGCCAGCGAAGCTCCCTGCACGAAGACCGGAAAGTTGATGTCGCCGCGCGTCGCTCCCTCGAAGGGAATCACCCCGGCAGTAACATCGAGAATCGTGGGCGCCGACGGTCCCTCGAAGCGAATCGTCCCGCTCAGATTCAGGTTGGTTCCGTTCAGCGCCAGTTGAGCGCCGTTGACCACCACCAGATTCAGACCGTTGACAATCGTCGCGCCTTGCAGCGATCCCTGCACCGAGCTTCCGTTGGGCGAAAGCCCCATAATGGCGGTGGTCTCTTCCGTAATCGGATTGGTACGGCGCAACCATACAAAGCCCCGGTCGCGCCCTGCCCGGCCGATCAACAGCAAGACCGATTGCACAAACGCCAGCGCGGTTTGCGCCGTAAGGCCGACGGGCGCTGCAGAATAAACAAATGTCACGCGCGCATCGGCCAGAGCCGCGGACAATTCAATGGTGGACGCGGATTCGCCCTTGGAGAGAACCAGATAGTATTCGCCGCTTCCCGCCGGCCCGGCAAAAAGCTGATCCACGTAAGCCTTGGTGAACTCGTAGGACATACACGACCCCTCCCAGATCCACGCCGCCGCGCAGGGCGGACAGAATGGACCCAGCCCATCCAAAAAACGATGATCCTGACAGTGAATCGGGCGCCCACCCTTGTGTCCATTCCGGAGGCAAGGGTGGGCAATTGTCCAATCGATTGCGGCCTGTTCTTTAAGCGGTGAACGAGAGCGTGGCCGCCATGCGCGTCTGCACCGGAGACGTGGTATTGTAGCCGGAC
Organism: uncultured Occallatibacter sp.; assembly: GCA_964493705.1. Taxonomy (GTDB): domain Bacteria; phylum Acidobacteriota; class Terriglobia; order Terriglobales; family Acidobacteriaceae; genus Telmatobacter. The sequence goes on from CAZBPD010000046.1 coordinate 28,370, forward strand.
ATGAAGTAGGCCAGCGTGTACTTCTTGTTGGCTACGAACTTGTGGTTGATGGCCAGCCATCCGGAGTCTTCCGTCGAGTTCACCGGCACGGCTTTCTCCGGCGTGATCTTGTATCCCGCCGAGCCGCGGAAGACACCGATCCAGGCGCTGTTGGTCTTGGGCTCGCTGTTGGCCGGCACGCCATACTTGACCGTGACCGAGTCGCCGCTAACGACACCCAGCGTCAAGTTGGTGAAGTAGGAGTCGTCGGCGCCCGCCTTGACCACCACGCCATCCTCCGTCAGCTTCGATGCCGCCGGAATCTCGGGAATGAAATACGTCGAGCAGATGTTGCCATACTTCTGTGCAGGCGAGGCCAACTCGGGCCCGACGGCGTAGCCGAGAATGTAGTTATTCTGCGCCAGGTCAACCAGGAAGGTAACCGTCCCGTGCTGGGTCGAGCCGGACACCGACTGCGTCTTTTCCGGAGGCAGATTCCATGGAATCTGGTCTTTGTTCTGCCACAGGGCGACATAGTTGCCGTTCTCGCCGGGGTTGGTGTCGGGCAGCAGATTGTATTCGACTACGATGATCGACTCGGTGACCTGCTTCAACACCAGGGTGGTTTGGGTTTGAACGCCTTCGCTGCTGCTTACGGCTTGAGATGTTTCTACCATCGACTCTGACATCGTTACTCCTCTCTGGTTGTACGGCCATTGGGGTTGAGCCTCGACGGGGAAGATCAGGCGGTGTCGAAGCGGAGTAAAGCCGCCACACTGTTATAACTGGTCGAAATATGCTGGTCGGCCATGAAATATCCAACAGTGTAGGTAAACTTGGGTCGAAGCGTGGAGGTGAAGGTCACCGTGCCGGCATTGATATCGTCCGGGGGATAACGGGTCTCAACCGGAGGATCGCCATCGTAAGGATTGATATCGCCTGGCCAGAGTCCCAGCCAGTTCTTTGCGGACAACGGTTTGTAACCGCGCAATGTTGCATAGTCGATCGCTAACTCGCCCGGCGCCATGCTGCCGATCTCCAGCGTCACCGAAGTGGGTGCAAGCATCAGTTCACCGGCCTCCACCAGCGCACTGGCGCAGATGCCCATCACCTCGCCGGTCACGCTATAGCCGACGATGTAGGTCTTGCGGCTGATGTCCACGCCGGAGATCGAGTAGCTGCCGTTGGTGTCGTTGTTCTCCACCTTTACGGTCGTGCCCAGTTCCGGATGCTTCCAATCGATCACCGTACCCTCCCACAGCGTGAGTGTGTTTCCGTTCTCCTCCGGATGGTTGCCGGGAATGGTCTTGTACCCCACCGTGACTGTTTCCGACGAAAAGCCCAGAATGCTGATTAGAACTTGCTCCAATACCGGCGAATCGGGAGCAAGAGCGATTTCAGAAAGGTTGGAGGAGAGGCTCAGAGCCTGCGTCGGCGCGCCTGACAGAGAGCGACGACTTTCTTTGAACTTATCGACTCCGCGGTAACTCTGAAACTGCCTCGAAGCCAGCCATTCTGGCACACAGAACTCCTTGATCCGCAATCGAACACACGACTGCGCACTTCCAGTGAAGTGTGTTCCCGAAGGTTTAGGACAAAACCAGGGAAGACGAATTTCAAAATCGTCGCAAGGAAGACAACGCGACCAACGGACAGGGGGCCCTACGGACAGAACTTGGTTCGTGATGTGAAGAGAACTGCGACCATCCAAGCCACGACTCAGGCTGCCGCATTCCTGGTTTTGCTCGATATGTTCGTTGTAAAACATCCCTGAAGTCCATGTGTTGCCCTACTGGCTGCACTCGACACACGGAATGTTCGCCAACGCGATTTGGCGCGAACGATGCATCAGGGCTCGCATCTGAGCCTCTGCGCGAGATGAATTGTCGAACCGACGAGATCGCACAGTGTTATCCGCTCAAAGGGATAAATGGGAAAGAAGCGGATAATGAGTTACAGCACTACGTGCAGCGTTCCAACAGAACTCGAAAGCCCCGGTCTGTCTCAGCGGCTCCTGTTTCTCGGCACCGGCGGCGAGTCAAGAAATCTGTGTGCATCAGTATTGTCTTGCCATCGGCGGCTGTCAAGAGAAAATTCCGCAAACCTGTGGAATTCCGCAGGCGCGCCGCTGACATCCTGAACCCACATTGTGTCTTGCCCTCCATCCCCCGATGGGAAAGGATAGCTGCTCGATGGGCGCCTGCCAGCCGGTGTTGAAAGACCGCCGATAAGACTGAGTTACGTCGATCAGGCAGGCGCAAGGGCAGGTTGACGCGAGATTTGAGCCATCCGCCCGGTCTATCTTAGGAAACCTCCGATGAAGCGCGATTCCTATGACCCAACCCTCCCTCAGGGGCTAAAGCCCATCGATTCTTCGAGTTTTATGTACGGGCTGAAACCCGTACCCTTCAAACCCCCGACTTAATCAGTGGTTCCTCAGGAAACCGGAAGAGTAAAACGCGCGCTGACTAGAATTCCCGGTGCAGTTCTTCTTTCAGCGTGTCGAGAATCACGGTCGAGCGGATCTTTTTGACGCCTTCGATGCGGTGCAGCTCGTCCCAGATCAGTTGGCGGTACTCCTCCAGGTCGCGCACCAGGATGCGCAGGAGGAAGTCGCAGTCGCCGGTGGTCATATGGCAACTGAGCACCTGCGGATTGGTGGCGATGGCGCGCATGAACTGATCGGCGACCTCGGTGGTGTGATGTTCGAGGGTGATCTCGACGAAGGCCGAGATCTCGAAACCGAGCAGCCGGTTGTCGAGCCGAACGGTGGTCGAGCGAATCACGCCCTGCTCGCGCAAACGCTGCACGCGGCGCAGGCAGGGGCCGGGGGTCAGGCCTACCTCGTCGGCCAAAGCGTTGTTGGCGATGTCGGCGCGCTGCAACAACACGCCCAGAATGCGGCGGTCGATCTGGTCCAGCTCAGCGGGGTTCTTCATTGTGCAATGATTTCATAAAATGCCGCAGAATTCGACAAATCATTGCGTGCCTCCCTGAACTCCACAGAACATTTTGCAATCGCTTTCAGGGAGCATCGGCATATTGTTGCAGAAGAGATTGTTTTGATTTTGGAGCTTGTTCCGCTTTGCCTGGGCCGGTTCCATTTCGGCAGGATCTGTTGTACTGACCGCGGCTCAAATCCGCTTTTGAGTGCACGGCAGTGGGCAGCGGGTGCTATCTTCGATTCCGCTGCAGAGGGAGGCCGCATGGCGCGCATGACCATTGGCGATTATCTGTTGACCCGGCTGCGGGAGGCCGGCATCGCCCACCTGATCGGCGTTCCCGGAGACTTCAACCTGGCCTTTTTGGAGCAGGTTCTGGCCTTCGATGGTGTGGAGTGGGTGGGGACTTGCAATGAACTGAATGCCGCCTACGCCGCCGATGGCTATGCGCGCAGCAAGGGTGTGGCGGCGCTGCTGGTCACTTACGGTGTGGGCGATCTGAGCGCCCTCAACGGCATCGCCGGGGCCCATGCCGAGCATGTGCCGGTAATCTGCATCAGCGGAGTGCCGCCGCTGCGCGCCATCCGCGACCGCGAGGTGCTGCATCACACCTCGGGTACCGGAGCCTTTGAAGACGTGATGACCTGCATGGCGCAGTTCACCGTGGCGCAGGCGCGCATCACTCCGGCCAACGCGGCCATTGAAATCGACCGTCTGCTGCGCACGGCGCTGCGGGAAAAGCAGCCGGTTTATCTGCAACTGCCCTCCGACATCTCCTATCTTGAGATCGAAGCGCCCGCCGCGCCGTTGGCGGCAAGCACGTACAACGGCGACCGCCAGCAGACAAAGCGGGTAGTAGAGCGAGTGGCCGAGCGTATTCTGCGAGCCCAGCGCCCGGCGCTGCTGGTCGATGCCGATACCCACCGCTTCGGCTTGCGGCCGCTGATTTGTGCGCTGGGCGAGCGGGCGGGGCTGCCCTTTGCCAGCATGTCCAGCGGGCGCAGCATCTTCAACGAGCAGCACCCGCTCTATCGCGGCATCTACGCGGGCCAGGCCAGCGCGGCCCAGACGCTGGAGGCCATCGAGGGCTCGGACTGCCTGATCGCCATCGGGGTGCGCTTCTTCGACGCCACAACCGGCTACTTCAGCCACCGGATTCCTACCCCGGAGACGATCCTGATCGACCCATACAGCGCCACCATCGATGGGTGCGTCTACGAGGGTGTGACCGCGAGCGAGATTCTGACCGCCTTGATCCAGCGTTTGCCAGAGCGCCTGCCGCAGCCGTCGCAGGCCGAGGCACTGGGCGCACAGAGTGTGGTCTCTTGCTTACTAAGTGTAGAACTCACAGAGGATGCGAGCGTCGAGGGCGCATTTGCGAAAGAGGATTCGGTGTTTGTTGACGATGCGCGGCTGACCCAGGCTCGCCTTTGGCCGCGGCTGGCGCGGTTTCTGCGCGAGGGGGACATCATCCTTGCCGAGAGCGGTACGGCGCAAGCTGGGATCTCAGGAGTGCGCTTGCCGGCGCAGACTACCTTCATCAGCCAGACCACCTGGGGATCAATTGGCTACACGTTGCCCGCGCTGTTGGGGTCGATGCTGGCCGAACCCGCCCGGCGGCACCTGCTTTTCATCGGCGATGGATCGTTTCAGATGACGGCGCAGGAGATCTCCACCATTCTTCGCCAGGGATTCAAGCCCATCGTCTTCGTGCTCAACAACCGCGGCTACACCATCGAGCGGGTGATCCTGGGCCCGCACGCGGCCTACAACGATGTGCAGAACTGGAAGTATGCGGAGTTTTCCCAGGCCATAGCCGATGGCAGGGATGTGCGCGGCCTGCGAGTGCGTTCGGAAGCCGAGTTGGAGCGGGCGCTGGCCGAGGCGGAGAGCGGGGAAGCCTTCACGCTGATTGAACTGGAACTGTACCCGCTGGATGCGCCTTTGGGATTGCAGCGCATGGGGCCGATGGTGGCCGATTTCGACTTTGGCGAGCGCGGGCCGCAGGGTCTGGTGAATGCGGGGCTGCGAGCGAAGAGCTGATTCTCTGAAACTCCTACCCTAGCCGCAAAGACAGAAGCGCGGCGAGGGTGGGGCACCCTGAACATGGGTTCTTCCTTTGCGAAGAAGAACGAAAAGCGGGTCTTTCGACTCGCTTCGTTCGCTCGGGATGACGAAGTTTTTGAAAAAGAGATTTTGAGATTCACAAGTCCCAGGAGGGATCAATGGCAGTGAGAACGATAATCGAACCGTTTCGCATCAAGAGCGTGGAGCCGATTCGCTGGACGACGCGCGCCCAGCGCGAGCAGTTGCTCAAGGCGGCGCACTATAACCTGTTTCTGCTCCCGGCCGACGATGTGCTGATCGACCTGCTGACGGATTCCGGCACCGGAGCCATGTCCACGCACCAGTGGGCGGCGATCATGGAGGGCGACGAGAGCTATGCGGGCTCGCGCAGCTTCGAGCGCTTTCGCCGTTCGACGCAAGACATCTTCGGCTACGCGCACGTGATTCCCACCCACCAGGGGCGTGCTGCGGAGCGAATTCTCTTTACCGTGATGTGCAAGAAGGGCGACGTTGTGCCCAACAACACGCACTTCGACACCACCCGCGCCAATGTGGAGTTTGTGGGCGCCGAAGCGGTCGATCTGGTGATCGAAGAGGGCAAGCAGCCGGCCTCGCTGCATCCCTTCAAGGGCAACATGGACGTGGCCGCGCTGGAGGCGCTGATCGCGCGCGTGGGCCGGGAGCGGGTGCCGCTGGTGATGCTGACGGTGACCAACAACTCCGGGGGCGGGCAGCCTGTTTCGATGCAGAATGTGCGCGAGGTCAGCGCGGTCTGCAAGCGGCACGGCATTCCTTTGTACTTTGATGCCTGCCGCTTTGCCGAGAACGCCTGGTTCATCAAGCTGCGCGAGGAGGGCTTTGCCGACAAGACCCCCAAGCAGATCGCCCAGCAGATGTTCGCTTACGGTGACGGCTGCACCATGAGCGCCAAAAAAGACGGCATGGCCAACATCGGCGGCATTCTCTGCACCAACGACGATCTGCTCGCCCAGCAGCAGAAGAATCTGCTCATTCTGACCGAAGGTTTCCCCACCTATGGCGGGCTGGCGGGACGCGATCTGGAGGCCATCGCGGTGGGTTTGCAGGAGGCGCTGGAAGAGGACTACCTGCGCTACCGCATCGCCTCGACGGCCTATCTGGGCAACCATATCGCCGCCGCCGGCGTGCCCATCGTGCAGCCGCCGGGCGGACACGCAGTCTACATCGATGCGCGCGCCTTTTTGCCGCACATTCCCGTCGAGCAGTTTCCCGGCGTGGCGCTGGCCGCCGAGTTGTATCTGGAGGGCGGCGTGCGCTCGGTCGAGATCGGCACGCTGATGTTTGCAGGGGCAGCCAAGATGGACCTGGTGCGGCTGGCGATTCCGCGCCGCGTCTACACCCAGAGCCATATCGATTACCTGGTCGAAGTGATTCTGGAGGTGTGGCAGAACCGGGAGCGGATCGGCGGCATGAGGCTGACCTATGAAGCGCCCTTTCTGCGCCACTTCAGCGCCCACCTGGAACCTGTGCCGATCGAGGCGCACACCGCCGTCTTATAGAATTTCAGGCCTTTCAACACAGAGAATCGGCCTCCAACTGCATCATGGGACGCACCGCCCCCACTCCCAAACGCAAACATGCGAAGGATGTGGAGGCGGCCTGTTTATAGTGTTTACATAAAGGATGAAACGATTCACTAGCCCATTGCGGGTACGGATGAGGGGACTGTTGCGTTGAATTCTGTTTCTAGCCGGTAAAGATTCGCGTTCTCCATCCGATGGTAGAAGCATATCGATTTCCATACGCGAGCCGCCGCTTGAGGATTGCAAACAGATGGGGGATGCAGGTTTGATCGCGGGAGTTGGTCCGCCCGCCGGGTCAGGTTGTGAAGCGAGCGCTGCTGCTGCGCTGACGCGAGCTCAACCCGCGGCGGCGGATCTGCTGCGCCTGATCGACAGTAGCAACGATCTCATCTGGTCGGTGGACCGGGATTGTGCACTTTTGGCCTTCAATCGGGCAGTTCAGGAGGCTCTGCTGAGTGGCTTCGGCAGGCTGGTGGCCATTGGCGACCGTCCCCAGGATCTGCTGCCCGAGGCCGAGGCGGCGCGATGGATGGGACTCTACCGGCAAGCGATGGCTGAGGGGTCGCTGAATATCGAGATGCCGGCCCATCACGGGCGGCTTTTGAAGGTGCATCTTCACCGCATCGATGAGCAGGGAGAGATCCTTGGCGTCTCCGCCTTTGCCAGGGACATCAGCCAGCGCAAGCTGTTGGATGAGCAACTGGCGGCGGCCCAGGAGTCGCAGCGGGAAAGCCAGGAGCGCTTTCGTTCCACCTTCGATCAGGCGGCGGTGGGCATGGTCCACGCCTCGTTCGAGGGCGTATGGCTACGTTCCAACGAACGCTTCGCCCGTATCATCGGCTACCCTTTCGAAGAGGTACCAGGGAAGAACTTCCAGGAGATTACCCTTGAAGAGGACCGGCTTCAGGGCGACACCGTCATGAAGCGCGTTCTCGACGGAGAGGAAGAGAGCGCCAGCTTCGATAAGCGGTATGTGCGCAAAGACGGCAGCCTGACCTGGGCCGCGGTCACCATCACCCTGCAACGGGACACCGCCGGACAGCCCCTGCATTTCATCGCCACTATTCAAGACATCAACGCCCGCAAGCAGGCCGAGGAGCAGTTGGCGGCGGCCCAGGATGAGCTGCGCAAGAGCGAAGAGCGCTACCGCGCCACCTTCGAGCAGGCGGCGATGGGCATCCTGCATACCTCGCTGGACGGCTGCTTTCTGCGCTGCAACGAACAGTTCTCGCGCATCGTCGGCTACACCCAAGCGGAGATTCAAGGGGTCGATTTCCAGCAGATCACCTATCCCGAAGATCGGGCGTCGAGCGGCGCTATATTGGCGCGGCTTTTGAGCGGCGCGGCAGAGACCGCACACTTCGAAAAGCGCTACGTATGCAAAGACGGCGCCCTGGCCTGGGTGGCTTTGGCCATCTCTATCCTGCGCGACAGCGGCGGCCGTCCGCTGCATTTTATCGCCACGGTGCAAGACATCAGCGCCAGCAAGATCGCCGAAGAGCGGCTGGCTGTGGCGCAGGAGTCGCGCCGGCTGAGCGAGGAACGCTACCGCGCGGCCTTTCAGACGACTCTGGATGCGCTGGCCATCAACCGTTTGAGCGATGGGGCCTATCTTGAGGTCAATCGTGCTTTTTTGCATACTTCCGGCTTCAGCGAAGAGGAGTTGATTGGGCATACCTCGATCGAACTGAACATCTGGGCCGAACCGCGCGATCGCCAGAGGATGTTGGAAGAGTTGTCGCAGCACGCCAACTGCCGCAACCTCGAAGCCCAGTTCCGCAGAAAGAATGGGGAGATCTTCTGGGGACTGATGTCGGCCTCGGCGATCGAGTTGGAGGGGGTGCCGTGCATTTTGTCGATCACCCGGGATATATCCGACGCCAAGATGGCGGAGGACGAGATCCGCACCCTGGCCTTTTACGATCCGCTGACCGGACTGCCCAATCGCCGCCTGCTCCTCGAGCGCCTGCACCAGGCGCTGAACAGCAGCCTGCGCAGTTCGCAAAAACGCGCTTTGCTCTTCGTCGATCTGGACGACTTCAAGATGCTCAATGACACCCTGGGCCACCAAACGGGCGATCTGTTGCTGCAAGAAGTGGCGCAACGGCTGACCCAGTGCGTTCGTGGAGCGGATACGGTAGCCCGGCTGGGCGGCGATGAGTTCGTGGTCATGCTGGAAGGGCTGAGCACGGAATCGGACGAAGCGGCAACCCAGGCGCAACATGTGGGTGAGAAGATTCTGGCGGCCTTTGCCGAGCCGTTTCAACTGAAGGGCCGCGAATGCCTCAGCACGTGCAGCATTGGCATCACCGTCTTCGGCAAGGAAAACGCGGAAACCAGCGAGGTCTTGCAGCAGGCCGATATCGCCATGTACCAGGCCAAGGCCGCAGGGCGGAATACCATGCACTTCTTCGCGCCGGCTTTGCAGGCCGCGGTGAGCGCCCGCGCCGCCCTGGAAGAGGAGTTGCGGCAAGCGATTCGCAACCAGCAGTTCCTGCTCTGGTACCAGCCGCAGGTCACCCGCGGCCGGGTGGTGGGCGCCGAGGCGCTGCTGCGCTGGCAGCACCCCCGGCGCGGCATCCTCGGACCCGGTGAGTTCATTCACCTGGCCGAAGAGACGGGCCTGATTCTGCCCCTGGGCAGTTGGGTATTGCACGCAGCCTGTGTGCAGATCGCCGCCTGGGCACGCTCCCGCCAGACCAACCGCATTTCGGTGGCCGTCAATATCAGCGCCCGCCAGTTTCGCCAGCCGGAGTTCGTGGCGCAGGTCGTCGCGGCCTTCCAGAGCACCGGCGCCGATCCCCGCAAACTCAAACTGGAACTTACCGAAAGCATGTTGGTCGAGAATGTCGAAGACGTGATCGCAAAAATGAGCGCGCTCAAGGAATATGGTCTGCGTTTCTCCCTGGACGACTTCGGTACTGGCTACTCTTCGCTGGCCTATTTGCAGCGCCTGCCGCTGGACCAGTTGAAGATCGATCGATCCTTCGTCAACGGCCTCAAGGACGACAATGCTCAAAGCGCCATCGCCCAGGCCATCGTCTCCCTGGGCAAGGCCTTGCACCTGCCGGTCATCGCCGAAGGGGTGGAGACGGAAGAGCAGCGCTCCATTTTGAATCGCCTGGGATGCCACGTCTTTCAGGGCTACCTCTTCGGCCGTCCCACGCCTATCGAGGAGTTTTTGCGGCTTCTTACTCCCGTTCCCACTGCCGCCGCGGCCCAGGAACAGCTCCCTTTGCCAATTGCGAAGAGCGACATGAATGAAGGGATCGGCTGATTCAGCGATCACGTACCCTGATTGCATGGTTTGGTAAAACCTGGTTGTAGCATCGGCCTCCCAGCCGGCTGTAATGCGGTGCTCCACATCCGCGCTGGTCCATAATGAATGACCCTAGAGCATTTCTACTTTTCCTGTAAGGCTGGCGTGGCGTGTTTGAACCATGCCT
>CAZBPD010000047.1:0-36557 GCA_964493705.1 uncultured Occallatibacter sp.
TCGTTCAACTGCCAGAAGATGGAGCCCATGGTCTCCGGGCGGCTGCGGCGGAAGTGCTCCGCGCCGGTCTTGATCCCCTCGGCTTGCAGCACCTGGCTGACGTAGAGAAAGCTGGCGAAGTCTTTGGGCTCGGGATAGTCCTTGGCGATGTAATCGTGAATGATCGAATTGCCGGCATTGTTCTTCTGATGGGCCAGCATCACCGGAGTGAAGATGTTGGCGCGATCCTCGGGCTGGGTGAAGCTCTCCACGGTGCGCATCTCGGGGAAGGACTGAAAGCCGTACTCGGTGACAAAGCGCCAGTGGGTCTTCTCGTAATCGCTGAAGGGGACGCGGCCGTGCCAGACGCTCCAATCGTGGGTATCGCCGCTGTGAAAGGCGGGGCTCTGGGCCTCGTAGTCGGCGCTGGGCGAACTGGGCCAGTAGGGGATCTCCGGTTCCAGGCGCGCCACCACGCGGGGCAGAATGCCGCTGAACTCGGTCAGATAGTCCTGCCACATCTGGTATTTCACATCCTGGGGCAAGGTCTGGCGCGGACCCCAGTTCAGCGCGCTCTCCGTCTCGTTGTTGCCGCACCAGAGCACGATGCTGGGGTGATTGCGCAGGCGGCGCACCTGGTCCTCGGCCTCGGCTTCGATCTGCTGCTTGAAGGCATAGGTGCCGGGCTGCCAGTCGTTGCCGAACATGAAGTCCTGCCAAACCATGATGCCCAGCTCGTCGGCGATGGCGTAGAACACGTCGCTCTCGTAATAGCCGCCGCCCCAGTGGCGGATCATGTTCATGTTGGCGTCGCGCGCGGATTCAAGAATGCGGCGATACTCGGCCGTAGTGACGCGGCTGGGGAAGCTGTCGAAAGGAATCACGTCGGCGCCCTTGGCGAAGACGGGAATGCCATTGACCACCAGTTCGAAGCTGCGCCCCCACTTGTCCAAATCGCGGCGCAAGACGATCGAGCGCAGGCCGGTCTTCACCTTACGCTCGTCGAAGTTCGCCTCAACCGTGCCCACAGCGGCCGTAAACTCGTAGAGCGGCTGCTCGCCATAGCCGGCCGGATACCAGAGCTTCGGTTGACGAATCTCGATGGGAAGATCGATCACATTGCGCCCGGCATGGAAACTTACATGCCTTGGCAACATCGCCGGGCTGCCGCGATCGGAGTAATGCACCAGCACAACGCCATTGCCGGCGCTGGCGGCTTCGATCTCCACCTCCGCATCCAGATGCGCCACTTCTCTGCTCACATCGCGCTGGCGGATATGAAAATCCGCGATGCGCGCACGATCCCATCCCTCCAGGCGCACCGGCTTCCAGATGCCGCTGGTGACAAAGCGCGGACCCCAGTCCCAGCCATACTCATAGGCCGGCTTGCGGATGTAGGTTTTCTCCGCGGTCATGGTCTTTGCCCGCCAGGGATCGCTGGCCGCCACCCTGGCCGCCGCCGCGATGGGCGAGGGAAAGAGCAGCCAGAGATGATTGGTTCCCGCATGAAGATGACCCTTCACCGGCACGCGCCAGATGCGGAAGCTGTTGTCGGCGTCGAGCACCTTCTCGCCGTTGAGCCAGACTTCAGCGGCCCCGTCAAGCCCATCGAAGATCAGATCGATGTTGGCCCGCGTCAGCAGCGCCGGCGTGGCGACAAAGTTCAGGCGGTACTCCCAGGCCTGGTTTTCGATCCCTTGCAGCTTGCTTTCGTTGTCGCGAAAGAAGGGCTCGGGGATCTTCTGATTGGCCAGCAGGTCGAGATGAACGTCGCCGGGAACGTTCGCAGGCAGCCAGCCCTGCTCCTGCGGCTGGCTGCTGACCGCCTGGCGGAACTGCCAGCCGCGATCGAGCTGCTGCACCAGATTGGCCAGCACCGGGTTGGGCTGTTGCGCAACGGCAAGAGGTACGCCGATCCAAGCGAACAATAATGCGCCGAACACGGCGCAAAACGCGATTCGAGAAAAAAGACCAGTGCGCATCGAAGATGCCTCCCCGGCTCCGCGCACTCCGTACCGAGCCTTTGCGCGGAGGGTAAAAACTTTGCTGATAAGGTTATCACGCAGCCCACACGGCGCGAATAGAAACAATCCATCCACGATAACTCATTCCCTTGGCCAATTTACCTTGTCAGGCGTTACCATGGCGGCAGTGTTTTTTCTTTCCCCAGCGAGGCTTAAAGGTGCAACGCAAACCGACCATGAACGACGTGGCCCGCCTGGCAGGCGTGGGCACCATGACTGTCTCTCGCGTGCTGAACGGCACGGCCAAAGTATCCGAAGACGCCGCCAAGCGGGTCAAGACGGCGATCCAGCAGCTCAACTACCGGCCCAACGAACTGGCGCGCGCGTTGCGCGGCCAGCGCAGCCGGTCGATTGGGCTGATTCTGCCCTACCTCTACGATCCCTTCTTTGCCATGTGCGCGCACGCGGTCACCACGGTGGCCAAGCAGCACGGCTATTCGGTCATCATGACCACCAGCAACGAAGATTCCGAGACGGAGTACGCCGAGGCCTCGCAGATGCTGCAGCGGCACGTCGAGGGGTTGATCCTGATCCCCGCCAACCGCGGGCAATCGCGGCTGACCCGCTCGATGCTGGGCAAGACGCCGCTGGTGGCCTTCGACCGCCCGCTGGCCGATCCCTCCTTCGACTCCGTGCTGGTGCAGAACCAGTTGGGCTCCCGGCGCATGGTCGAGCATCTGATCGAACACGGGCACACCGCCATCACCTTTATGGGACTGGGCCGCAATCTCTACACCATCAATGCCCGCTTTCAGGGCTATCGCCGGGCGATGGTCGACGCCGGATTGGAGACCGACGCTTTCTTCCAATGCGAGACGCCGGAGTCCACGCTCGATGCGATCCAGAGCCGCCTGCACGCCAAGAAGCCGCCCACGGCTTACTTCACCTCTAACACGCTGGCCTCGCGTTACACCTTTTCCGCTCTGCTGCAGTTGGGGGTCAAGATTCCCACCGATGTGGCGCTGGCCGGATTCGACGATTTCGATATGGCGGAACTCACTTCGCCGCCGCTTTCGGTGGTGCGCCAACCCGCCCAGGAGATGGGCCGGGTGGCCGCCGGGCAACTCTTCGAGCGCCTGGAACGAGGCGAGATTCCGCAGACCGGCAACCGTGTCGTGCTGCCCGTCGAGATCGTGCTGCGCCGCTCCTGCGGCTGCAAACACAAGACCGCCGTGGTCATGCACTAGAACCATTCCCGCCGCTCGGCTGCAGGGCGGCGCGAGGATCGCCCTGTTCAGCGGATATTGAAACTATAGGAAACACCGAAAGAAATGATCGGGTAGACCGTCACCTCGCCCAACGACTTCCTCCAACTGACCAGCTTCGTCTGCAGCGCCTGCTGGAAGGCGATTGCGGCTGGATTGGTGGTGCTGGCGACATCGCCGCAATTGGTCTCCCCGACATCCGTACAGATCCATCCGCTGGTGTTGACGTCCAGCGTGGGTGCTCCCATCAGGATGACGCCAAACTCCGATGGATACGACCAATGGCGATTCGAGCGGGGAATAAAAGGGCCAAAGCCGCCGCTAAGCCTGGCCGCTACAGGCCGGCTATGCAGCCCCACCACTCCCGAGATATTGAATGGGGTTGACCCCAGAACCGTGGACGAAGGCGCGTAAAACGAGTACTGCCCAAGGTCGATCTCGGTTCCGGGAGCCAGATCGGCCTTCATGGAGAGCTGATTGCTGTTGTAGAACATGATTCCAGGGCTGATCCTCCAGATGCTGCCGAAGGGATACCAGTCCAGCGAGGCCGCCATGGAGGCCAGATGCAGCGATGGGTAGACGTTGAAGCCCTCGATCTCGCTGCGGTTGCCGTTGTACTGAAAAAAGCTCCCTGTCAGCCGGGCATCCACATAGTGGGTCAGGAGCAGCACGCCCTTCATGCCCACGCCCAGCGGCGAGATGTCGGTGGAGAGTCCCACACGGGAGAGCGGAGGCTGCGCCCATATCTCTGCAGGCGCCACCGGGTATTGGCGATCGGAATGGCCCATCGCCGGGGCGGGGTCAGAGGAAGCCAGTTCACTCCCCGCAGCGAACTCCATCCCACCCGCGTTGCTTGCCGATTCTCCCCCGGCAACAGATGCGGAAGCCAACGTCGAGTTGGAACTGGAAAAGGCATCTTCCAGCGACTTGTTAGCAATTTTTCCGGTCCTTTGCGCGGTGGATTGAGCCGGGGCTGCGCAGATGGCCAGCGGAGCCGTGCCGGACAGAGTGGCGAGCAACAAATAAAAAAGGCTTCGTTTGGAAAGAACTCGCCAAAACGCCATGAATGCCTCCCGACACGGATCTTTCCCTTCGAGTGTATCCGTCGTCGAGTGGCTCCCGTTGCGATACGCTCGAGTCCGCTTTCGATTTTCCTATTTAAGGAACGGCTTGCGATGGACGGCGCAGGGGCCCTCAGCTTTTCGCTGCCAGCACATTTCGATAGAACACTTCCCATTGCCCGGCCACGCGGTCCATGTTGAAGTGCTCCACGATGCGCTGGCGCGCGCGCTGCCCCTGGGCACGGCGCACCTGCTCCGGGCAGAACATCTGTGCCAGCATCGCCTCTGCCAGGCGCTCCGCGTTGTGTGCAGGAGCAATGCTGCCGCACTCCCCCAAAAGCTCGCGCACGCCGCCCACATCGGTGGCCGCCACAGGCTTTTCCATGGCCATGGCCTCGGCCACCACTTGCGGCATGCCCTCCCAGGCCGAGGAGAGCACAAAGCCGTCGGCGCCATCCAGCAGGGCAGGCAGATCGCGGCGCAGGCCCAGCCAGTGCAGATGTTCGAAGAGCGCCGCCTCCACGGTCTTCTCGCTGACCCGGTCGAAGGCGTTGCCCGCGGATTCTCCGGCGATCCACAATTGCGCCTCGGGCCGCACTCTGCGCACCAGGGCGAAGGCGCGCAGCAGATTGGGAAAATCCTTGGCCGGCACAATGCGTCCGGCGGCCAGCCAGACAAACTCGCGGAAGACGCCCATGCGCGCCCGCGTCTGGCGGCGGCGCTGGGCGCTGGGCGCAAACTCAGCCGTATCGATGCCGATGGGCAGCACCGAGCACTTGTGCGCGGGAACAGCCCTGGTGCGCAGGGCGTACTCCGCCACCGCGCCGCTGACGGCGGTGGTGGCGACGCTCAGGCCGTCGGTGAGGCGATAGGCCAGGCTGCGCTGCCAGCCTCCCTCGTAGACGTTGTGAATAGTGGCCAGGAGGCGCACGCCGGGAACGCTGGGAGCAAGCACCCGCCCCGCCAGGTTGGCCGGGAAGGTGTGGCTGTGAATGAGGTCGGGGCGGTAGGCGCGCAGAAAGCGCCCGCCGGCGAGCAGCCCAGTAAAGATGCCGCGCGAGGTCTTGCGCATGTCGAGATACACAGTCTGTAACTCCGTCGCCCACTGCTCGGGCTGGCGGGGCAGCAGCACCAGCAGGGCGGCGTCGTGGCCGCGCTGGGCCATGCGCGCGGCCAAGTCCGCAGCCTGGCGCTCGGCGCCGCCCATTCCCAGCGAAGTCAGTAGATAGACCAGGCGCATGAGATTCCACCTTCAGCGCAGTTACGGCCATCCCGCCCGCCGCCGTGGAAAAGCCGCCGCGCACTCGAATCGAAGTCGAGCGATGATAGCGCAGATCGAAACCCGCGGGGAAGCAATCGTCAAGGAAAATAGCGTCGACGTCGCGCCGGCACGCGCCAAAATGGAGAGATTTTCCCGGCGATTCCGCTTCCCGTATGGGAGATTGATCGAATTTGAAAAAAACCCTGTGCGGAAAACACCTTGCGGGCTGTACAATCACCCCGAGGAGACCCATGGCCGGAGATATTCAACTTACTTGCAGCGATTGTGGACAGGATTTTACTTTCACCGCTGCCGATCAGGCGTTCTTTCAGGAACGCGGTTATTCGACCCCCAAGCGTTGTAAGAATTGCCGTCAGGCAAAGAAGAACGATCAGGGGGGGGGATCCGGCTACCGTTCGGCTCCGGCACAGGGTACGCCTGTGATTTGTTCCGGTTGCGGCCAGCCCACAACAGTACCATTCGAGCCCAGGGGCGACCGTCCGGTATTCTGCCGGGATTGCTACCAGGCGCGCAAGGGCAGCGGCGGCGGTGGCGCCGGAGGCGGCGCCTCCCGCGGACGCGGCCGGTACTAAGTTTTTCAACGGAGTGGAATTCGCAATGAATTCCACTCCGGTTACTCCTGCATCCACCCGCGAGCCGGGCTTGAGGATAATTGGCGCATTGGCGCGGATTGCCTAGAGCAAGACTTGAAGGTGGATGGTTCGTTTTTTTGGTCCCTCACCGGTATTACCGGCCCACGGGAGATGAGATTGTAGCGCTGGCCTCCCGGCCGGCGGGATCGTGAACCCCCCGGTCCACGCTTGTTTATCTCGATCGAAAACGATAGAAGCGCGCGGAGCATGAGCTCCGTCCCTGCGGGACTCCGGATACGTCATTTTGGCTGCTTTCCCAGCGAATAACCACTGCGCCTGCCGCGCAGTCAGTGCGCCCTGCAAAAAAAACAGCCAGAAAGAAACAAAACACCTGAAGAAACAACACAGCCGGAAAGACTCGATGGAGTCTCCCCGGCTCTTTTGTTCGCGCTGAAAGTCAGCGCTTTAGTGCTTCTTGCTTGGTTTGGGGGCCGGCTTCTTCTCCGCTGCCTTGCCCGGCTTGACCGCGGCTGCGGCCTTGGCAGGTGGAGCGGCTTTGCCTTTGGCGGGCAGCTTTGCCGCGGGCTTGGCCGGTGCTTTAGCAACTTCCTTGGCCGCTGGCTTGTTCACGGCTTTGGCGGCCGCTGGTTTGGCCGGCTTCTCCGCCACTGGAGCAGGCGTCGGAGCAGACGGTTTGGCGGCGGGCTTGGTCGCTGGCTTGGCGGCAACCAAAGACTTGGCGGCAACCGCAGGCTTGACCGTGCTCTTGCCGGCCTTTCCCGCCTTGGCAGGGACCGGCTCGGGGGCGTCGCCCTCCGGTTCCTCACCGAATACAGGGAGGTCGGAGAAGTTCACCTTGGGCGCTTTGCTCTTGCCGGCGCCGCGCGGAGGTGCTTCGAGCGAATCCAGATCGCTGCCGGTCGCGTCCAGGTCATCGTCATCGAGATCGTCGTCGCCTGAGCCCAGATCCTCGACGGGAAGAACGATCTTCAGATCGATCTCTTCTTCGTCGTCGGCGCCCAGATCGTCCAGATCGTCGTCATCGTCGTCCAGGTCGCCGTCCAACTCGTCATCGTCGTCGTAGGAACGATCCTTGACCTTGGCCTCGCCACGCTTGGCGCGGGTTCTCTTGACGGTTTCCTTGGGCGGGGGAGCGGGGGGCGAATGCGGCTCCAGAAAGGCGCGAATCTCCTCGCTGGTGGTCAGCTTGCCGTCGATCATCTCCAGGAAGACGTTGTGCACGATCTCCGGGTAGGTGGCCAGCTCGGGGGTGATGCGCATCTCCTGCATCAGGGCGTGCGGCAGGCGCTGGCGCACCTCCGGCCAGGTCTTGAGGAAGAGGTTGTAGCGCTCGCGGACGGCCTTGTCGTGGGAGGTGAATCCCAGCCACAGGACAGCTTCCGGATCGTAGCTGGTGAAGAGCTTGTAGCTGGTCGAGGGGGTCAGATTCTCCTTGGCCAGCAGTACCTTGGCAAAACCGGCGGCCATCTGATCCAGGCTGTTCCACTCTTCGACGAAGCCGGGACGCAGCATCAGCTTCTTGAGGGCCGCCAGGTCTTTGGGGGCCAATTTGGCGGTCAGCAACTGCATCTGCGCCGCCGACATGTCGGCGTGAACGCCCTGCAGCAGTAATTCGACGGCCTGCTCGTGGAGCAGTTTGAGCTTCTCCTCGTCGGCCTTGGCCGGGGTCCAGGCGGGGAAGAGAATCTTCAGCCAGCCCTCCTCATCGAGGGCGTGCAGCACCTTCAGCCCGTCGTCCTCGTGGCCGATCTGCTCCAGTTCCCGGCTGCGCGCCTCTGCGGAGAGGGACTGAATGACATCCTCGCCCTTGGCGTTGGCATAGCGGGTGGCGGTCTTGTGATCGAGTTCCCAGCCCAGACGGGCGCGAAAGCGCGTGGCCCGGATGAGCAGCGAGGGATCGTCGTAGAAGCCGTAGTTGGAGACCAGGCGCAAGGTGCGCGCCTCAATGTCGGCGGCGCCGTTCAGGGGGTCCATCAACAGGCCGAAAGAGCCTTCGTTGAGGGAGATGGCCATGGCGTTGACGGTAAAGTCGCGGCGGCGCAGGTCCTCCTGGATGGTGGCGGTATGCACCACCGCCTGGCCCGGTTTGGGGTATTCGACCCGGTGGGCGCTGACCACATCGACGCGAACGGTGCCGGGAAAACACAGGTAGAGGGTGTGTGCGAGTTCGTCTTCGCCCCACACCACGCCGCCCATCTTCTCAATTGTTTTCTTGAGTTTGAGGGCGTTCCCGTGGACCGTGACCTCGAGTTCGCGGACGGAGTGTCCGCTGGTCAGATCGCGGACCGCGTCGGCGGTAAGAAACAGGATCATTCCGGCCTCGCGGGCGGCTTCCCGCAGGTGGCGCAAAGCGCTCCGCTGGTCGGCCGAGAGGCGATTTTCCAAAAGATAGATGAAGTCGGGCATTCCGTCCCCTGACGCCGCGCCCGAATCTGGGCTACGGTCTGTTGGCTCAGCCAAGTGACTGATGTTGTTACCCTTACAAAGCACTTCGGCGGAGATGGCAAACAGTACCTTAACACAAACCCGGCGGGATGGCTAGAGTGCGCCGCTCGATGTGGTACATTTTTTCCCTTCACGGCACTCGGCCTGCTCATGCGACAATCCAAAACGATGGCATCGCAGCGCAAACCGGTGATCGTGCGCAAGTTCTCACGGGACTGGTGCGCGGGCTATGCGCCCGCCGACTTGACCCAAAACGCGGCAGAGTTGGAGATTCTGGAGCCCGGCGGCAAGGTGCTGCGCATCGCCTGGGAGGCGGTCAAGTGGGTCTGCTTTGTGCGCGACCTGCCCGCGCCGCATGTTTCCGGCGACCAGCCCGAGCGGCTGCTGCACAAGCGCTTCGTCCTGCGCCCGCGCACGCCAGGTCTGTGGCTGCGCCTGACGCTGAACGACGGCGAAGAGATCGAGGGTCTGGCGGCCAACGATCGCTCCCTGATTGAGGGCGTGGGCCTACTGCTGACGCCGCCCGACACACGCTCGAATACGCAGCGCATCTACGTGCCGCGGCAGGCGATCCAAAAGCTGGAAGTGGCGGGCCTGATCGGAGCGGCAACGCGGCGGCCCGCGAGCCGGCCCAGCGGCCAGGAAGAGCTCTTCGCCAGTGAAACGGAGACACCGTAGAGGCTCACTCCCGTTGATTCCCGGCTTTACCCACTCCTTGTCGCCAGGAATGCATCGTCAGCAGAATTCGTACAGGTTGGGTAATTCGAGTTCTAATCGTTGCCATTCAGGGATGCGAAAGACACCGAGGATCTGCTCGGGTTCACGGACGCAAATCTGAATATGGGTCTTGTCGCGAAAGCCCGCTCCGGGGTAAAGTTCGGAACCCTCCGGAAACATTGCCCGCACGATGGGATAAGGTTGCCCCTTCGGGCCTGATCCAGGTGCGTTTTCAGCAATTTCGTAAAGGTAATTCATGACTGCGCAGTCCAGGCGCCTGAGGATTCTGTCGCCGCTCGGACCCATGGCTGGATCGACATTCTGCGGAACAGGAATCCCATCCTTTTCTGCGGTGAAGATGAACTTGTCATAGGCCAGTTTCACCGCATCGATTCCAGACTGCGTCGTCAGGTCGAGACACTCGCCCAGTTCGACCACGGCGCCAACCACCGAGGGACGGTAGAAATGAAGGCGTGCTTCAGTCGCCCACTGATAGGCGCGAATCGCGTCGTTTTCCCAGAAATAGATACCGGCGCCAAGCCAGTCATAATCCCTGGTGCTGGGCACAAAAGACGAACCGCCCAGGAGTCTCTGGGCGGTTTCGAGGGCACATCCGTGATAGGCAAGAACTAAAGGCACAGACGCCGCCTATCTGTATGCCTCAGACACTTGACCGTCTGGGTTCAAGTAGCCAATTTTGACCAATAATGCTTTGCGCTTCTCGGGAGTGTCGAGTTTGCGTTGAAGCGCTTCTGCGGCTTCCTTAAACTTTTTGAATTGCTTGGGAGTCATCGCACCCTCCAAATCCCGGAAATCGTCCGCGCACACGCGGATCTCGCGAGACCGATGTTACCACATTCTGCACCTGAATTTTGCCCGCATGCTGCGAATGCGATGGGGCGATTGTCGGGCAAGCAGGCCATTCCGGTACAATCTCATTCAATGAAATTAGGTGAATTGGCAAGCCGGCTGGGCGCGGAGCTGCGGGGAGACGCGGAGCTGGAAGTGAATGGCGTCAAGGGCATCGAGGAGGCCGGGCCGAGCGAGGTGACCTTCGTGGCCAATCCCCGCTATGCGGCCCTGGCGCGCACGACGCGGGCCGCCGCCGTGCTGGTGGAACCGGAGTTTCCGGAGATTGCGTCCGCCACCTTGCGGGTGAAGAATCCCTATCTGGCCTTCTCGCGCGCGCTGGGCTGCTTTTATCAAGCCCCAACCTACGCGCCCGGGATTCATCCCACAGCGGTCATCGACCCGACGGCGGAGATCGGCGCGGAGGCGCACATCGGCGCCTATGTGGTGGTGGGAGCAAAGGTAAAGCTGGGCGCGCACGCCACTCTGCTGCCGCATGTGGTGCTCTACCCCGGCGTCGAGGCCGGCAGCCATCTTTTTGCCCACGCCCATGCGGTGGTGCGCGAGTTCTGCATTCTGGGCGACCACGTCACGCTGGAGAACGGGGCGATCGTGGGGGCCGACGGCTTCGGCTTTGCCAAAAACGAGCTGGGCCACTGGGAGAAGATTCCCCAGTCGGGTCCGGTGCGGCTGGGCAACCGCGTCGATGTTCAGGCCAACGCCTGCATCGACCGGGCCACGGTGGGTGAGACCCGCATCGGCGACGGCACCAAGGTAGACAATCTGGTCCAGGTGGGTCACGCTTCGCACGTCGGCGAGAATACCCTGCTTTGCGCGCAGGTGGGGCTGGCCGGCTCGTCGCAGGTGGGCAGCAACGCGATTCTGGCCGGGCAGGCGGGTGTGGCCGGGCACTGTGCGTTGGGCGATGGGGTGATTTTGACGGCGCAATCCGGCGTTTCGCACGATGTACCGGCGGGCAAGACGATCTCCGGCTCCCCGGCCTTCGACAACCGCACCTGGCTGCGCGCCGTGGCCGTATTCCAGAGGCTGCCGGAGCTGTTCCGGCGTCTCGACAGGATGGAAAAGAGCCTTGCGACGCACCAGGACGGCGTCGCCGGGCCGGGGTAGAGAGCGCTTATCCCTTCGGGGGCCTAACCGTTCAGATACATAACGCGTAAAATTGGAGCACTTCCACTGTCCCAATTTGAGATTGAACCGATAACAGAAGAAGGAGGGCGGTAGTGCGCAATATTCGAAGATCCGGCGATAACCTCCCTCGTTCTCCGTGGCGGGGACGCCATCTGCAATGGATGCGCCTGGCAGGCTGCTGTCTGGCGTCGATGCTGGCCTCCGACTTTGTGACTTTTTTTGGCCATGGCGCCAATGGCACCGGGAGCAGCTTGATCTGGGTGGCCAACGGAGTCCTGCTGGCCTACCTGCTACTGGCGCCGCGCTGGCGTTGGCACATCTATATCGCTGCCGGATTTGTCGGCCAGTTCGCCGGGGCTTTGATCCTCGACAGGGGATTTCGAGCGACAAGCCTTTTTTCGATCGCCATGAACCTCTGCGAGGTGTCGATCGCGGCGCTGCTGGTGCGCAAGGATTCCAAAGACCTGCCTCGCTTTACCGATGCCGACTATCTTCTCCGTTTTTTGGGGTATGCGGTGGTGGCTGCGCCCTTAGCCACTGGCTTGGTCTTTGTACTGTACGCTACGCTCTGGACCCATTTACCGCCGGGTGAGGCACTGCTTGCGTGGTCGGTGAGCGACGGATTGGGGATCGCGGTCACCACTCCGGCCATCGTGGCCATCTTCAGCACCCGCTGGAGGAATACCGTTTGGCGGCGGAACTGGATCTATCCAGCCCTGCTTGTGGTCATTACCATCGCCTCGTTTACCCAGGTCACGGTTCCGTTGGTCTTCTTCATCTATCCGCTGCTGTTGTTGGTTCTGCTGCGCATGGGCTTGGGGTGGTCGACGCTCTCGCTGCTTTTTGTCTCTTTGACTTCGGCTCTGCTGACGCTGCACCATCTGGGTCCGTTTGCTGCGCTCACCGGGGTTGCGGCCATCGATCCTGGCATCCTGCTGCAACTCTTTGTGGTTTCCAGCATGATGATCCTCTACAGCGTCTCGGTGGTTCTGGAGCGGCAGAAGGCCAGCGAGTCGAATCTGCAGAAGATCGTCTCCCTGCACAAACTGGTGACCGAAAACAATCGCGATGTGATTATCCTGGCCGATCTCAACGGTCACCGCAGCTACGTCTCTCCCTCCTCGGAGTTGCTGGGCGGCTGGACGCCGGAGGAACTGTACCATCAGGGGAGTCTGGACCTGGTGCATCCTCTGGATCTGGCCAAGACGGAGAATGCGCTCAACGACATGAGTATCGGCGTCGAAGAGGCGCATTACGAAATGCGCATCCAGAAAAAGGATGAGACGTACCTGTGGGTAGAGTCCTCGCTGCGCATGATTCCCGACCCTCGAACCGGCGCCCCGCATGGCGTTCTGAACATTTTGCGCGACATCAGTGAGCGCAAGCATGCCGAACAGCAGCTTCAGGAGGCTTACAATGCCGTTGAAGCGCTGGCCGTCACCGACGGGCTGACCGGCATCTCCAACCGCCGCCGCTTCGATCAGTACCTGACCGCCGAATGGCGGCGTAGCATGCGCGAACACCAGCCGCTTTCCCTGCTCATGATCGACGCCGACAACTTCAAGGCCTACAACGACAACTACGGCCACCCGCGCGGCGACAGTTGCCTGAAACAGATCGCCGAAGCGGCTCAGGATGTGGTTTCCCGCCCCGGAGATCTGGTGGCCCGCTTTGGCGGCGAGGAGTTCGCCGTCATCCTGCCCAACACCGATAATGGCGGCGCGGCCAAAGTAGCCCAGGAGATCTGCGACGCCATGAGCAGCCGCCGCCTGCCCCATTGCGGCAACCCCTACGGCATCATGACCATCTCGCTGGGTTGTGCGACCATGGTTCCGCACCTTGGCCAGCACGCCGTTAACCTGATCGAACTGGCCGACAAAGCCCTCTATGAAGCCAAACGAACCGGCCGCAACCGGGTCTGCAACGGCAATCAAATGGAAGTCGCAATGGTCTCCGGCAAATAACCCTGAATTCGGCGCCTCTCCCCCCAGGCTCAGGATTTTCCTTGTCCTATAACAATCGGAATCACGAGAATTTGTCATCCTGAGCGAAGCGAAGGATCTGCGGTTTTACGCTCACCCATCGGGCGACTCCCGAAACACAGATCCTTCCCCTTCGCTGCGTTCAGCGTCAGGATGACAACTGATTGATTATGAATTACTTATTCTTCCAGAATCGGCCTCTGACGGCGAAGGAATCGCGGAATTTAGGATAATACACCCGAAACTTGGGGGAAGAAAACAGACCGAAGCAAACAACGGGGCGACTCCAGAAGGAGTCGCCCGGTTGTTTGCAAAAAAAGAGAAGCGCCCGGATCTAGTGGACCATGCTCTGGAAGAGCGGCGATTGCAGCAGGCTGGTGAACTCGCCGTTGGACGTGGCAAAGTGCACCGAGAGCTTGCCCGAGTCGGACTTGATGCTGGTCGCGCTGAGGGCCTGCTTTTCCGCTTCCGATCCGCTCATCTTGCGCATCACAACCGCGGCATTGAGCAGCGAGGAGATGGTGGCGGCGGCAAAGGAATCGCCGGTCGAGAGGGTCAGGTCGAACTTGACACCATGCTGGAAGTCCATGCCGTACCACGAGGCCAACAGGCGCTTGCGCACGGTATCGAAATCGGCCACCGAACCCGCCTCGCCCAGCACCTGCTTCATCATGGTCTGGGTGCCCTTCTGATCGAGAATGCTCCACAGCGATTCGGAGTCGATAGTGCGCATGGCGTCCATCATGGCGTTGTTGGTCAGGATGCTGGGAGAGACGCCATCGCGAGCGTCCAGCGCCTTGGTCACCGCATCCGGCGCACCGAAAACCATCGTCGACTGATCGACGAAACAGGCCACCATGCCGGTCTTGCCCAGGGGATAAAGCTTATTGGTGCGCACCAACTGGGGCTTGACCTTCAGCTTGCGGAAGTTGGCCAGAATATCCTGGGTGGGGAACTGTCCTTGGGCGATGCCGACGGTGACCAGATTGCTGTCCGAGTCGCTGCTGGCTGCCTTGGCCGCATCCTTGCCCGTGGCGGGAGGACGGAAGAGAGCAAAGGCCAACTGCTCGACATCCTGATTCTCATTGAGGCCGGACTTGCGCAGGGCTTCATCGAATTGCTTCAGTTCGGGCGGCATGACGCGCTCGCGCAGGTCCATCGCCGCAGTCGAGTTTTGCATGGCCCGATAATCGATCACCACCAACTGCTGCACTTCATGCGGAACCGCGGTGCGGGCTTCGGTGGACAACTGGGCCGCCGGGGCCAGGGTGGCCGCCGTCAGCAGCGCGGCCGAAATGGTCATTTTTGCAAAGACTTTCAACAAGACATCCTCCGGGATTGCCGCCGTCTTCGTCTCCGGGAATCCGGGGGGATTGTGCTACCCCC
The DNA here is from genome assembly GCA_964493705.1 of uncultured Occallatibacter sp. Classification (GTDB taxonomy): domain Bacteria; phylum Acidobacteriota; class Terriglobia; order Terriglobales; family Acidobacteriaceae; genus Telmatobacter. The sequence goes on from CAZBPD010000047.1 coordinate 14,673, forward strand.
TGCAGATCGCTCCGGCCGTCGAAAACGCCTGTATTTCTTCCTTCTTCATTGTACGCAGCAGCGATGCCGCGTGCACTCTACTCCGGTTCGAGCGCATTCCCCGGTTGCGGCCAGGCCAGCGGATCGGCCAAACGGCGCTCCAGAATCTTGGTCTGCGGATCAAACCCAATCAATTGACGCATCCACTCGCTTTCCCGCTCGCAGGCGGCCTCGGGGAGCAAACCGATGATCTCGCCCCCCACTGGCGCGGCCTTGTGGCGATGCGCCAGTTCGACAGCCTTGCGGAAGACCACAGAGAGTGGAGTGACGGAGTAATCGGTGATGTTCATGGAGAGTTGCGCCCGTCCATGGGCCAAAACCCCCATCGCCTTGACGCCCGAGAGTCCGCCGCCGGCGGCGCGAATCTCGCGGGCGATGGCGCGCACCACCGCCACATCGGAAGAATCGAAAGAAAGGTTGTACTCGACCAGGATCTTGCGCGCGCCCACGGCGCAGGCCCCGGCGGTGGGATGCAGACCGGGACCGCCCAGATCGGGCCGCCGCGCCGGCTCCTTGCGCACCGCCTCGCGCAAGCCCTCGAACTGGCCGCGCCGCACCTCATCCAGACTGGCCCGATCGGGCCGCGCCGCCGCTGCTTCATAAAAATAGATGGGAACCGCAAAGCGCCGCCAGATCTCCAGACCCGCCTGGCGGGCCAGCAGCGCGCACTGCTCCAGCTTGATGCCGCCGATAGGAGCGAAGGGAATCACATCGGCGGCGCCGATGCGGGGATGAACGCCCTCCTGCAGGGTGAGGTCAATGAGCTCAGCCGCTTTGCCGGCGCCGCGCACCGCCGACTCCACCACCGCCGACGGCTCCCCGGCCAGAGTCACCACGGAGCGGTTGCGGTCGGCGTCCATCGACCAATCCAGCAGGCGCACACCCTCGACCCGCATCGCCGCCACAATGGCTTCGACCCGCCGAAGATCGCGGCCCTCGCTGAAATTGGGCACGCACTCGACTACCGGTCCATTCATCTTTGCTCCGCCTGGCGGCAACCATCTGCCTGAAAAGTTCCAGGCTATTTCCAGTACGTATAGCCCACCTGTATCTGGATGCTGGCATTGACTCCAGGGTTGTGATCGCCCAGCGAGGCAGAGGAAATATGCACGCCGTTCACGCCCAGGTCGATGGAGCGCTTGGGGCGGGTGAAGATGTGCATGCCAATACCACCCTGCGGCGAGAAGTTCCACACGCAGGTTCCGTCGTCGGGAATCTCCTGGTTGGGTGGAAACTTGTGGGTGGTATAGATCAGCCCGCCGGCGCCCTGAAGCCAGGGCTGGATGTGCCGCGTGGATTTGAGGAAGTTCCAGCGCAGAATCACCGGGGTGAGGCTGAGGCCGCGATAGGTGCCGCCGCCCTCGGGAGCCAGATAAGACTGTCCCTGATAGCTGAAGGACTGTATGTGCGGCGCCGGGGTATAGGCCTGCCACAACGGCATGATGTTGCCGGAATACTCGAACTGGCCGGAGAAAGCGCCCAGCTTGAGGACCGGCGTAAGCACCTTGCCCACCTGAAAACCGGCCCAGAGGAATTTGTAGTCCGAGCGGTCACCCACGCCGCTTCCCCAGTTGACGAAGGGCCCGTATTCCCAACTCTGGTTCTTGCGCACCTGGGCGACGGGGTTGGAGGCGGCCGCGGCGCTTCCGGCAGAGGCGCCGAAGCTGGCGGCGGCAGGGGCCTGGGAAGAGGCGGACAGCGTCCCCAGGCTCAGGGCAAGAAGCAGAAAGCAACGATTCCGGATCAAGGTTTTTCCTTCCACAGGTCTAGAGTAGGAGCAATTCACACGTAGATGAGTCTTTGCATCGCCGCAGGGCCGGAGGCGTCTGCCGCACTGCAGGTTCCAGGCGCCCGTAGAAAAGGCCGCCCTCAATTGACGGCCTTCGATCGCAGGGGAAACCCGCCTTCAGCCGGCCGCCTCTTCCATCTCGTTGGCGTCCATATCGAAGTTCGAGTAGACGTTCTGGGTGTCGTCGAAGTCTTCCATGGCTTCCAGCAGACGAATCATCTGGTTGGCCTGAGAGCCCTCGAGCTTGGTGTAGGTAGAAGCGACCATAGTCACCTCGCTCATCACGGTGGGAATGCCGGCCGCTTTGACGGCCGCGGCCACGGCTTCATGCGCCGCAGGATCGCTCACAATCTCCCAGGTATCGCCTTCGTCGTTCAGATCCTCGCCGCCGTGTTCGAGCACGATGTCCATCAACTGGTCTTCCGAAGCTGCGGACTTCTCGACGGCGATGAGGCCCTTCTTCGAGAACATGAAACGCACCGAGCCGGATTCGCCCAGATTGCCGCCGTGCTTGGAAAAGGCATGACGGATCTCGCTGACCGTGCGGTTGCGGTTGTCGGTCAGCGTCTCGACGATGATGGCCACGCCGCCAGGGCCGTAGCCCTCGAAGGTAATCTCCTCGTAGTTGACGCCTTCCAACTCGCCGGTGCCGCGCATGATGGCGCGTTTGATGTTCTCCTGCGGCATGTTTTCGGCTTTGGCGGCCAGGATGGCGGTGCGCAGCCGGGCGTTGCCGTCAGGGTTGCCGCCGCCCTTGGCGGCGACTGCGATTTCCTTGAGCAGGCGGGTGAATATCTTGCCGCGCTTAGCGTCCAGCGCGCCCTTCTTGTGCTTGATGGTGGCCCATTTGGAGTGGCCGGACATGAGAACCTCGGCGGGATTGAAGATGCCGGCGCCAACAAGCGCCTAACCCAAAAGAGTATATCACTGCAAGGTTTGCCGCTCGAAGCGGCCCTGGCCGCTGCGCAGCAATCGCATCGACGTTGCGCGCGCAAGCAAAATTGTGTGTGTTCAAAACCGCCCATCCTTGCGCTCGAAAAAAAGTGCAATCGTCCTGGCAGATTGCGCCCTCTCTTGCCGGCCGGTTCGAGAGGCAGAGAAAATGGACTCAATGCACCAGCGCGGCGCGATCTGCCGGCTGCGCCGTCCGCAGGGCTTGCGCCGCTTGCAGTACCGCCAGTGTCGCTGCCAGTTCTGCCCGGCAGGCGGTCAGTTGCGCCGAGAGGTGGGCAAACTGGGCCTCCATGCTGAGGCGCATCTCGTCGATGGAGCGCTGCAGGCGCGCATTGGCGGCAATCTGCTCGGCCTGGCTGGCCTGCACCGATTGCAGGCTGGGAACGATGACCTCGGCGAGTAATTGGGCAACAGGTCGAATCAACTCTTCCATGGACGCATTTTACGGCGGATTTTCTTCCCCGCGTAGGTTGACGGGAAGTTTTTTGGTTACTTGCGAGGCAAAGTCGCAGAGGTGCGCTGCAAAATCGCAGGAAAATGACGATATAACCGCGTGTTAACGGCGGAGCAATGCCTCTTTGGTATTGTTTTTTCATGCAAATCAGGAACTTTTTGACGCTTTTCAGCGCGTTTCTGCTGCTCGGAACCGGGTTCGCCGCCGCGCAAACGGTCGATCTGCCCACCAGCAAGCAACTGATCGGAGCCGCTCCGGGCCATCCGCAGCGCTTGAACAGCCTGCCCCTCACCATGGCTGTTTCGCCCGACCGGCGTTACGTGGTCACGGTCAATGCCGGTTACGGCACCTACGAGTCGCAGTATGAGCAGTCGCTGGCGGTGCTCGATACGCAGACCGGAACCGCGGCCGATTTTCCCGATGCCCGCACCCTGGTCAGCGCCAAGCAGACGCTCTACTCCGGTCTGGTCTTCAGCGGCGACGGCAAGCACCTCTACGCCAGTCTGGGTTCGACCTCCGACCCGCTGGGCGACGGCAAGAACGAGACCGGCAGCGGCATCCTGGTATATAGCTTCACGGACGGCAAGATCGCTCCCGAGCGGTTGATCCCTCTGCCCTTGCAGCCCTTGGCCGCGGGGCGTAAGACAAAGCTCATTGGCAGCGTCGAGGGCGACAAGGGACTGCCCTTTCCCGCGGCGATCTCGGTGCTGAAGGTCTCCGGGGCGGAGAAGCTCCTGGTGGCCGGCAACCTCAGCGACGATGTCTGGCTGATCGACGCCCTGAGCGGCCAGATCGAAAAGCGTTTCGACCTCGCCGAAAGCGATGCCGTCCCCTCCACCTATCCCGTCGCCCTTGCAGTAACCAAAGACGGCGTCCGCGCCTATGTCGCCCTTTGGAACGCCTCGGAGATCGCGGAGCTCGATCTGGCCAAGGGAATTGTCGCCCGCAAGCTGGCTCTGCTCAAGCCCCCCAGCGCCATCGCTGCCGGAACCCACCCCTGCGCTTTCACCTTTTCTCCCGACGAAAAGACCCTCTACGTCGCTCTGGCCAACCGCGATGCCGTGGCCGCGGTCGACGTCTCCGCCGGCCAATTTGCGGTGAAGGGCTACTTCGACACCCGCCTGCCCGGACAGAGCTACTTCGGTGCGGAGCCGGTGGCCGTGGCCGTCAACGCCGACGGCAGCCGCCTCTACGTGGCCAACATGGCCTCCGACGCCGTGGCCGTCATCGATACCAGGCAGTTGACCCCCGCCGCCGCCCGTCAGGGGATGGTCGAGCCCATCGGCTTTGTCCCCACCGAGTGGATGCCGATCTCGATGGCCTTCAACGGCGGCAAACTCTACGTCGCCACCGCCAAGGGGAAGGGAACCGGTCCCAACAACTTTGCCCAGCGCGAGACCGCTGATAGCAAGGTCCGCCGCCTGCACCGGCCGTCCACTTATATCGCCACGCTGCTTTACGGCTCGCTGGCCACGCTCGATGCGGCCGAGATCGAGCAGAACCTCAAGCCCTTTACCGCGACCGTGCTGGAATCGAACCGCATGAAGGCCGCCGAGGAGAAGATCGCCTTTGCCGCGGGCGCAAATCCCATCAAGCACGTGATTTACATCATCAAAGAAAACCGCACCTATGACCAGATCTTTGGCGACCTGCAGCAGAACGGCAAGCCGGTGGGCAACGGCGACGCCAGTTTGACGATGTACGGCGCGGCCATTACTCCCAACCTGCACAAGCTGGCGCTGCAATTCGGCGTGTTGGATAACTTCTTCGACTCCGGCGAGGTCTCCGGCGACGGCCACGTCTGGTCTACCGCGGCCATCGGCAGCGATTATCTGGAGAAGTCCTGGGAGCAGAACTACCGCGGCGGCCAGCGCACCTACGATTACGAGGGCGTGGTGGCCGAGGGTTACCCGCTCCTGCAGAAGATTCCCGACGTGAACGAGCCGGCCAGCGGCTACCTGTGGGGCAATCTGGCCGCGCACGGCAAAAGTTATTACCACTTCGGCGAGTTCATCGCCAGCACCTTCTGCGACGAGAAGAAGACCGACAACCCGCAGCAGGGCCCCATGCTGGCCGGCGACGACTGCGAAAGGAAGGCAGTAGCCCCCGGCGAAGAGATGCCCAAACGCTGGGGCGGCGGCATGAACGAATGGCCCTGGCCGATTCCGCTGATGGCTGCCAACATCGCCACCAAGCCGGAGCTGGTGGGCCACTTCGCTACCGAGTATCCCGACTTCAACCTGAAGATTCCCGATCAGGTGCGCGTGGAGATCTTCCTCCGCCACCTCGCCCGCTGGATCGAAGACGATGCCCAGGGCAAAGACACCATGCCAAACTTCGTCATGCTGCGCCTGGGCAACGACCACACCGCCGGCACGCGGCCCGGCGGGCCGACGCCCAAATCTTCCGTGGCCGACAACGATCTGGCCGTGGGCCGCGCCGTCGAGGCCATCTCCCACTCGCCCTTCTGGGACAGCACCGCCTTTTTCATCCTCGAAGACGACGCCCAGGACGGCGCCGATCACGTCGACGCCCATCGCAGCCTGGGCGTGGTGGTCAGCAAATACGCTCCCCATGCGGCCGAGGGCGGCCCAGTGGTCGATAGCCGCTTCTATTCGACCGTCAGCGTCATCCGCACCATGGAAGCTCTGCTCGGCCTGCCGCCAATGAACAATAACGATGCGTTCAGTTCGTTGATTTCGACCCTGTTCACCGGCAAGGGAGATCAACCGGCCTTCAATGCCGACTACTCGAATCGCGATAACAACCTGATCTTCACCGCCAACGAGAAGACCGCGCCGGGAGCCAAGGAATCCATGAAGATGGACTTCCGCCACGCCGACCGCGCCAACCCGCAGAAGCTCAACGTGATTCTTTGGAAAGACGCCATGGGCAACCAGGCCGTCCCCGCCCAACTCTATGAAAAGCGCAAGAAGAGCGCCAAGGACGACGACGATTAATCTCATTCCGTGTAGGTGAAGTCATTTCGCGTAGGTGAGGTATTGATACATAAAGTTGGGTGCCCCACCCTCGGCGCGTTGTTGTTTTTGCGCCTAGGGTGGGATGCCGGTGAATGCGGGTTTTCGATTGCCTCTCACCTCTGGCCGGAGGATAATCTTCCCATGGCCACCTTGCCCATCGCCCACCGCTTTATTCCAGAAGAGGAGTATCTCTCCCGCTGCTACGAGCCGGACTGCGAATATGATGACGGCCTGATCGTGGAGCGCAACGTGGGCGAATTCGATCATTCCTTCCTGCAAACCATTCTGGCTACGATATTTACCGTGAACATGGAGGCCTGGGGCGCTTACGGCCTGACCGAGCAACGTGTACGCATTGCGCCGCGCAAGTACCGCATCCCCGATGTTTGCGTACTGCGCCTTGACGCTCCAGTCGAAGACATTCTGAACCAACCGCCGCTGATCGCCATCGAGATCCTCTCTCCCGAAGATCGATGGGCGAGGGTAGTGGCCAAGGCCACCGAGTATCGCGACTTTGGCGTTGAGAATGTCTGGGTGATCGATCCCCGCCGGCACAGGGTTTTTGCTGCGACGGCTGGCGAACTGCGGGAAATCGAGGACGGCCTCTTTGAAGTGAAAGGAACGCCCATTTGCGTGCAGGCGGGGGAACTCTTCGCCAAGCTGGATCGGATGTGTGCGCGCAGCTGTGGCGTATAGACTGTGCTCATGACCAAGCGCATCGGCATTCATCTGGGGACCACGGGCGGCGCATCCAACGCCGTCGAGCGCGCCGCGGAGATCGGCGCAAACACCTTTCAGATCTTCTCCTCCAGCCCGCGCATGTGGCGCGCCCCTCAGGTCGACCCCAAACAGGCGGCCCGTATGCGGGAGCTGCGCGCCAAACTCGATGTCGGGCCATTAGTGATTCACACCAGCTACCTTGTCAATGTGTGCAGCCAGAACGAAGAGGTGCGGGAGAAGAGCGTAGGCGCCTTCCGCGGCGAGATTGAGCGCGCGTTGGCTCTGGGCGCGGAGTATCTGGTGCTCCATCCAGGCTCCTGGAAAGGCCTTACGCGGGATGAAGGTCTGGTGCTTGCCGCCGATTCCATCGCCCGCGCCATCGACGGACTGCCCTGGCAGGGAACGCCGTTCCATATTCTGATCGAGAACACCGCGGGCGCAGAGTTTTCCCTGGGCGGCAGTTTCGAACAGGTGACGGAACTGGTCGCCCGGCTGCGCCCGTCGGCGCCCATGGGCGTATGCCTCGACACCTGCCACACCCACGTCGCCGGCTACGATCTGGTCAGTCCCGAGGGCTACGAGCAGACCGTCGAGCAGGTGGCCGCGACCATCGGTCTGGAACACGTGCGCGTCTGGCATTGCAACGACGCCAAGGCCGCGCGCGGCTCCAAACTCGACCGTCACGAGCACATCGGCCAGGGAACCATGGGCCTGGAGCCCTTCCGCCGCCTGCTCAACGATGCGCGCTTTGCCCACTGCGCCTTTGTCGCCGAGACCCCGGTCGACGAGCCCGCCGACGAGGAGCGCAACGTCAAGACGCTGCTGGGGCTGGTGGATTAACTCAGCCTTCGGATTGAAAATGAGGTAGCGTTATGCTACCGTAGGCGCATGAGTCAGCCGGTCAAATTGTCGGATGCGCTGGTGCTGGACGCTCGTTTAGCCGCCCAGACGCAGGAGCGCTCCATCGCCGGGCAGGTGGAGTTCTGGGCCAAGCTGGGGCGATCCGTAGAACTGCTGCTGGATGGTGGGACAGTGAAGAGGCTGCATCAGACAGCAGAATCTCTTTCGTTGGCGGATACTCTGGCGACTGTCGACACGCCGGAAGGACGAAAGCGAGTCGAGGCGGTGATCGCCAACCGTCCCTTTCCTCATTTCCGCCAATATCGAGGGCAGCCAGGCCTTTTGGTGCGCAGCGATGAAGACGGGACGGAGACGGTGGGGCGATTCGTCAATCGCGAGTTTGTCGCAGTCGAGGTGAAGCACCCATCGGTCGATGAACGAATCGAGGAGCAGCCTGCGTGTCTCTAGTCTCGCTGCTCACCCGTCGCCCATTGATCGTGGCTCTGGCGGGGCCCAACGGTGCGGGCAAGAGTACCTTTTTCGATGCTCATTTGGCGCAAGCTGGGCTGCACTTCGTGAATGCCGACGTGCTGGCGTTGAGCTTGGGTGGGAGCCCCTATCTCGCCGCCGATCTGGCGGACCGGCTGCGGCGTGAGCTTGTCGGAATGCGCGAGAGTTTTATCTTCGAGACAGTCTTTTCCGATCCCGCGGGCGACAAACTGGCCTTTCTCAAATCCGCTGAAACGGCCGGCTATACCGTGCTGCTGATCTATGTTGGCGTCGCCAACGCGGAGATGTCCAATGAACGTGTTGCGATGCGCGCTGCCGCCGGTGGGCACGACATACCGGCGCAGAAACTCTACGATCGCTATCCACGCAGCCTGATGAATCTGAAGCACGCCCTGACCACGCTTTCCAACGTGTGGGTCTATGACCACAGCGATTTGGATCGCGGGTATGTTCTTGTGGCTTCTCGAGCCAATCGGGAAAGTGTCGCCTCCTATGGCAAGATTCCGGATTGGCTGCACCCCTTGCTTCCTTGAACTAACCTTGTTCGATCCATGCCAACTGGGCCGGTAAAATGAATTTTTGCCGCAGCCACTTGTGGGGCCGCACCGGCGGCGTAAAATGATCGCGAAAGATATGTAGACCGGAGGAAGAGTTATGCGCACATGTTTCTCTTGGGCGATGGCGGTGTGCGTGGCGGCAGGTCTGGCGCTGCCCATGGCGGGCCAGGCGGTGAGAAATCGCACCACCACTGTAACCATGAGCGCACCCGCCCATGTAGCGCGGCTGCCCTATACGGCGGAGTACAAGATCACCCGTACGCAGACGCTGGCCAACGGCGCCACTATCACCCACGAATCGACGGAAGTGACTGCCATCGACTCCCATGGCCGGCGCATGACCGCGACGACGACTCTCCCCTCGGCGGAAGGCGAGACGCCGCGGACCCGCGTCTTCGTCTTCGATCCTGTCGACCAAACTAACAGCTCCTGGAGCGTACCGGGTAAAAAAGCAACTGTGACGCATATGCCCGAGCCGGGCGCGGCGCGCACCCCCTGCGCCTCCTCGGGGGTGATTGGGTCGGTGTTCACTTCTGAAGCCGCGCCCGTCCAGCGGGCGAGGCCCACGGTGGAAGACCTGGGAACCGAGACCATTCAGGGAGTCGAGGCGCGCGGCCGCCGCACCATCAACACCACTCCGGCGGGAGCCATCGGCAACAACGAGCCGCTGCAGCGCATCAGCGAGATGTGGACGGCCGTCGATCGCGGGCTCTTCGGCCTGGTGGTGCGGCAGATGAACGACGACCCGCAGTCGGGCAAGATGACCAAAGAACTGGTCAACTTCAACCAGAGCGAGCCGGATGCGTCCGTCTTCCAACCTCCCTCCGATTACGAGATTGTGAACCGGGATCTGCCCGCTCCCTCCTGCCCCGGCACTGGCGAAACGGAGACGCAGCCCGCACCGCCAGCGCAATAAAACCAGTTTTTGTGCGATCCAGCGAGCGTCTTTGACTGCTTATCGTCTTATGGAGTGAGTAACAAATCTTGCGTGCGAGGTAGGGTATGCGCGGGAGCATCTATGCGGTGGTTACGTTGATTGCGGCGGCCGGTTGGGCTCTGCCGGTTGCCGCGCAGGTTGAAAAGAATCAGACGGGTACCAGTTTGGTAAGTACGCAAGCGCAAGAAAAGACGCCGCCATACATCGCGGAGTATAAAACTACATACTTATTGGTGTTGGCGAATGGAAAAACCAAAACTTCTGAGTGGACAACATTGGTTTCTCTGGACTCCGAAGGGCGCCGTCTGGATGCCAGAACGGATGCCCCTTGGCGGCCTGTGGATACGCCGGTTACGCACTACCACGTCTACGATCCAGTAGCCTGGACCAATACCTATTGGAGCGTGCCAGGCCTCCATCAGGCCTATGAGGAAAAAAAGCTTCCCAGTGGCTCTGATCGTGATCCATGTCCGGAAGCCGCTATCCTGCGGGAGAGACAAGCTGCTCAAAAGGCGAAAAACGGGGCTTCCAAGCAGGCACAACTAAATACAATTGGTCTCACCCAGGAAACTCCAGCGCAGGATCAAACCGTACAAAAAACGGCTCCTCGCCCCAAGGTGGATCAACACGTCCATGAAGATCTTGGAATCAAGACCATTCAAGGGATCGAGGCGCAAGGTATCCGAGATACTGCGACATATGCTGCTGGTTGGATGGGGAACAAAACGCTATCGACGTTCATTATGGAGTTTTGGTTGACAAGCGCTCCTGGAATTCGCGGAATCCCAGTGTTGAATATCACGGAGAGCCCTGGCCGTAGCAAAACGACTGAAGAACTGGTCAAGTTGACCTTGGGGGAGCCAGCCATGAGTTTCTTTCAGCCGCCAGGAGGCTACGAGATCGTCAAAGGAGAAGAAGTGCGTACGGAGTGCGTGAACTTGCAAAAGCTGCCGCCGGTCCCCCCGCCCGCGCAATAGCCGCCACTCCATTTACACTAAAAGGGTTATGGCGGAAGAAAAAGAACTGCGTTACGAACCGGCGACGATTGAACCCAAGTGGCAGGCCCGCTGGGCCTCCGACCCCTCCATGTATGCGGCTGAGCCCGCCGACTGCGGCAAGCCCAAGTACTACGTACTGGAGATGCTGCCCTATCCCAGTGGCCAGTTGCACATGGGCCATGTGCGCAACTACTCCATCGGCGACGCTCTGGCCCGCCATATGTGGATGCGCGGCTACAACGTGCTGCACCCCATGGGCTGGGACGCCTTCGGCTTGCCCGCCGAGAACGCCGCCCTCAAGAACAACACTCCGCCCCGCGAGTGGACGCTCTCGAACATCGCCGCCATGAAGGTGCAGATGGACCGCCTCGGCCTGGGCTACGACTGGGCCCGCGAGATCGCCACCTGCCTGCCCGAGTACTACCGCTGGAACCAGTGGTTCTTCCTGCGCATGTATGAAAAAGGCCTGGTCTATCGCAAGAAGAGCAAGGTCAACTGGTGCCCGGAGTGCGCCACCGTGCTGGCCAACGAGCAGGTGGTGGACGGCTGCTGCTGGCGGCACGAGACTACCAAGGTGGACCAGCGCGACCTCGTCCAGTGGTTCTACCGCATCACTGCTTATGCCCAGGAACTGCTCGACGGCCTCGACAATCTCGACGGCTGGCCGGAAAAAGTCCGCACCATGCAGCGCAACTGGATCGGGCGCAGCGAGGGCACCGAGGTTGACTTCTTCCTTGAAGAGCAGGGAACAAGGGAACAAGGGGACGAGGGAACAGGGACGCGCATCCGCGTCTTCACCACCCGCGTGGACACCATCTTTGGCGCGACCAGCGTGCAGCTTGCGCCGCAACATGCGCTGGTGGCTGAGTTTACCGCCCATAACGCCGCGTTGAAGGCGCAGGTCGACGAACTCCTCGAACAGCAGAAGAAGGCGCGTGAGGCCGGCGACCTGGGGGCCATCGAGAAGCATGGCGTACCCACCGGCCGCTACGCGATCAATCCCTACAACGGCGAGCGGGTGCCTATCTGGGTGGCCAACTACATCCTGGCCGACTATGGCACCGGGGCCATCATGAGCGTTCCCGGCCACGACGAGCGCGACTTCGAGTTCGCCACGAAATACGGGCTGGAGATCCGCCAGGTGATCCGGCCAGTTCAAGAGGGCGAAAGCGCGGAGCTTCCGTTTTGCGGTGAAGAGGGTGTGCTGGTCAACTCCGGCGAGTACGATGGGCTCAGTTGTGTTGAAGCTCAGAAGAAACTCCAAGAAATTGCGGCCCGCGGCGCTTTCGGCGAGAGCAAGGTGATCTTCCGGCTCAAGGACTGGGGCTTGAGCCGCCAGCGCTATTGGGGCACGCCCATCCCCATGATTCACTGCGAGCAGTGCGGCCTGGTGCAGGTTCCCGACGCGCAGTTGCCGGTGCTGCTGCCGGAGCAGATCGAGATCACCCAGCAGGGCGGTTCGCCGCTCAGCCGCGTTCCCGACTTCCTCAACACCACCTGTCCCAAGTGCGGCGGCGCGGCCAAGCGCGAAACCGACACCATGGACACCTTTGTCGATTCCAGTTGGTACTTCTACCGCTATACCGATGCCAGGAACAACAAAGAGCCCTTTGACCCCGCCACCGCGCAGTACTGGTTTCCCATCGATCAGTACATCGGCGGCGTGGAGCACGCCATTCTGCATCTGATCTACTCGCGTTTCTGGACCAAGGTGATGCGCGACCTGGGGCTGATCGTCAACGACGAGCCGGCCCGCCGCCTCTTCACGCAGGGCATGGTCATCAAGGACGGGGCCAAGATGTCCAAGTCCAAGGGCAACGTGGTTTCGCCCGACGAGATGATCAAGAAGTACGGGGCCGACGCCACCCGCATGTACGCGCTCTTTGCCGCGCCTCCGGACCGCGATCTGGACTGGCAGGAGGACGGCGTGGCCGGGGTCAGCCGCTTCCTGGGCCGCGTCTGGCGGCTCACCGACAAGTACGCCGCTCTGGCCCGCTGCGGCCAGGGACAAAAGGTGGAAGCACCCTCCGGGCTTTCTCTCAAACTGCTGCGCAAGCTGCACCAGACCATCGCCAAGATCACGCAGGACTTCGAAGGCCGCTGGCACTTCAACACCTGCGTGGCGGCCATCATGGAGCTGGTCAACGAGATTCAGGGAGCCGACGCGCAACTGGCCGCGGGCGAGGTTCCCGCCCCGGTGGTGCTGGAGGTGCTGCGCACGCTGGTGCTTTTGCTGGCGCCGCTTGCGCCCTATCTTTCCGCCGAATTGTGGGAGGAACTGGGAGAAGAGGGTGGTGTCTTGCGCGCTCCCTGGCCGCAAAGCGATCCCGAACTGGCCAAGGAAGACGAACTGGAAATCCCTATCCAGATCAACGGCAAACTTGTTACCGTGGTCAAAGTGGCTGCCGATGCCGATTCCAAGGTGATCGAAGCGGCGGCGCTGGCCGATGAGAAGGTAAAGGCGCGGACGGCGGGCAAGGCGGTGGCCAAGATCGTCGTGGTGCCCGGCAAGCTGGTCAATCTGGTGGTGAAGTAGGAGAGTCGGAGCGGGGCTTGCGCTTATCGATTGTTCCCAGGCGCTCTCCTGATTCGTCCCCTGCTGTGCCTTGTATTTCCCATCCGCGGCGTGTGGATGGAGCTACCCCCCTGGGAGGGGAGACGTGCAAACGATGAAGGATACTGCCAGCGTCGCCGATCTCAAGGAGTCTGCTCATCCGCAGAAGAAGATCTCCCATCGCGACCCACTGACGGGTCTGCCCAACCGCATTCTCTTCGACGGCCGCTTGCAGCAGGCGATTCGCATCTACAAGCGCCGTCAGCAGCCCTTTGCGGTGGTCAGCCTGGAACTGGACGGCATCAAGAACATCAACGACCGCCACGGCAGGGTGGTGGGCGATCAGGTGCTGACTGCGCTCTCTGAAAACATGAAGTGTGCCTTGCGCAGGGGCGATCTGCTGGCCCGGCTTTGCGGACAGGAGTTTGCCGCGGTTCTGCTCGATGTCTCCAGCACCCAGGACTGTTTGCCGGTCATTACCCGTCTGCTGGAGGCCGCCACCCAGCCGGTGACGGTCGACGATCTGGTCCTCCACGCTTCTGCCAGCATGGGGATCTCTTTGTATCCCCAGGTAGGGGATGCGGATGCGGAGGGGATTCTGGAGCTGGCCACGCTGGCCGCGCTCGACGCCAAGCGCGCCGGCCGCAACCTCTATCACTTCCACGATGCCACCCAGTCCAGCCCGCTGCCCCTTCAGGAGGACTGCGTCGAGCGCATTCGCCAGGCCCTTTGCGTGCCTGAATTCGTCTTGTTTTACCAGCCCAAGGTCAATATGGCCAGCGGCCAGGTCATCGGCGCAGAGGCATTGGTCCGCTGGCTTCATCCCGAGCGCGGCTTGCTGGCCCCGAGTGAGTTTCTGCCCCTCATCGAAGATCACCAACTGACCGTCGATCTGGGGGAGTGGGTCATCGAAACCGCCCTCCGCCAGATGGAAGACTGGCAGGTGGATGGGCTGGCCATTTCCATCAGCGTAAACATCGGTACTCACCAGTTGCTGCAGGCCGGCTTCATCGAGCGGCTCACCGCCATCCTCGCCGAACACCCCTCGATTCGGCCTACTAGCCTCGAATTGGAGATTCAGGGCGGCGGGGCGCAGGATGCGCAGCAGTTGGCGCAGGTGGTGAGGGCCTGCCGGGAGATGGGCCTCTCCATCGCCCTAGACGACTTTGGCGCCGGCAGCTCCTCGCTCAACGATCTCAAGCGGCTGCCCGCCAACGTGCTCAAGATCGATCCCAGCTTCATCCGCGACATTCTCGACAGCATCGAAGATCTGAACATTCTGGAAGGCGTTCTGGGACTGGCCGCCGCCTTCCGCCGCCAGTTCATCGCCGAAGGGGTGGAGAGCGTCGAGCATGGCCTGCTGCTCTTGCGTCTGGGCTGCGATCTGGCCCAGGGCTACGGCATCGCCCAGCCCATGGAGGCGCACGACCTGCCCGGCTGGGTGGCCGCCTGGCGTCCCGATCCCAGTTGGATCGAGGCCACCACCGAGGGTCTGGACGACCGTCTGCTGGTCTACACCAGCGTCGAGCACAAATCCTGGATCGCCGCCATCGAGGACTATCTCAAGGGCAATCGCGACAGTGAGCCGCTCCTCAACCGTCACCAATGCCGGCTGGGCGCTTTTGTCGACGCCGGGGAGCAGGCCGGGCACAACTCCGATAAGACCTTTCAGGCGCTTGCCGCCCAGCATTGGCGGATTCACGCCATGTGCGCCGGCATCGTCAAACTCCACACCATGGACAAGACCGCCGAGGGTCTGGCCCGCATACCCGACGTTCAGGTCCTGCTGGATAAACTCCTCGAACAGATGAAGAGCTTCCGCGTGAAGATCTGAGAAGCAGGGAATAGTCGTCCACCGGCTTCGCCGACCCACAGGACAAGAAATTGTAGCGCTGGCCTCCTGGCCGGCTGTAGCGTGGACCTCCCGGTCCACGCTTGTCTATGATGCAGGATCAATTCATGCGGTTGAATCGGTTGGAAAGTGGGAAATGACTCCTGCGTCGCTCTTCGCCCATCAGATTGCAGTCGTCGTGAGCGATGCATAGACCTTCGCTCTACCCCTGCGGATAAAAATCGGCTTCCATTCCGCCAAAGAATTGTCATCCTGAGCGAAGCGAAGGATCTGCGTTTGATTCTCGCTGGATTGGTTTTTTGCCGGAGCAAGGCGAAGGATCTGTTTCTTTTCCGGAATCGATGTAAGCTATCGTTGAGGAGTTCCCATGGCGACCGTAGCAGTCAATCCCACCCAACTGGCGCACGATCTGATCGACCGCCTGGCCCCGGCACAGACCGCTGCGCTTGTTCAATTGATGCGCGCCATGATCAATCCAGAGAACCCAGAACTGGCGCACATCCCCATCGAGGATGAGGAGATCAGCGAGGAAGAAGAGCATGCCGTTGCGGAATCGAAGGAATGGCTCAAAACCCATGAGCCCATTCCCAACGAAGAGGTTTTGGCGGAGTTTGGGTTGACGGTGGAGGACTTTGAACGAATGGGTAGGTTGCCGCTCGAAGCTGTGGAGCAGGTCAGTTAGCCATGAGCAAGCGGGTGGGCTGGACAGCTTCCGCCAAGGATGAACTGCGCGCTCTGCCACAAATCATTGCGATTCGAATCCTCAGGGCACTGGGAGACTACGTTTCCCGTGGAGAGGGGGATGTGAAGAGCTTGCAGAATATTCACCCACCCCAACTCCGGCTGCGCATTGGCGACTATCGCGTTCGATTCCATGATCGCGGCGATTCTATTGAAGTGCTTGCCGTCAGACATCGCCGCGAAGCTTATCGCTAAACCCTTTCCAAAGGCCAGCCTTCAAAAAATCTTCATATGAATGACCAGGTACTTCTTGGGGTCTTCGCGGATACCCTTCACCAGTTGATGGGTCTCGTCCAGGGTCTGGTCGGCGTGGTCGTAGAGGGCGCGGTTCTGCACTAACTGGCCCAGGGTTCCCTTGCCTTCGTCCACACCTTTCAAAATGCTGTCCAGGCGGGTGACGGTGTCGTCGAGCTTGGCGGCGAAGGCCGGGTCCTTGGCCAGCTTGCCCAGGGCGCCATGGCCGGCGTTGATCTCGCCCACCAATTGATTGGTATTGGCTACGGCGGCGTTCAGGTTGTTGTAGAGAGTATCGTCCTTGAGCAGTTTGCCGGCGGTGCCCTTGCCGTCGTTGAGGTCCTGGGTAATCTTGTCCAGGCGGTCGATGGCGGCGTTGGCGCGGGTATAAAGGGTGTCGTCGTTGACCAGCTTGCCCAGCGAGCCCTTGCCGTCGGCGATGGTCTGGGTGATGGTCTGCAAATTGCCGGCCATGGAGACGATCTTGCGCGCCAGATCGGGATCGCTGACCAACGCGCCCACCGTGCCCTTTTTGCCATTGACCGAATCGAGCACCACGCCCATCTTGTCGATTACGGTGGAGACGTGGTGGATGGTCTCTTCGCTGGTGCGGATCACGTCTTGAATGCTGGGCGAGCCGCTGGCCTTGATCTCGGCATTGTCGGCTGGAGTGGGCCCGGTGGCGTGGGTCGAGCTGATGTCGACGTAGCTGTCGCCCAGCACGCCTGCCTGGGCGATGAAGGCGGTGGAATCGGTGTGCAGCCGCCCGGCGAACTCTTCGCCCACCTGCAGGGTGACTTCAACCGGAGTGGGGTTGCGCTCCGGGACAACCTTCACATGGATGACGTTGCCGATGGTGACACCCTCGAGCGTGACCGGCGCGCCGTCCTTGAGGCCGGCGGCGTTCTCGAAATAGGAGCGCAGCTTGAGCTTGCGCGCAAACAATCCGCCGGTCGAGCCGGACATGAGAAAGATCAGCACGATGAGCACGGCCATGGCCGCCAGCACCAGCGCACCCACTCTCAATTGCGACCACTGTATCTCTTTGCGGCTTGGCACGGAACTCCCTTTCTTGTAATTCTACGAGCCGGCATTCGTCCGCCGGATCGCCTTGAGGATAGCAGATTGTGGCGCTATCCCCCGTCTTCGAGCAGCACGCTGGCCATGGCCAGATCGTTGGTGTGGGTGAGAGAGAGCGCGGCGCGGGTTGCTCCCAGCCGGGCGGCGAACTCGGCGGCACGGCCGTGAAAGCGCAGCGTGGGCCGTCCCGAGGCCTCGCGCACCACCTCGATCTCCAGCCAATTCACTCCGTAGCTGATGCCGGTGCCCAGGGCCTTGGCGCCGGCCTCTTTGGCGGCGAAGCGGGCGGCGAAGCTCTCCGCGGACTTGCGCTTGCGCAGGCAATAGGCCTGTTCCGCCGCGGTGTATACGCGATCGAGAAAGCGCTGCCCATAGCGGTCCATCGACTGCTGAATGCGCCCAATCTCGGTCAGATCGATTCCGGAGCCGACAATCATCTTGTCTATCAAATTACAGGATTCGACCGGCGCTGGATATTATTTTGCTTTTGTTGAGTTTGTCACCGCCCTCCTGTGGATTGCGAGGGTCGTAATTGCCCCGGCGGGGGCGTTCTCCACCCCATAAATTACCTGCGCAGCCCGCGCCTGTTCTGGGAAGCACCACCTTGTCCCAAAGCAGGGCAGCGGCCGTTCGACTCCGCAACACCCGTTATGGAGAACTCTCTGCTTCCGATAAAGACGATTGTGAGGCGGACTATGCCGCAAATCTATCCAGAACAGGTGATGTGCACCCCCTGGGCAATGCAGATGAAAGCCATCTCCATTGAAGAACCGTCGCGGCTGGTCCAAACCCTCACGGGTGCGATCCTCGGCTGTGGCGGTTGGGTGCTGAGCCGTGGCGCCAGCGACACGGGAATGGTGAGTCTGCTCTTCGAATTCGAGCGGCGCACCTGCGTCGACATTTACAGCGTTTTGATCGCCGCCGGCCTGGAGTTGAGCCAGAGCGGCCACATCCGTCTCACCGAACTCTGCCAATGCACGCGCAGCCATCAAAAGGACTGCGGCGCCGAGATCGCCAGCGTGGAACTGGAGATTCAGACCTTCCCCGTAGAGATGACCTACACCTCCCGCTCGCCTGAAGCAGCCTGAAGCAGCCGCCCTCCCCCCGGCCTGCTTGCGCTGCCGCTGCGCCTATCCCGCCTCGACCAACCCATAGCGTCTCTGCCACGACTCCTTGAGCCGGTTGCGGACCTGCGTGCGTTCCTGCTCGGTGACGTCCGCGCCGGGATCGGCGACAAACCGCGCCGCCTCGCTTTTGGCCAGCTCCAGCAGCTTGCGGTCGCGCACCAGGCTGGCCACGCGAAAGCCGGGCAGCCCCGCCTGACGGGTGCCGAAAAATTCGCCGGGCCCGCGCAGCTTCAGATCCAACTCCGCCAGCTCGAAGCCGTCCTGGGTGCGCACCATGGCGTTGAGCCGCTCCTCACCTACCGGGGAGACGCGCTTGCCGGTCAGTAGCAGGCAGTAACTTTTGGCCGCGCCACGCCCCACCCGGCCGCGCAACTGGTGTAACTGCGCCAGCCCGAATCGCTCTGCGTGCTCCACCACCATCACCGTGGCGTTGGGAACATCGACGCCCACCTCGATCACCGTGGTAGCCACCAGCACGTCGATCTCGCCGCGTTGAAAGCGGCGCATGGTCACTTCCTTGTCGTCTGCGCTCATGCGCCCGTGCAGCAGGCCCAGGCGCAACCCGCTGAGCGGTCCGCGGCGCAACTTATCGTACATGTCGGTGGCAGATTTCAGCCCCGACGCTCCGCCCTTTTTCTTGCCCTTTCCGGTCGCTTCCCCGCCGTCCTCGAACAGTTCCGCTGTTTTTCCTTTCCGAACGGCCTTCTTTTTGATGGGAGGGGCTGGTTCGAGCTCGGCCTCGGCCTCATCGGTGGGGAAGTCCAGCTCCGGCTGGTCGTCTTTCGTGCCTTCGATCACCGGGTAGACGATGTACGCCTGGCGGCCTTGCCCCACCTGTTTGCGCACGAACTCCCAGACCTCTTCCGATCGTTCCTCGGGCGCGCGGCGGGTGACGATGGGCGTGCGGCCGGGCGGCAGCTCGTCCAGCACGCTGACTTCCAGGTCTCCATAAAGCGTAAGCGCCAGGGTGCGGGGAATCGGCGTCGCGGTCATCACCAACATATCCGGCTCCGTCGGCTGTTCGCCATTCTGACCGGGCTTCTTCATCATCTTGAAACGCTGCATGACGCCAAAGCGGTGCTGCTCGTCGACCACCACCAGGCCCAGGCGGTCGAACTCCACCTTTTCTTCGATCAGGGCGTGGGTTCCGATCACCAATTGCGCTTCGCCGTTGTTGATCTGGCGGCGGGTGGCGCGTTTGCGCTCCTCGTCCAGGGAGCCGGTCAGCAGCACGATGCGCGGCGGGTGCGAGGAGCCCTCCAGCAGCTTGCGTGCGGCCAGGTAGTGCTGCGTAGCCAGAATCTCGGTGGGCGCCATCAGCGCCGCCTGGTAGCCGTTCTCCAGCGCTACCAGCATCGCCTGCAATGCCACGATGGTCTTGCCCGAGCCCACATCCCCTTGCAGCAGGCGGCGCATGGGGCTGGTCTGGCGCATGTCGGCCACAATCTCGCCCAGCGCCTGCTTTTGCGCTCTGGTGGGATGAAAGGGCAGCACCTCGCGGATGGCCGCGCGCACCTTCTCGCCGGTGGTGAAGGCGATCCCCGCGCGCTCCCTCCGCCGTCGCCGCTTCAGTTCCAGGCCCAGCTCGAGAAAGAAAAGCTCCTCGAAGATCAGGCGGCGGTGCACGGGTGTAGACCACTCCTGAAGCTGCTGGAACGGCGTACCTTCAGGCGGATAATGGACTTCGCGCAAGGCCGATTCGCGGTCCGCCAGGCAGAACCGGGCCCGCATCGACTGCGGAAGGCACTCCGGCACCGCGCCGCGCAGCCCCTCTAGCAGGCGAAAGATCACCTTGCGCTGCCAGCGCGAGGCCAGCCGCGCCCCGCCCAGCGACTCGTAGACCGGAGTGATGCGGCCCACCTCGAGCAGCAGTGTCTCGGCGTCGTCGCCCGCGTCGGGTAGGATCTCGAACTGCGGCTGAATCATCTTGAGATTGGAAGTGGAGCGCGATGGTTCCACCTTGCCGTAAACGGCGACCGTCTGCCCCGCCTTGAATTTGCCTTCCAGGTAGCGGCCGTTGAACCAGATACATTTCATGGCCAGGCGGTCCTGGCCCACGGTCAGTTCGAAAATGGGGGCTTTACGGGTGGTCAGCAGCGCCGCGCCCCGCACCTCGCCGATGACGCTGGCCATCTCGCCCGGCTTCAGTTCGTCCAGACTACGCGGGTTCTGCCGGTCTTCATAACGGAAAGGAAGGTGGTAGAGCAGGTCTTCGGCGGTCTGGATGCCCTTGGCGGCCAGCATATCAGCCACACGCGGGCCCACGCCCTTCACATACATCACTGGAGTGTCGAGACTGGCCACCTTTTGGATGCTACAACAAGCCAGCGGTGGATGCAGGCGTCAATCAACCGTTGACTTGCCCGTCAAGCCTTGAACAACCTGTTTGAAGGCCGATTGATAAGAATCGTGGTCCTTTTTCCAGTTGCTGAAATCGGGGATAAAGTATTCGCGAATCTCGCTGGATAGATATTCACCAAAATCAGCTTTGAAATACTCCCAGGTCTTGATTTCTTTGAACGGGCAAAGTCCGACGGGAAAGAGAACTGGTTTCCCCTGATCGAGTTCTTTCTTCCGTGCGCGAGCGATCTCCGTTCTTACCCAAGGGCTGTTCATACTGGCTGGGGAGAGAATCAAAAGCAATCGATCATAGACTCGTATGGCTTCGTCGATTTGATGGATCAGTTTCTTACCGCCTTCCATTTTGTGCGGCGCAAACCAGCAGCGGATGCCTTTGTCTTGCAGGTCGGCATGGAGACGCTCCGCGAACTCCTTGTCTTCGCCATGATCGGAATAGCTGATGAACAAAGAATAGAACTCGATTCCCGTGCCCACCAGCGAAGCCATGTATTCGATAAAGTTCTCCGGAACCCCGGCTCCGCGCAGAAAGACGTGTGGAATCTTGCCCTTGGATTTGTAGATCGTGTCGATGCCGATGGAGGATGGAGCGCGATGAACGACTGTTTCCAGTCCCTTAGCGCCGCTCAAATCGTTGTCAGTAAATCTGGTCAAATCGATCTCTGCTCCGTTGAGATCTGCTCCGCCGAGGTCTGCCCCGCTGAGGTTTGCCCCGCCGAGATCCGCCCCGCGGAGGTTCGCCTCGCTGAGGTTCGCCCCGCCGAGGTCTGCCCCGCGGAGGTTCGCCAAGCTAAGGTCCGCCCCGCCGAGGGATGCCCTGAAAAGGTTCACCCCGACGAGGTCCGCCCAACTGAGGTTCGCCCCGCGGAGGTCCGCGCAGCTAATGTCCGCTTCGCGAAGATTCGCTCCGCCAAGGTCCGCCCCGCGGAGGTCTGCCATGTGGAGGTTCGCCCCGCGGAGGTCCGCCATACGGAGCTTCGCCCCGCGGAGGTCCACCCTGAGAAGGTACGCCCTGGGGAGGACCGCCTCGCGGAGGTCCGAATGGCGAAGGTCCGGTAGGACAGAAGGGTCCTCTTCTCGCCACTGATTCCAAGACTGGATGCCTTTTTTTAGAGTCCCCGATAGGGGATCCGTAAACCCCTCGCCTTTAGGCGACGGAA
>CAZBPD010000048.1:0-36152 GCA_964493705.1 uncultured Occallatibacter sp.
CGCCGTTGAGGGTGTAGCGCGACTCCTCGTTGGAGATGGCGAAGATGGTGCGGGCAATCAGCGTCTTCAAGGCAACCAGGGGTATGCTGGTGGCGGTTACGGAGGGAAAATCGGGAACCTGGGGATAGTTGGCGCGGGCCATGCCGACCATCTTGGTGTTGGAGCGGCCGCTGCGGATCTGCACCCAGTGGTTCTCCAGCAGCTTGATGGAGATCTCGCCGTCGGGAAGCAGCTTGATGTAGTCGTAGAGCTTGCGCGCCGGAATGGTGCAGGAACCGGGCTTTTTGACCTTCACCTCGGTGCTGGTGCGGATGGCCTGGTCCAGATCTGTGGCGGTGATGCTCAGCCGGTCGTCTTCGGCCTCGATGAGGAAGTTCGAGAGAATGGGGATCGTGGTCTTGCGTTCGACGACGCTCTGCGTCGCGGTAAGCTCCCGCACCAGATCCTGACGGCTTACGGTAATCTCCATCGCTACCCCCTGCACGGCCGGTTTTTCGACTTCTGCTTCCACGCTCGACATGAACCCACCTTCTCTGCCGGCACACTGAAGCGCCGGAAACAGCAGATTACACGCTGGCCACACTCTACAACACTCGAGGGGCGAACGGAAACCGCTGGCTTTGCTTTCTTGATTGTATTCATCCGCTGCAAAGGGCGTAGGTGGAAAACACGTGCGTTCTCTGGATTCCGGGGATTGGCTGTGGTTGGGATGGGTGGATGCGAACGGGAGGAGATACAGAGCGGGAGATTGAAGCGCGACGGGAGAGGAAAAGGTGTGTAGATAAGAAATAAAAGCTAGTAGATCCCGTAGTTGCGGAAGGAAAAGTGGAAATGGGGCACAAGTGGCGCGGAGAGAGGGAGTTGAGAGTAGGGCGAGTTTTCCAAATCGGGGCTGTGGAATTGAGGAGATTTGGATATATGGAAGAAACTGCGCCGGGGGGTACCGTATTTCCCACGACTCCCACAGGGGAGTGAAAAGGGGCTGTGAAAAGCCGGTCCGATGTGTGAAAAGGCAGCCGTGAGGCGCATGATGAGAGGGGTTCGGAGGTCCACTCGATGCACAATTTGGCTAGGTGAGGGCAGAGAGTAGCGATTGTGTGAGGTGGGATTTCGCGATCGGATGGGCGTTGCAAGACGGGTTTGGGAAATAAATAAATGGCTGGGAGAGGGGGTTCCCAATGCTGTACTTCTGAACGAGATGCGGTAATACTTTGGTACAGCAGAGAGAAGGGTTCTCGTAGACTGGGCTAACAGGGGGATTTTGGGTATGGCTATCGATATCGGGCGTCTGGAGAGCCAGTTGCTGCAGATGTCGGTGGAGGGTGCGCCGGGACGGGAGTTCTGCGAGGCAATCTCGGAGTTGGCCAGTACGGATCGTTTCGAGCAGTTGCGCGATGTGCTGCCGGCGATTGTCTACGAGGAGATGTGGGCCCGCTACCAGCAGGATGCCGAGGGATTTGTTGCGGGCTGGAAGTTGTTGGGCTACGAGATGCAGCAGGGCTTTGTGCAGCACGCGCGGCAGCGGCTTACCTCGCTTACCCGCTTGCAACAGGCCGGACTGGGTGGCGCGACCCCCGCCTGGCAAGAGATTCAAAGGGCTCTGGACGGTCAGCAGAACGATCTGCTGCGAGCCGCCTTTGCTTTGGAGCTGCTGGAGTTGGTTGAGCCCGCCGTAGTACGCGCGACCCATCTACGCGAGTGCGTGGTGGGCGAAGCGAGTTCGGAAGAAGCCGACCGCTATCTGGATGAGGCTACGCGCTGCTACTTCTTCGGCCTTTTTACCGCCTGCGCGGTCATGTGCCGTTCAGTGCTGGAGGAGGCGATCAAGCAGAAGCTGCCCGCTGCTCTGACCAAGTTGCTCAAGACTCGCTACAGAAATGCTCCGACGCTGGGAAACTTGCTGCACGAGGTCAACAACAATTTGACCATGTGCGGTTTCGATGCGGACTTTCCTCATGTGGCGAATCAGGTGAACGACGTGGGCAAAAAAGCCGTTCACCAGGGTTTACTCTCGGAGGATGAAGCACGAACCTGCCTGCAAAGGGCGCGCGAGGCTCTGCAGATCTTGTTGCGCCAGGCCGCGCAGGGGTAATCGCCGCAGAATCGGCTTTTATACTTGAAAGTGCATGTCCTACGCCGCAGCTATCGAGCAATTGAATCGCATGACGCCGGAGCTGTATAGCGCTCCCGGTCGTCCGCGGCGGAAATTCTCCCTTGATGAATTTCGCACTCTGCTCGGCGCTTTGGGGAATCCGCAAGAGAGTTTTAAATCGGTTTTGATCGCCGGAACTAACGGAAAAGGCTCGACTGCCGCAACACTTTCTTCGATTCTCAGCAGCTCTGGAGTTCGTACCGGTCTGTATACCTCGCCGCACCTGGAGCGGGTCAATGAGCGGATGCGGGTCAACGGAGCCGAGATCGAAGACGAATCTTTTGCAAATCTCTTCTTTCGAGTCGTCGAAGTTGCCGAAGATCTGGTGCAGAGCGGCGCTTTGCCTCATTCGCCCAGCTTCTTCGAGATTCTGACGGCGATGGCCTTTTTGCATTTCGTTGAGGCAAAAGTGGAGATTGCGGTACTGGAAGTCGGTATGGGCGGGCGTTTGGATGCGACGAACGCCGTCGATCCGCTGCTTTCGGTGATTACCGATATCTCCCTCGATCATACTGAGTGGCTGGGTTCGACAATTGCCGAGATTGCCCAGGAGAAGGCGGGAATCTTGCGCCGGGGTGGGACTCTCATCACTCTGCCGCAGCACCCGGAGGCAAACCAGGCCCTAGGCGAGGTTGCCGTCGGGCTGCAGGTGCGCGGAGTCAGCGCAACGGAGTTTATGCCGCCGCTCGGCGTGGACCCCGGTGCGCCTTACTGGATCGAAGCGTTGGGCGAGGCCATTGAGGTGCGATCTCCGCTTTGGGGGTTGCATCAACAGCGCAACCTGGCGCTGGCCGTCGCCGCGGCGGTGGAATTGGCTTCGAAGCACGGGGTACCAATCACCGCGCAATCCATTGCAGTGGGAATTCGTAATACCTGCTGGCCAGGGCGTCTGGAGGAGTTTTCGCTGCACGGAACGAAATGGATTTTGGATGTGGCGCACAATCCAGCAGGCGCGTGGGCCTTGCGCTCTGCGTTGAACGCCCTCTGCGGCGAAGGCCGGCGGCGGACCTTGATCTTCAGTTGTCTGCGCGACAAGCCGGTCAAGGAGCTGGCGCAGATCCTTTTTCCGCTTTTCGATGAGGTGATTCTGGCGCCGATTCAGAGTTTGCGTGCTGCCCCGTTGGCCGATCTGCAGGCGGCGGCCAGGGAGACGGGGACTGCTGCTCGTACTGCGGATTCGATCGAGCGTGCGATGCAAGAGGGTTTGCAGGGTTCTCAGCACGGAGTGGTTGTGGTCTCCGGTTCTGTCTACCTTGTGGGCGAGGCGCGTTCCTGGTTGCTGAGAGCCAAGGGAGAGAAGGAATGAGCCCCAGGCCAACCCCATTGCCGTGGATCTACCGCTGGCGAACGAATCTGATTCAGACACCGCTTTTTGCTGTGGTGACTGCCGTTTGCGGCTCCATTTCTCTGGCGATTTCATTGCTAGACCGCAGTGGGCGCATTCAGCACCGCATCGCGAGGGTTTGGGCCCGGCTCTGTGTGTTTTTTTCTGGCTCAAGGGTGGTTGTGCGGGGAATCGAGAACCTGCGCAAGGCGCCCGTGGCTGTCTTCGCGTCGAATCATACTTCGTACATGGACACGCCGGTTATATTTGCATCATTACCGCTGCAATTTCGTATACTCGCCAAGCAGGAATTATGGCCTATCCCGTTCATAGGATGGTACTTAAATAGGTCTGGTCAGTTGCCGGTCGATACCCGCAATCCGCGCACCACGCTCTCCAGCCTGGGTGCTGCCGCCCGAGCTCTTCGCTCAGGAATGCCGCTCTTTGTTTTCCCGGAGGGGGCCCGGACGCCGAACGGTGAGCTGCAACCCTTCCTCTCTGGAGCGGCTTTTCTCGCGATTCGCGCCCAAGTCCCACTGGTGCCGATTGCTCTGAGCGGTGTCTTTGACTTGTTGCCCATTCATACGCACCATTTCTATCCCGGAGTGCTGGCGCTCCATGCGGGCGAACCGATCGAAACCACGGGAATGACGATCCGTCAGGTGGATGAACTGACCGAGCGATTGCGGAATGCGATCGAGAGTTTGCGTCTTCCTCAAACATCTTTGGAGACCACTGATGCGGCGGTGAAATTGGTTCGAATGCAAGATTGATTTGATCTCTGCGGAGAGCGCAGACAAGCGGTGCTTTTATCGGTACACTGTGCTGGTATGTCTGTTCACATCGCCATCCCCGAACCCACCAGCGGCGATTCCGCCTATAATCAGCGCTCGTTGCCTCCATATCTTGCCGCGCTCCATTCCGCGGGGGCTACACCTATTCTGGTTCCTCTTCACGAGCGTCAGGATCGTGTCGCGCGCCTGTTGATGAGCGTTCAGGGGATTCTTTTGCCTGGCAGCCGCTTTGACGTTGACCCACAAAGATATGGCGAAGATCCGATTCCGGCGTGCAGCGAGGCAGATCCGGCACGAACTGCGGTGGATGAGTTGTTGCTGCAGGAGGCCTTCAGCCTCCACAAACCGGTACTGGCCATCTGTCATGGAATGCAGACGCTCAACGTTTGGTGCAATGGGTCGTTGGTGCAGGATCTGCAGACTGCCGTGAACCATCGTCCAGGGCGCGAGGTTGCAGAGGCGCACCCCGTGCTGATCGCTCCCGGCTCCCATCTGGAGAATTTGGGATGCGAAGGGTTGGAAGGAGGCGCTCTGGTGAACTCCAGCCATCATCAAGCGGTGCGCGTCGCCGGAGACAATCTGCGGGTAAGTGCCGTCTCTCCCGTGGATGGCGTTATTGAGGGGGTTGAGCTGGAATCTGCGGAGCACTTCGTTTTGGGTGTGCAATGGCATCCAGAGCGGACTTACACGTCGAGCAAGTTCTCTCGCGCCATCTTTGCCCGCTTTGTTGCGGCGGCGAGTGGTTGGGAGCCGCGGCCAGTAGTGGAATCGGTCGTGCGCAGATGATGAACAGCGAGAGCGAGTCTGGCAGCGCCGAGAGAGTCAGGATAGGGTTGCGTCTGAACGAGAGCCTCGCGACCTCCGGACTGAAGGAATTGAATGCGGCGGAGGGCGAGAGTTTCGCAACCTATTTAGAACTGTTGCTGCGTTGGAATGCGCGGATGAATCTGACGGCGATCCGCGACGAGGCAGGAATTCTTTCCCGTCATTTTGTTGAGTCGATCGCCTGTGCGCAGGCGCTGCCCACCGGGATTGCAACGCTGCTGGATTTCGGTTCCGGCGCGGGGTTTCCGGGGATTCCTATCGCGCTCTGCCGGCCTGAGATGGTAGTGACACTAGCCGAGTCCCAGGGCAAGAAAGCTGCCTTTTTACGCGAGGCTGTACGCGTGCTTGGTCTTTCCAGTGCCATTCATGCGGGCCGGGCAGAGACGCTCCCGCTGCGATTCGACTGCGTAACCCTGCGCGCCGTCGATCGGATGGAAGAGGCGGTGGAGTTGGGCGGGCGCATGGTGCGACCGGGTGGTTGGCTGGCCCCGATGACAAGCTCCATCGAGTTTGAAAGGGTGAAAGTAGCTGCAGGAAGCGGCTTCTCCTGGAGTGAGCCAATCGCGTTGCCGGGAAGCGAGAAGACCTTTCTGGCTCTGGCCCGGCGCTTGAATCCTACGGTTTAGTTTGATAATTACGCTCAATAGGCGAGTTTGATGCCGGTGAGCGTAAAGACGGGATCAAGATCTGCGATCTCCCTCACCGGGATGCGAATTCCGGTTCCTTCGGCATATTTTGGGGAGGAATCGATTTCTTGGATCGTCCAAGCTGGCAGGTTGCTTTGGTGCGCTGCCGCCAACGCACGATCGCCCAAGACAAAAGCCACACGAAAGCAATTGGCACAAGGCGAAAGATAGAGGATCGTGCGCTTTTTAAGGACGAGGCACAGAGACCATCCATGCTTTACTCCGCTGCTCTTCCAGAGTTGTTCTCGAACAGCGTATTCGCTGCCGATCCAATCGATGAGGTGATTCCAGGCTATGGCGGAGGGTCCGAGAGACACGAGTACCTCTTCTTCGCTTGGTTTGTCTTTTTGCCCAATAAACGCGTTTTGAATCTCCATAGTTTTCCTCTCACGCGGCCGAGCAGGTTACGCGGTTGTTGTTGGATATGGTAGTCGTGGTGGGGAGGGATGGTCGAGGGGTGAATAGTCATAGCTGGCAACAGTAACGAAAGATAGAAGGAATTTCGATGTTCCACGTGGAACAATGCTGAGAGTCTTTACTTTCGTCTCGACGTGTTCCACGTGAAACATTCCCTCCACTGCCCACAATGGTCGCCGTTCCGATTTGAAACAAGCATGAAAAGAAGTATCGATTCAATCTGTAATCTGAATAATTTTCCACCGAATCGGGCATTTTCTCCTCCTCCTCGTCTGCTTTGCAACCCAGACCGGAACCCCTTCCATTTCTATCGATTCCAGTCCCAAAGAGAGCCCCGTCGCGGAACGCTTTCCACAGTCCGCAGAAGTTCTCCACAATGCAAGCCCCTACCTCAATCTCCCCCGTACCTATACCTTAAAGGCTATGGGCAAGATCCTCGGCGTAGTCAATCAGAAGGGCGGGGTCGGCAAGACCACCACTGCGATTAACCTCGCCGCCTGCCTCGCTCTCGAAGAAGTCAACGTTCTGCTCGTCGATTGCGACCCCCAGGCCAACGCCTCCTCGGGTCTTGGCTTTCAGAGGGACGACAATCGACATTCCATCTATGACGTCCTCATGGGCGATTCTCCGGCCGCGCAAGTCATCTTGCCTACCGAAATTGAGCACCTCTGGCTCCTGCCTGGCTCGAAGAACCTGACTGGAGCCAATATCGAGCTGGCAGCCGCCAACGACCGCGCCCTGCGCCTGCGCATGGCTCTCGGGCCGGTACAGAGTCGCTACGACCTTATCATTCTCGATTGCCCTCCAGCCCTCGATCTGCTCACGCTGAATGCTCTGGCCGCGGCCAATACCCTCATCGTTCCCATGCAGGCGGAGTACTTCGCCCTGGAGGGTGTATCCGAGCTGATCTCGACCCTGGAGCGGGTGCGCGCCGCCTTCAATCCCGATCTGACCATCGAGGGCGTCCTGCTCACCATGTACGACGATCGCACCAATCTCGCCCAGCAGGTGACCGAGACGTTGCGGGAATATTTCCGCGAACTGCTCTTCCGTACCGTGATTCCCCGCAATGTTCGCCTGGCCGAGGCTCCCAGCCACGGCAAACCCGTTGCTCTCTACGATCCGCGCTCCCGCGGCACCGAGGCCTACTTCGAGCTGGCCGGGGAGTTCCTGGCGCGCAACGGGATTGAGACCCCGCGCAGCCGGGAGCGCAAGGCAGCGGCGGAATCCGTTCAGCAAGCCGCCACGGAGACTCGAGTACGCTTCTGGCCTTACTCCTGAACGCCGATCGCGCCGCTCTGAACTGCAAACGCTTCCTCTTTATCCCCGAATTACCAGCTCCTGGCCATGCGGCTGGGCATGAGGCCTTTCAATGACGACGAACCCCACCGACAACAAGCGCCGCGCCCTGGGCAAGGGCCTGGATTCCCTTCTTCCCCGCGTGCAGACAACACCGGCGCCGGCAGCCGAATCCGAGGGCGGAAAGCCGCGCGAGATTCCCATCGACCAAATCGACCGCAACCCCTTCCAGACGCGCGGCCATATGGATGAAGGGCTGTTGGCGGAGTTGGCGGCCTCGATTACAGCCAACGGCGTGGTGCAGCCGATTCTGGTGCGCCCGCAGGCAGGGGGACGCTTTCAGCTCATTGCTGGAGAGCGCCGCTGGCGCGCCTCGCAGTTAGCCGGAAAAACCACCATCCCGGCAATCCTGCGCCAGGTCTCCGACGAGCAGGCGATGGAGATCACCATCGTCGAGAACCTGCAGCGCGCCGATCTGAATCCCATGGAGCAGGCCCGCGCCTACGAGCGTCTCTCCCGCGAATTTCATATGACCCAGGAGCAGATGGCGATTCGCACCGGCAAGGATCGCGCCTCGGTGGCCAACTTCTTGCGTCTCCTACGTTTGCCCGAATCCATCCAGGCCCGGGTCGAGTCCGGGGAGTTGAGTTTTGGCCACGCGCGCACGCTGCTGGCCTTTGAACATGCCGAGGAGATGGAGAAGGCGGCCAAGCGAATTCTACAGCTTTCGCTTTCTGTTCGCCAAACCGAGGCCTATGTTCAAAACCTGCTCCATCCCGAAAGGTCGGCAAAAAAAGAGCCCAAGCCGGCACAGGCGACCGATCCCAATGTGCGCGAGGTGGAAGACCGCCTGCAGCGCGCTCTGGGCCTCAAAGTACACATTGAGGACCACAACGGCCGCGGCAAGGTAATCATCGAATACGCCCGCCTGGAGGACTTCGACACCCTGCTGGAGCAATTGGCGGGAGAGTGAGAAGAGCAGGGAACAAGGGACCAAGGGACCAAGGGAACAAGGGAACAGTGGACCAAGGGAACAAGGGAACAGTCACTGTCATCCATAGAGTCCTGCTCCTAACCCACCGCTCGTCTGATTTTGTAAATCTGAGGGAAAGAGCCGTTTTCCCTCCATTCGCCCTCTTGCCGCCCGGAAGGCCATGAAACCAACGCCGCGTCAATTCGATGTGATTGTGCTGGGCGCGGGCGCGGCGGGGCTGATGTGCGCCGCGGTGGCCAGCCAGCGTGGGCGGCGCGTGGCGGTGTTGGACCATAACGCACAGCCGGGGCGCAAGATCCTCATCTCCGGGGGCGGGCGCTGCAACTTCACCAATCTGCACTGCGGGCCGGGCAACTTCCACTCTGAAAACAAACACTTTGCCAAATCGGCGTTGGCTCTCTACCAGCCCCGGCATTTTATCGAGCTGGTGGATCGCTACCGCATCCCCTGGCACGAGAAGACACTGGGTCAGCTCTTCTGCGACGGATCGGCACAATCCATTCTCGATATGCTGCTGGCGGAGTGCGAAAACGTGTCAGGGTCGGTGGAGCTGATCCTCGACACAAGGGTTCTGGCCGTCGATGGTTCCGCGGGCGGCGGATTTCGCATGGAAACCAGCAAGGGTGAACTGGCTTCCAACGCTCTGGTGGTGGCCACTGGCGGGCTCTCCATCCCCAAGCTGGGCGCCAGCGCCTTCGGGTACGATCTGGCCCGGCAATTTGGTCTGAAGGTGGTCGAGCCTCGTCCCGCGCTTGTGCCGCTGGTGCTGGGCGGTCCGGAAGCCGCCTGGACCGCTCTGGCCGGAGTGGCGACGGAAGTAATTGCCGAGGTGGGCGGCGTCGGGGAGCGGGTTCGCTTCCGGGAGAAGATGCTGGTAACCCATCGCGGGCTCTCTGGGCCGGCGATCTTGCAGATCTCCTCTTATTGGCGGCCGGGCGATGAACTGCACCTGGACTTCGCGCCAGACTCCAAAACGAATCTGCTGCAAGCCTTGTTGGAGCCGGGAGCGCGCCGGGATCTGTCTGCACTGAAACAGGTGCTGCGGGAGATTCTGCCCCAGCGTTTGGCAAACTTTCTCGCCGAGCAGGGTGAACCGGCGGGTTGGTCGAACCCGGTTCTTGCTGCGCGCGAGCGCCAACTCCGGAACTGGACGCTCCACCCCACCGGTACGGAAGGCTTCGCCAAGGCCGAGGTCACAGCCGGTGGCGTCGATACCGCCGACCTGCAAGCGCGCACTCTAGAGGCGCGGACCCAACCAGGACTCTTCTTCATCGGCGAAGTGGTCGACGTCACCGGCCATTTGGGTGGGTTCAATTTCCAGTGGGCCTGGGCTTCGGGCGTAGCGGCGGGAAAAGCGGTGTAGGGGAAAGGTATAAGGGGTTAGAGGTTAGCCAAGTGAGCCATCGGTGACCCGGTTCTTCCTCGAATTCGACGACCCATTCCGCTCATGCCGAGCTCGGTTGCAACAGGATAAAGCCCCAATAGGATGGAATCCTAACCCCTATTCATTCGCTTGCGGCTTTACCGGCGGTGTCAAAACGAAGCCCTTGCGAATGAGCGCGAATCCCTGCTGGGGAAGCTCGGCTTGCAAAAGCTGACTCTGCGGGCCGCTGAAGAGGTGGGTCGAGACTCCGGCAATGGTGGCGACAAGATGGTGGACCGTGACGGGTTTGCCGTCCTGCGTGCCCTGCTCGTCGGCGTAGGTGGCCAGGGTGACGGGTTCGATGGAGCCGGCCTGTTTGGGAAGGATCGCCCACAGGTCGCGATTGTTCTGCGCGACAGCCAGGGCCAGCAGAGTCTCCAAGGCGCCGGGATCGAAGTCGGCGAGGAAAACGGCTCCGTTGTGCGTAGGCAGGCGGGTGGTCGAGCTGTGGCCGTTGGCGGAGATATTGACGAGCAATTGTGCGGCATCGGGCGCGGCGGTGACGGTGACCGCCGAACCGTTGACCGTGGCGCTTAGTTGCACGTGCCTCAACTGGTTACCCGCCGTCAGCCGCTCCGTCTTGGAGAGGGCGTAATCCAGACCCTGCATGGCGATGCGCACCACCGAGGTGGAGTCGTACGCGCCGCCGGTGGTAGTGAAGCTGAAACTGGCCGTTCCCACCGGCTGGCCGTGCTGGCTGACCACAAAGCTGGCCGATTGCGCCGCCGCCGAAAGCGCCGGCAAAACCGCCGCGAGCAAACAAAAGGCGAATTTGAACGATAAGATCCGCATAGGTCTGCACGGTTAGACACGAAGGCAAAGAAAGAGTTGCTGGCGGAGAAGCAACAATCCAGCAGATTTGAAAGCTGCTCAACCTCCGACCCACCCAGCAAGAAGCGCGGAATGAATGGAACACAAACCGCCCATCCTCAGGGCAGATTTAAGCGACGGGCCTACTGAGGCGGATTAGCCGGCGATGCCGAGCGCGGAACCATGGTTGGGCCGCCTTCGGAGATTCCCCGGACCGCGACCGTCGCAGCGATAAAGCTGCCATTCTTGACGGCTCCCTCGACGCGCACCATCTCCCCTACCTGCAGATCGGCCAGCGCGATGGGCTCGCGGCGCTGACGGAAGGTAGTGTTCTCGTCGGCGGTGAAGGTGTGGGGGGTGTGATCGATCTGGCCATCCAGTGTGACGCTCACGCCGTTGATGGCCGTAACCTTTCCCATCAGCCAAGTTCTGCCGTAGTTGGCCCGCATCTCGCGCATCTGTTTGGCTGTCTCGGCGTCCAGTTGCACCACCGCGACGGCGCCAATGGATTTATTGGCGGCATCCGTCTCACCGAAAGCGCTGATGGCGTCGCCTACCTTGATGTCGGTGGGCTTGATGGTCTGCGGTGGAGCGCCGCCCTGGCCGCGGCCCTCGCCGCCGCCCGGCCCGCGCATTCCCGCAGTCTGCTTGACGATGCGGGTGTTGACGCTAAACTGGACCGTGTAAGCTACGCCCTCGTCGGTCTTGATGGTGTAGTGATCGGCGGCGACGGCGGTGACGGTTCCCATCACTCCACTACCGCCAAAACCGCCGCCCCACCCGCCGCGCTGACCGGGTCCGCCGCCTGGGCCCTGCGCGGACCTTTGCCCTCGGGGCGCGGGTGGTGCATCCTGCGCGGCAGTGCTAAGCACAAAGGCCAAGGAAAAGCCCATCAACAACAGAAAAGTGCAACGAATCTTCATGAAAACTCCCCCAGGGCGCACAGCACCGCTACCAGCATAGACGCAGGAAGCCGGAATTCGGCGACGATCGATAAAAGCGCCTTCTTTCCGATCAACGGCGTAGCGCAGGACGGCGCACCAAAGAGTCCCGGAAACGCTTTGGAGACAGCGATCTTGGCGGGGGAGTGGCGTACACTCGTGCTGTGCCGAAGGAGATCGTACGATGACAGTTGCATTGCACGGTGAGTTGACCGATCGGATTGGGCGTTACCGCGCCGCGCGACAGCGGACGCTGGCCCTATGCGAGCCGCTGACGGCCGAAGACATGATGGTGCAATCCTGCCCCGAGGCCTCGCCGACGAAGTGGCACCTGGCCCATACCGCGTGGTTCTTCGAGTCCTTTGTGTTGCGCGACTTTCTCGCCGGCTACCGGCTCTTCAACCCCGATTATCCCAGGCTCTTCAACAGCTACTACCGCAGCTTCGCCGACTTTCCCGAGAAGCGGCTGCGCGCCTCGTTCTCGCGGCCGGGGCTGGACGAGGTGCTGCGCTACCGCAAGTATGTCGACGGCGCGGTGGAGCGGCTCCTGGGCGGCGACGCCGACCCCGAGGCGGTGCGGCGCATCGAGTTGGGCATCCACCACGAGGAGCAGCACCAGGAGTTGCTGCTGACCGACATTCTGCACGCATTTTCGAGCAATCCGCTGCGGCCGGCCTATCTGCCGGGCGGAATCGAGGCCGCTCCCGGCTCCCGGCGGCAAAGCGTCCTGGGGCACGTCCCCCCGCCGGAGATGGATTTTGTCGAGTTTCAGGGCGGACTGCGCGAGGCGGGCTATGCGGGCGAGGGATTCTGCTACGACAACGAGCTGCCCCGCCACCGCATCTGGCTGGATGGCTTTGCCCTGGGTTCCCGCCTGGTGACCTGCGGAGAATATGCGGCCTTCATTGCCGATGAAGGCTACCTGCGGCCGGAGTTGTGGCTCTCGGCGGGATGGGACATGGTCGAGCAGAACAACTGGCGCGCCCCGCTCTATTGGAGCGGGGACGAAGAGCGGCGCAAGATCTTCACTCTGCGCGGAGAACTGTCTCTGGAAAAGCTGCAACACGCTCCGGTCAGCCATGTGAGCTTCTTTGAGGCCGACGCCTACGCCCGCTGGGCCGGCTACCGTCTGCCGACTGAGTTGGAGTGGGAGGTCGCCGCCGAGACCGAGCCGGTGCGCGGAAATCTGTTGGGCTCGGAGCGGTTGCTGCCCGCGGCGCCAGGGCTGGTCAGCCTGACCGGGCCGGCAGCCAAACAGGGCACAGCGAATCCTGACGAAGTCGAAAGCGAGAGATTGCAACTCTTCGGCGATTGCTGGGAGTGGACATCGAGCGCCTATCTGGGCTATCCCGGCTACAAGGCGCCCGCGGGCGCTCTGGGCGAGTACAACGGCAAGTTCATGAGCGGGCAGATGGTGCTGCGCGGCGGCTCCTGCGTCACCCCCGAGGAGCATATCCGCCCCAGCTACCGTAACTTTTTTGCGCCCGAGACCCGTTGGCAGTTCTCCGGCATTCGCCTGGCGCGGATGTAGGCTGGTCTCAATTGATCGAATAAGCGATGATTTGTCATCCTGTGCATCTCGACGCGCACTCACGCGTTACGCCTACGATGAACAGGCTGTAGCGCCTCCCGGAGGGAGGCAGGGAAAATAGCCCAGGACAAGCGCAGCGCAGTCCTGGGAAGCCGATCCAAATCAACAGCGCGCCCCGTAGGTGGCGCGGTGAGAGGCTATATATGCGGCTCCGTTCATGCAAAGTAAAGCGACGTGCAGTCGAGGGCCTGTGGTTGGCCCGCTGCTTTACTCTCCGAGATCGAAAAAATTGTGTTGAAACCGAATGAAACAGCCTGAACCGAACCCGCTCTCCGCCCCCATCGCCGCAGCCGTGCGCGCGGGCCTCACGGCCAGTCCCAAGCGGCTGCCGCCGTGGCTTTTTTACGATGAGGCAGGTTCGCGGCTCTTCGCGCAGATCACCGAACTGCCCGAGTATTACCTGACCCGCACTGAGCGAGAAATTCTGACGAAACATGCGCCCAGCATTATCGGACGCGCAGCCGGCGAAAAACGGCTTCGTGTTGCAGAACTGGGCGCCGGCACGGCTGATAAGACGCAACTGCTGCTGGCCGCGGCAGTCGAGCGGCAGGGCACGGTGCTCTATGAGCCGGTCGATGTCTCGCCGAGCGCGCTTTCTGAGGCTAAAAGCCGCATCGAGGCGGAGATTCCCGGCCTGCGGGTCGCGCCCCAGGTAGCGGATTACACCCAGGGACTGAATCTGGACGTGCACAACGGCGAGGAGCGGCGACTGGTCTTGTACATCGGTTCCAGCATAGGCAACTTCGACCCGGTCGAGGCTCTGGCGCTGCTGCAGAAGCTCCGCGCCACTCTGGCCCCCGGCGACAGTTTGCTGCTGGGCGTGGATCTGGTCAAGAGCGAGTCGATCCTGCTGCCCGCCTACGACGACGCCGCGGGCGTAACTGCGGCCTTCAACAAAAATCTGCTTACGCGGCTCAACCGCGAGCTGGGCGCGGATTTCCTTTCCGATCGATTCGACCACCGCGCGCTGTGGAACGAGACGGCGTCGCGCATGGAGATGCATCTGGTCAGCCGCGTACCGCAGTCGGTACGCATCGCGGCGCTCGATTGGACCGTGGAGTTTGCCGAGGGCGAGTCGATTCACACCGAAAACAGCTACAAATATCCGCCGGGCGAGGCCGAAAACCTGCTGGCGGCTGCGGGATTCGTCCCGGAAGAAAGTTGGACGGATGAGCGGAGGTGGTTTGCGGTATACCTAGGCCGGGCAAATGAATGAACAAAACAGCATTTTGTAGTGGGGATTACGGTTCCAATTCCGGTTGCTCTTTCTCCATCTCTGTCGAGGCGGCCGGAGAGCCTTTGGGTCGAAAATAAAGCCAGCGGAGCAGAACGTATCCAAGCAACAAAGGGAAAGCTGCTGCCAGCAACTGTTGTAGGGCGGACTTCAAATAAACATCCATTCCGCTTCCGCTATTCAGCCTCATCGCCGGGAAGATTATTTGAACGACCCACTGGGTGACAGGATCGGTAAAGACATTGGCAAGATGTATAAACCCATAGCCTATCAAATAACCTAAAGCGATTGCGCCAACGTAGCTCTCCAATAGAGCTCGCTTTATGCGTTCAAGCATCGAACCTCCTCGGCATTCTGTTGCGATAAGTTCTCAGACAATTCAGCGGTCCCTTGCCGTAAACCCCATACGACACCAGACATGCGCAGGCAAAATAGCAAACTGCGCACAAAAAAAAGGGAAAAGTTGTAAAAAACGTCCAACGAGCGGTCGATTGAAACGGTGGCATGTAGGGGATATCGAGAATCAGAATTCCACGGGTTACAAACCACAAGAGACTTCCAACCGGCTCCCACAGAGCCCACAGTAGGCAAACGAGCGACCAACAAAGCAGCACCGCGATGGCCACCGCGGCAACATGAGAGTCGATGAGCGCTCTGCGGAGAGAATTAATCAAGTCGTTTCCCTATCGCAAGCAATTCTACAACCATTTTTCGATTGGGCCGATCGAAACTGAAAAGACCAATCGAAGCCGCACGCACATATGTGCGCACGAAAAGCGTCTCCCACCCTAGCCGCAAAAACAAGTGCGCGGCGAGGGTGGGGCACCCGGTTTATCAAAACGCGGAGCAGCTACTTCTTCGGTGTGTCGATGCGGACCAGGAGCAGATCGTGGCTGGGGATTTCCAGCGGCATCTTCTCGGTCAGCTCGAGCGTCTTGCCGGTCCATAGGTCCCGCGCTTGCTGCGCGCCGTGCAGGCCGAGCTTGGCCAGGTTCAGGTGGAAGGGGTGGGTGGAGTAGCGGTCGCTGCCCACGTTCACCACGGCTACAGCCATCGCTCCACCCGCAAGCGGACGCGCCCAGACCTCGACCTCGCCGTCGGAGTAGATGTGCGCGGCCTGCTTGCCCAGCGAGTCCTGGTCGATGGCGATGACCTCGCGGTTGGTCAAAATCGCCTTGATCTCCGGCTTCATGCTGGTCAGGTCGTTGCCAGCCAGCAGAGGTGCGGCCAGCATGGACCACATGGAGAAGTGAACCCGATTCTCCTTGAGCGAAAGCTTGCCGTTGCCCACTTCGAGCATGTCGGGATCGTTCCAATGGCCGGGGCCGGCGTACTTCTCCAGGCCGGATTGCTGACTGAGGATGGCGTACATGCGGTCCCAGTCGGGGGTAATGTCGCCGGTGGTGCGCCAGAGGTTGGCTCCTGTGGCCGGTCCCCACTCCCAGACCGCGTCCCAGGCGTATTGGCAGAAGGAGTAGACGATGGGCCGGCCGGTGGACTTCAGCGCCTGATGCATGGTCTCGTAGGCCTGCTGCATGAGGCGCATCTGCGCGGCAGGGTCGTGCGGGGCCTGCTTCTCCATCACCGCGCCGATGTAGCTGCACAGGTCGTACTTCAGATAATCGAAGCCCCAGCCGGCGTACATCTGCGCGTCCTGCAGTTCGTGGCCCAGGGAGCCGGCATAGCCGCCGCAGGTCTTGGGTCCGGGCGAAGAGTAGATGCCGATCTTCAGCCCTTTGGAGTGGACGTAGTCGGCCAGCGCCTTCATGTCGGGGAACTTGGCGTTGGGATGCAGAACGCCCGCGGCGTCGCGCTCGCCCTCCCAGGTGTCGTCGATGTTGACGTAGACGTAGCCGGCGTCTTTCATCCCAGTGGCGACGAGCTGGTCGGCGGCGTCGCGAACACCCTTGTCGTCGACCCTGCCGGCAAAGTAGTTCCAACTATTCCAGCCCATAGGAGGTACTTGAGCCGCCTGCGGTGCGGCAGACGCCGCTTTCGACGGCAGTGGCATTGCGGCGGGCTGCGCTTTTGGCGCGCTTGGAGCCTGGGCAAGAGAAGAAAGGGCGGCCAGAGAAAGCAAGGCGAGCGAGAGGGCTGGGAACAGGCGCATGGAAGATCCTTTGCGAAAGGCTGGTAACGTTTTCACCCGAATACTATTCCTCTCCCCTCCGCTTCGGCAACGCCTGCGTGATTTCGTTCCCAAACATGGCTTCGAGCGACAATCCAGGCCTCAGATAGAAAAAGGAAAAACCTCTCCTCGATAGAATGCGCCCCTCGGCGGCACATAATTGGGCCGGACGACCTCCAGAATCGGCCTTCCTTAAGGCTGCAAAAAGCGCGCAGGGTTTATCATCGAAAGTGGCGCGCCGTGAAAGATTTGCGCCTTCCATCGTCAACTGGGCCCTGAGGGCGGCTTTTGTTTGCAAAGCCGGCGGGGTTGGGTTGCGGCAATCGGCAGTCGATCAGGACAAAAACGGGAAGCGGGGAGCGGATGCGGGCAAAATCGGCGGTGGTTCTGGGCGCCCAGTGGGGCGACGAGGGCAAGGGAAAGATCGTGGATGTGCTCAGCGAGCGGTTTTCCGCCGTGGCGCGCTATGCCGGCGGACACAACGCCGGGCACACGGTCATTCACGGCGATCAGAAGTTCGTCTTGCAGTTGATGCCCTGCGGCGTGCTGCGGCCGGGCTGCAAGAACGTGATTGGCAACGGCGTGGTGCTGGACCCGGTCTTCTTTCTCAAGGAGCTGAAGAAGCTGCACGATCTGAAGATCGATGTGGAGGGACGGCTTTTTGTCTCCAACCGCGCACAGGTGATTCTGCCCTACCACCGCATGATCGAACTGGCCGCTGAGAGCGCGCCGGGGCGCAAGAAGATCGGCACCACCAGCAAGGGCATCGGCCCGGCCTATGAGGACAAGATGTCGCGCGGCGGTCTGCGCATCGTCGACCTGATGCGGCCAGAGCTGCTCAAAACACACATCGAGGCGGCCTGCGCGGAGAAGAACGCCATTGTGCACGCGCTCTTCGGCACCGATCCGCTGGACCCGGAGAAGATCTTTGATGAGTACGCGGCGGCAGCCGAGCAGATTCGTCCCTATGTGGCCGACACCGGCCAGCTTTTGCACTCGATTCTGGTTCAGGGCGGCAGCGTGATGTTCGAAGGCGCGCAGGGCACCATGCTGGACATCGATCACGGCACCTATCCCTATGTAACATCATCGTCGGCAGCGGCGGGCGGCGCCTCGACCGGCAGCGGACTGGGTCCGGCGGCGATCGGCACGGTGATCAGCGTGACCAAGGCCTATGTAACACGCGTGGGCGAAGGACCCTTCCCCACCGAGATCTTTGGCCCGGCCGGCGACCACCTGCAGACGCGCGGCAACGAGTTTGGCGCGGTCACCGGGCGGCGGCGGCGCTGCGGCTGGCTCGATCTGCCGCTCCTGCGCTACTCCAACCGGGTCAACAGCGCCGAGTGGCTGGTCATCACCAAGCTCGATGTGCTGGATGAGCTGGCCGAGATTCCCATCTGCACGGGCTACGAGATCGACGGCAAGCACACGGATGAGGTTCCCGCCGATGTGCACGGGCTGGAGTCGATCAATCCGGTCTATACCGCGATGAAGGGCTGGCAGTGCTCCACCGAGGGAATCACCGAATTCGACAAGCTGCCTCAGGCAGCCAAGGATTACCTGCGCTTTCAGGAGCGGGAGAGCGGCGCGCGCATCGGCATGGTCTCGACCGGCCCGGACCGGGATCAGACCATGGTGCTGCCGGAGTTTGCCGCCGCTCTGGAAGAGATCCACGCGTAGACTTTAACGAGAACCGCCGGACCGGCTTTTGGTCCCGGAGCAGAGGATGCCTCCCCCATGATTACCTTTACCGTGCGCTTGAAGTTTGCCCCTGAAGATCGAGAAGATGTTGCCGAGACGCTGCGCCAACTGGCCACCGCCTCGCGCCAGGAGCCGGGATGCGTCAGCTACATCCCGCACCAGGTGGAGGGCGACCCGGATACCGTGCTGATCTATGAGCAATACAAAGACGCCGCGGCGCTGGCGGCACACCAGGAGTCGAATCACTTCAAGAAATTCGCAGTGGGCGGGCTCTTTCAGAGGATGCGCGACCGCAATCGGGAAGACCTCGACGCTCTCGTTTAAGGCGCCGCTTCGTCTAACCGGAGCGATCGCCCGCAAGGGGTAGAGCCGGACTCAAAGACCTGTTGTTCGTATGGGTTTGACCGCGCAACCCTGGCGGGAATACCATCGATTCCGCCTATGACCCGCGCCGTGAACTCCACTTCGATGCCTCTTGGCCGCCGGATGGCGAAGCCGCTTTTCTTTGTTCTAACCGCGTTTTTTCTGCTGGCAATCTCCACGCCCGCACAGAACGCCTCTCCACAGAAGCCGGGCATGCACCGCGCGGAGAAGCACGAGAGCCGCCACGAGATCGACCAACTGGAAGAGACCTGGCGTAAAGCGATCCTCAATGCCGACATTCCGGCGTTGGAAGCCCTTCTGGCCGACGACTATATTGCAATTTCAGCCTCCGGCACCCTGCAAACGCGGGAAGAAACGCTGGCGCGCCTGCGTAGTGGGCGGATTCATTTCAGCAGCCTGGAACTCTCCGACCGAAAGGTTCGCTTTTACGGGACCACGGCATTGGTGACATCGCTGGCGACCGTAAGCGGCACAAATCCTGAAGGCCCAGTCGCCGGCAACTTTCGTTATACCCGCGTCTATGTGCGCAACCAGCACGGCGATTGGAAGATCGTCAGCTTTG
This sequence comes from uncultured Occallatibacter sp., assembly GCA_964493705.1. Lineage (GTDB taxonomy): Bacteria > Acidobacteriota > Terriglobia > Terriglobales > Acidobacteriaceae > Telmatobacter. The sequence continues at coordinate 19,266 of CAZBPD010000048.1, forward strand.
AAGCCAGCAAGATACGCGAGCCGGGCGAGAAGAAATAGGGGATGGAGCGGGAATTTGCAAAAAGCTAAACTCGGCCAGGTAACTAACTAGATATGACCAAAGATTTATAAAACGAACAATTCCGTCTTATAGACTGGGATTACCCATGGGCGCGGTGGAAAACAGGGGTACTTTCTTGTTTGCAGCCCAACGCTGAAGATCCAATTCCTTCTCGCTTCCGCAAGGCAATGAATCGGGGAGCAAAGCTCCTATCTTCGACCTCTTCGCCTCGGGTAGACAAAGAGATTCTTCCCTCTCCACTGGGACGGAAACCTTGTGTTCGAGTCGTTTGTTCCCCATACGACACCACCTTGGTGGATGTCGGCGACACCTCTCGCAGTCAGATCCGCAGTGGATAGGGTTCTGGGTCGCGCCGTAATCCTCCGTAACGCGCGGGTGGTGGTGAGAAAGCTCCGTAGAGGGCCTCCCGCGATCCGGATGAACCAAGGTTGAACGATGAACACCTCGCAGTTGGCGAAACTTAAAATCTTCGCGCTGAGCTTCCTGCTGCCCGGTCTGGCGGGATTGATCCTTTCCGCCATGATTTCAACGCACTATCTGGATACGCTCCCCCGCTGGCCCGCGCCGGAGGAGATGCGCATGACGCCCCGCTCGATTCATGGTGTTCTGGTCTACCAAACAGTGGAAGAGGATCGGCGGCTCAGCCTGATCGAAGACGGTTCCGTGGGCATTTTCGCCCTTGGTATGTTTCTGGGGGTAGTCTACCTGGAGAAGTGGGGCAGTGTACGGATGAACGGCGCAGAAGAAGACGCGTGGATCGATGAACAAAGCTAGAGATCGAAGAACTCGCCACTTAGAGCCTGCTCAAACGTTTTTGTTGACGAATCCTCCTTTCCAAAACGCGGCGGCCGGGTGTAGCATGAGGCAGCGTGCGCCGCAGGTGCGATTCGCCGGGCGCGCAGATGCGCGTAGTTTCCCCAGGAGGTCTCCATGAGCGTGATGCAATCGGCCCGCAACCAGGGCCGCCGTGAATTTCTGAAGGTGGGCGGAGCCGTAACCGCCGCCTTGCTGGCGCCCGCGGCGCTGGTCGCAGACACAGCGAAGGCCCTCCCCGGCCTTCCCGCCAACCCCAAGACTCCCACCGCCATGCCTACCCGCAATCTGGGCAAGACCGGCTACAAGGTCGGTATCTTTTCGCTGGGCGGTCAGGCGGCGCTCGAGCGGCCCAACAACTTCGACGTGGCCGTGCCCATCGTCGAGCGTGCTCTCGATCTGGGCGTCAACTACATCGACACCTCCTCCATCTACGGGGGGCCCGACCGATGGAGCGAGCAATATGTCGGCAAAGTGATGGCCAAGCGGCGGCAGGAGGCCTTTCTGGCCACCAAAACCAAGGAGCGCACCCGCGACGGCTCCATGCGCATGATCGAAAAGTCGCTGCAACTGTTGCAGACCGACCATATCGATCTGTGGCAATTGCACGACATCGGCATTCAGTCCAATGTAGACGCGGTCTTCGCCAAGGGCGGCGCCATGGAAGCGCTGCTGGAGATGAAGGAGCAAAAGGTGGTTCGCCACCTGGGCATTACCGGCCACTACCGGCCCGACGCGCTGATGGACTGCATCCACCGCTATCCCTTCGACACCATTCTGATGGCCATCAGCGCCGCCGACCCGCACCACTACAGCTTCAACGCCGACCTGCTGCCGCTGGCCGTGGAGAAGCAGATGGGCATCATCGGCATGAAGATTCCCGGCCGCGGCCGGTTGCTCACCTCCTGGAATCCGCCGCCCATTGAGCAGCAAAAGCACTCCTGGGAGGGAATGGTGGTGCAGGCGCCCACAGCGGGCACGATCTCCATCCGCGAAGCCATGTACTATGTGCTTTCGCGGCCGGTGAGCACCATCATCATCGGTTGCGACAACATCGCTCAACTGGAAGAGAACGTGCAGTTGGCTCGCGACTTCACCCCCCTGACCGACAAGCAGACGGCGGAAGTGGTGGCGCGCGTCGAGCCGGTAGCCAAGCCGGCGCTCTTCTTCCGCTTCTACGAACACGAATAGCTGCGACACAACCCAGAAAAAGCGGCGCGCCGGGAGGGTTTCCGGCGCGTTTCCTTGTTGGGAGTAAACTGCCATGAGGGTGCGCTCTGCGCCCAGAACCGAAACCAACTAGAATGGACTCTGGGACACTTCCCCGTATTGGACCCGACGAAGCCGATGTTTGAAGTCACCGTGGAGGCAGGTTTCTCCTCCGGCCACTACCTGCGCAACTACCGGGGCAAGTGCGAGAATCCGCACGGGCACAACTACAAGGTGCGTGTCACCCTGGCCGGCGTCGAGCTGGACGAAGCCGGCATGTTGCTGGACTTCAAGCTGCTCAAGCAGGTGATGCACCCGGTGATCGATCGCATCGACCACCAGATGCTCAACGATCTGGAGCCCTTCACGGTGCTCAATCCCTCTGCCGAGAATCTGGCCCGCTACTTTTACCAGCAGACCAACGAACAGCTCGCCGAGATGACCGCCGGCCGCGTACGGGTGAAGGATTGCACCATCTGGGAGACTGACACCACTACCGCGACGTACTACGAGTAGAAAACCAAGACTCGGCTCCAAACCTGAAGTGCTACCCGATTATTCTGTTTGGTCGCTGTCGGCTTTGCGCACTTCAAGAAGTCTCTTCAAAGTTCGTGGAGAATGGAATGGCAGAGATTTACCTCTGCGGCTTCATGTCGGTTCAATAACTTTTCACCGTCATTGGAAAAGTCCCAGAGGAAGTATCTAGGATGTATTAAAAATCACCCAATGCCTAGCCATCACCGCTGGTGTTGGTTGTTCGGGATGGGCGTACTACCTCCTGCACCTGGAACCTCAACCGCGTAATGCACTATCGCCAGCGGCAAGATAGGATTCGGGTAGTTCATCCCCTTCCATAGGCGGGTTGCCAGCGCCAGCCTTCCGGAGAATCTCCAGGGCGCGGGGAAGGTTCGCTCGTTTGGCTCGGATAGCGATGTAATCTGAAGCGTCTTGCGCGGCGATCATCTGAGCCACCGCCGTGTTAATCAACTGGTTCAGAGCCACTCCCTCTTTTTCAGCCAGATGGCGGGCCGCTTCGAGCAGCGTAGGCTGCAAACGCAAGGCAAAGTTGCTTGTTCTCATTCGACTCCCTTCCTTTTGAGGGCCTCTTGGGGGGAAAGAACCTCCACCGAGAAGTGCTCGGGAATACCGGCAAAATCTGCTCGATTGAATGTAACGATGGCATCGGCTTGGCCGTTGATGGCTGTCTCCAAAACCATCTCGTCGTCTGGATCCTGTAATAACGGCCGCCAACTCCGCACCATACGAACCCGGATTCCAGTGGCGCAGATCATATCGAGCAATTCGTCAACTTCGGAGAGACTTAAACCTGACGCCCGCAAATGTTCGCGGCGAGTCAAGACAGCTTCGTATTCCAGGACAAGTGGGTTGGAGATCAGAAACTGAACCTTAGATTCCAATGCGGCTTTCAAAAGTGCATTGGATGCGCCTGTCTGGCCGCGAATGGCGGCCACAAGAACGGATGTGTCGAGTACGATTCGCACCCCTAGATCATATCACATGCAATATCGCTAATTCATCTCTTTTGATTTGGATTGAAGGTACTTGTCGAAGGGGATCTCGAAGAAGAAGAGCTCGTTCCCGTCGGCGTCGCGCAGTTTGTGCAGGTGCAGTTTGGCGCCGCGCAGGGGGTGGTCGAGATCGGAGACATCGTAGAAAAGAAATCCGGCGCGGGTGGTGTGCGGTTCGACCACCAAAGCGGAGTACTCGAAGACGTTGAAGTCCTGCTCGATCTCCTGGTTGCTGGCCTTGGGCTTGAGCTTGATGGGGGGGAGCCCGCCGGGCAGGGGAATGCGGCCGCCCTCGCGCTCCTTGCGATTCATCAAGCGCTCCACGTCTTCTGGTTCTGCGGCTTGAATCCGGTCGCCGGCGGCGGTCTGAAAGAGAATCCGCGCATCGCGCAGGGAGATGGGCCGGTTGCCGTTGTTGGTGACGATCAACCGCACCGGCAGAACGCCGTGGCTGAGATAATCGACGCGGAAGATCGCCTGTTTTTCCTTGGTATCGTAGGGTTCGGCGGCGATCGTCACCTTTTCGTCGGGGTGGTTTTCGACGGCGGCAAAGGTGCTGGCCGGCTGCACCGGCGGCGGGGTGTGGTCGGCGGCCAGGGCCGGCACAACCATCCCCATCAGCAGCGTTGATACTGCGCACAGGCGTCTCATCGATCTCGACTGTATCATCTGTGGTTAGACCGGGAGAATAGAAGAAGCGTCACGCATGATTCTCTTTTTTTACAATCTCGCCTTGCTGGTGGCCCTGGTGGTCAGCGCCCCCTGGTGGCTGCTGCGGATGGCGACGACCCAAAAATACCGCGAAGGGCTGCTGGAACGGCTAGGCCGGGTGCGTTCCGTTGAAAAGCGGCTGAAGCTGGAACGTGCATCCTCGGGTGAAAAAGACCATTCTGCATCGCGCTCCCTGATCTGGGTTCATGCCGTCTCGGTAGGCGAGGTTCTGGCGGTCACGCGGCTGGTCAAGGATCTGGAAGCCGCGTTGCCGGATCATCTTATCGCTGTTTCCACCACCACCCGCACCGGCCAGGCATTGGCGCGGGAGCGCTTCGGCGCAAATCGCGTCTTCTACTGCCCCTTGGACCTGCCCTGGGCGGTGCGCGCTTCTTTAAACGCACTGCAGCCCGGGATGCTGATTTTGGCCGAGACCGAGTTCTGGCCCAATCTGCTGAGCGGCTGCTTTCGCCGCGGAATTCCCGTTGCTGTGGTCAACGCTCGCATCAGCGACCGCTCATGGCCGCGCTACAAAAAACTGCGCCTCTTGTGGAAGCCCTTTCTCAGCCGCTTGAGCACGGTGCTGGCGCAGAGCGAAACCGATGCCGAGCGTCTGCGCGCGTTGGGCTGCACAGAAGATGCGGTCAGCGTCTCCGGCAACCTCAAATTCGATGTGCGCCCGGCTCAGGAGGCAGAGGCGACGCTAATTCTGCGATCGGCTGGGATTTCTTTGCGGTTCATCCTTGCCGGCAGCACATTGGATGGTGAAGAAAGCGCTTTGTTGGAGGTCTGGCCGCAGTTGCTGGCCGTAGACCCCGCTCTGGTCCTGGTTCTGGCGCCGCGCCATCCTGAGCGCTTTGCTGCGGTTGCAACTCTTATACAAGACTCTGGAGTTGCATGGACAAGGCGCTCGGAGTGGGGAAGGGCGACTGAGCCGCCCCTTCTTTGCTCCGGCAAGATTGTCCTGCTCGACACCATTGGCGAACTGGCGTCGGTTTATTCAATTGCCTCCGTCGCTTTCGTGGGAGGCAGTCTGATCCCGTCTGGAGGCCACAATCCGCTGGAACCGGCGCAGTTTGGGGTGCCTATCGTGATGGGGCCCCACTATGGCAACTTCCGCGCCATCACGGAAGACCTGCTCGCACAGAACGCCATCTGCATTTCAGAAAAACAAAATCTGGCAAAAACTCTTGTCGACTTGCTCTGTGATCGCGCTCAAGCTAAAGCCATGGGCGCGCGCGCCAAAATGGTCTTCGAGCGGCAGGCCGGAGCGAGTGCGCGCAGTGTCGCGGCGCTCATGAAATTGGCGACCTATCCGATCAAGGAAATCAGGGAGAGTGGTGACGGGCTTCCGGCCTCGAGGCAGGGAAAGTGAAGAAGAAAGACAAAGAGAAGAAGCCCGATGAACAACAGCCGGATTCCCCGGCCGATGCGGCTGCGCCCAAGGTTGCGCCGCCCCCTGAAAAAGCCAAGAAGAAGGAGCGCAAGAAAGAGCCGGAGCGTTCCATGCGGCGGCTGCTGGCGCCGCTGATTCCGCTCTATCGGGTCGCGCTCAACTTCCGCGAAATGCGGCTGGCCTCGGGCATGGAGCCGGTTCGCTGGCTGCGTTGCCCAGTGATCAGCATCGGCAACCTCTCCACGGGTGGTGCGGGCAAGACGCCCTTTACCATCATGCTGGCCAAGGAATTGGCCAGCCACGGTCTACCAATCGATGTGCTCTCCAGGGGTTATGGCCGACAGAGCACCGGGGTGACCCGCGTCGACCCCAGCGGCACAGCCGAAGAATTTGGCGACGAACCGCTTTTGATCGCCCGCGAGACCGGGGTTCCCGTTTATTTGGCCGACGAACGCTACGACGCCGGTGTTTTGGCGGAAAAGGAGGCCGTGATTGCGCGGGCGGCAAAAGTAGAAGCCGAGCCAGAGCCCGAGCCCGAGGTTGAAGGCGCGACGGAGGAGGACCCGCCCCCCTTCTGCATTCATCTGCTCGACGATGGGTTTCAGCACCGGCAATTGGCGCGCACTGTCGACATCCTCTTGCTGAACCGCCAGGACTGGCTGGACCGTTTGCTGCCGGCCGGCAACCTGCGCGAGCCCCTCGATGCGCTCTTCCGGGCAAACGTCATCGCCATACCTGCCAACGAGCAGGCCTTAGCCGATGCGCTGACCAAGTGGGGATGGGAGAAGCCGATCTGGAGGCTGCACCGGATCATGGAGGTGAAAAAGTTTCATGGCCCAGTGGCGGCCTTTTGCGGCATCGCTCGCCCGGAGCAATTCTTCGATGGTCTAGAGGCCGCCGGCGTGGAGTTGGCCGCCCGGTTCACATTTCCAGATCACTACGACTACGACGAGGCCATCGTGCGCGAAATGATCGCCAATGCCCACTCCAAAGAGGCCAAGGCCTTCGTCACCACCACCAAGGATCTGGTACGCCTGGGTGAACTTACCGAATTGTTTCCCGAAACCACCCCGCTGGAGACGGCCCATCTGCGTATCGAGGTCCACGACAAGACGGAGATGCTCACCTGGCTGGCCGGGCAGTTGTTGTGATGCGGATATTGAACCCTCTGCATTTGCCCCTGTGAGAAAATCAAGACTTGCAGACGCGATCCAGATTTCGGTTGCTGGTCGTCCGGCTGGGGGCGATGGGCGATATTCTCCATGCGCTGCCGGCGGTGACGGCTTTGCGCCAGGCGCACCCAGGATGGGTGATCGACTGGGTGGTCGAGTCCCGCTGGAAAGCCCTTTTGGCCGCCGAGGGAAGCACGGGGCGCGGCAAACTCTCCTACTGTTGCGCTCCCAATCCTCAACAACCAGTGGTCGACCATATCCTCTACGCCGCCACCAAGGAGTGGCGCAAGGCCCCCTTCAGCCGCCAGACGGTTCATGAATTCCAGGCGCTGCGTCAGGCTCTGCGCGACGGCGCTTACGATGCCACACTCGACTTGCAGGGAGCGATCCGTTCGGCGATCATCGCTCGCATGGGCTGTAACCGTCGCCGTATTGGCGAGGCCGAGCCGCGCGAGAAGGCCGCTGCCTGGCTCTCCACCGACCTGGTCAGAACCCATGGCGCACATGTGATCGAGCAGGATCTGGAACTGGCTGCCACCATTGCCGGCGACGAACTCACCCCCATGCGCCCCTGGCTGCCGGTGGACCCCGCCGCCGAAACCTGGGCCGACAGGCTCATTCCCAATCCAGACTCCGCGCGCGCCATCCTGGTCAATCCAGGCGCGGGTTGGGGCGCCAAACGCTGGCCGGTGGAGCGCTACGCCGCCGTGGCGCGTCACTTTGCCGAGCGCGGATTCCAGATTTTGGTCAACTCCGGTCCCGGCGAAGAGCCGCTGGCCGCAGCCATCGTCAAAGAAGCCGGCAGCGCTGCGCTGGCCCTGCACTGTTCGCTGGCCCAACTGATCGCCGTCACCCGGCGCGTAACGCTGGCCATCGCCGGCGATACCGGTCCGCTGCATCTGGCCTGCGCCCTGGGCCGCCCGGTGGTGGGCATCTACGGCCCCACCGATCCCAGCCGCAACGGGCCCTTCGGGACTCGATTCAAGGTGCTGCGCAGCCCGGAGAGCCGCCGCGATCATACCCGTTACGATGCTCCCGAAGCCGGGCTCCTGACCATCCAGCCGGCCAATGTGGTGCAGGCAGCGGAGGAATTGCTTTATCCTGAGAAGGCCCTCGAAACCGCTCCAGAAAGTTGTGCATGAAGTCTTCCCGCCCTTCGCACCAACCCGCCCCTCCCCCGATGGACTGGATCGCCCGCTGGCAGCGCGCCGCCCGCCGCATTCGTGTGCCGCTGGGTTTTGTCGCCGCGGCGATTTACATCTATGAACTCGAACAGCGCCATCCGCTGCCCGTCGCCGTGGCAGCCAGTCTGGCGCTGGTGCTTCCAGGACTATGGCTGCGCGGCTATGCCGCCGGATACGTCAAAAAAAACCAGGAACTGACCCAGACCGGCCCCTACGCCCACACCCGCAACCCGCTCTATCTTGGATCGATTCTGATCGCCGCCGGTTTTGCCGTGGCCTTGCTCAGTTGGCCCATGGCGCTGGTGCTGGCAATGGGCTTTGCGGCGATCTACATTCCCGTCATCGCCTCCGAAGAGCGTTTTCTGCGCGCCGCTTTTCCCGAATTCGAACACTACTGCACCCAGGTTCCCCGGCTGATTCCCCGTCTGGTTCCGGCGCCGTCCAAACCCGGCGTGGGCGGCTTTTCCTTCGCGCTCTATCTACAGCATCGCGAGTACAATGCAGCAATAGGGGCCGCGCTGCTCTACCTCAGCCTGCTGCTGCTGCCGCCCGTGCTCGCCCTGCTTGGATATGGACCGCGATAGGCGGTTTCCGCATCCCTCGACTCGATCGAACAAGGAGCCTTTTCTGACGGTGAAGAAGCGTACGACGGTAGCGAACCTCCTCTGTGCCCTGGCCCCCGGCGCCTTGATTCTAGGCGCAACGCTCTCCACCGCCAGTGGCCAGCAAATGCTGCCGCTCACGCCGCCCCGCGCGGGATTCAGCTTTCCCCAGCGGCAGACGCTGACCTATTCCGTGGACTGGAGGGTCTTTACCGTCGCTACGGCAACTGTGCATTTTGAGGCCGCGGGCGACCGCGAGCAGGTCCAGGTCGACGCCGAAACCAGCGGCGCCGTGAACATGCTCTTTCACCTCAGCGACCGCTTTCAGACCAGCTTCGACCGCAACAAGGGCTGCACCTACGGCTTCGACAAACAAACCGTCGAGGGCCGCCGCAAGATCAACTCGACCATCAAAATCGACTACTCCAAGGGCATCTCCGCCTTCGACGAGAAGAATCTGGTCACCGGCCAGACCCGGCACGTCGAATTCGGTGTTCCCGGCTGCCTGACCGACCTGCTGACCGGCATGTTCTACGCCTCCTCGCAGCCCATGGAGGTCGGCCACAGCTTCGTGATTCCCCTCGTGGACGCCCTGCGCAGCCTGCCCGTCACCATGAAGGTCGAGGGTAAAGAAGAGATCAAGACGCCGCTGGGCACCTTCAAGACCGTTCGCGTGCAACCCACCGCCGACGCCGGCGTGGTCAAGAACCGCGGCAATATCTGGATCTGGTATAGCGATGACGAACGCCACCTGCCCGTGCAGATGCGCGCCCGCTCCTTCTGGGGCACCATCACCTTCCGCCTGACCGGCAACGAAAACAAATAGGGCACCCGGAGAAGCCGTCGTTTCGCGGGACAATAGGGAAGCGATGTTCTCTTCTAGCCCCCAATTCGCCGCTGCCTGCCAAATCCTGCGCACTCTGCGCGAGGCTGGCTATGAAGCTTATCTGGCCGGCGGCTGCGTGCGCGATTTGCTGCTGGGCCGCGAGCCCAAGGACTACGACGTGGCCACTTCGGCGCAGCCGGAGGTGGTGCTGCGCATCTTTCCCCGCACTTTTGCCGTGGGAGCACACTTCGGCGTGGTCCTAGTGGCTTCAGTCGATGAGAACGAGCCTGAAGAGACCAACTTCGTAACCGAGGTAGCTACCTTTCGCTCCGATGGCGCCTACACCGATGGCCGCCGTCCCGATGCCGTGCGCTATACCCTGAGCGCCGCCGAGGATGTGCAGCGGCGCGACTTCACCATCAATGGATTGCTGCTGGACCCCCTGGTTCCATCTGCGGATTTGCATTCCTCGGTCATCGACCACGTGGGCGGCGTTTCGGACCTCAAAGCTGGAGTGGTGCGGGCTATTGGAAGCGCGGAACGCCGATTTGAGGAAGATCATCTGCGGATGCTGCGCGGGGTCCGCTTTGCCGCCCGGTTGGGCTTTGCGCTGGAAGCAGAAACCTCCACCGCCATGCGCCGCCTGGCCGCCAAAACCGCGCTGGTCAGTCGCGAACGGGTGCGCGACGAACTGACCAAAATGCTGACCGAGGGCCACGCCCGCCGGGCCTTCGAATTATTGGACGAGACCGGCCTGCTGACCCAGGTGCTGCCGGAAATCGCGCGCATGAAGGGCGTCGAGCAGCCGCCCGAGTTCCATCCCGAGGGCGATGTGTGGACGCATACGCTGCTGCTGCTCGATCAGTTGGAGGCCGGCTGCTCCGCCACGCTGGCCTGGGGCGCGCTGCTGCACGATGTGGGCAAGCCCTCGACCTTTCGCCGCGCCGAGCGCATCCGCTTCGACGGTCACGCCGATATGGGCGTGGCCATGGCGGGTGAAATCTGCCGCCGCTTCCGCTTCTCCAACGAGGAGAGCCGCCAAATTCTGGCTCTGATCGAAAACCACATGCGCTTCATGGACGCGCCGCGCATGAAGGCCGCGACGCTGAAGCGATTCTTTCGCCTGGAGGGCTTCGCCGAGCATCTCGCCCTGCACAAGATGGATTGCCTGGCGGCTCATGGTGGCCTGGAAACCTGGGAACTGGTTCGCCAGCGCTGGCAGGCGATGCCGGAAGAGGCGGTGCGCCCTCAGCCGCTGCTCACCGGCCGCGAGCTGATCGCCGCGGGTTACACGCCGGGAGCGGCCTTTAAGACCATGCTGCACGCCGTTGAAGACGCCCAGTTGGAGGGGCAGATCGCGACCGAGGAGGAGGCTCTGCGGCTGGTGCGGGAACGCTTCGGCCCCGCTCCGGCAGCAACCATCGATCCTGCCTCCATGGCTTGAAACATGAGGCGGCGCGCAGAGGGACCAGCGACAGGCTTCGGTCTTGTATGTTGGTAGGGTAAATTTATCGCAAAGGAATTCTCCATGAGCCTTGATCGCCGCCGTTTTCTCGCCGCCTGTAGCAGCGTGGGTTTTGCCTCGCCGCTGTTGCCGGGAATCCTCTACACGCTGAGTGCGCAATCCGCTGGAGCCGAAGAGGCCGGCAAGCCCGCCGAATGGCCCAAGATCACCGAGTCCATGCTCGATCAAGCGGCGATTCTGGCCGGCGTCGGCCCCTTCAGCGAAGACCAGAAAAAAATGATGCTCGATGGGCTGAACGGCCAGCGCGACGCCTACGCGCCGATCCGCGCGCTGAAGATGGCCAACTCCGTCGCGCCGGCGTATGTCTTTCATCCGCAGAAACCAATCGAAAAAGTTTGCGACCCTAGCTGCGAGAAAATGCCTCCCGCTAAAGGGGAAGTGCTCATCGATGTTGTCGACGATGGCGGTAATGGTCACCGCAAGATCCCCGAGCGGATTGAAGATATGGCCTTCTGGCCGGTGCTCGAACTGGGTAAGGCTCTGGGGTTTGGCAAAGTGAAATCCGTCGATCTTACCAAGATGTATCTCGCCCGCCTCAAGCGCTACGACTCCAAGCTGCACTTCGTCATCACGCTGACCGAGGAGCGGGCGCTTGCGCAGGCGAAGAAGGCAGACGAAGAGATCGCCGCGGGCCACTATCGCGGCCCGCTGCACGGCATTCCCTGGGGCGCGAAAGATCTGCTGGCGGTCAAGGGCTATCCGACGACCTGGGGCGCGGGCGGCTACGAGCATCAGAGTTTCGACGAGGACGCCACCGTCGTGCAGCGGCTAGATGCGGCTGGAGCGGTGCTGGTGGCCAAGTTCTCGCTGGGCGCTCTGGCCATGGGCGACAAGTGGTTTGGAGGCAGAACGCGCAATCCCTGGAATCCGCGGCTGGGTTCGAGCGGCTCTTCGGCCGGTTCGGCGAGCGCGGTGGCAGCGGGCTGTGTGGCCTTCGCCATCGGCTCGGAGACGCTGGGCTCCATCAGCTCACCCTCGACGCGCTGCGGCGTCACCGGACTGCGTCCCAGCTTCGGACTGGTTCCCCGCACCGGGGCCATGGCGCTCAGTTGGACGATGGACAAGCTGGGTCCCATCGCCCGCTCAGCCGAGGACTGCGCGACCATTCTGAACGCAATCCACGGTCCAGACGGCAAAGACACCGCCGCGGCCGCCGTCGATCTGGGCTGGTTAGGCGCAGACGAATGGAAAAAGTTTCGCGTCGGCTATCTGAAGGGCGAGTTCGACCCGCTGCCGCCGTTGAAGCTGGCCGAGGCCGCGCCCAACGAGAGCGCCGAGGAGAAGAAGAAGCGCGAGGAGCGCAATGCGGCGCTGAAAGACGGGCGCACTCGCCGCGACTACGACCGCCGCTTCGAGCAGGCGGCGCTGGAGCAACTCGGCAAAATGGGGGTGAAGCTGGTCCCGGTGGAACTTCCCAAGCTGCCCTACGACGCTATCTCTAACCTGCTTACCGCCGAGGGCGCGGCTGCCTTCGACGATCTGACGACCAGCGGCCGCGACCGGCTGCTTACCGAGCAGGGCGTCGAAGACTGGCCCAACCTCTTCCGCATCGCCCGCTTCTATCCGGCCGTTGAGTACATCCAGGCCAACCGGGCGCGTACCCTGGCCATTCAGCAGATCTCTGCGCTCTTCGAACAGGTGGACATCATCATCACCCCCAGTACCGGCATGCAGTTGATTGCGACCAATCTGACCGGAAACCCGGCGCTGATCGTGCCTAACGGGCTGCGCGGCGCCGACGCATTGCCCCCACCGGAGATCGACGACGGCGACCACGACGACATCGGCGGGCCGGGAACGCCGGTCTCGCTGACCTTTTTGGCCGGGCTCTACCAGGACGCCAAGCTGGCCGCTTTTGCCAGCGCCTATCAGCAGGCCACGTCCTTCCACAAACTGCACCCAAAGCTGGATTGAGGAGCAAGAAGAGGAGCAAAGCGCAAGCGGTGTTTACGGGGTCCTACTCGTCCGCCAAAAAGACGAAAAGCAGATCCTTCGACTCGCTGCGCTCGCTCAGGATGACAATTCCCATTGAGGATGACATTTCTTTTCTTGTGCAAACGTTTCGCAGCGAACCGATCAGGCTGCAACCTCACTCAGGCCAGCAGTTCGGTCACCTTGGGCATCCACTCGCTGACTGGGATGCTCTGCGGGCAGGCCTCTTCGCATGCGCCGCAAGCCACGCAGTTGCCGGCCTTCTGCGCCTCGGGCAGGAAGATCTGGTAGCGGAACTTGGCATCCCCAAGGTCGTCGTAGAGGTGGGCGTAGTTGTACAACTCGAAGGCGCCGGGGATATTGACCCCCGCCGGGCAGGGCATGCAGTAGCCGCACTTGGTGCAGGGAATCACGGTGCGCGCCAAATACATCTCTCTGGCCCGCGCAATGAGCGCCTGCTCTTCGAGGCTGAAGGAGCCGATGCGGGCGGCGCTTGCCGAACGCAGATTCTCCTCCACCTGACTCATGGTGCTCATGCCGCTGAGCACAACAGAGACTTCGGGCTGATCCCATATCCATTGCAAGGCCCACTCGGCCGGCGACCGCCGCGCCACCAGCGCCTCCATTGCGGTGCGAATGTCTTTGGGAGGAGTGGCCAGGCGGCCGCCTAAGAGCGGCTCCATCACCACCACGGCCAGACCCTTGCTGGCGGCCAGCTTCAAGCCGCGCGTTCCCGCCTGGTTCTCAATGTCCATGTAGTTGTACTGAATCTGGCAGAAATCCCACAGATCGCTGCCTTTGACGATCTCTTCCAGGCAGGCGAAGTCGTCGTGCATGGAAAAGCCGATGGAACGGATGCGCCCATCCGCGCGCGCGCCCCTGGCCTTGGAGAGCAGATCGTGCTTGAGCACAATATCGCGCCAGCGGGACTTGTCGAGCGCATGAAAGAGGTAAAAATCGATGTGGTCTGTTTGCAGCCGCTCGAGCTGCTCGTTGAGCAAACGGTCGAAGTCCTCGGGGCCGTTGACGAACCACAGCGGCAGCTTGGTGGCCACTTTGACCCGCTCCCGGTAGCCGTCGCGCAGCGCCTTGGCCAGAAAGGCCTCGCTCAGACCCTCGTGGTAGACATACGCCGTGTCGACGTAGTTGACGCCGCTGTCGATGGCGTGGCGCACCATCTTCATGGCCTCGGCTTCCAAGATTGGCGAGGTTCGTTCGCCATCTACGGTGGGAAAACGCATACAGCCAAAACCAAGCGCAGAGACCTTCCAATCCAGCTTTCCAAAATTGCGGTATTGCATCGAATCTTTCTCCTTATTGAGCCCAACAGGAGAATCTTACCGCAACGCCGCGCGGCCCAGGCGCCGATCCGTCAAACGATTGATTTCAATTGCGCAAAGACCGCCGCAACCCAGCCGCTTGCGCGGCGATGACTTGCGCTCCCAGGCTGGTGCGCGGGTAAAGAACCCAACCGGGCCTCAATCACGCGCTTATTGCGTCTAAAACCCAGCATGTCATAGAATCCCCATGACAGGTTCCACCGGACTATCGCCAGACGGGTATGCCGGCCGGTTTATAAGCTGTCAAGATAGTCTGCCTTGCCAGCGTAAAAGAACCGGAAGATAGTTTTACAGCGAGATACCGATGGATCAATTTAGACAATCCGATCGCAAGCGGCTACTTGAGTTTATCCACGCTTGTTCCGCCATCACTTGCTCCGACCCCAATGAGAGCTATCAGGGCAAGCTGGTCGCGGCGCTCTCCCGGCTCATCCCCTCTCTCCACACCAGCTATGCCGAAGTGTCTCTGGATGGTCCCGAGTTCCACCATCTTTCCAGCCATGCGGAGATTGCAACGCCCAAGGTGGACAGCCTTCTGGTTCAGTATATGGATGGGCATCTTCCCTTGATGCACTATATGCAGACCGGCGACCGTGCGGTTCCGCGCATCTCAGATTTCCAAAGCCGGAGCCAGTTTCATAACTCTGCCTTGTATGGCGCTTTTTACCGGCAATACGATGTCGAAGACGACCTGTGCATCGGCATAGAATCCGGGCCGCCGCGGTGCGTCTCGGTCGCCTGGCATAGCGACCGCTGTTTCACCGATCGCGAGCAATCCGTAGCTGAATACGCACGCCCCTACGTGGTCCAGGCGTGGCGCAACGCCCAGGTCTTCGGCGAGCTGAAAAGCCAGTTACAGTTGCTTCAACGCGGCATGGAAAGCGCGGCTCTAGGGGTTCTCTCTTGCGATGCTCAAGGCCGTGTGCAACAGATTACCTCCCTGGCCCGCCAGTACCTGGCAGCATACTTCGATACCGCGAAAAACCTTGATCGTGTCCTTCCCGAGGAGCTTCTCCGCTGGGTGCGTGCGCAGTGCGCGCAACTGAAAAGTACGGATATACCGCCGGTGCAACTACCGCTCGTCGTTCAAAAAAAGGACCGTCGCCTGACCATCCGGCTGTTGCCCAACACCGACTCGCTTTTGCTTCTTCTTGAGGAAGATGCTGCCGTGCAGAATAAGGCGGAGCTCGATGAGCTCTGCCTATCGCGGCGCGAGTCGGAGGTTTTGGCTTGGGTCGCGCAGGGCAAGACCAACAGTGAGATTGCATCTATTCTGGGGATAACTCTAGCAACGGCCAAGAAGCACATGGAACATATCCTTCTCAAGCTGGGAGTCGAGACGCGCACGGCTGCTGCCGCCATCGCATTGCAAACGCTTGCCCGCAGATAGCCGGGCGATCCACCTCCGCACTGGCGCGCTCCTATACGTCTAAATACGTATTGACTCCGAGCCGTCCCATTCCCCACACTAGGTGTGTTTTCATTCGGGCGGCGCAGGGGATATGTAGAAGATTCACTTCTTTCGAGTTGTGAATCGATGGACCTTCAAGCGCCGGTACGGATGAGAGAGCGGTTATTGTATCTTTTGAACGCGCGCCCGCCGTAGCGCTATAACATGTCATGTTTTAGAGCAGAGGCTGAGTGCAAAGCAGTCTGGCAACAGAGGGATGAAATATGGTGCCCTCTAAAAAATGAAAGGATCGAAAATCTTTATGAAAGCTTCATTGAAAAATGTTTTTGTTGGCCTTTGCAGCGCAGCCTTCCTTTTGCTTTTCTTGTCGAATCCGGTACAGGCGCAGGGCATATTGGGCCACTCGGCGGACCTTGCAGGGAATATCGGATTCAGCAACCTGACAGGTGTGGATAACAACAAGCACATCAACTTCGGCGGTTCGTTCGGCTTTAACCCTTCGAGCAGGGCTACGATTCTCGCCGAGTACAGCTACCTGCCAATGGGTTCCGTGAGCGCTTCTTCGGGCGGCACATCGGCCAGCGTGAATGGAGACTATCAACAATTCGGCGCCGCCGGCCACTTTAACCTGGGAAGCGCGAAGACTGTTGTTCCCTACGCGTTGGTTGCCTTTGGCTATGCCCGTTGCACGGCTGGCTTGACGGTAAGCGTTTCGGGTAGCGGTAGCGCCAGCGGCAGCGGCAGTCTCAATGGCGATTACATCGGATTTGGCGGCGGCGCCAGCATCTTCTTCGGCAAGGGCTTTGGCCTTCGCCCTGAGTTTCGCTATGAACGCCAGGACTTTTATGTTTCGGGTCAGAGCTTGAGCCAGAACGTAGCCCTGGGAACGACCTCACTCTTCTATCAGTTCGGTGGCAAAGGTAAGAAAAAGGCAAAGTAAGAGCGAATAGTCTGAGCCAGCCGGGAGTGCCGATGAGGAGCGATTCATCGGCTTTCCGGCGACTCGCAATTCCTGCACTGCTTTGTCGTTTGAGAGTTATCATCGAGAGCAATACGGTTCCCGGCTTCCTGCGCGTTCTCCTGGCTGAATGGGCGACAGGGTTGCGGGGGATGCAGTGAGCTATTTAGAGTCCCCGATAGGGGATCCGTAAACCCCTCGCCTTTAGGCGACGGAAGG
>CAZBPD010000049.1:0-32356 GCA_964493705.1 uncultured Occallatibacter sp.
TTGCGCATCTCGACCTCGACCACGATGGTCTTCTGCATCTTGGTCGAAACCACCTCGCCCACCTTCTCGTTGCGCCGCGCGCCAAGCGCCGGCGTTTGCTCCGCTGCTGTCGTCATCACTTAGCGGGCTCCCTTCTTGGCCGTCGCAGCATCCAGCACGGCATCCTTCGCCGCACCGCGAATGCTCAGCTCGCGTTCGCGGGCCACGGTCTTGATTTGTGCGATCTCCTTGCGCAGCTCGCGGAGCTTCTTGACTCCGTCGTTCTGCCCCAGCGAGACCTGAAAGCGCAGCCGGAACAGTTGCTCGGAGGTCGTCTTCTCCTGGTGCAGCAGCTCTTCGTCGCTCAGATTGCGAATCTTCTCGAGTTCCATCGTGTTTCTCTCCCGCCCTTGCGTCCTGTCCAGGGCGCGCAGCGCGTCAAACTTAACCGGCGCGGGCTTCCCAGCGCAGGCTTAGACCTGCTTCGCCGCGGCCACAATCTTGTCGGCGCCCGGCCGCATCACGAACTTGGTCCGCAACGGCAGCTTGTTGGACGCCAGACGCATCGCCTCTTGTGCGACCTCTGGCGCCACCCCTTCCATCTCGAAGAGGATCTTGCCCGGCCGCACCACGGCGACCCAATGATCCAAGGCGCCCTTGCCCGAGCCCATGCGGACTTCGGCGGGCTTCTTGGTGATCGGCTTGTCTGGGAACAAGCGCAACCAGACCTTGCCGCCGCGCTTGATAAAGCGGGTCATGGCGATACGGCTGGCCTCAATCTGTCGGTCGGTGATGTAACCGCATTCCATCACCTTCAACCCGTATTCCCCAAACGAGAGAGAAGATCCGCGCCACGCCTTGCCGCGTCTCTTGCCCTTCTGCTGCTTGCGGAATTTCACCTTCTTTGGCATCAACATAGCGAAAACCTCAATGAGGCCGGGAACAAGGGAACAAGGGATCGAGGGACCGGCCCTCGCTTACCTGTTTCCCTTCCCGCCAATTTCCTGCAAATCCTCACAACCTTTGGAACCGGTCGAGGTCCAGGGGGTTTGGTTCCCTATTCCCTCGTTCCCTTGGTCCCAGCTTCTAGAACACCGACGTGCCCACCGCGGGCGCCTGACGGCGCTTCTGCTCGTAGATGTCGCCGCGATAGATCCACGTCTTGACGCCGATCACACCGTAGGTGGTGTGGGCTTCGGTGAAGCCGTAGTCGATGTCGGCGCGCAGCGTGTGCAGGGGCAAACGGCCCTGCAGATACCACTCCGAGCGGGCGATTTCGTTGCCGTTCAAACGGCCCGAAACGCGCACCTTGATGCCCTTGCAGCCGAAGCGCAAGGCCGAATCCACGCTCTTGCGCATGGCGCGGCGGAAGCTGACGCGCTTCTCCAACTGCAGAGCGATGCTCTCGGAGACGAGTTGCGCATCCAGCTCGGGCTTGTTCACCTCGATGATGTCGATGAAGACCTCACGCTTGGTGCGCTTGCCCAGCTCCGTCTTGAGCTTCTCGATCTCCGCGCCCTTGCGGCCGATGACAATGCCGGGACGGGCGGTGCGGATCAGGAAGCGCAGCTTGTTGCCGGGACGCTCGATCTCGACCGAGCTGACGCCGGCGGCCTTCAGCTTGTCGCGCAGCTCGGCCTTGAGCTTGACGTCCTCGACCAGGAGCTTGTCATAGTCGCGCTCGGTGAACCAGCGCGAACGCCACGGCTTGTTCACGCCCAGCCGGAATCCGTAAGGATGGACTTTTTGTCCCATGCTCTTTTCCTCAAACCCTCTAGGCCTACTTCGCGGCCTTCTTCTTGCTCGCCTTCGGCGTCTTGTCTTCGACCTTGGTCACCAGCTCCGCGCCGCTGTTGCGCTCGGCCACGCTGATCACAATGTGCGCCAAACGGCGCTGGTAGCGGAATGCCCGGCCCATGGGCGCAGGGCGGATGCGCTTCATGCGCGGCCCGTCGTTGGCCAGAGCGGTCTTGACGTAGAGATCGTCCACGTCCAGATCCAGACCCTTTTCGCCGGATACGTACTTGGCGTTGTCAATCGCGCTGGTCAACAGCTTGTGAATCACCGGAGCGATGCGCTTCTTGGTGAAGGCCGCGGTGGTCAGCGCCTGCTCAACCCCCAGGCCCTTGATCAGATCCAGCACCAGCCGCGCCTTTTGCGGCGATACGCGCTGGAACCTGGCCTCGGCCCGATATTCCCTTGTCTCGACTGCCATTGGTATGCCTTCCTCAACCTTCTCGCGAGTCGCCCGCCTAGGCCGGCTCTCGCTTGTTCAAGCCCCATGCTCACAAAGCCACTGGAGCTAGCAGCCCGATGCTGCTGTTGTTACCGCGCCTTGGCGCCGGCCTCGGATTTCCCGCCCGTGTGCCCCTTGAAGGTGCGCGTGGCGGAAAACTCGCCCAATTTGTGGCCCACCATATTCTCGGTCACATAGACCGGAATGAACTTCCTGCCGTTGTGCACGGCAATGGTGTGACCGACGAACTCGGGAAAGATGGTCGAACGCCGCGACCACGTCTTGACCACCTTCTTGTCGTTGGCCGCGTTGAGAACCTCGACCTTGACCATCAAGTGCGCATCCACGAAGGGACCTTTTTTTGTCGAACGTGCCATAAAACTCAGCTCCTAGCTTCTAGCTCCTAGCCTCTAGCTTCTCGTTGCTCAAGCTAGTTGCCGGCCGTCTGCTCAATTCTGTTTGCGCCCTACTTAGCTAGCAGCCGGAAGCTGGTAGCTAAAAGCTGCACTGCTACTTCGCCCGGCGGCTGACGATGAAGGCGTCGGTCCGCTTGTTGTTGCGTGTCTTGTAGCCACGCGTCGGCTGGCCCCAAGGGGTAACCGGGTGGCGTCCGCCGCTGGTCTTGCCTTCGCCGCCGCCGTGGGGGTGATCGACAGGGTTCATGCTGACGCCGCGGTTGGTGGGGCGAATGCCCTTCCAACGATTGCGGCCGGCCTTGCCGATGGAGACATTCTCGTGATCGGTGTTGCCCACCTGGCCGATGGTCGCCATGCACTCGACCAGCACCTTGCGGGTCTCGCCGGAGGGCAGCTTGAGCAGGGCGTATCCACCCTCCTTGGCCACCAACTGGGCTTGCGTGCCGGCGGAGCGGGCCATCTGCGCGCCCTTGCCGGGACGCAGTTCAATGGCGTGCACCGTGGTGCCGGAGGGAATGTTGGCCAGCGGCAGCGCATTGCCCACCAGAATGTCGGCCTCGGGCCCGGAGGTTACCGTGGCTCCCACCTTCAGCCCAACGGGCTGCAGGATGTAGCGCTTCTCGCCGTCGGCATAGTGCACCAGAGCGATGCGGGCGCTGCGGTTGGGATCGTATTCGATCGTGGCGATCTTGCCGGGAATCCCGAACTTGTCGCGCTTGAAGTCGATCGCGCGCAGCTTCTGTTTGTGTCCGCCACCCTGGTGGCGCATGGTCAGATCGCCGGAGTTGCGGCGTCCGCCGGTGCGCTTGCGCGTCGTCAACAGCGGCTTGTGCGGCGACGAGGTGGTGATGTCGTCGTTGACCGTCGAGGTCTTGAAGCGCAACGTCGGCGTGATCGGTCTGTATGTCTTGATTGCCATCGTCTTTGTCCTGGAGCGCAGCGGGCCTTCGCCCTGTTGCGCCCTCGTTTCTCCGAAGCCCCGCGGGACTTCGATAATCTTCCAAAAGCTGCTAGCCGCTAGCTTCTAGCTTCTAGCCCTTGGGCTTGCTTCCACCCCGGGTTTCAGCTCATCCAAATGTTGAACAAGCTGGAAGCCAGAGACTGGAAGCTAAAAGCTGCCTTACAGGTTGCTCACGTACTCGGGCAGCTTCTCGCCGGCCTTGAGGCGGACGTAGGCCTTCTTCCAATCGGGCTTGAAGCCGGTGAACTTGCCCCGGCGGCGTTCCTTGCCCAGAACGTTGGCGGTGCGGACACCGGCAACCTTCACCTTGAAGAGGGTCTCGACGGCCTGCTTGACCTCGGTCTTGGTGGCCTCGGGAGCGACGTCGAATACCAGCGTCCCCTCGGTCTCCTTGACGTTCAAGCCCTTCTCGGTAATCAGCGGGCGGCGAATGACGGTATAGAGAGTCGACATTATGCGGCCTCCGTGTGCGCCGCGAGCGATCGCTTCGAGGCGTTCTTGAGCAGCATCTCGACCAGTTGCTCGAGGGCGGCCTTAGAGAAGATGGCGCGCTCGTAGCGGAGCAGGTCGTAAGGATGCACCTCGTTGTTGAGCACCAGCTCGACACCGGCCAGATTGCGCGCGCCCAGCACCAGAGCCGGGGTCAGCGTCTTGCCGTTCTCGACCAGCAGCGCGGTGCGGGTCACGTCCAGCTTGTCGAGCGCGGCGCGATAGAGCTTGGTCTTGGCGTCTTTCAGCTCCAGCGTGTCGACCACGGTCAGCTTGCCGTCGGCCAGCTTGGAAGCCAGCGCGGAGCGCAATGCGCCCAGCAGCTTCTTGCGCGGGAAGGCGTAGTCGTAGCTGCGCGGCTGGGGGCCATGCACGGTGTAGCCATGCCGCCAGAGAGGCGAACGCACCGAGCCGATACGCGCGCGGCCCGTGCCCTTCTGCTTCCACAGCTTCTTGCCGGAACCGGCAACCTCGGTGCGGCTCTTGGTCTTGTGCGTGCCCTGGCGCAGGGTGGCGCGGTAGTGCTTGACCGCCTCCCAGAGCAGAGCCTCGTTGACCTGCTCGGGCGCAAAGAGCGCGTCGGGCAGCTCCATCGAGCCCACCTTGTCCCCGTTCAAATTCAAAACATTCACATTTGCCATCGTCTTCTTCCTGTCAGCTTCTAGCTGCTAGCCTCTAGCCGCTAGCCGCCGGCCGTTCGCGCCGGCCATTCCATATCTCTCAAATCGCGCAGGCATTAGCTAGCAGCCAAGAGCTAGTAGCTAATAGCTACCTGCCTACTTCTTTTTGCCCATGGCCTTCTTCGAAGCCTTCAACGGATCGACCGTACCCGATCCGGCGAATCCACGACGCTCGCGCGGCGGATTCTTGGCCTTGGAGATGACCACATACCCTTCACGCGATCCGGGAACCGCGCCTTCGACCATGAGGAGATTCTCTTCCAGATCGATGCCGCGGATGCGCAGATTGCGCACCGTCACCTGTGCGGCTCCATGATGCCCAGGCATACGCTGGCCAGGGAAGACGCGCGAGGGAAAGCTGGAGGCGCCGATCGAACCCTGCACCTGGAACATGTGTCCGTGCGACTTGGGACCGCCCGCAAAACCGTGGCGGCGAACCACGCCGGCAAAGCCGCGGCCCTTGGAGGTGCCGATCACATCGACAAACTTGGCGTTGGCGAAGATGTCCACCAGCACGCGGTCGCCCGCCTTGCAGGTCGATCCATCCTCGACTTCAGTCTCGAGCGCAAACTCGCGAATGACCTTGACGGGCGGCGCATCGGCCTTGGCGAAGTGACCCGCCTGGGGCTTGGTCACGTTCTTGGCCTTGATGAACTCCACCAGTCCAAGCTGTGCGGCCTCGTAGCCGTCGTTGAGCAGCGTCTTCAACTGCGTAATCACGCAAGGGCCGGCCTGCAGCACCGTAATCGGGTGCACATCGCCCTTTTCGTCGAAGACCTGCGTCATGCCGATCTTTTTACCAAGAATTCCTGTAACTGCCATGTCTTCCTCGCCTCATCATGCGATGGTTGATCCAACGCACTGCCGGATTTCTGGTGAGCTTCTAGCTACTAGCTGCTAGCTTCTAGCCCCGCATCCGAGGCCGCTTCGCCATCTTCCATGTTTCGTCCAGCCTGACAAGCTCGTTCCAGCGATAAGCAGCTAGAAGCTAGGAGCTAGCGGCTAGAAGCTACTTCTCGAATGCCTTGATCTCGACATCGACGCCGGCGGGAAGATCGAGCTTCATGAGCGCGTCCACCGTCTGCTGGGTCGGTTCAAGAATGTCGATCAGCCGCTTGTGGGTGCGGATCTCGAAGGCCTCGCGGGACTTCTTGTCGACGTGCGGCGAACGCAGCACGCAGTACTTGTTCTTGATCGTCGGCAGCGGAATCGGGCCGGCCACCGTTGCTCCGGTGCGCTTGGCCGTCTCCACAATCTCGCCGGTCGAGGTGTCCAGCACGCGATAGTCGTATGCCTTCAACCGAATGCGAATCCTTTGTCCTACCATGACTTCCATCTTCCCCGCGGGCAGCGGTTGGGCCGCCTGCGCACCTGATTTTTTCGCGATCAGCAATCAGTGCCGATTTGCTCAGGCTGCGGTACTGCTTCAGCCCTGTTCCCTGGTCGCGGTTGAAAAAGGGGTTAGGGGAAAGGGGTTAGGGGTTAGTTACTTACCGTCCAGAGCGCCTTCAGCCGCTCCCTAACCCCTGATCCCTAATCCCTGTTCCCTTGTTACTTAACGATTTCCGATACCGTGCCCGCGCCCACCGTGCGGCCGCCTTCGCGGATGGCAAAGCGCAGTCCCTTTTCCAGCGCCACCGGCGTGATCAGCTCGATGGCCAACTGCACGTTGTCGCCGGGCATCACCATCTCCACGCCCTCGGGAAGCTCGGCTACGCCGGTCACATCCGTGGTGCGGAAGTAGAACTGAGGCCGATAGCCCTTGAAGAACGGCGTGTGACGGCCGCCCTCTTCCTTCGAGAGCACATAGACTTCGCCCTTGAAGTTGGTGTGAGGCGTGATCGAACCCGGCTTGGCCAAAACCATGCCGCGCTCCACATCCTCCTTGGGAATGCCGCGCAGCAGAAGACCGGCATTGTCGCCCGCCAGGCCTTCGTCGAGCTGCTTTTTGAACATTTCCACGCCCGTGCAGACCGTCTGACGGGTCTCGCGGAAGCCAACGATCTCGCAGGCTTCGCCCACCTTCACCTTGCCGCGCTCGATACGGCCGGTAACCACCGTGCCGCGGCCCGAGATCGAGAAGATGTCTTCGATCGGCATCAGGAAGGGCAGATCCACGGCGCGCTCGGGACGGGGAACGTACTTGTCCACCGCTTCCATCAGCGCATCGATCTGGGCTTCCCACTTGGGCTCGCCATTCAGTGCGCCCAGGGCCGAGCCGCGAATTACCGGAGCGTCGTCGCCGGGGAACTGGTACTTCGACAGCAGCTCGCGCACTTCCATCTCGACCAGGTCGGTCAGCTCTTCGTCTTCGACCGCATCGCACTTGTTCAAGAAGACCACGATGCAGGGCACGCCCACCTGGCGGGCCAGAAGCACGTGCTCCTTGGTCTGGGGCATGGGGCCGTCGGTGGCCGCAACCACCAGAATGGCGCCGTCCATCTGCGCCGCGCCGGTGATCATGTTCTTGATGTAATCGGCGTGGCCGGGGCAATCCACGTGCGCGTAGTGACGGTTGGCCGTCTCGTACTCCACGTGCGCCGTGGCGATGGTGATGCCGCGCTCCCGCTCTTCCGGCGCGTTGTCGATCGAATCGAACGAACGGAAGACATTCTTCGGGTTGTGCTTGCCCAACACCTTGGTGATCGCCGCCGTCAGCGTGGTCTTGCCGTGATCGATGTGTCCGATGGTGCCCACGTTTACGTGCGGCTTCGAACGGTCAAACTTTTCCTTCGCCATAAAGTCCCAAATCCCTTTCGTAGCTCTTACTGCTTTTTTTCACTCGGGGCGCCGGCCGTCCGGCTCCAGCCCCAAAAATCAGCTTCTAGCCGCCAGCTTATAGCTGCTAGCTCGGCATGCATCGGAGAAACTCTTTCGCTTCCCCGATAACCAGCTAGTAGCTAGAAGCTAGAAGCTGGCGGCTAAATTACTTTCCCTGCGCGCGGCCGATGATTTCGTCGGCAATCATGCGCGGAGCCTCTTCGTAGCGCGCGAACTGCATCGAGTACGATGCGCGTCCCTGCGTCGAAGAGCGAATATCGTTGACGTAACCAAACATTTCCTTCAGCGGAACGATGGCCTTGATGACCTGCGAACCGGCCACATGCTCCATGCCCTCGATGCGCCCGCGGCGCGAGTTGATGTCGCCGATGATGGTGCCCATGTGCTCCTCGGGAACCGTCACTTCCACAGCCATCACCGGCTCCAACAGGACCGGAGAGGCTTTGCGCGCGGCTTCCTTGAAGGCGATCGAACCGGCAAACTTGAAGGCCATTTCGTTGGAATCGACATCGTGATAGCTGCCGTCGATCAACGATACCTTGACATCGACAATGGGGAAGCCGGCCAGGATGCCCAGCTCCAGCGCGCCCTGCACGCCCTGATCGATGGGCTTGATGTATTCCTTGGGAATGACGCCGCCCTTGATGGCGTTGATGAACTCGTATCCCTTGCCCGCTTCGTTGGGTTCCAGGCGCAGCTTGCAGTGGCCGTAGTTGCCCGAGCCGCCGGTCTGGCGAATGTACTTGCCCTCGGCCTCGCTGGCCTTGCGGATGGTCTCGCGGAAGGCGACCTTGGGTTCGCCGACGTTTGCCTCGACCTTGTGCTCGCGGCGCATACGGTCAACGAGAATCTCGAGATGCAACTCGCCCATGCCGCTGATGATGGTCTGCCCCGAGTCTTCGTCGGTGCGCACCTTGAAGGTGGGATCTTCGTCGGCCAGGCGGGAGAGGGCGATGCCCATCTTCTCCTGATCGGCCTTGGTCTTGGGCTCGATGGCCACCGAGATCACGGTATCCGGGAAGGTGATCGCGCCCAGAGCGATGGGATGATTGGGCGGGCAGAGGGTGTCGCCCGTCTTGAGATCCTTGAGGCCCACCGCGGCGCAGATGTCGCCGGCCAGCACCTCGGTCACGTCTTCGCGCTTGTTGGCGTGCATCTTGACCAGACGGCCCACGCGCTCGGTCTTGCCGGTGCGGGGATTCATCACCGTGTCGCCGGTGCGGAGCGCACCCGAGTAAACGCGCACAAAGCACAGCTTGCCGTAGGGATCGTTGATGATCTTGAAGCCCAACGCGGAGAGCGGCTCGGAATCGGCGCACTTGCGAACCACGATCTCGGTGATGTTGTGCGGGTCGATGCCTTCAATGGGAGGCTTGTCCAGAGGGCTGGGCAGGTAATCCACCACCGCGTCGAGCAGGGTCTGAATGCCCTTGTTCTTGAAGGCCGTGCCGCACAGCGCCGGGAAGATCTTCATGTCGATGGTGGCCTGGCGAATGCCGGCCTTCAGCTCATCGATGGTGGGCAGTTCGCCCTCCAAAAACTTTTCCAGCAGCACATCGTCGGTCTCGGCGATCACTTCCACCAACTGGGTGCGGAAGGCTTCGGCCTTCTTCAGCAGATTGGCGGGAATCTCTTCGACGTCGTACTGCGCGCCCATCGTCTCATCGTGCCAGAGAATGGCCTTCATCTCGATCAGATCGATGACGCCCTTGAAGTTGCTCTCGGCGCCGATGGGAATCTGCAGCGCCACGGGACGCGCGCCCAGACGCTTGCGAATGGTCTCGAGCACATGCTCGAAATCCGCGCCGGCCTTGTCCATTTTATTGACGAAGCAGATGCGTGGAACCTTGTACTTGTCGCCCTGACGCCACACCGTCTCGGACTGGGGCTGCACGCCGCTGACCGAATCGAACAACGCCACCGCGCCATCGAGCACGCGCAGCGAGCGCTCGACTTCGGCCGTGAAGTCCACGTGCCCAGGAGTGTCGATGATGTTGATGCGGTAATCTTTCCACACGCAGGTGGTGGCGGCGGAGGTGATGGTGATGCCGCGCTCCTGCTCCTGCTCCATGTAATCCATGGTCGCGGTGCCTTCATGCACTTCGCCGATGCGGTGCGTGATGCCCGTATAAAACAGGATGCGCTCTGTCGCTGTCGTCTTTCCGGCGTCGATGTGCGCCATGATTCCGATATTTCGGCAACGATTCAGAGGGATAGTGCGAGCCACGGTATTTTTCCTTGCAGGCGTCCGGCCCGCGGTTGCGACTAGCTGCCAGCTTCCAGCTTCTAGCCTCTAGCCTGTCTTTGCGGGACCGCCCGAAGCGGCCCCGAATCTTGTCGCATTCAACAGCCGGCGGCTAGTAGCTAAAAGCTAAAAGCCAGCAGCTCATTCCCTACCAGCGGTAGTGAGCAAAGGCCTTGTTGGCCTCGGCCATGCGGTGTACATCTTCCTTCTTCTTCATGGCCGCGCCGCGGCCGTTGGCGGCATCGAGCAGTTCCGCGCCCAGCTTGTCGACCATGCCCTTTTCGCCGCGATTGCGGCCGTAGGAGATCAGCCAGCGGATGGCCAGCGAGGTGCGGCGATCGGGATTGACCTCGATGGGCACCTGATAGTTGGCGCCGCCCACGCGGCGGGTCTTCACTTCCAGCAGCGGCTTGCAGTTCTCGACCGCCTTCTTGAAGAGCTTCAACGCGTCGTCTCCGCCGCCCTTGGCTTCAAGATTCACCATCGCCTCGTAGAAGATGCCCTGGGCCGTCGACTTCTTGCCGCCCCACATCATCGAGTTGACGAACTTGGTGACCAGCGTGGACCCGTAAACCGGATCCGGCGCGACTTCCCGCTTGGCAATGTGCCCTTTTCTTGGCATAGTTCCTCAAATTCCTAACGCGCTTCAAGCGCCGTGTGCTGCCCAAGTCCGGGTTCTGTGGTCCGTCCCGGAACCTTTTACTGGGGTTAGGGGCCAGGGGTTAGGGATTAGGGAATCTAATCCCTGAACCCTAACCCCTTATCCCTATTTACTTCTTCTTTGCCGGAGCTGCCGCGCCGCCCTTGGCGCGCTTGGCTCCGTACTTCGAGCGGCTCTGCTTGCGGTTGGCCACGCCCACCGAATCCAGCGTGCCGCGCACTACGTGATAGCGGACACCGGGCAGATCCTTGACACGGCCGCCGCGGATGAGCACGATCGAGTGCTCCTGCAGGTTGTGACCGATGCCGGGGATGTAGGTGGTGACCTCAATCCCATTGGTCAAACGCACGCGGGCCACCTTGCGCAACGCGGAGTTGGGCTTTTTAGGCGTCTGAGTGTAGACACGCGTGCAGACGCCGCGCCGCTGCGGCGAGGCCTGCAGGGCCGGCGATGCCGTCTTGTACCGCGGGGCCGTACGCCCCTTGCGAACCAACTGATTGAAAGTAGGCAAACCGAAACTCCTTACGTCAAAAAGCCCGCCAAACCCTGTTTGGCTATTCCCAGTTCGACCGGCGCAAGCAACCGGAGCCTTCTTGTGCAACTCGCGCAACCCTTCAGGCCGCACGCGCGCACGAGAGCTCATTCCTCGTTGCTTCGCGTCTGTCTTCGTTCCGATCTCAGACGAGAGCCGGGACGGTGGCCGTGCGTTTCCCCGAACACAACAGGAAAGCCAGCTCCGTTTCGCCGGATCCGGCTCGCATAGCCCTCCAAGGCGGAGAACGCGCGAGCGCCGATGCGATTTGGTCCCGCCCTCCGCAAGATGAGAGCATTTCCGGACCTGTCAGTGAGCCGTCATTTCCCGGCCTGACCCGCAACCCGCGTAAATCTTAGTTCCCGCCGGGTTGCTTGTACGCACACGACCGTTGAACACAGCGGCGCGGGCGTTCTTGCGGAACCTTTTAACAATAACAAGAATCCGGGGCGGGGTCAATGGAATGATCGCCTCGCCCCCAGATTTTTCCCGTTTTTATTCGATACTCTTCAGTTTCCAGGCGCCGCCCTCGATGATGAAGTCGGCGGTGTGCTTGCTGGCCAGTTTGTTGCTGGCATTGTGGGCCATATTCGCCAGCGCGTCCGGCACCCCTTCCAGGCCGACCGACTCGCTGTAGATGACGCTCTTGCCGCCGGGTTCGTCCTGCAGTTCCTGCAGGTCGCGGGCCTTCAGATGGGTGGTGGCCACGGTCGAGATCATCAGCGTGAACTTCTTGTCGGTCGGGCCCTCGGGACGCCACTGGAAGGTGTCGCCGCCGGCGGGCAGCTTGACCACCTTCTTGCCCTCGGGGGTCAACTGGAAATCGGCCCAGTATTTGTTGGGATAGAGCTTGGTCATCGTCCAGTAACTGGGGGCGCCCTGGCGCAGTCCCACTTCGTCGATGGTGATGTTGACGCTGGCGGCGGGACGATGATCGTACTCGGCCTGAATCATGGATTGTGCGCTGGCCGCCGGCAGATCCGGCTTGCAGCCCGTCGTCACAACACCCATTCCCAACAGGGCGCAAAAGCCCAGAGCACTTAAAATTGCTGTCTTTCTCACATTTCCTCCATACACCGCAAAGCGCGGGTCGAAATCTCCGACCCGTCATTTTTCTCCATGCCTCCCACCAGTGTCAATGGGGTTGCGGCGCGCCGGGAGCATCGCCCAACAGACGCTCTTCAAGGAGCCGCAAAAAAGCCGATTCGCGAGCCTTGAGGGGAGCCTGGGTGCTGGCCGGTACCGACTCCAGGTCGGTCAGAATCTTGCACTGAGAGGATTCTGCGCAGGGCCTTGGGGTTACAGGTTGCGGGGAAAGATAAATGGACTCTTCGGCGCAAGGCACACGCGCATTTCCAGTTTTTTCTTTATCATAGTGAATGCAAAATGTTAAGTGCGCTCATCACTTGAATGAGGACTATAATGGTCGTATATTTAACACAGACCAAATGAGTCGTATATCTGCTCCCCGCCGAGCGCCCCTTCGCTTCTGCGGCTCCGTTGGTCGCAAGGACAGTTCCCCCGTTCTTGATTGCACCGCTCGCGCCTCGGCCCGGGCCATGAGGTCATTTTGAAGAAGTACTTCCGTTTCGCACTTTTCTTGCCGCTCTTTCTCTTTCCCTCTTTGGCCCGTGCGCTCCCTGACGGGCCGGCTTTCTCCATCTCTGGAACGGTGCAGGACCCGAGTGGCGCCCGCATCGCTCATGCTTTGCTGTCGGTTCATGCCGCGGGTTCCAGCCGCCTCTGGACGGCGGAGTCCAACGCGAGCGGAGAATTCCAGATTGCTATGCCGGCGGCTGGAGCCTATCAGATTGAAGTTGTGGCCACGGGCTTCAAGGCGCTGGCCGTCCCGGCGCTGCTGACCGCGGAAGCGCCCACGGCGGAGCTCAAACTGGTTTTGGAGGTTGGTGAGCAGGCGGAGACCGTTCTGGTGGCCGCCGACGCCCTCGCCGTCGAGACTGCCAGCACGCAGTTGGGCGAGGCGCTGGAATCGAAGAAGATCGAAAACGTGCCCCTCAACGGCCGCGCCTTCACCGACCTGATGGCGGTGCAGCCGGGCATCGTGCCGGTGAACACGGCGCTGCCCGGCGCGGTGGTGATGACTGGCGTGGCCACCACGCCGCCCTCGGGCGACGCCAATCCTGGCAATCTCTCCATCAGCGGCCAGCGCGAGGCATCGAATGGCTTCCGCGTCAACGGCGCTGATGTCGAGGAAGACGTGAACATGGGCACCTCGATCGTGCCCAATCTGGACGCGATCGAGAGCTTCCGCGTGCTCACCTCGAATGTCGATGCGGAGTACGGCAACTCCTCCGGCGGCCAGGTGCTGGTGGTCACCAAGGCGGGAACGCCCGAGCTGCACGGATCGGCCTTCGAGTTCCTGCGCAACACCGCTCTGGACGCGCGCAACTACTTCAGCCAGGAGCGCGCCGCCTACCGCCAAAACCAGTTCGGCGCTGGCGCCGGGGGCGCAACTCCCTTTTTCCGCAGCCTTCTATTTTTTGCCGACTACCAGGGAACGCGCCTCACCCAGGGCATCGACACCGGCAATATCTCCGTGCCTTCGCTGGCCGAGCGCGGAGGAGACTTCAGTAGCGCCGATCCAACCGTCAATTTGTTGCCGGGCAGCGTGAACAGCAGCGCCAACACCTCTGGAACCGCTTCCGCTGCGCCGCCCTGGGCCGCGCAACTCAGTGCGATGCTGGGAAAAACCATCGTCGCTGGCGAGCCTTACTACTACCCCGGCTGTACCCAGCCGTCGGATCCGTGCGTCTTCCCCAACGCCCAGATTCCGCAGGCGATCTGGTCGGCGCCGGCAAATTATCTACTGAACTCGATTCCCACGCCCAACTCCAGCAGCGGCCTTTTCTCAACCGCCAGCCAGGCGCAGACCCTCGCAGACGACAAGGGCGCGTTGCGCCTGGATTGGAGGCACAAACGGCAATCGCTCTCCGGCTACTACTTTTTGGACCAATACTCGCTCGACAATCCCTATCCCACCGGCACCGGCGGGGCCAGCGTTCCCGGCTTCGACGCCACCTCGAACGGGAGGGCGCAGTTGCTCAGCCTGGGGCACACGCTGACCATCGGCGCGGCCTCGCTGAACGAGTTCCACCTCAGTTATTTGAGGAACGCCAACGCGGTCGGCCAGCCGCACGGCGGAGTGGGACCCACGCTGGCCGCGCAGGGCTTTAGCGGCATCGTTCCCCTCAAGCCCTCGACCGAGGGCATTGAAAATGTGGCCTTCAACGACTTCACACTGGGGGTCGACACCACTGCCCTGATGCAGGCCGAGAATATCTTCGAGGTGGCCGAGGCTTTCTCGCGCGTTTGGGGCAAGCACAACCTTAAAGCCGGGGGCGAGTTCCACGCCAACCAGATCAACACCCATCCCGATGTGGTCTTCAACGGCAGTTTTTCGTTCAACGGCTCGGAGACCGGCCTGGATTTTGCCGATTTTCTGCTAGGTGTTCCCTCCAGCTACACCCAGGGGCAGGCGCGGGACTTCTACAACCGCAACCTTTATATGGCAGCCTTCGCCCAGGACAGTTGGCGGGTTGGCTCGACTCTCACCCTGAATTACGGGATTCGCTGGGACCGAATCCGCCCCTGGAGCGAGAAGTACAACCAGTTGCAGACACTGGCCCTGGGCCAGCAATCAGAGGTCTTCCCCGGCGCGCCGCTGGGGCTGGTCTTTCCCGGTGACGCGGGCGTGCCCAGTTCGCTGGCCCCGGCGCGCAACAACCTTTCGCCGCGCATCGGTCTGGCCTGGACGCCGACTTTCAATGCTCCCTGGCTGCACAAGCTCAGCGGAACCGCCGGCCAAACCAGCCTCCGGGCCGGCTACGGCATCTTCTATACGGCTTACGAGGGGCTCTCGGCCGGCATCATGAGCGCCAATCCCCCCTATGGCTACACCTACACCTCGGCTGCGCCGCCGCTCTTTGCCGACCCCTTCACGGTGGCCGCCACCGGGGCCGATGCCGGGCAGCGCTTCCCGCTGCAAAAGGTGGCCTACGGGGCCAGCCGCTCGAATCCCAACACCACGGTGGACTGGAGCCAGTTCGAGCCGCTGGTGGGCATTCCCGCCGTCGATCCGCAGGACGTGACTCCCTACGCCG
Organism: uncultured Occallatibacter sp.; assembly: GCA_964493705.1. Taxonomy (GTDB): domain Bacteria; phylum Acidobacteriota; class Terriglobia; order Terriglobales; family Acidobacteriaceae; genus Telmatobacter. Next base: position 15,102 of record CAZBPD010000049.1, read on the forward strand.
AGCACTGGATGCTGAGCGTCGAGCGGGAACTCCCTTCTTCTACCCTGGCGACCGTCAGTTACATCGGCGCTGCGGCCCATCATTTGCTGGCGCTGGAAGAAGTCAATCCCGCCGACCCGGCGCTCTGTCTGAGTATGGGAGCGGCCTGCGGCCCCTTCAACGAACAGGCCGCGCGCACCCGCTTCGGCCCAGCCTTCGGCAGCGTCGAGTTGCAGCGCACGATTGCCAACTCCAGCTACCACGCCCTGGAAGCCACACTGAACCACCGCGCCCACGGGCTGGATCTGCTGGCCAGCTATACATGGTCCAAATCCATCGATCAATCCACCGGACTGCCGGAGCCGGTGAATCCGGTCAACCCTGCGCTGAGCCGGGCGCTCTCTTCCTTCGACCTGCGCCACAACTTTGTGGCCAGCTTCCACTACGAAGTGCCGGATTTGCTCATCGGGAGCCACCTGCACGCGCTGACCAATGGCTGGACGGTGAGCGGCATCGTCCGCTTTACCTCGGGATTGCCGGTGACGCTGCTCAACAACAACGACACCTCGCTTTTGGGCACCATTCCCAACGGTATCAATAACAATGGCGTGGATACGCCCGAGTGGAGCGGGCAATCGCTGCACCTGAACCGCGACCCGCGCGGCGGCGCGATGGTCTTCGACGCCACGCAACTCACCCTTCCCGCACTGGGAACCATGGGCAATGCCCGGCGGCGCTTCTTCAGTGGCCCCGGATCGGAGAATCTGGACGCGACGCTGGCGCGGACCATTGTCCTCGAAGGAAGCAAGAAACTGGAGCTCCGGGCCGAGGCCTTCAACCTCTTCAATCATGCGCAGTTCTTCGGCGCTGCTTCGGTCGAGGGAAACATATCGAGCGGCAGCTTCGGCCAGGCGGTCAGCGCCACCGCGCCCAGGCTGATGCAGTTGGCCGCGCGGTTGCGGTTCTAGCTTGAACGAAGAGAATAGGGGCGTTCCCCGGTCTCATAATCGAGACCGGGGGCACCCTCAGTTGTATGGCGCAGTGTGTTTAAAGACCTGGGATTCTTCGCTCGATAGCCAACTCTTCCACAATGGGATTTTCCCACTTGATATTGTATCCCACTTGTGCTAATCTCCCACCATGACCACTTCCACGCTCCTTCGGAACGCCGATTTTCAGTTGATTGCGGAGTTCGCGCAGCCCGATGCGAAAAAGCGTCTGTCGCTGGGGGAGGCGTTGCGCGGGGTCACGGCCTACAACATCTACCGCAATTCGCTTGGCCAACTGATTCTTGATCCCGTGAAAACCGTCCCCGCCGCGGAGATGTGGCTCTACGAGAGCCCGGAGGCGCTGGCCAGCGTGAAACAGGGGTTGCGCGAGTCGCTGGAGGGCAAGAGCGTCGAGCGCGGCTCCTTTGCCGGTTACGCCAAGCCGTAGCCATGGAACGCAAGATCAAGTTCACGCCCACCGCGGACGCGCAGTTAACGGCGCTGGAGAATGCGCCTGCGCAGTCCGCCCTCCTCGACCAGGTGCGCAAGACGATTGGTCTTCTGGAAGTCGACCCGCACCATCCCAGCTTGCAGACGCATGAGTTTTCTTCTCTCTCCGCCGTGCTGGGCGAGAAGGTCTTCGAGGCCTATGTTCAAAACAACACTCCCAGCGCGTTTCGCATCTTCTGGCGCTACGGCCCCGATGAGGCAGTCGGAAAGAAGAGAATCCCCGTCCTCACCATTCTGGCTATCACGCGGCATCCGTAGCAGATCGGCTGCTCTGGACGCGATCTGTCTTGGATATCTGTGTTTTCAGACCCAATTCCCCACTTGATCGGTTTGGAGATCGCGGATTCTGGTAGATTGGTCCCGAGCAAATCGGAGGAAGTTCAGTGAGATCCCGGCTGTGTGTCGTCGTGCATTTGATCGTTATAGTGGTGCTCTGCGGCTGTTATGCACCAGTTTCTGGCCAATCTACTCCTGCCAGCCACAAAGTCGTTAACCCAGAAGATACCGAAGGGATCCTCCATCAATTGGCTCCTGAGGATGTTCCTCCCCATGCACTTGCCTTGAAGCCCGCAGAAAGGACGCGCGCGATCCGGCTGTTGAAGGCGGTGAAGCGAGATGAGACCGGATGGCACAGGCAACTGGCAGTCTATCTATTGGCCTCACTGGGCCAAGACTACGAGCACAACCGGGATGAATTGCTGCGCGTATGGCGCAAGGACGGCGATGACGGAACAATGGAACTGCTGATTGGGCTCTACGAACAGGGGCACAAGGAGTTCTTGCAGCCACTTCTGGCTGGTTACAACGGTTGGAATGCAGCTGCTTCAGAAGGTCTGGGTGGATTCTATGGCAATCAACTGGAGAAGAATCCGCAAGATTTCCTTGCCGCCTTGGCTACCTTCTCTCCGCGAAGACAGTTGTTTCTATGCACGAAGGCTGGGGAGGCAGACGGAGGCGGTATAAACCCCAAGACCGAGCGCAAAGTCCTTACAAATCTCAAGAATATTGGTGGAGAGGTAGCCGACAGATGCGCTCGCGGCGTACGGGCCGGAAATCGCGCCGGAGAACAGGCTACAGAAGAGGAGCAGAAAGAGATACAAAAAGAAGCGCAAGAAAAACAGAAGAAAAAATGATTCTCTTGATACTTCGGAATCGATCCAGCGCCCCATCGAAAAGGCTCTATGCCGCCGCGCTCTCACGCGGGGCCAGCGGCTTCACCTTGGCGCGCTTCTTGCGGGAGGCGACCCAGAGATCGCGCTGCGCCTGCAGGCGAAGCCAAAATTCAGGATCGGTGTTGAAGGCTTCCGAGATGCGCAGCGCCATATCGGCCGAGATTCCGGCTTTGCCGTTCAGAATCCGCGAGAGCGCAGGGCGGGTGACGCCGAGATGGGCGGCAACGTCTGTCACTGAACGTCCCTCGACATAATAGGCCAGCAATCTGCCCGGATGGGCGGGGTTGTACATACGCATCGCGCGGTCTCCTTTCCTCAGTGGTAATCCTGATAATCGACGAGGATTGCGTCTTCCCCTTCGAAACGAAATGTGAGGCGCCAGTTTCCATTTACGCTGACCGCCCAATGAGCAGCAAGGCCCGATGTCAAAGCGTGAAATTGCCAGCCGGGAACGTTCATCTGCTCGGGCTTTGTTGCGATGTTCAACGCGGTCAGTTGGGCACAGAGTTTCGCGGCATGACTAGGCTGAATCCCGGCCTTCGAACCGGTCAGGAAGAACTTCTCGATCCCCTTATGCCGGAAGCTGCGAATCATACTGCAAAGAATTGTACTGCGTAACGTCACGCTACACGGAAAGCTCCGCAAGTATTTTTCGATGACGCATCCTCATCGCTTCTGAATCGGCCCGATGGCGCCGGGATTGTCGCCCAGTTGGGGATCGACGCGGAAGTCCCAGACGGATTGATTGATGTCGCTGGGCGAGAGAATCTCCACCAGCGCGTATTCACCAATGGTCAGCGGCTGCACCGGAGTGATCTTGAGCCAGTGCTTGTCGTAGAGAAGTTCGATCTTGGCGGGAATGACGTTCTCGTCTTGCGTCACCACGCCGCTGGGGCTCATGTGGATGGCGCCGACGATGCGCAGGGCGCGGCGTTCGTCCACGCGGACGATGGCGAAGCCCGATTGCGGCGAGCGGGCGCCATGTTTGCGGCCGGCCACGTCTTTGGCGCTGCCGGTATTTACCGTCAATGCGTGGGTGGTCACTTGCTCGGCGTCGTCGCGGGCGGCCAGCGAGAGATAGATCGCCGGATCGTTCACGTGCAGATGGATCTTTGCGTGCGCGCCATCGAGTTCCAGGCTGGCCTTGGAGCCGGCCATCGGGTTCAGTGTGCCGATGCCGTGCTTGGTCCGGGTGTTCATGTTCAGCTCGGTGGGCAGCAGCTCGGCCAGCTCCGGCGATCCCTGAAAGGTGTCGAGAACAAAGACGCTGTCTTCGTCGGGCAGTTCCAACCCCTTGGCGACCTCGGGACGGCGGGCCTTTTCGGCCTCCCGCTCCTCGCTCTCTTCCCTGTCGATCTCGCGGGCCTCTTTCATCGCCGGGCTGACCTCGTCGGCGGCCTGGTTGGCGTGGTCGCGCTCGTACTTGCGGGTGGCGTCCCAATCGACGAGGTCGGTGGGCATCTCCTCCCACTCGCCGCCGCGCTCGGTGGAGATGTAGCGGACACGCTCGCCCACAATCTCGTAGGTGCGCACGGTCTGGTAGCTGCCGTCCTTGAGAATGAGGCGGTGGTTGGTGGCCATGCCCGGCAGGTCAGGCTTGAGCGGCAAGGGCTTGCCGTGATTGTTCTCCTGGGCGGGGGCCGGGGTCTGATTTTCAATAGGAATCGGGGTCTGGGCCACGATCAAGGGCGGCGCGACGGCAAAAAACAGCGCCAGAGCGGCACGCGGCAGAATGCGTAGATGGTGGAGGCAGATCATCGCCACTCAGTGTAGACGAAACCGCGCGGGTAAGGTTGCTGGGAGGCTGCAAAGGGCCGGGGCAAAATTCCTGGCTTCCTAAACGCTCCCTGCATCATCCAATTCTGTGTATCCTTAGAGAAGGAGTCTACGGTTGAACGGATTTTTGGCCAACATTCGCCGGGAGCGCAGCGCAAAGGCAAGTGCCTTTTCGCTGGCGACGGTGGTGTGCCTGATTCTGTTGGCGCTGCTGACCGTGGTTCAGGTGACGCACCTGCACCCCTTCGATCAGGATGCCGACCACTGTCCGCTGTGCATGGTAATGCAGACGGCGGCTCCGGTGGCCGTGGCCGCGGCGGTGGTGGTGCTGGTGCAAGTGGGCAGGCAGGTTGCCGCGCCCGAGCCGGTAGCCGTCAGCTTCTATCGCCATCTCAAGCTCTACATCCGGCCCCCTCCAGCCGGCTAGGCATCTCTCCGGCTTCCCGGAACGATCTTTGGGCATTGCCGCAGTGGTTGAGCGGCAAGCCATCTTCATACAGCCGGAAACGATGCCTTTGGACCTCCCATGGCGGCGCGGATTTTTTGCGCGGCCAGCATTCTTCTTCAACATTCTTCGGAGGTTATTTTTATGCTGTTCAAAAACGGCGCGATTCTGCGCATTCTTCCCCTATTCTTTCTTTCGCTGGCGGTGCTGGTTTATGCCGAGGGCGGCAGCAGCGGCGCGGTGCGCGGCACGGTGGCCGATCCCACCGGCGCGGTGGTGGCCGGCGCGACGGTCAATCTTACCAATCCAGCCAACGGCTTGAGCCGCAGCGCAACCACCGACGAGCAAGGCCAGTTTGTCTTTGCCAATCTTCCCTTCAATACCTACCGGGTGAGCGCAACCGCTCCCGGGTTTGCGCCGCTCAACCAGAACGTCGAGATGCGCTCGGTGGTGGGCGCCAACCTGAAGCTGGTGCTGCAAGTCGAGGCGGCGGCGGCGACGGTGCTGGTGGAGGCCTCGGGCGACTTGCTGGCCAACGATTCCTCGATGCACACCGACCTGGAGCGCGAGGTGTTCAACAAGATTCCCCTGGAGAGTGAGTCCTCGGGGCTGAGTTCGCTGGTGACGCTTTCCACGCCGGGCATCTCGGCCGACTCGAACGGACTCTTTCACGGCCTGGGCGATCACGCCGAGAACTCCTTCAGCGTGGACGGGCAGGCCATCACCGATCAGCAGAGCAAGGTCTTCTCGAACCAAGTTCCGCTGGATTCGGTGCAGTCTGTCGAAGTGATCGACGGCGCGCCGCCAGCCGAGTTTGGCGACAAGACCAGCGTAGTTATCAAGGTCACCACCCGCTCCGGGCTGGATACGCCCAAGCCCACCGGCAGCGCCTACACCTCGTACGGCACCTTCGCCTCGACCAACACCGGCTTCAACCTGGCCGCAGGCAGCCGTAAGATGGGCGAGTTTGTCGCCGGCAACTTCCTCGATACCAGCCGCTTTCTCGATCCTCCCGAGTTCAAGGCCATGCATGATCGCGGCAACGAGGCCAACTTCTTCAATCGCGCCGACTACCGCTTCAGCTCGACCGATAGCGCGCAGTTGAACCTGGGCTACACGCGTTCGTGGTTCCAGACGCCGGACAGCTACGATGCGCTGAACCCCGCGCAATTCAATACCGCGCTGCAATCGGGATCGCTGGCGGAGACCGATCAGCGCTCCAGGATCGGCACCTTCAACGTTTCGCCCACCTGGACGCACGTGATCAACACCGAGACGGTGCTCAATACTGCGGCCTTTGTGCGCAAGGATCAGTTCGACTACTATCCCAGCGCCAACCCACTGAGCGACGACGGGCCGGCCGACTTGCAGCGCGAGACAGTTCGCCAGAGCCGCAACCTGACCAACTACGGCCTGCGCTCCGACCTCTCCTGGAGCAAGGGCGGGCAGAACGTGAAGGGCGGGGTGGCCTATCAGCAAACACTGCTGCGCGAGAGCGACCTGCTGGGCGTTGTCGATCCCACGCTGAACGCGCCCTGCCTCACCGCCGCCAACGGCGCGCCGGTGGAGACGCCAACGATCGTTGCGACTGCGCAGTGCGCGGCCAACGGATACGTCATCAACAACAGCGCCAACAACACGGCGGGCGTTTATCCGCTCTACACCGCGCTTCTGACGCCCTACGACTTCACCCGGCCTGCGCCGCAGGCCAGCCTCTATGCCTTCGAAGGCCGCGCCAACGTGAAGGAACTGGCGCTCTACATCCAAGACGCGATCACCGCCGGCAACTGGCTCATCAACATCGGCATTCGCGGCGACATCTACAACGGCTTGACCGCGGCGCAGCAGGCCGAACCGCGGTTGGGCTTGAGTTACAAGATCAAGCGCAGCAGCACGGTCTTGCGCACCTCGTATGCGCGCACCCTGGAGACGCCCTTCAACGAGAATCTGGTGCTGTCGAGCAACGGCTGCGCTTCGGCGGTGATCGCGGCGCTGGTGCCGTGCGTCGAGGCTTCGCTGCCGCCTGGCTTCCGCAATGAGTTCCACGCCGGCTTGCAACAGGCTGTGGGCCGCCATGTGGTGGTGGGCGGCGACTACATCTGGAAGTACACCCACAACAGCTTCGACTTCAGCGTACTGGGCAATACGCCCATCACCTTCCCCATCGATTGGCACAGCTCCAAGATTCCCGGCTTTGCCGCCAACATCACCGTCCCCAACTACCACGGCTTCACCGCCGATGTGGTGATGTCGAGCGTGGCGGCGCGCTTCTTCTCGCCGCAGGTGGGCGGACTGGGCACCGTGCCCAGCACCACCGCCGGTCAGGCCTTCCGCATCGACCACGACGAGAAGTTCAACCAGACCACCCATCTGCAATACCAGGTCACGCGGCGCGGAGTGCTGAACGGTCTATGGGGCGGCGGGAACTGGCGCTTCGACTCCGGGCTGGTAGCGGGCGCAATGCCTTTCGCCACGGATGCGACGACGCCGGTCGATCTGAGCAGCCTGAGCAACGATCAGCAGTTCGAGGCCGGCATCGCGTGCGGCGGCGTGAAGGCGACGCCGACTGCGGGCTTCCAGTCCTGCGCGCCGGCACAGTACAGCTCGTCGCTCATCAAGATCCCCTCGCCGGGCACGGAGAACGACGATCACAACCCGCCGCGCATCGCTCCGCGCAACCTCTTCGACCTGAGCCTGGGCAAGGAGAACATCCTCCACCGCGACCGCTACAAGATGAACCTCGACCTGACCGCCGTCAACATCACCGACAAGTACGCGCTGTATAACTTCCTGTCGACCTTCAGCGGCACACACTATGTGACGCCGCGAGCGCTGACGGCCAAGGTGACCTTCAACTTTTAGGGAATCTTCGATCGAGTGCATTTTTCAATATCAGCATTCCCTCTGGAGGCTTTGACTAAAAAATGGGAGGGTGGCCCCGGTCTCAATGCGCACTTATTCTATTTCACTCAGAGGAGGGCGCCCTCGGTCCCTCGCATTGAGGGACCGGGGAGTTCCTCAACCAAGAAGGAGTCGTTTCCTGATTCGGTATCACGTTCTTTGCCGGTAGAACGGGATGATGAAAAACACACTGTCGTGGCACAAACGCTGGAGATCGTCATAGATTTAGATGCTTCCACCGCAGGTGACCTCGCCGCAAGCAAGTCGCCCCAGAGGACACCACTGTGCCTACTGACTGGCTTTGTACTGTGAGACCGAAGGCCACAGTTCTGACGCGGTATTACAGCCTCGTATGGACTCCATGCACCCAAGATCGAAGAGGTCTGCCGAGCGAAGCGAAACCTCTTGCTGATGGGCAGGATCCAGTACTCTCACAAAAGTCTGGTTCCCGGTCCGGTTGTTCCGCCGTCATTCTGTCTTCACAGGCTCACCTTGGCCGGTGGATGCGAGCATCGTCCCAATAGAGGCTTTATCGGTTGAAAATTGCACCTCTGTTACTGCAAGTCGATCTGAATGGAAGTAAAAGTTGGCTACAAGGTACGTTGGTCGGAAGACAGATATTCTCTCGGCAACGATCTCAAGAACCGAAGTTAGGGCCCGTGGCGACGGTTCAGGATAGTTCGCCAACTCGATTCCGACCCCTTGACAAGGGCCAGTGCTGGCTGAGCATGCTTCGTCTTGTGGAATAACGCCAAGCTGCAGCAGTTCAGATTCCACTTCGGTTTTGGTTGTCACTCCTAGCTTAAAACTATCCATTGTTTGGAGCATCTGGAGCGCCTTCGCTTTGGATCGCCGAGCCTCTATTCCCAACCCAACCTCAAGTAATACAAAAAAACAAGCAAGTGCCACGATCACGCGCGTCGTTCTCATGCGAACTCCTTTTCGGACGGAATAATGAAACTGCTAAGGGGCGCTTTGGGTGGCCCCTGGCAGCGTTGAACTACCAGGAAAATCAAGGGGCATCGTTGGATTAGGCCCGTTGTTTTGCCAGTGCAATGCCCTCATAAGTTGGCCGTTAACCTTAATCAACACCGGCACCTGTTTCCCCTTGTCAGGCCCCCAAAGCATCGTAACTGTAAATCTTTGCCAGAAAACGCCTTTCTGACAGTTCAATCCTCCAGGACAGCCAAGGGTGTCGTCGTATTGATTTGCGGGCGAATTGTTAACGATGGTGTCTTTGTCTGAATACGTCCCGTCGGCATTGTTATCTTCACCTCCCGGATCGAAGCCGGTAATGTACTCCCTCACCCCAAATTTCCCTTTGACGTTTTTTGGTCCTTGGGTTTCCCAAAAGTTACGCAAAACCGAGCCACCCTTTGGATAACGCTCAATCCATGAATGAGTTGGCACCATGAACGCATCTGGAATGAAGCCACCGCCAGGGTATCCAGGACCACCGGCACCACCTGCCCCTCCTCCACCTGCAACGGCAGTACTTCCAGACCCACCTCCAGACCCAAATAGTCCAGAGAAGAAGTTGGCTATGTGGCACCATACACTCTCTGATGAGATGCCAATGGAATGGTTGAACGCTTGCGTGGAGCATGATTCCAATCCCTCTGGATCGATGTATCCTAGAGGATTGTTTAGGACGTATGCATACAGATTCCAAGACTGAGGATTTGAAAGGTGTGCGGCAAGAAACCATCCTGGATCGGGGCTGATCCAGCGCCCTATGTTCGAACCATAATAGCGATTCCCGAAGTAGTCATTGCCTGACTCGGTATCTCGTTCTTTGCCGGTGTATCGGTATTGCAAAAAACGCATTGCAGTTGTACAAACGGCGGGTAGAGTCGTAGTTGCAGACTTCAAATCGTAGTGGTATCCAAAGATCGAGAAGCCCGAACACAGCCCTATCCAATTCGCTCGCTGTGGCCTTGAATGCCCCAACCGCGTGAGATGTTCACCCGGGCTTCGCACAGCAACTGTCGTCATCAATGCAGACCTTGCGTCGTAAGCATAACCTCAATACCAGAAGTAGGTTAGCCATAATTTGGTGTCATCATTGTACGCCACCGGCACAAAAGCCTGGAAGCGATCATCCTCTCCGATTCAGGATTCCGCGCGGTTGGCCGGCAAGTCGGATATGGTATTCGGGTTCGTGCTTTCCCCGGTCTCAAAAACGAGACCGGGGGCACCCTCAGCAGTACAACACTCCCCGGTCAAATATCTGGTGTGGGCCGGTTCCGGCGGGTTGGAGTTTGCTTGGTCGGGACCGGGCAATTACAGCGCGGCGTTGCCACGGAGCAGGGCGCGATTAACGGCGCAGAGAATGGCGTCGAGCGAGGCTTTGACGATATTGGGATTGGTTCCAACACCATAGACCGACTCCGACTCGCCGCAGCGGATCTCGATAAAGGCCATGGCGGTGCTGGAGGCGCCCTCGCTGATCGCCTGCTCCTGGTAATCGAGCACCTTGACGGCCAGGCCGAAATTCCCGTTCAAAGCATCGACAAAGGCATCGATGGGGCCATTTCCCTTGCCCACCACCGGGAACTCCGCATCGGCATTCTTGATGGTCGCCGAGATGTGGGTGGTCTCCGCGCTCTCGCTCTCGGCGTACTGGATGCAGGAGAAGGGGCTGCGGCGATGCAGATATTCCGCCTGGAACGCATCCCATATCTCGGCGGAACGAACCTCGCGGCTGGTCTGGTCGCCGATCTTCTGAATGACGCGGCTGAACTCGATCTGCAGTTTGCGCGGCAGGCGGACGTTGTAATCGCGCTCCAGCAGCAGCGCCACCCCGCCCTTGCCCGATTGGCTGTTGACCCGCACCACTTCCTGATAGGTCCGGCCAATATCGTTGGGGTCCAGGGGAAGATAGGGAACCTGCCAGAGGGGTTTGCGGGGCTGTATGGCGAATCCCTTCTTGATGGCGTCCTGGTGGGAACCGGAGAAGGCGGTGAAGACCAGTTCGCCGGCATAGGGCTGGCGTTGGTGGACGCTGAGCTGCGTGCAGGCCTCGGCGCACTGAATCACCGCAGGCATATCGGAGAAGTCCAGACCGGGATCGATGCCCTGGGTGTAGAGATTCAGGGCCATGGTCACCAGATCGACGTTGCCGGTGCGTTCGCCGTTGCCGAAGAGCGTACCCTCGACGCGATCTGCGCCGGCCATCAGGGCCAACTCCGCCGCAGCCACTGCCGTGCCGCGATCGTTGTGCGGATGCACGCTGAGGACGATGGACTGGCGGTTCTTCAGATTGCGGCCCATCCACTCGATCTGGTCGGCGTAGATGTTGGGTGTGGAGTTCTCTACTGTCGCCGGCAGATTGAGAATGGCGCGATGAGCCGGCGTGGGCTGCCAGACCTCCATTACTGCTTCGCTGACCTCCAGGGCGTAGTCCAGCTCGGTGCCGGTAAAACTCTCCGGGGAATACTCGAAGATCCACTCCGTCTCGGGGTGAGAGGCCGCCCGGTCGCGCAGCATCTTCGCGCCTTCGACGGCCAGTTGCTTGACCCCGGCGCGATCCATCCTGAAGACCACCTCGCGCTGCACGGTGGAGGTGGAATTGTAGACGTGGACGATGGCCCGATGCACGCCGCGCAGGGCCTCGAAGGTGCGCTCGATCAGCTCCGCGCGGGCCTGCGTGAGCACCTGCACGGTCACATCGGACGGGATGCGCCCGGCTTCGATCAGTCCCCGGCAAAAATCGAACTCCGTTTGCGAGGCGGAGGGAAAGCCGATCTCAATCTCCTTGAAGCCCAGGCCGACCAGCAGATCGAACATCTTGTTCTTGCGATCCAGATCCATGGGATCGATCAGCGCCTGATTCCCGTCGCGCAGATCGACGCTGCACCAGAGCGGCGCTCGCTCGATGGTCTTGCCTGGCCAGGTGCGGTCGTTCAAATGGACGGTGCGGGTGGCTTCGTACTTGGCTGCCGGATTCTTCACTCTGGGTTCCCTTCGCTGGCTCGCAATCGCGGTGGTACAGAGGTTAGACAACGGTGTAGGCCGGCAGGATTCCCCGCCGGCGGCTTCGGAAAGGGGCGGATTGCCGCTTCATCGAGAGACGAAGGACAGACCTTGGCGAGCGGCATTCGCAGGAAACGTGCCTGTTTCGCTGGACCGCGCTCGTCGAACCCAACCGAAATACCATCTTAAATCCGCTTATAGGCGCGAAATGCCCGGATATTGACCGGCGAAGCCGCCCGGTGCTGGAAGAGGAAGCGGCATTCCCGCTCCAGGACTTGCGTTTAATCCGTATGAAATGGGTCTTCATGGTGGACAAGCGCGGACGAGGACGTCCGCGCTCCAGCCGGCCAGGAGGCCGGCGCTACATCTACGAGGCAGGCGCTACTCAGCGGCGGCGTTGCGGGCCAATTGTTGCAGTTCCGCCTGGTAGGCAGAGTAGACCGGCGGATCGAAGCAGGCGAAGATCACCTTTTCAAGCTGGGGATTGGCGGCAAGTTCGGCGATGGTCTCGCGCACGGCGATGGCCACGGCCTGCTCGATGGGGTAGCCATAGACGCCGCAACTGATGGCCGGGAAGGCCAGCGTTCTCAACTCGTGAGCGCGGGCCAGGGCGAAGCAGTTGCGATAGCAGTTGGCCAGCAATTTGGGCTCGCCATCGGCGCCGCCGTGCCAGACCGGGCCGACGGTGTGCAGAACATAGCGAGCCGGCAGCCGGTAGCCGCGGGTCAGGCGCGCCTCGCCGGTCGAGCAGCCGCCCAGTTGACGGCACTCGGCCAGCAACTCGGGTCCGGCGGCGCGGTGAATGGCCCCATCCACGCCGCCGCCGCCCAGCAGCGAGGTGTTGGCCGCGTTAACGATGGCCTCCACAGCCAGATGGGTAATGTCGCCGCGGAGAATCTCGATGCGATCGGTCATGCGCATTCTCCTGAAGAATTTGCGGGTTATCGCTGCTTGCCCCATCGCTCCCAGAGCAGAAGCGAGAGCAGAAAAGCATTGGCTTCGGGAGATTTCTTCACCGCTGGCCATATGCGGAATGCCGAATCGAGAAAGTCAATGTACTCGATCGTATCCGGGCGAGCGAAGACGGCTGAAGAACCGTAGTCGGCCAGATGACGCAATTCCTGAAGATCGGCAAAATGCTGAGCGATAAACTGGATTCTCGAATCGTTCGCAGGAATCAGTACCTCTTTTGAATTCGGAATCCGGACAACTTCTTGTGAAAAGGCCTTGGCCACGCTTCTCATCGTCCCATGATCGAACCAGCGATAGGCGCGGTTGTAATTCTCCTGCCCAAGGTTGGGGCCGAGCTGGCGCAATGTTTCACGAATCAAAAAGTGAAAAAGCGCATAGTACGCCGTTGAAATCGCTCTCCGCAGACTGGCTTGCCGTGGGCGCGTCCGCTCCCGCCGTGCCAAATGTTTGGCTTGCTCCAGCAAATGCTCGGGGAGCTTTTGCGCGCTCATGGTGTCTCGACCATGCGGATCAGGGGAAAATAATCCGTCTCCAGCTTGAGCACCTGAGAACGGAGTCGTTGCTTATACTCGCTATACTTGCTGAGCTTCGCCTTGTCCTTTTCCAAGATAAGGGCGTTCTCCGGCGTAACATCCAAATAAATTCGCACCATGGGATCGCCATAGTGGTCGGTGCTCAGTTCGTAGCGCGCCGATTGAATGTAGTCGGGCAGCCGCTCCTTGGCCAACAACTGGCGCAAGGCGCTCTCCAGCTCTTCGGTATCGGTTGCGGGCTGGGTGGGGGTGCTCATGCGTCTAGTATAGCGCCGTTTTTCTTCATTTCCCGGATGATCTCCTCCCCTTTCCTGACTGCCAATTGCGGAAAAAGGGAACTCCATAAACCTATGATAAAAGAGCGCTTGACTTCATCCTGGCGACGCCGTGCCGCGAGCCGTGTGAATATTCTGTTTCCTTTGCCGGCGGTTCTCTGCCATACTTGATTGTGCCCACCTGGTACGTCCAATCCCATCAGACTTATAAGAGGTTGCATTCATGTCTGCAAAGTACGTCTTTGTGACGGGCGGAGTTGTGTCCAGTTTAGGTAAGGGTCTGGCGGCGGCCTCGATTGGCTGTTTGCTGGAGAGCCGCGGTCTGCGCGTGAACATGATGAAGTTCGATCCCTACCTGAACGTCGATCCGGGTACCATGTCGCCCTTCCAGCACGGCGAGGTCTTCGTCACCGACGACGGGGCCGAGACCGATCTCGACCTGGGCCACTACGAGCGCTTCACCCATGCCGTGCTCACCCGCGACAACAACCTGACCACCGGCCGCATCTACGAGCAGATCATCCTCAAGGAACGCCGCGGCGACTACCTGGGCAAGACCGTCCAGGTGATCCCCCACGTGACCAACGAGATCAAGAACGCCATGCGCAAGGTCTCGGCCAACGGCGCGGACGTGACCATTGTCGAGATCGGCGGTACGGTGGGCGACATCGAGTCGCTGCCCTTTCTCGAAGCCATCCGCCAGATGCGCCAGGAGCTGGGCCGCGAGAACACCGTCTTTGTGCACCTCACCCTGGTGCCCTGGATCGCCGCCGCGCAGGAGCTCAAAACCAAGCCCACACAGCACTCCGTGAAGGAGTTGCTGGGCATCGGCATTCAGGCCGACGTGCTGGTCTGCCGCTCGGAGCGGCCGCTGGGCATCGATATGAAGAAGAAGATCGCCGCCTTCTGCAACGTGGAAGAGCGCGCCGTCATCAACGCCATCGATGTGCCGTCGATCTACGAGGTGCCGCTGTGCTTCGCCGCCGAGGGCGTGGACGCGCTGATTCTCAACTACCTGCACAAGGATGCGCCGGAAGCCGATCTGGCGGCGTGGAAGGCGCTCGTCCATCGCTGCTACCATCCCCAGGACGAAGTCCACATCGCCATCGTCGGCAAGTATGTCGAGTACGAGGACAGCTACAAATCGCTCAAGGAAGCGCTCACCCACGGCGCGACGGCGCAGAATCTGAAATTGCGCGTGACTTGGATCGAGGCCGAGGGATTGGAATCGAAGACGCCCGAGGACCGCTCGTACGAAGCGCAACTCGAAGGCTTCGACGGCATTCTCGTCCCCGGCGGCTTTGGCAAGCGCGGCATCGAAGGCATGTTGAACGCCATTCGCTATGCCCGCGAGAAACAGGTGCCGTACTTCGGCATCTGCCTGGGAATGCAGACCGCGTGCATCGAGTTTGCCCGCAACGTTTGCGGATTGAAGGATGCGAACTCCGGCGAATTCGACCCCGCCAGCCCCCACCGCATCATCTACAAGCTCAGAGAACTGCTGGGCGTGGAAGAGATGGGCGGAACCATGAGACTGGGCGCGTGGACCTGCGTTCTGCAAGCAGGCACGCTGGCCTCCCAGGCCTACGGCGGGGCCACCGAGATCAGCGAGCGCCATCGCCACCGCTACGAGTTCAACCGCGAATACGAAGCGCTGTTGGTGGGCGGCGGATTGCGCCTGAGCGGCACCACTCCCGACGCGACGTATGTCGAGATCGTCGAATTGCCCGGCCACCCGTACTTTCTGGGCTGCCAGTTCCACCCCGAGTTCAAGTCCAAACCGCTGGAGCCGCACCCGCTCTTTCACGCGTTCATCAAGGCGAGCTACAAAAACCGGATGAAGCACAAAGAGTGCATCGTGAGTGCCGCCGTCCCACAGTAGATTTGCCTATCGGAGCAAACAGGCCATCCAGCAATGGATGGCCTTTGCTTTTTGAGTAATACTCGACTTATTCTGCCTGCCTGAGATTTTTGATGACTATTTTGGCGGACGGCACGGATTTCCCTTTCGCCGCACCATGTTTTAAGGCAAACTGGTTGCGGTTCATGTATACACGTTCGGGAAAGACGAAGGCCCTTACTTATGCCCATGCTCGACCATATCCGCGCCAGAAAGCTCATTGAATTGGCGGGCCAACGCTTCGATACGAAGCTGCTGGATGCGGAGATCAGGGTTCTGCGCGCTTCGGCCAGTTCGGAAGACCCTCCAGAGCCGGAAGAGGACGCCGTACGCCCGCCAGTGCGCGGAGCCTTTCTGCGCTGGCTGGCCACGGACCCCGAGGCCGCTCCGCACATCGATGCCAGGGGCCTGCGCGCCTGGGGCGTAACCGTGCCGGACACCTTCGATTGCGAAGAATGTTCTATTTCTGCAACATTGGATTTTCGCCACTGCGATTTTCAAAGGGCGATCAACTTCAGGTCGGCGAAGACCCACGGCATCTTTTTTCTTGATTCTTCGCTGTCTGGCGAGTTCCGCGCAGACCGGCTAATGTGTGATGGCCCACTTTTTCTGCAGCGGATCAAAGCTGCTGAGGAGATTCGCCTGCTTGGCGCGGAGATCAAAGGCAATCTCGAATGCAACGGCGCGAAGTTGATCGCCACGGGGGATGCGCTTTCCGCGGACGGGGCCAGGATCGGCGGCGCCATCTTTTTGAACGATGGCTTCAAGTCTGCGGGCGGGATTCGCCTGCATGGCGCGGAGATCAAAGGCAATCTCGAATGCTCTGGCGCGAAGCTGACTGCCACGGGGGATGCGCTTTCCGCGGACGGGGCCAGGATCGGCGGCGGCATCTTTTTGAAGGATGGCTTTGAGTCTTCGGGTGAGATTTGTCTGCTGGGCGCTGAGATCAAAGGCGATCTCGACTGCTCCGGCGCGAAGCTGACTGCCACGGGGGATACGCTTTCCGCGGACGGGGCCAGGATCGGCGGCGGCATCTTTTTGAAGGATGGCTTTGAGTCTTCGGGTACAATTCGCCTGCTGGGCGCGGAGATCAAAGGCAATCTCGAATGCGACGGCGCGAAGCTGACTACAACGGATGATGCACTCTCCGCGGACAGGGCCAGAATCGGCGGTAGTGTCTTTTTGAAGGATGGCTTTGAGTCTTCGGGCGGGATTCGCCTGCTGGGCGCGGAGATCAAAGGCAATCTCGAATGCTCCGGCGCGAAGCTGACTGCCACGGGGAATGCGCTTTCAGCGGACGGGGCCAGGATCGGCGGCGGCATCTTTTTGCAGGATGGCTTCGAGTCTTCGGGCATGATTCGTTTGCTGGGCGCTGAGATCAACGGCGATCTTGCCTGCCGAGGCGCAGAGATTCGTAGCTTGAGCTGTCAAAACCTGACGCTTAAAGGCGATTTCATCTGGCAAGCAATGGTTCATCCAAAAAAGACTTGGCTCTGCCTCGTTGGCGCGAAGTTGAAAAATCTGCGGGATGACAGGGCGAGCTGGCCGGTAGCGGGAAAACTGCTAATCGATGGTCTGGAATACGAAGAGTTGACCCTGCATGAGCCGCAAGAAAAAGAAGATGTAAACAGGAGAACTTATTCGAAGGAGCTTCCGCTGAAAGCCGATGAACGGATCGAGTGGCTGATGTTGCAGCCGCCGGAAGGTTTAGCCGAGCCGCAGCCGTGGATGCAGTTGCGCAACCTGCTGGAGAAGAAGGGCGATCACAAAGAGGGTGAACGACCACCGGCTAATAGCCGGTGGCTTCGGGTTACGGCTGGAAGCCGGA
>CAZBPD010000050.1:0-31851 GCA_964493705.1 uncultured Occallatibacter sp.
TCCCTGAAGGGCCCAGAAAGACCATCTGGTTGATAGGCTGGAGGTGGAAGTGCAGCAATGCATGTAGCTTACCAGTACTAATCGCCCGTTCGGCTTGTCTATAGAATTAACTCCGCGCAGTACCGACGGAGGCATTCTTCAAGCAAGCCTTGTAGTAAAACCCAATCAATTTCGTTGTTACCAGCTCAGACTGAGCAAAGTTTTGGCGCCAGATTGCAGTCCGCGTTCCTACGGGCCTCCGGGAGAAACCATCCGGAACAAAGTAGATGCCGCGGCAGGCTGCGGGCAACCACCCGCCAAGCGCCATTCAAGTTTGCCGGTGACCATACTGCGAGGGATCACCCGTTCCCATCTCGAACACGGAAGTTAAGCCTCGCTGGGCCGATGGTACTGCACGGGTGACTGTGTGGGAGATTAGGTGATCGCCGGCAATTATTTCGAACAAAAAGACCATCCCTCGCGGGATGGTCTTTTTGCGTTGGGGTGATTTTGCGAGTTAGCAAGTTAGCGGAGTTAGCGCCGCAGCGCGGCTGTTTGCGGAGTTGGCGAGGTTCGTGGCCAGTTCCGGTCAGGTTTCTGGTTTGGGATTAAGAACAGAGAGACTTTATTCTGGGCTACCCAGGCGGTTTTATTACCCACCCTAGCCGCAACAGACAAAAATATATTTTTCGACTTTGCTACGCTTTGCTCAAAATGACAGCAGCGAAGGTGGGGCACCCCGTTGTTCATGGGCGGGGCACCCCACTGGTGGGTTAGACAGCACAGGCTTTAGGGCCGGCGTTGCGGATCTCCTCCGAGGCATCGAACTGCTTGAAGTTGGCCTCGAAACGGCAGGCCAGATGGGCAGCAGTATCGTCATAGGCTTGCTTGTCGGCCCAGGCGTTGCGGGGATTAAGGATTTCCGCAGGAACGCCGGGGCAACTGACGGGAATGTGCAGGCCGAAGGCTGACTCGGTGACAAACTCGACATGGTCGAGCTGGCCGTCGAGGGCGGCGTTGACCAAAGCGCGGGTGATGGGCAGGCTCATCCGCTTGCCGACGCCGAATTTGCCGCCGGACCAGCCGGTGTTTACAAGCCAGCAAGAAGCCTTGTGCTGCGTCAGCCGCTTGCCCAGCATCTCGGCATAGAAGCGGGGGGCGAGGGGCAGAAAGGGCGAGCCGAAGCAGGCCGAGAACTCGGGCTCGGGATCGCGGCCCATGCCGGCCTCGGTGCCGGCGAGCTTGGCGGTGTAGCCGGAGAGGAAGTGGTACATGGCCTGCTCGTTGGTGAGGCGGGCGATGGGGGGCAGGACACCGAAAGCGTCAGCAGCCAGGAACATCACGTTGCGGGGATGGGGCCCGATGCCGGGGATGACGGCCTGATCGATAAACTCGATGGGATAGGCGACGCGGGTGTTCTCGGTGAGGTGGATGTCGGCGTAGTTGGGGAGTTTGGTGGCGGGGTCGAGGACAACGTTCTCAAGCACCGAGCCGTAGCGGATGGCGCGGTAGATCTGGGGTTCGCGCTCTTCAGTAAGATCGACGCATTTGGCGTAACAGCCGCCTTCGAAGTTGAAGATGCCGGCGGGTCCCCAGCCGTGCTCGTCGTCGCCGATGAGGCGGCGCGCCGGGTCGGCGGAGAGGGTGGTCTTACCGGTGCCGCTGAGACCGAAGAACAGAGCCGAGGTCCCGTCAGCGCCGACGTTAGCCGAGCAGTGCATGGGCAGCACATCGCGGTTGGGGACGATGAAGTTCATGACGCCGAAGATGGACTTCTTCATCTCGCCGGCGTATTTAGTTCCGCCGATCAAGACGATCTTGCGGGTGAAGTCGGCGATGATGAAGGCGCCGGAACGGGTGCCATCGCGCTCGGGAACGGCCTCGAATTCAGGGGCGGCAATGACCGTAAACTCGGGGGAATGGCTGGCCAGATCGCCATTCTCAGGGCGGACAAAGAGCTGGCGGACGAAGAGGGCGTGCCAGGCGTACTCGGCGATGACGCGAATCGACATGCGGTAAGCGGGATCGGCGCCGCAATAGAGGTCCTGGATGAAGAGGCTGCGGGTGCGCAGATGCTCGAGGACGCGTTCGAGAAGAGCCTCGAAACGCTGCGGAGCAAAGGGCGCGTTCACTTTACCCCAGTCGACCGAGGTGTGGGTAAGCTGGTCGTCTACGGTGAACTTGTCTTTGGGGCTGCGTCCGGTGCGGGCGCCGGTATAAGCGACCAAGGCGCCATTGGCGGCGCGGGTTGCTTCTCCGCGACCGAGGGCGGTCTCGATCAGTTGCTCCACGGGCAGGTTGCGATAGACGTGCGGCCCAGACACCAAGTTGCTGAGCACTTCCGCTGTCGAAGAGATTGCCATGAACAGGACTCCTTCCGAGTGATGAAAGATGAATGATGATTCCGGGTCAAAAAACAGTGAATGGTGAGGGACTGAACATTTTGCCATGTATACCGGGATGTGGGAAGTGATTTGGGGTACGAATGAAGAAATATTTGGCCAAAGGCGGGGATAGAGACGCTGCTTTATAAAGAAGCCCAGCAGAACGCCACCGCTTCGTGGAGTGGGCTGGTTGCCGCAATGAAGGCGGCGTATGTGTGTTGATCGCCACCGTAACGCGACCAGACGCGTCGGGCAGCTCTTCTTGAACAAGACCTAAAAGGTCCTGAGTTTCCCACCCCAGGTCTCTGACTGCATGAAATGATATTTCAGCTCGACCTTTATCTGGTCTCAAAAACGAGACTGGGGGCACCCTTAGAGGTACAAAATTAAGCGGTCAAAGACCAAACCGCAAAAACAAAAGGGCAGCGAGGGTGGGGCGCCCTGGAGTTATATAAAGTTCGATCGATCAAGCGAGGACGGGGAGCGAGGGCAACTCGCCCAGTGCTCTGGCTTCGTCGATAACGGCGTCGAGATGTTCGAGGACCTGCGGGACGGTCATGGTGTAGACCTCCCGTTGGGCGTCGAAGCCCTCTTCGATCAACTGTTTGAGGTAGCGGCCGGCGACCTGCACGGCGAGACGGTCGGTGAGGACCTTGCCGCTGCGCAGCTTCTGCTCGAGCCAGGCCTGACAGGGCAGGGCGATCCACATGGGGCGTCCATTGACGTCGAAGCGGACATCGACGGCGTCGGCGTGGCGGGTGGCGATGGCCACCATGGTGCCTTTCCAGCGGCAATGGAGGGCTTCGCCGCTCCACTGGTCGGTACTGTGAAACTCCTCGTACATGGAACTAGCCTACCGTTCCGGGGCCGGGAGAGCAAGTTCAGGGAGAAGGAAATGCGGAGAAAGCGGTGCAGAATGGCGAAGTTTTTGCACCGCTGTCTCAAAATAGGATTCTCACTCAACGACTGGCGCAAATTGCCGATAGAAGGAGCAGGAAGGCAACCCGCCATGATGATCTCCATTACCGTTCCCGATGCCTACATCCGTGAAGCACAAGACCACGGGCAGACAGTGATTGAATATGTTGAAAAACTGATCGACCAGGGTCACCAGGTGATGTTCAAGCCCCCTGTGCTGGACGACGCCATCTCCCGGATTCGCGCACTGCGGGGCACGGCGCTCTCCGGCAGAGGTTAGGCGAGAGCACTGATTCCGAATCCCAGGCATGAGTTTAAACGCAGCTTCTCCAGCGCCGCTGGGGGAGCTGCGCCGTCGTGTCAGTCTCTCCGCCGCGTCTTCTTACAGGGGTTCCGGGGGAAGGGCGCGCACAGAGAAAGGCAGCAGGTGGACGCTGCTCTCGGCGCGCTGATAGACTAAATGGGTTGCGCAGGCGCGGAGGAATTCTCAGAGCGTGCCGGCCGCGCGTCGAGCGACGAAGCAAGTTTAAAGACGAAGGACAAGAAGAGACCCGTGGATACTCAAACCCGTCATGCCCTCAAGAAAGACAGTTTTGCCCAAGCCACCGCCAACAGTGTCGGCTGGCTGAGCGAGCACCGTTCCGGCGTGGTGCGCTGGGTGATCAGCGCCGCCGTGGTTCTTCTTCTATTGGTAGGCTCGGCGATTTTCTGGAGTTTCCGCTCGAGCGCGGCCAACCTGGCGCTGGGCGCGGCGCTGGACACCTATTCGTCGCCTCTGGCCCAGCCCGGCGCACCGCCCGAGCCGGGCGTCTACGTCTCGGCGAGCGAGCGCTCCAAGGCCGCGCACCAACAGTTTGCCGACGTCGCGCAGCAGTATGGCTGGATGCCGGAAGGCAGCAAGGCGCACTACTTCAGCGGTATTACCGCGGCCGAGTTGGGACAGTATGGCACGGCAGAGACCGAGTTGAAGGCCGCCGCCGGCTCCTGGGACCGGAATTTGTCCAGCCTGGCCAAATTGGCGTTGGCCGGCATCTACCACCAGACTGCGCGCGACAGCCAGGCGATTGACATCTATACGGCGCTAGCCGCCAAGCCCACCGAGACCGTCTCGGCTGGGGTTGCCAAACTGGATCTGGCCGACCTCTACGTGGCCCAGGGCAAACAGGATCTTGCGCGCAAGTTGTGGGCGGAGGTCAAGGACGCGGACAAGGACGGCATGGCCGGTTCAATCGCCGCACAGAAATTGCTGGGCAAACAGTAGGATCGAGTGTTGCTCGAAGACTCGCGGGGCCGCCGGCTCCGCGAGTTTTCTTTTGCTGTGAAGAATTCCGGCATTTGCAGTGAATCGACGAGCCCACCCTATTCCCCCGCCGGCCTTTACCGACCCGCGGGACATTAAACCGTAGCGCTGGCCTCCCGGCCGGCTGTGTCGTAGACCTCCCGGTCCACGTTTGTTTCTCTCCAGCCGTAAAAACCAGCGCGCGGCGAGGGTGGCCAACCTGGATCTGACCCCAGATTGCTCTCCTTCCGTTTCTGTCGAATGATCGTGTAATTGGCTTGAAATCGACCGAAGTATGCGAGCAGTTTGGAGCTGCGCTGCGTCTGGTGAGATATGAGCGCCAGTCAGGCGGTATTCTCAGGTTGCATGGAGATACGAGAGAGAGCCGTGGCCGAGAGCGCCCGTGAGCACGCGGAAGAAGAGGCGCTGGCAGCGCTGGTGAGCCAGTACGGGGCGACGCTGTATCGCGTGGCCTTTTCGGTGCTGCGCAATGCCGCCGAGGCGGAAGACGCGGTGCAGGAGGCGTTTCTGCGGGTGTTGCGGCACCGCGCCAAACTGGGCGAGATTCGCGACCACCGGGTGTGGTTGATCCGCATTGTGTGGAACGTGGTGCTGGACCGCAAACGGCGGGCCAAGACGCGTCCCGAGACCGACGACGTGGCCGATATGGCGCGTATCCTGCCCGCAGAAGGGCTTAGCGCCGAGGAGCGCGCCGCCGCCGCGCAACATCGCGCCCATGTGCTGGGTTGCGTTGAGCAACTGCCAGCCAAGGAGCGCGAGGTGCTGCTGCTCTCGGCCTTTGACGAACTGAGCAGCGTGGAGATTGCCGCGGTGCTGAAGATTACCGAGTCCAGCGTGCGCTCGCGGCTCTTTCGAGCACGCAACCTGATGGCCGGACTGCTCGAGGATTCGGCCTCCCGCAAGAGGAGTTCGCGATGAGTACCCAAACCAAGTACGCTGCCAATGACCGCATTGCCGAGGGTATTATCCCTGTCGGAATCGCCGCCGCCGAAGAGACGCTGCGGCAGATTGCCCGATTGCCCGCTCCCCAGGGGCTGGAAGACCGGTTGTACATGCACCTGAAGGCCGCGCTGCTGCGGGAGCCGCGGCGCTGGGAGTGGCTTTCGTTCCATGACTTGAATCTGGACTGGCTGCATGGCAGTGCGCTGCGCGCCGCGGCCGCTGTGGCCATTGCCGCCATAGTGGCGGGCGGAGGATGGGGCGTGGCTGCACGAATTCAACCGGCGGCGCTGCAAGGCAGCGTGCAGCCTGCGCCGCTCTCTACACCGGGATTTTCCAGCGCCGGGGCGATTCGCACTCCGCAGACGCTGACCGGGCCGGTGGTGGAGACGCCCGCAACGCCCGCCGCTAAGCCTGGCAAGACCGGTAAGACAAAGCAGCACCAGAAGAGCGTCGTAAAGATGGAAGCTGCGCAGGAGAAGTGACAGATCCGCGATTTTGGTCCACTAGGGAAACTCTGATCAAGTGTCATCCTCCAAACCAGCATTCCCCCAGTGGCTAAAGCCCTTTGATTCTTTGAGCTTTATGTACGGGCTGAAGCCCGTACCCTTCAAAGCTGAAGCCCGTACCCTTCAAAGCTGTAGCCCGTACCTTTCAACGCGGATAAACGATCATCTGATTGAGATACACGGCTAGATTCTGGACATTAGACTCCCCGCGTGAAGGCGCGGATCGCCATGCCCAGCAGCGCCAGCACCACAGCTCCCCAGAAGGCCGGGCCAATGCCGCGCACATGGAAGCCGCGCACCAGCGCCGAGGCCAGCAGGATCATCAGCGCATTGACCACCAGCAGAAACAGGCCCAGGGTGAGGATGGTCAGCGGGAAACCGACAATCTTCAGCACCAATCCAATGGTCGCGTTCAACAGGCCGATCACCAGGGAGGCCGTCAGCGCCGCGCCCAGGCCCTCGACGTAAAAGCCGGAGATGAGTTGCGAAGCGACCAGCAGCGCTACCGCGCTCAACAGCCATTGCAGCAAGAGGCGCACCATCGATTTCTCCTTTTCGTTGCTGTGCCTATCGTATCCTCGCAGGGGACTTGGCGGCAGGGGTTAAACTGCAAGCGAGGATTCGCCCCGATGAGAGGGATACGCACGGCGCGGTGCGCCGGTTTCCTGCTTTCGCTTTTTTCCGCATCGCTGCTGCACGGCCAGAAGCCGGCCGATAAGCCTCTGCCCGACATTCGGCAGTTGATGACCGAAGTGGCGGAACACCAGAAGCAGGTGGAAAAGCTGCGCGAAGACTACACCTATACCGCGCAGACCGTCACCCAGGATCTGGATTCGAAGGGGCAGGTGAAGAAGACCGAGACCGGCGAGTTCGAGGAGTTCTTCGTTCACGGCCGGCTGATCTGGCGACGGATCAAAAAAGACGGCAAGCCGCTCGACGGCGAGGAGCAGCAGAAGGAGACCGAGCGCGTCACCAAGGCCGTGGAGAAGGCGGAGAATCCCAAAAGCGAAGAGAAAGAGGAGGAAAATGAGCTGCACCTGGTGAAGCTGCTGGAGATCGTCGACGCCAGTCAGCCGCGGCGGGAGAACTTCCGCGGGCGGGCGACGATCGTCTGCGACTTTGTGGGCCGCAAAGACGCCAAGGCGCACGGGCTGGGCGAGGATCTCTTCAAAAAACTGCGCGGGACGGTGTGGATCGACGAAGCCGACCGCGAGGTCACGCGGCTGGAGGCGACCTTTTACGACAACGTCCGCATCGGCGGCGGATTGCTGGCCAATATTCAGAAGGGAACCTATCTCACCTTCGACCAGGCCAAGATCAACGGCGAGATCTGGCTGCCCATCGACTCCGAGGGCACGCTCGACGCCCGCTTGATGGTCTTCAAAGGGATTCGCCAGCACATTGTGGAGCATGACTCGAACTACCAGCGCTTTCACGTCGAGGCGTTACAGAATAAAGACGTCAAGGTGGTGACGGACAAGAAGCCGTGAATGCCCCGGGGCAAACGCATCTAAACTCGCTCCTATACAAGAATAAAAAATTGCGCGCAAAATATTGAATGCATGTGCTTTGTAACAGGGCACGACTTCAGTCGTGCCGTACATGGGCGAAGGAAACGCGGTGGGCTTTAGCCCCTGCATTCGGCATCGGCTGGCAATCGGCAAATGGGACATGAAGAGGTTAGCAGGGGCTAAAGCCCTTATTGTCTTGTGCTTTCGTGGCGGCACGACTGAAGTCGTGCCCTGTTACAAGACTAACCGTGGGTCGTAATCACGCAGATTAAGATGGGTTTGCCTTGGTGAATGCCCCGATTTCTTTCCCTTATTCTTAAAAGCAGAGGCCGATCGCTCCCATGCTCTTTCCCACCGTCGAGTACGCGCTGTTCTTTTTGATCGTGCTGGCGATTGCCTGGAGCCTCTATCGGTTTCCCCTCTATCACAAGAGCTTTCTGCTGCTGGCGAGCTACGTCTTCTACGGCTTCTGGAACTGGAGCTATGTACCGCTGCTCTTCGGCATCTCGCTCTTCAGCGGGCTCGTTGCCCAGCGGATTCAGCGCAGCACCGATAGAAAGCAGCGCAAGCGCTGGCTGATCGGCGGCGCTACGGCCTGCCTGGCCACGCTGGGCTACTACAAATACACCGGCTTTCTGCTGCTCAACCTGCTGGCGCTGTGGGGGCGCTTTGCAAAGCCGCCGGCCATTCCGGTCGATTCGCCGCTGCTGCCGCTGGGCGTCTCGTTCTTTGTCTTCCACGCCATCTCGCTGCTGATGGATTGCTATCGCGGCAAGGTCAAGGAGCCGGTGCAACTGGGCGATGCGCTGCTCTATGTGGCCTTCTTTCCGCAACTGATCGCCGGGCCGATTCTGCGCGCCTCGCGCTTTTTGCCGCAACTGGCCAAGTCGCGCGATCCAAATAAAGTGCGAGTCAACCGGGCGTTTCTGCTGATTGTGGGCGGGCTGTTCAAAAAAGTTGTCATCTCGAATATGCTGGCCACGCGGCTGGTCGAGCCGGTCTTCGCTGTGCCCCAGTCCTATGGCGGGCTAGACACGCTGCTGGCTGTCTACGGCTACGCGGCGCAGATCTATTGCGACTTTTCCGGCTATACGGATATAGCGATGGGCTGCGCGCTGCTGCTGGGCTACCGCTTCCCGCGCAACTTCAACGCGCCCTACACCAGCACCAGCCCGCAGGAGTTCTGGCGGCGCTGGCATATCTCGCTCTCCACCTGGCTGCGCGACTACTTGTACTTCCCTTTGGGCGGGTCAAGAAAGGGCGGGGCGCGCACGGCGATCAATTTGATGATTACCATGCTGCTGGGCGGACTGTGGCACGGCGCCGCCTGGACCTTTGTGGCCTGGGGCGGATTGCACGGCGCACTGCTGGTGATTCATCGCTTCTGGTCGCGCATTGGCTGGACGCCGCTGCTGCGCTGGCGCGCCACCATCGCGTGGAAGTGGACGGCGCGGATTCTGCTCTTCCATGCGGTCTGCGCGGGATGGGTGTTTTTCCGTGCGTCCTCGTTCGAGATTGCCTTCTCCGTCTTCTCCAGACTGGCCACAGCGGGCCCGGCGACGCTGGCTGCCACTCCGGTATGCATTGTCCTGTTCCTGGGGCTTGCAGGGCAATTTGCGCCCACGCGCTGGCGCAACGGTTTGGAGCTAGAAATGGGCCGCTGGCCCGCCCTGGCGCGGGGCGCGGCGCTGGCCGTGGCCTTGACCGTCATTGAAATTCTGGGACCCACGGGTGTGGCGCCCTTCATCTACTTCCAATTCTGAGAGACATGCAGACGATGACCCACTCAATCCGGCAAATGTTCCTGGCCCTGGCAGGCTGCGCGGTTGCTACGCTGCTGCTGGAGTCGGGCGGATTGGCCAGTTGGGCCCACCATCTGGAGTTGGGCCCACTGCGCACGGTGGCGGTTCCGGTTACGGAGAGAGTGGAACGCGCGCTGCGGCCGCTGGGGATGGCAGCGCTGCGCGAAGAGGCGCTGGAGAGCCTGGCGCGGGTGGGTTGGAGCGACGATCCTGCGCTGCTGGCCATGGTCTCCGCGCCGTCTGCAATGCCGAACAGATCTGGTTGTGCAACCGAGGCTGCGCCGGCGGGCCTGGGCTCGGCTGCCGGAGCACTCGCAAAGGGCGCTTCATTCCCATCGCCCGCCCAGCACAACGGATTTCTGAACGCCGCCGGTGCACAGGCGCCACTGGCGACTGGAGTTCCGCGCGTGACTGTGCTGGCGCCGCTCCCGCCCATCGAGCCGGGCAAGCAGCGGGTGGTTGCCCTGGCCGGGGATTCGATGATGGCGGTAGGCTTGAGCGCTACGCTGATGCGGCAGGTTGCCGGCAATGGCCATCTGCGCATCGTGAAGACCTTCCGCTCCGGTACGGGTCTGGCGCGGCCCGAGGTCTTCAACTGGATGGACGAATACCCGGCCATGCTGGGCGCGGAGAAGCCCGAGGTGGTGATCGTGGCCATCGGCGCCAACGACGCCCAGGGCTTTGTGGTCGACGGCAAGGTGCTGGCCTTCGCCAGCGATGCCTGGGAGAAGGTCTATCAGCAGCGCGTGGCCAGCTACCTGGCGATGGTCAGCGCGGGCGGGGCGCGGGTGGTGTGGATGGGTCTGCCGCCCATGCGCATTCCAGTCTACGACGAGAAGATGGCCACGCTGAATCGGATTTGTTACACCGTGGTCAGCCAGTCGCCGCAGGCGGTGTGGTGGAATCCAACGCCCTTCGTCGGCGATGAGGCCGGCCGTTACCGGGAGTATCTGACTCTGGCCAACGGCCGCTCGATGCGCATTCGCGCCGCCGACGGGATTCATCTCTCCGACGAGGGCGCGGGGTTGCTGACGCCGGTGCTGCTCAAGTGGCTTGATCCGCCGCCTCCAGCAGTGGCCAGTGCGCAGACCGCTCCGGTTGCTTCGGCTCCGCCCGCTGCACCTGTCGCAAGGCCCAAACGCCACAGCAAACGCGCAGCGCGAGGGTAAAAACGTTCCAGCGAACTGCATGATTTTCTGTGATAAACTTGCGGCGCGCCTATGTTTAAACGAATTGCATATCTTTCAACGCTAGCTGTTCTATTGTGCGAGCCGGCCATGGCCTCGACAAATCAGTGGGTCGAGGTGCGCAGCGAGCACTTCACTGTGGTCACCGACTCGGATGCGAAACAAGCCGATCAGCTTTTGGATCAATTCGAGCGGATGCACTGGTTGTTCGGCGTTATCTTCACCAATCCGACGATCGATCCGCCACAGCCGATTGTCGTACTCGCAGTCAAGAACGAGAAGGCCTTCGCGGCCTTGGAGCCGGCAGCGTATCTGGCCAAGAACCAGATCCATCTGGGCGGCCTCTTTCTCAGCGCGGCGGATAAGAACTATATCCTACTGCGCCTCAATGCGGAAGAGGAGCATCCCTATGCCGGTGTCTACCACGAGTACACGCACTTTCATCTGCGGGGCGGCAGCGAGTGGCTGCCGCTGTGGCTGAACGAAGGCATGGCGGAGTTTATTCAGAACACCGAGATTCGCAACAAGGATGTGCTGCTGGGCGAGCCCAGCGTCGACGATATTCTCTATTTGCGCGCGCACGCTCTGATTCCCCTGCCGGTTCTGTTCAAGGTGGATGCGCAGTCGCCGTACTACCACGAGGAGCAGAAAGGATCGGTATTTTATGCGGAGTCCTGGGCGCTGACTCATTATCTGCAAATCACCGATCGGGAGAAAGGAACCCACCGCCTGGTCGACTACGAGACGCTGGTTAACCACGATGTCGATGCGCTGACGGCGGCCGAAAAGGCCTTTGGCGATTTGAAGCAGTTGCAGAAGGAACTGGAACATTACATTCAAATCGGGAGTTACAAGTACTTTGTATTATCGAGCGCGGCGGCGAAGATCGACCAATCCACCTTCAAGAGCCGGATTCTGAGCCAGGCGGATGCGGATGCATATCGTGCCGATGTACTGGCCTATGTGCGCCGCACGGCCGAGGCCAGGGCGCTGACAGAAGCGGTGATCAACGCCGATCCGAAGAATGCGCTGGCCCATGAGACGATGGGCTTTCTGGAGTTTCAAGCGGGCAATATCGTCGAGGCCCGCAAGTGGTATCGACAGGCGGTGCAACTCGACTCGCAAAGTTATCTGGCGCACTATTACTTTGCCATGTTCTGCATGGGCCAGCCGGACCAGGACGACGAGATTGAAAGCAGCCTGCAGGCGGCCATTCGGCTGAATCCGCGCTTTGCGCCCGCTTATGACCAGTTGGCTGCGTTTTACAGGAGCCGGCGAATCCATCTGGATGAAGCGCACCGGATGAATGTTCAGGCCATTCAGTTGGAGCCGGAGAACATGGGCTATCGCATGAATGCTGCCAGCGTCCTGATGACGATGGAGCGATTCGCCGATGCCGAGGCGGTGTTGCGTGCTGCAATGAAGCTGGCGCGCAAGCCCGGCGACATTGCGCAGCTCGAAAGCAGGATCGACGATGTTGTGGAGACCCAGAAGCAGCGGGCACAGGCCATCGCCGAGGCCAATCGGCCGGCACAAACGGAGACTTCGGAGGTGGTAACGGTGATCGATGCCGCCCCCAAGCATCCCACTGAACCGGGAACCGGACCAAAGCATGTTGCCGACGGCGTGATTCGCGATGTTGCGTGCAGCTATCCATCCGGAATCGAGTTCAGCGTGGTCAATCCCAAAAAATCGATCAAAGTCTATAACAACAATATGTACAAGATCGACCTGTCGGTGCTGGGCTTCACTCCGCAGGGAGAAATGAACCCATGCAGGGATTTTGAGGGCATGAAGGCGCACATCGAGTTCGTAGAGAGTTCGGATAAGAGCGTCGACGGCCAGGTGATGGCGATCCTTTTGAAAAAATAGAAGAGCGGGTTGCAGCGCCAGGACGAGGTTTCAGGCAAGGCAGAACAGTGACGCGATCTTGAGAGTGGTCCATACGATCGTCTCAATAGAGGGTGCTTCCAATTGATTCGGATTCCATGCATTCGCAAGCCGTCATTGGGGAAATGCCTTCTTTTGAGACAGATTCTGTTTTGCGGTCAGGCATTGCCGCGGGCCGGGGTTCTTCATCGCTTCTTTATCTCGTACCGCATAGTGATACTGTGGAGAACTCGCGATAACTCCTATTTACGGGGGGCCGCGTCGAAGCCTGCACAATTGTTAGTGAAAATGCAAGCCTTTTTCTGCGGCGAATAAATGAGGAAAAGGCGCATGGAATTTGGGGATTTTACATGATAAGAGCAGCGTATTTGTAGAAATTGCTAGGTGGTTAAGGTATCTATTTGGTAAAATAGGCGGATGGAGATACGAAGAAATTCAAGCAGCACGAGCTCGAATCCTCCGCTCCGGATCTGGTTGTTGGCGGGAGCCTCATCGATTGGTCTGGCCGCACTGGTGGTGACCTTCACCGCCCGGACGGTCGAGGCCGATGCGCTTCTTAGCCACGCAACCGCGCCACTTGTGGCTCCGGTAGCGAATGCGACGCCTGCCTCGCTTGCGCCGCAAGAGTCCCCCGCAGAAAAGCGACGGGACGCCCTCCACGGCATCGCCAGTTGGTACGGGAAGGTCTTCCACGGCCGCAAGACGGCCAGCGGCGAGCGCTTCAATATGTACGCACTGACGGCCTGCCACCCCACACTTCCCTTCGGTTCCCTGGTGCGGGTGGTGAATCTGGACAACCGGAAATCCGTGGTGGTGCGCATCACCGACCGCGGCTACCTGGACGAAGGCCGCATCATCGACCTCTCTTTTGCCGCTGCCGAGCGGCTGTCGATGGTCAAAGCTGGTCTGGCCCATGTGGATGTGCAGGTCCTTTCCCTGGGCCATCCGCGCAGCGAAAACTAATCCACGTCAACGATTCATCGAGGAACGGCCAGCCTGAGAGTTTTTTGGGAAGCCGGAAGATCTTCAGACGGCTCATTTGCATTGCAGATGAGCCGTTTTTGCGTGGGTGGAGTTGAATTGTCCATTTATCGCCGCATATGACAAGAAGTACGGGGACAGATCTCGCAGGGCGAACGATATTGCTGGATCGCCGATTCCGGCGCAAGGCCCACCAATCCAGAGATGGATTTCAAGGGGTGCATGAGCAGGGAAGGCAACAGCGTCACGCCGACGGCATCGGCCTGCAGCAGTTGAAAGAGTTTGCGCTGTTGGGTCATCTCCATGCCGCAGTAGCCGGGGCTGTAGCGCAGGGTGAGAGCTTGCTGTTCGCGCAGATGAGGCTTCAAGCGCAGCATCAGCGCCTCAGCCGCAGCCTCGGCCGCCCAGGAGCCGACGGCATCTAAAATCCAGGCTGCAAAGGCGTCGCCGTTCTTGCTTGCCGCCGCGGCGTGTAGCGAGATCTCCTCGCCGACTGTTGCCACAAAGACGGCTACACGTTCGGCGTCTCTCAAATATTCTCCGATACTGCCCGTGATGGTGACGGATTCGAGTTGCAGAGGGTGTGCGCTGCGGCTGGAGATTGGGTAAAGGGTATAGCCTCCGCGCGGCTGAAGGCAGGGCACTGCCTCGGCCACGATGCGTGCGATGCGCTCGGCCATGGCCGGCGCGGGCGCTGCTTCGCGGGGATAGCCGAGGGCGCGATGAATCTCCGCTGCGCTGGGCGCGGGGATGATGAGCGCTGGGCAGGTCTCGGCGGTCTGCGCTGCTGCAATGGTTGGATGGAATGCTTCCGGCACCGATTTCCCTCGCGCTATGGATGCCATCCCACCCTAGCCGCAAAAACAAGAACGCGGCGAGGGTGGGGCACC
Source organism: uncultured Occallatibacter sp. (assembly GCA_964493705.1). Taxonomy (GTDB): domain Bacteria; phylum Acidobacteriota; class Terriglobia; order Terriglobales; family Acidobacteriaceae; genus Telmatobacter. Next base: position 14,291 of record CAZBPD010000050.1, read on the forward strand.
CGATCTTTACATCAATGGAAGAAATGCTCTAGCGCGTGACTTCGGCAACGGTGTCGATCAGCGCCTGAATGTTCTCGGTGGGCGCGTTGGGCGGCATGCCTCCGCCGCAGGAGACGATCAGGCGCGACCAGTCGCCCACGGCGTTGAGCATCTCCGTGGTCGTGCGTTTTACATCCGCCGGCGTTCCCTCGGCCAGCACATCGCGCGGGGGCAGATTGCCCAGCAGCGTAATGCGATTGTTGGTCCAGGTCCTCATGTCGGTGAGGGTGTGCTGAATGCCGAAGTTGAGCAGATTAATCCCGGTAGACTCGAGCAGCGGCGCACTGGCCTTCGAGGGCGCATCGTTGTGAAAGAACTTCACCGTCACATCGGCGTCGAAGGCGCGCTGCAAGTAGGGCACGGCGAACTTCTCGCAATCGCGGCGGCTGACGAAGCCGACGATGTCGTCGAGCAGAAAAATGCCGTCGATGGAAGGGAAGAGCTCGCGCTGATAGGCGATCCATTCGACCAGAAAATCGGTGACCAGGTTGAGCAGTTGATGCATCTGCTCGGGGTGGGTCTTGATGGCTTCGAGGAACTCCGGCGTGCCCATCAGGAAAGAGGCGATGTTAAGCGGTCCGCGGGCCACGGCGAAGCGGATCTTGTGGCCGGCCGCTTCGATCTCCGGCTGCAAGTGCTGCAGGCGCTTGACGGTGAAGGGGAGCAAGCCGTGCTTGCGCACATTGGGCTTCTCCAGGCGATCGACCTCGGTGGGCGAGAGCAGCACCTTCTTGGCGAAGGGAAATTCGTCTTCGCCCCACATGCACACCGAACCAAAAGCGGAGGGCTCAGTGCACATACCGTATTCGGACCAGAAGCCGGGCAAGAACATGGTGTCTGGGAAGGTGCGAATGGCCTTCAGGTTGTCATCGAGAAAGATGCGCTCGTCGGTGAAGTAGTCGAGGATCGAGTGCCCGGCCCACTTAGGCAGCCAGGGGCTGTCGATGATGAAGGCGGTGGGGACAGGGCGTTGCGCCTCGCCGCGTACGGCTGAGACGAGCGTGTTCCATTGTTGATCGTTCATATTTCCTCGCTACAAATCGTGATGCGCTCGCTCAGGATGACACATCTTAGGGAATGCGATCATCTTAGGATGAGTCAGGCTGCTCCGACCAGGCGGCGTGCCAGGCCGACCGAGGCAGCGGCGCTTTCGCTGTAGGCATCGGCGCCAATGGACTCGGCGAATTTCTCTGTGACCGGCGCTCCGCCCACCATGATCTTGATTTGCTCGCGGACTCCGGCGGCGCGAAAGGCCTCAATCGTAGAGCGCATCGCCGGCATGGTCGTTGTCAACAACGCGGAGAGACCGACGATCTGCGTGGGCTTCTGCTGCAGAGCGGCAATGAACTTCTCCGGCGGAACATCGACGCCCAGGTCGGTTACCTCGAAGCCGCCGCCCTCGAGCATGGCCGCTACCAGATTCTTGCCGATGTCGTGCAGATCGCCCTGCACCGTTCCGATGACCACATGGGCCGCGGGCTTGGCGCCGGATTGGGCCAGCAGGGGGCGGAGGATGAGAAAGATCTCCTTGGTGGCGCGGGCGGCCATCAACAGCTCGGGGACGAAGTATTCGTCCTCTTCGAAGAGCCGGCCCACCTCGGCCATGGCGGGGCCGATGCCCTCGGCGATCAGATTGAGGGGCAGAACGCCATTGTCCAGAGCTTGACGGGCCGCAACGGTCGAGGCGGATACGTCTCCCTCGATCACGGCGGTGCGCAAAGCGGATAAATCGAACATCGGGTCACCCTTGATTTGCTACAAAAACAAAATACTGAAGGCCATCCGCCCTGGCGGACCGGCAAAGCGAGAATCCAGACAAAAATGAATCAGGGCTTTGGAATAAAAGCCTGTCGAAAAAAGAGCGAATGCGATTTCGAAAAGGTGCAAATCACCCTAAAACGATAGCACACAGAGGGCAGAGCACGGCGGGCTCGCAGCGGCTCGCTAGCCAGGGCAATTGCATTTGAACTTAATTGGGAGATAACGAAATAATTCAGGGGAAATGCTTCTTTCCACGGGCTTTGTAACAGGGCACGACTTTAGTCGTGCCGATAGGCCAATAAAAATACCGGCCTTTAGGCCCTGCTGGAAGTCATTTGTTGGTCTTTGCTTCGTCCGATCACATCATCTAAGAGACATGAATCGATTGAAAATGCTTTTCGCAGGGGCTAAAGCCCTCTCCTTTTTGGGGGAACTGGCGGCACGACTGAAGTCGTGCCCTGTTACAAAGCATTTCCCGAGTGTTCATGGCGCCGGTATTCCTCATTCCGAACGGAATTTCCATTGCGACTGACCGGACTTCGTTTGTGACGGCAACAAATCCGCACATCGCCGTGGTCATGGGGACGTCCCAACGTGTATGCTTGGCGCGACAAGGAGAGTTATGAATCGCTTGGAAGAATGGCTGGCTGGAGGGTTGCTCATCAGCGATGGCGCCTGGGGAACGGAGCTTCAACGGCGCGGCCTGCTGCCCGGCACCACACCCGACACCTGGAACCTGACCCATCCCGCCGAGGTGGAAGGGGTGGCGCGGGCCTATGCGGAGGCGGGCAGCCAGGTGATTCTGACCAACACCTTCCGCGCCAACTCTGTGGCGATGAAAGAGTGTTCTGCAGCGGATCTTCACGCCATCAACCGCGCCGGGGTTGAACTCTCGCGGCGCGGGGCGGGGCAGGCGCGCGTCTTTGCTTCCATCGGCCCCACGGGCAAGATGCTGGTGGGGGGCGAGGTGACGGCGGAAGCTGCCAGCGCGGCCTTTGCCGCACAGGCGCGGTCGCTGGCCGAGGCGGGCGCGGATGCACTGCTGATCGAGACCATGAGCGAGATCGAAGAGGCGCGGCTGGCGGTAACTGCTGCGCTGCTGACGGGCCTGCCGGTGATCGCGTCGTTTGCCTTCGACTCCGGCAAAAACAAGGACCGCACCATGATGGGCGCGACCCCGGAAGCTGTGGCCAAAGCCATGATCGAGGCGGGCGCGTCGGCGGTGGGCGCCAACTGCGGCGTGGGCGTGGCGCAATCCGTCGCTATCTGCCAGCGGCTGCGCGCGGTTACCGATCTGCCCCTGTGGATCAAGCCCAATGCGGGGTTGCCGGTGCTGAATGGGTCAGTGATTCACTACGAGACGACCGCGGAGTTCTTCGCCTCGCACTACGCGGCTCTGCGCGATGCTGGAGCATCGTTTTTGGGCGGCTGCTGCGGCTCCACGCCGGAGTTCGTGCGCGCGCTGGTGAAGGCGAAAAGGGACGCGATGTAGGCGGCAGGCTGTGCAGAGTTTCCCCGGTTCCCGAGGCGGGACTGGGGGAAGTCGGAACCCGCCCGAAAAAGTGGCTGGAGGGTCGCTTTCAGATGGCCGGTGAAGCAGGTGCAATGCCAGAGGGGCACATCCGTGTCATGCCCCTATTATCCATAGGCCCCGATGTTTTGTATTATGGTGGATACCGCTAACTCCTAGGCGTGAAGTGCGTCTCATCTTCAACGGAATTTCGTCTTACTTTTCATAGTTTTGGAGATGGCCGATCGGCGCTTATTGCCAGGAAACCATAGATCGAGGGGATTTTGTTCGTTTTGAATAGAGGCTGGTTCGTGAAAACAGGGCCCGGTCGGCAAACGACTTGTTCCACTCTTCTTGCCTTGATCGTTCTTCTCTTCCCGGCTTCCGGTCGGGGGCAGAATTCGATAGGGCTCGACTCGTCTATTGCATCTGCCCCGAAGGAGAGAAGCATCCGGCGGTTCGAAGTTGGCGGGCAAGCGACAAATGTGAACCTTAGCGGCTGCTCCGGCTTCTTGAACTGTACAGTGCCGCAGATGGCCGTGGGCGGAGGCGGGGTCTTCAACGTCAACCGCTACCTTGCCTTCGACGCCACGTTGAACGTGCTTACGAAATTCGATACAGCGCACTACAACTTCGATTCTGGCGTTCCCGCCGGTGGTCGCGGTTCTGAGTTTCTGATCGGCGTCAGGGGCGTGGTGCGGGCCCGGCGTTACGGACTCTTTGCCGAGGCAGCGCCAGGCGTTCTCAGTTGGAGTCAGGTTTTGACCGCGTACACGGCAGGTGTAAGCTCCTATGGCCGCGATAATCTGTTCGCCTTGAAACTGGGCGGCGGGGCGGAATATGCGCCCAACTCGCGTGTCCATGTTCGTTTGGATGTGGCCGACCTACTGGTGAAATACAACCAGCCATATTGGGGTTTCGGCGGCGGTGTGCATCCCTGGCTGAATAACCTTCAGACCGCTACCGGTGTCTACGTCGGTCTGGGAAAACGCATGGATTGGCAGGTGCTTAACTGGCATAACCAGTCCACTCACCGGTTTCTTGACAGAGACAATTTCGTTGTAATCGGCGTGAGCCTTCTTGGCCAGACGGCTGACGCCATCACCACCCAGCGCTTCATCTCCCATGGTCAGCAGGAGGGGGACCCGCTGGCACGGCCCTTTGTGGAGCACGGTTGGAGTGGACAGATCGGCCTGGCGGTGCTCACCAACTCGGGCGAAATTGCCGGCATGTACTGGCTGCATAAAATGCATCACGATCGCATTGAGCGCCTGCTCCCCTTGCCGTACGCAATTGCCAGCGGTGTGTGCGCCTACCGCAACGACAAGCACGCTGGGCCGCAAGTTCCGTAAGTAGGGACGGGGAGAAGCGGAATTGATTGTAGCAGTGGATGCCCTGTCGACTTTAAGCTAGGCCTAGTTCCGGTTGAGCTTCTTCTTTGGGCTCGGGTTGGTTTGTTGTCTAACCGTCGGTAACTATGTATTCGTCTCATGATGCCTTCGGAAATATGTCAAATTTGCAAAATACGTAAAGCTCTATTGCCTCAAAAATCACTCAAGAACTGAAGTTTCAAAACGAATTGCCGGTGAAAGAAGAATGTTAGTCTCCCATTCTTCCCACAAAGAATGCGGGAAGAATGGGGTACGGATCAAAAGCAGGTCCTTCGACTTCGCTGCGCTTCGCTCAGGATGACGGAGCTTTTGTTGAATCAATTCCTAACTCACCAAACTAGATGGAGAGGTTGAGGATGCGGTTGAGGCGCTGCACGAAGGTGGCGGGGTCCTGAAGCGGCACGCCTTCCATGAGCAGGGCCTGATCGAGCAGGAGCCACGCAGCGTCGGCTGAAACCGCATCGTCGGCGCGAGCCAGCAGCTTCTTCACGATCTCGTGATGGGGGTTGATCTCCAGCGTGGGCTTGGGCGCTGGAATGTTGGTCTGGCCCATGGCCTTGAGCATCTGCTGCATCTGCAATGAAGGCTCTTCTTCGTCGCTTACGATGCACGAGGGGCTGTCGGCCAGGCGCACCGAGGCGCGCACATCCTTGACCCGGTCGCCGAGCGTGGCCTTGATCTTGTCGAGCAGCGGCTGGAGGTCTTCGGTCTTTTCGGGTTCGGCCTCGTCCTTCAAGTCCTCGCTGGTGGCGGCCTTGTTGATGGCCTTCAGATCGATCTCGCCGTACTTGGCGACCATGGAAAAGACGATCTCGTCGATGTCGTCGTCGAGGATCAGGACCTCGATCTCTTTCTTCTTGTAGATCTCCAGCAGAGGCGAAGTGCGCAGCAGTGACTCAACGCCGCCGGCGATGTAGTAGATGCTCTTTTGCCCTTCCTTCATGCGGGTCATCACTTCAGCCAGGCTGGTGAGGCCTTCAACCTTGGTGGACTTGAAGCGCACCAGATCGAGCAGCAGTTCGCGATTGGCGAAGTCGCCGTAGAGGCCCTCCTTGAGCGGGCGGTTGAACTCGGTGATGAACTTCAGGTACTGCTCGGGCTGCGTGGCGGCAACGTTCTTCAGTTCGGTGAGAATCTTCTTCACGCTGGCCGTGCGGATGCTCTGCAAGACGCGATTCTGCTGCAAGATCTCGCGGCTGACGTTGAGAGGCAGGTCTTCGCTGTCGATGATGCCGCGCACGAAGCGCAGATACTGGGGCAGCAGCTCCTTGGCGTCGTCCATGATGAAGACGCGCTTGACGTAGAGCTTGACGCCCACCTTGTACTCGGCCTGATAGAGATCGAGCGGGGCCTTCGACGGGATGAAGAAGAGGGTGGTGTATTCCAGCGTGCCCTCGGCCTTGGTGTGGAACCAGAAGAGCGGGTCTTCCCAATCGCCGGAGATGGACTTGTAGAGTTCCTTGTAGTCCTCGTCCTTCAACTCGCTCTTGGGGCGGCGCCAGAGGGCGCTGGCGGCATTGACCTGCTCGGTGACGCGGGTCTTGATGGACTTCTTCTCGGCCTCGTTCCACTCGCTCTTGTCGTGGGTGAGGAAGATGGGGAAGGCGATGTGGTTGGAGTACTTCTTGACCACCTCTTGCAAGCGCCAGCCGTTGGCGTACTGCTTGCCCTCTTCGTTGAAGTGGATGAGGACGGTGGTTCCGGCCACGGCGCGCTCGGCGGGCTCGATCTCGAAGCCGGTGGTGCCGTCGCTGATCCAGCGCCAGGCCTTCTCTTCGCCGGCCTTGCGGCTGGTGACTTCGACGCGGTCACTGACCATGAAGACGCTATAAAAGCCCACGCCGAATTGGCCAATCAGATTGGAGTCGCGCTTGGCGTCGCCGGAGAGCTGGTTCAAAAAGCTCTTGGTCCCGGAGCGGGCGATGGTGCCCAGTTGCGAGATGAGATCCTCTTCGTTCATGCCGATGCCGGTGTCGGCGATGGTGAGGGTCTGCTTCTCCTCGTCCAGTTCGAGATCGATGCGCGGATCGAAGGGCAGCGATTTGTAGGTCTCGTCCACTAGGGTCAGGTGGCGCAGTTTGTCCAACGCATCGGAGGCGTTGGAGACCAGCTCGCGCAGGAAGATCTCCGGGTGGGAGTAGAGCGAGTGGACGATCAGTTGCAGCAGTTGATTGACTTCGGTCTGAAATTCGCGTTTGGACATTGATCTTGATCCCCAGTGTCCATGATAAAACGTGCGGCTGCGGGGTTAATCGTTTTCCGGGCGGACGAAGGGCTTTTGCAGGTACATGCGAGCTTCGTTCACCGCGCCCTGGGTGTTGTCGTTGGTCTGCACGGCCAGGCGGTACTCGTTGACGGCGCGATCGCGCTGGCCGGTAATATCAAAAATCTTGCCGATGGCAATGTGGCTCCAGACTTCGGTCCAGCGGGGTTCGCCGTCGCCGCGCAGGGCGTCGCGATAGGCGTTGACGGCGGCCTGGTAGTTGCGCTGGCTGAAGAGCACTTCGCCGATGCGGTAGCTGGCCAGCGAACTCTGGGCATTGGCTTCGAGAGCCTTCTGATACTGGGCCAAAGCGCCGGTCAAATCGCCCTCGGCGACCAGTTGCTGGCCCTTGAGGATGGCGATGCGCACTTGCAGGTCGGGGGTGGACTTGAGCACCCAGTTGCCGGGATCGATGCTGATGCGGCGGGGGCGGCCAAAGGTGTCCACGACAAATTGCGTGCTGGTGCCGACCACCTCGATCTTCTTGATCTCGGTCTTGCCGTCGGTTTCGACGCGCAGTTCGACGGGCATACGGAAGAGGTCCAGGTCCTGGCCAATTTCACCAATTGTCCGGAAGCCCTTGTTGTTGCCCAGGCGGTAGACGGCGTATTTGTTGTTGAACTGCGGCGCGCCGGTGCCGTCGACCCACTGCGCGAAGAATGCGGTCAACTGCTGCTGGCTTTGCGCCTCGGCGACCTTGACCAGGTCCTGCGCGCGCAGGCCGCTGTCGGAGTACTGGCTGAGAACGCCCTTGAGCGTATCGAGAAATGCCTTGTCGCCCACCTCCCAACGCAGCATGTGGAAGATCATCGCGCCCTTCTCCAGCGTCATCGACTGAAATTCGGGCGAAAAGGGGCTGAGGCGGCTGACGGTTGCCAAGGGGATGGTGTCGTAGGCCAGCGCGCCGGCGGAGACATCTTGCAGTGCGTTCTTGAGGGCGGTCTTGCCGTTCTCGTCCTCGACGTACATCAGCTCGGCGTAGCGGGCCATGCCGTTAGTGATCCATGTGTCGTTGAGGGTGCGGGGACTGACTTCGCTGCCCCACCATTGGTGGGCGATGGTGTTGGCCAGCAGGCGAATGCCGGATTTATCGCCTGTGCGCGAGCCCTGAATGGCCGCCAGTTCGGGAGCCCAGACGGCGGGCAGGGTGTCGTCGGGCAGTTCGACGACGTTCAGATGGGTGGTTTCGAGCGCGCCGAAGCTGGCGGTGAAGAAGTCGTACTCCTTGGCCGCGGTCAGAGCCAGATCGTTGCCCGAGGCCTGATGGGCGACGGTCAGATAGACCTTGACGTTGCCGGGGCCGGCGGTGACGGGATCGAGAAAGCGGCCGGCGATCACGGTTCCAGGAAAGCCGGGGCGGGCCCAGTTGAAGTTGTACTGGTCGCCGGGCTTGCCGTTGGCCAGGGTAACGAGCTTGGGCGCGCCCTGGCTGCCGCTGGCAAAGACGCGCATGCCCAGGGGAACGCGGATGTGCATCTCGGCGGTGAAGCGGTTGGTCATGAATCCAGTGGTGGGGAACCAGCGGGCGGCGTAGAGCAGGTAGCTGATTGGTTCCTGAATGGCGGCCAGTTTAAGGCCCTCGATGGGGCCGTCCTCGTTGCCGGTGAGCAGGCCGTCGTAGACAAAGGTCCAATGGTAGAGCTGACCGCGGACAAAGGGCGCGGTGGGGGTGACGCGGACGGTGCCGTCGGCGGAGCGCTCGCCGGTGAGGATCTGGCCGGCTTCATCGCTGATTTTGGCGATGCGCAGGGCGGGATGAAAGCCGAAACTCACCACTTCAATGCTCTCTGGAGCGGTGAAGTCGACCGTCGTGGTGGCCGTCAGGTGGTGTGTGGCGGGGTCCAGCTCGGCATCGATCTGGTAGCCGGTAATCGCCAGCGCGGGGCGCTCGGGGCGCTGCGCGCAGAGAGGAAGGGCGCAGAGCAGCAGCGCGGCCATGAGGGGAAACGTTCGCAACGTGTTCATGCTTGCAGCCTCTTTGAAATAATCCTTGCCCATGTGAAACCACGTCTGCCGGATGGATGGTTGATAGGATGATGGATCGCCCACCCTGGCCGCAAAAACAAAGGCGCGGAGAAGGTGGGGCACCCATTTTCCTTTTTTCCCTAGGATGCCGAAATACTCTGGTTGGCAATCAATTCCAGCGCCACTTCGGCGACACGCTCGATGGCGCTGCCATCCGTCTTGCCGGTGTGCAGCAGAGCCCGGATGCGCGCCAGCTCTTCCATCATGGTTGGACGGGCTGGGCCATCGGAAAGAAGCAAGCCCATCTGTTGGACGATATTGGCGGCGGTAAAGTCATCCTGAATCAGCTCGGGAACGATGCGTTGATCGGCGATCAGGTTGACCATGGCCACATGCGGCACCTTCACCAGCCGCTTGGCGATGGCGTAGGTGAGGCGGGAGACGCGGTAGACCACAACAAAAGGATTGCCGATCAGCGCGGCTTCGAGCGTGGCCGTGCCGCTGGCGACGATCGAGGCGCGGGCGTGATGAAGCGCGGCGCGGGCTTCGTCGACCAGATGAATCGAGAGATCGCCGCCGTATTGCTCGGTCAGACGTCGAGTTTCAACGCGCTGGGCGGGGTTGAGCGTGGGGGCGAGCGGAAGCAGGAATTCGAATCCGGAAGCCTCTGGCTTGGCGGATTCGTCAGCGTCCGATGTTTTGAAAGGGCACGGCTTTAGCCGTGCCGCCGAATCGCCAGAAAGAAGATCGGGCTTTAGCCCCTGAGGGTATGTGCGTTCAACCTCGGGCTTTCCCTCAGCGGCTAAAGCCGGGTTCATATTGAATTCTTCAATGGCACGGCTAAAGCCGTGCCCCTTCAAAGCGCTGTCCTTCAATGCGCTGTCCTGCGATTCTCTGGCTCCCAAAGCGCTGTCTCGCAAAGCGAGCTCTCCCAAAGCGCTGTTTTTATCTGCGGTCCAATTTCCCAGTTGCGCATTCAATTCCTGCGCGGCGCGGAGCATCTCCGGCAGCAGATCGCCAATCTCCTTGGCGCGGCTGCCGGGGAGCAGTCCGATCCAGGTTTTGGCGGGATCGAGGCCGTGGGCGGCGGCAAATGCTTCGCGGTCGATCGAAGGCGGGGCCAACTCCGCCAGCGGATGGCCGACGAACTCCGCCTGCACGCCGCGCTGACGGTAATAGGGCTCCTCGAAGGGGAAGATCACCAACATGCGGTCCACATACTTCTGGACCAGCCGGATGCGGTGCTTCTTCCAGGCCCAAAGCTGGGGACTGACGAAGTAGAGGACGGGAATGCCCAGCCGGTGCAGGTAGGGAAGCAGGCGGAAGTGCAGGCCGGGAAAGTCGATCAAGATGGCGACGGCGGGGCGCTTTTGCCGCAGAGCCTTTTTCAGCTTCTGAAACTCGCGCCAGATGTGCGGCAGGTGGAGCAGGACCTCGGTCAGGCCCATTACCGCCATCTCTTCGGCGCGGACGATGCGAACCAGGCCCTCGGACTCCATGCGCGCGCCACCCATGCCGAAGAACTCCGCCTCGCGGCCCTCTGCAGCCAACCGGCGGCGCAGCGCGGCCAGCAGCAGAGCGCCGTAGTGCTCGCCGCTGGCCTCACCGGCCGAAATGAAGATGCTGGAAGACATTTCTCGCGCCCCGCCCGTTTCTGCCCTGGAGATCATCATAGCGGCAGGCGGCGCAGGCTGCGCGCTTTGGCTGGGCTGGGACTAGAGGGTGCGCGGGGTAGCCGCATCCCACATCAGGGCGTCGACGTAGAACTGGTTCAGTCTCTGCTCGTTGAGGCCCCAGGCTTGGGAGATGGAAAAACACCCGGAGTGCTGATTGCGTTCGTGGAATTCGATCCAGGCGAGCAGGCAGCGCTCGGAGATGTCGACGCCGAGCAGGGCATCGCGAATCTCGCTGCGCAGGGGCAGATCGGGGGCCAGCTTCTCCATGGGGCAGCGCAGCATGGCGGGGAGAAGGCTGAGCAGACCCAGCAGGTACTGTTCGCTGGGGTCCTGCTTGCACTGGGTGGCGGCGAGTTCGCAGAAGCGGGCGCGGACCAGCGCGGTGTGCAAAACTTCGGCGGACTGGTTGCCGTTCAGTTCTCGCAGAATAGCCAGATTGGCAATGCGGCGGAAGGTGTTTTCGCCCAGGATGATGATGGCCGTCTCGACCGAGTTGACCTCCTGGCGAATGGCGCAGATAGGCGAATTGACCAGGCGGAGCAGGCGCAGGACCAGGGCGGCGTCGCGCATCACCGCCTGAACCACCTTCTTCAGGTCCATCGGGTCGCTTTGCAGCAGGCGCAGGATCTCAAGGTGAAAGGCGCGGTTGGGAGGGATCTTGGCGCTCTGGATCAGCTCGGGATAGCAGAAGTAGAGGCCCTGGAAGTAGGTGAATCCCTCGGCGACGGCGTCGCGGTAATCCTCCTGGGTTTCGACCTTCTGGGCCACCAGTGCGGCTCTTGAATTCTTGTGGTGCTGACGCAGGCGCAGGCGGGCGGCCACATCGAGCCGGGCCAGGTCGACCTTGAGGTAATCGACGAGATCCAGAAGCGGGTGCGTCTCGACCGGGGCGGTGAAATCCATCAGGGCGAGGCGGAAGCCGGCCTCCTTGAGGTCGCGGCAGGCGTCGATCACGTGGGGCGAGACCTTGACACTCTCGGGGACGCAGAGAACGGTGGTCGCCGGCGGCAACACCGTCACCAACTGCTCAATCAAGGCTTCGGAGGTGCAGCGCAGAAAGGCCGGCATACCGCCGGTGAGGCGTTCGAGGCCGATCAGCACCGCATCGTCGAGAATGGCGCGGGCGGCATCGCGGCTGCGGCCGTCGATCACGCCGTTCGACGCGGTATCGAAAAGCAGCGCGTAGCCGTGCACCGTACCGTGCAAATTGAGGATCGGCTGGCGTGCAATATAACGCACCTCGCCCTCCGGCGGCGGCGGGGGGGGAGCGGAATGCGTTGCCGGAGCTACTTTCATGTCCATAGATGATGTTTATCACTTTCCGTGCAAGGTTTGTGCGGGATTTGTACGGTGGGAACCTGAAGCCGCACGCGGCGCGCGTCTGCCCCCTGAAGAAGTAACGCGGCCGTCCACAATCGGGAGTTTGCACCGGCGGGAGAGCTGCGCAAAAAACGGGGGATCGAGCGGCATTCCCAGCGGGTGTATTTCTAGTTTATCGTGCGGGAGTTGCCGGCAAGTGAATCGTCGTCCACAGGATCCCCCGCCCCACAGGAGATGAGATTGTCGCGCTGGCCTCCTGGCTGGATCGTGGACCTCCCGGTCCACGCTGGTCTCTCGTTATAAACGCGACTCGGGCGGCAGCGTGGGGAAGGGAAGGGCCGCGGAAAGCCTTTCGTAAAATGGAAGAATGAAGAAGAATCGCCTCTCGCTGCACATTACCACCCTGATTGCGGGCGCCTTCTTCATGGAGATGCTCGACGGCACCATCATCGCCACGGCGCTGCCGCAGATGGCGCGCAGCTTTCACGTTGGCCCGGTCAGCCTGAACATCGGCATGACGGCGTATATGCTCACCCTGGCCGTCTTCATTCCCATCAGTGGCTGGATGACGGACCGGATGGGTGCGCGCACCATCTTCGCCTCGGCCATCGCCATCTTCACTCTCGCCTCGGGGCTCTGCGGCATCTCCGCCACCCTCACCCAGTTCATCCTCATGCGGATTCTGCAGGGCGTCGGCGGCGCCATGATGGTTCCCGTCGGCCGCCTGATCGTTTTGCGCACCGCGCCCAAAGAGAAGCTGACCCAGGCCTTGGCCTACATCACCTGGCCGGGCCTCTCCGCGCTGGTTATCGGCCCGCCGCTGGGCGGCTTCATCACCACCTACGCAAGCTGGCACTGGATCTTCTTTCTCAATCTGCCCATCGGCGCGCTGGCCCTGTTGCTGACGCTGCTGTGGATCGAAAACGTGCGCGGCGAAGCGCTGCACCCCTTCGACTGGACCACCTTTCTGCTGGGCGGCTTCGCCTCGGCGGGAACCGTCTACGCCATGGAGCAGTTGGGCGGCGATGTCGCCCACTGGCGCTCGCCCAGCGTGATTCTGGCCGTCAGCCTGCTCAGCGGAGCGGTCGCCGTCCTTCTCGCCCGCCGCCAGCCGGCCCGTTCGCTGATCGATTTCGACTCGCTGCGCCTCAAGACCTATTCGCTCTCCATCTACGGCGCCAGCGCCTTCCGCATCGCTGTCGCCGTGCTGCCTTTTCTGCTGCCGCTGATGTTCCAGATCGCCTTCGGACTGACCGCCTTCCAGGCCGGCCTTTATCTGTTGGTACTGTTCGCCGGCGACTTCAGCATGAAGGCCTTCGTCATTCAGATCCTGCGCCGCTATGGATTCCGCCGCGTAATTATCGTCAACGGCGTGATTACCTCGCTTTCGATGGTCTTCTGCGCCTCCTTCACGCCGCAAACCCCTATTGCCGTGATCGTGCTCATTCTGTACTTCCACGGCGCCTGCCGCTCGATGGAGTTCACTAGCCTGACCACCCTGGCTTTTGCCGAGATCGAGCCCGCCCGCATGAGCCGCGCCAACGGATTTTTGAGCGCCGTCATGCAGCTCAGCTCCGGCATGGGGGTGGCCATTGGCGCCATTACCGTTAGCCTGGTCGCCGCCGCTCACGGCCATTCGGCCGCCCATCCCCAGCTTCAGGACTTCCATCTGGCCATTCTCTTCATGGCCGTGCTGGCTCTGGGACCGGTCTTTGACAGTCTCGGCCTCGATCCCCACGCCGGCGCCGATACCAGCGGCCACACCGCCGCCAAACTCGGCGAAACCCAACTGCTTGACGACGGGCAGTGCGGCGATTGAGGGCGCGACGCCCCGGTTTTATCGTTTTGCAAATCCGCGAGGGCGGTGAACGGATCGGTTCAATCGACGGTTACCTTCGTTTCTAAGCAGAATCCAACTCACTGCCGATAAGCGAATCGAATGCCTGAGAATTCGTGCGGGCATATCGAACCACTGCGGAGGACGCCATGCACGAGACCATCCTGCACACCAACTGGGATTCGTTGCTGATCGGGATACCCTTTCTGCTCATGCTGCTGGTGGGGATCTTCCGCTTGGACGAACTGATTGTCGCGCCCAAGCGGCGCGTGCGGCGTCCGCGCCCGGCCAGCGGCCTGGATGCGGACGGAAACGTCATTTTCAGCGATCCGGACGGCAGACGCTGGCATTCTCCCGGAGCGGTCAAGTAAGCCGCCCGGTGCGGCGGTGAGCGGAAGAAGCCTGACCGGTTTTTTAGCCTCGAGTTTGGGGCGTAGGGGATCTGCGAGAGCTTCTCGCGTTCAGGGCAGAAGGCTTTCCCTGGCGTTGAAAAGGCCCCAAAAAGCGGCGCAGAGGGGCAGAATCCCGTTCAGAGTGGGCTGCGGGCCGGAAAAACCCAAAGACAGTGCAAAAAACTGTTGACCCGAATGCCGACTCGGTTTACATTCAGGAGTGCCATCCATCAGGGCAGAGTGCTGAGTGCGGTCGTACGCGCCCATCTGTCATCTCCCGCATCGATATTTGGGCCCCGGCTCATCGGTTGATGCCCTGGCTGCGTTTCGACGCTGGCCGGGACGGGAATGCGGACGCTGAAATTCCCAAGCCGGCATTGTGATTTCCTGAATAGGCAAGATTCCCATTCCGCAGCGGACCAAAGTGCGTCAAGATTCGTGAACTGAATGCGTAGGTCGTGCGTCTATTTCTGGAGTGGGTTTGGGGTAGCCTCACCAAGTTTGGCTGCCCGTGGCAAAATTCGGAGCGCGGTTCTGCGGCTGGCCGGCGCGGAAGGGCTCTGAAAATGCTTGTTCTGAACCGGCGGCGCCAAGGAGCTCCGACCGGGCGGCGAATGAAGAAGGAGAATTGCAATGCGTTCCGATTTAGTTTTTGGGGCACTCTCTCATGTGCACAACCGCTACCAACTCTGTCAATTGGCCAGCAAGGCCACGCGCAAGCTGCACAAGCCCAATACCCGGCTGCAGGACACCACAAATGAGGTCCTGGTGCGCTTCCACTCGACCATTCCCGGTACGACGGGATCGTTTACCGTGCCCGTCGAAGACCAGGAAGAAACCCGCCGCGCTGCCTGACGCCGGCCTGACCCGTTAGAATTGAACTGGGCGAGAACAGCAGGATCGATTCCCCCTGGAACCCGGCCGCCCTTACCCAGTCTACCGACACCGTTCCCGAGCCGGAAGAAGCAAAAACGCGCACAGGCAGCCGATTGCTTTTTCCCGCTCCCGCCCAATATTCTCCTGGAGCACTCCATCCTCGCGTATCTCCCCACCCTCCACCAACCTCCCGCCTTATAGCAGGTGAACATGACGATCGCTGAACTCAAAGAGAAGAACATCACCGAATTGAGCCGCATTGCGCGCACATTGGAAATACCCGGCGCCAGCGGCCTTCGCAAACAGGACCTGATCTTCAAGATTTTGCAGGCGCAGAGCGAAAAGGAAGGGCACATCTTCGCCGAAGGCGTTCTGGAGATTCTTCCCGACGGCTACGGCTTCCTCCGCTCTCCCGATTACAACTATCTGCCCGGTCCCGACGATATTTACGTTTCGCCCTCGCAGATTCGCAAGTTCGATCTGAAGACCGGCGACTCGATCAGCGGCAACGTCCGTCCGCCCCACGAGGGTGAGAAGTATTTCGCCCTGGTCAAGATCGAGGCCATCAACTTCGAGTCTCCCGAGGAGACGCGCAACAAGATCCTCTTCGACAACCTGACCCCGCTTTATCCGCAGGAGCGGATCAAGATGGAGACGGTGCGCGAGGGCACAAGCGGCCGGGTGATGGATCTGCTGACCCCGGTGGGCAAGGGCCAGCGCGGCCTGATCGTCGCTCCGCCCCGCACCGGCAAGACCATGCTCTTGCAGTCCATTGCCAACTCCGTTTCGACCAATCACCCGGAAGTGATCCTCATCGTGCTGCTCATCGACGAGCGCCCCGAGGAAGTCACCGACATGCAGCGATCGGTCAAGGGCGAAGTCATCAGTTCGACCTTCGACGAGCCCGCCGCGCGTCACGTGCAGGTGGCCGAGATGGTCATCGAAAAGGCCAAGCGCCTGGTCGAGCACAAGCGCGATGTGGTCATTCTGCTGGACTCCATCACCCGTTTGGCCCGCGCCTACAATACCATCGTTCCGCCCTCGGGCAAGGTGCTCTCCGGCGGCGTGGACTCGAATGCACTGCAGCGCCCCAAGCGCTTCTTCGGCGCCGCCCGCAACATCGAAGAAGGCGGCTCGCTGACCATTATCGCCACCGCGCTGGTCGACACCGGCTCGCGCATGGACGAGGTCATCTTTGAAGAGTTCAAGGGCACCGGCAACATGGAGATCATTCTCGACCGCAAGCTCGTAGACAAGCGCGTCTTCCCGGCCATCGACATTCAGCGCTCGGGAACCCGCAAGGAAGAGCTGCTCATCCCCAAGGAAGACCTTTCGCGTATCTGGGTCTTGCGCAAGGTGCTCAACCCGCTCTCCCCGGTCGAGGCCATGGAACTGCTGGTCAGCCGCCTGGAGAAGGTGCGCAACAACGCCGAGTTCCTGCAAAACATGAACCAGCTCTGAGCCCGCTTTTTCGCAGAAGTCAAAGGCCGCCCGCAAGGGCGGCCTTTTCTGCTCGCTGCATTTTTCACGTATTTCCGGCGATCAGGCGACCTCACGGGAGTCATATGTGTTGGTTGAAGCTCTTGGGCTTTCTCATGCCTTAAAATCGAAGGTCGCCAAGCACAACTACGTACCAGAATATGGCCCAAGAAACCGCTCACCGTTGAAGTGGATCAGATGCGAAGGCGCATCGGCAACCCACACTTCAGTCTCCCATGCAATCTCGCCAAGATACCGGCTCATGATGGCACGATTCGGGAACGCGGTCACATAGACAAGCCCACTCTTCGAGCCTGCAAACAACTGCGTAAGTTCCGCGTGGCGCTTGCCGTCTACTGGGCCGTGGCTGGTGACTGACTCAATCAGGAGCAACCAGTTTTTAGCGGTGTAGTGCAAAACCACATCGGGCATCTTGCCGTGTGCATCGACTTCTACGCCCAACTCCGTCAGCAATTTCTTATCGAAGTATCCCCACTTCTCGCCCGTGTCGCCTGCATAGACCAATACACTGCCCGGTGCAAAGCGAGGAGCAAAGTCTTCAATGATCGCGCGAATCAACTCGCTATGTTCGCCGGGGCTGAGTGCAATCGTCTTGCCATGTGAAATCACGACGGGAATCAAGTTGTGCATTCGCTCCCTTGCATACTGTGCAATCAATGTCTGATGTTCAACTAAATAGGCAGCGAGTTTGGCTGTCCACTTCTTTTTCCCGAAGCATTTAATCAAAGCGAGAGTTGCAGGCTCGATCTGATACACGGCTTTCGGACTGTTCACCGAGCGGTCAGGCTTGTCGGGGTTATAAAGCACGAGTCCAGCGGCTACAAACTGGTGCATCGTCTGACGGCGGAACGTCTCGCGTGTATTCGGTGCGTACTTCTTTTCATAGTGCTCGTGCGCCCAGTCCATTACCGGCGTGATGCCTACCAGCGGAGCTTCGGCCTCGGCCCATGTCTTCTTCGCCGTCAGATTCAACAGCGCAAGGAGACTGACCGCCGACCGCTCATTCTGTTGTGCCCGTGGCAGGCCCAGAG
>CAZBPD010000051.1:0-27927 GCA_964493705.1 uncultured Occallatibacter sp.
CCCGCTACACCTTCGACGCCTTCGTCATCGGCAACGGCAACCAGTTTGCCCGCGCTGCCGCCCTGGCTGTGGCCGAGCGCCCCTCGCGCGCCTACAACCCGCTCTTCCTCTATGGCGGAGTGGGCATGGGCAAGACCCACCTGATGCACGCCATCGGGCACGAGGTGAAGCGCCGCCAGCCGGTGGCCAACATCTGCTACGTCTCGGCGGAGAAGTTCACCAACGAGATGATCACCTCGCTGCGCAACGATCGCATGACCAGCTTTCGCGACCGCTTCCGCTCGGTGGACGTGCTGCTCATCGACGATATTCAGTTCATTGCCCAGAAGGAGCGCACCCAGGAAGAGTTCTTTCACACCTTCAACGCGCTGCACGAGAGCATGAAGCAGATCGTCATCGCCAGCGACCGGCCGCCCAAGGAACTGGCCGAGATCGAAGACCGGCTGCGCTCCCGCTTCGAGTGGGGATTGATCGCCGACATTCAGCCGCCCGATCTGGAAACCAAGGTCGCCATCCTGCAAAAAAAGGCGGAGAGCGAAAATGCGGTGCTGCCCATGGACGTGGCCATGTTTGTGGCGCAGAATGTGCGCACCAACGTCCGCGAGCTGGAAGGCGCCATGACCCGGCTGATTGCCTGGTGCCAGATGAACCGTGTCGAGATCACGCTGGCGACCACCCAGCAGTGCCTCAAGCAGTTCATCGACATGCAGGTGCGCAAGGTCAGCATCGAAGCCATTCAGCGGGCCGTCGCCGAGCAGTTCGGCATGAGGGTCACCGACCTCAAGCAGAAAAACAACTCGCGCAACGTGGTGGTGCCCCGGCAGATCGCCATGTACCTGGCCAAGCAGTTGACCGAGGCCAGCCTGCCCGAGATCGGCCGCCAGTTCGGCAACAAGCACCACACCACGGTGATGCACTCCATCGCCAAGATCGACGAGCAGCGCCGCGCCGACAAAGACCTGCACCGCATGTTGAACAAGCTGCAAGATGCTCTGAACGGCTAGCACCTGCGGTGGGGCCAACTTGCCTTCGGCTTGCCCGCGGCGCCTGCGGTGCGGCAGACGCTTCGCCTGACCCGCTAGAGAAAGGCGCGGGAGCTGGCTTGGTACTCCTCTTTCGAGGACAATCACCTGCGTACAGATCTGAAAAAAGACACAGAAAAGCCCACACCTTGAAGGAGATGTGGGCTTTTACTTGGCCCGTTAAAACTGCGTCAGGCTCAAGACATTCTTGTCGGGATCGTGGAACCAGGCGACGCGCGCGCCGCTGGGAGAGGTCCATATGCCGTGCGGGCTGGTGTCGTTGAGTCCGGGATAGCGGAGAAAGACGACACCGGCCGCGGAGAGCCGCTCGACGGTGTGCTCGATGGACGCAACATCCCAACCCAGCACGGTGGAAGGCTCCGCGTTGTGCTCCGTGACGGGGGTTACGCGCAGCATGATTCCGTTGGCGTCGAAGACCAGCGCGAAGGGCTTTTCGTCTTCGACCAGGCGAAGGCCGAGCAGTCCCTCGTAGAAGCTGCGCGCCTTCACCAAGTCGGTTGTGTGGACAAAGGCGATTACCTTACTGCTGCCGAGAATTGAATCCTGGGTCATGATTCACCTCTCTGGGAATACTACATCCGGTTTCGTCGCCCTCAAAGAACTACCGCCGAAAACGTCTACCCTCGGGGCGGCGGCTATCGGGACGTCTGCTATCGGGACGGCGGCTGTCGCTGTAGCTGCGCGGCTTGGCCGGCGCTGCGACCGGCAGGTCGGTCTTGCCTTTTGGATAGACCGCCAGAAAGCGATCCTGGCCCTCGCCGTTGCTGGCCGTCTCGATGCCCTCGATGGAGCGGAAGACGAGATGGAGCTGCCGCCGCTCCCGGCTGTTCATCGGCGGGAAGGCGTAGGGAATACCGGTTTTGAGCACCTTCTCGGCGGCTGTCTCGGCGGTCAACTGCAATTGCGCGGCATACAGCGCCTTGAAGTTCCCGGCGTCGAAGCTGATCAGGTCGCCTTCGCGCTGATCGAGGCGCAGCATCTGCGCCGCCACCGTCTCCAGGGCGCGCAGCAGTTCGCCGTTGTGCTGGGTGAGCAGCGGAACATCCGGACCTGCCAGTTCGACACAGAGCTGAGCGTCGGTGGCGCCGTCGCCGGCGGAGATGCGGAATTTAAAGCGCAATCCCCCCAGCTTGTTCAGGTTGGAAAGGAAAGAAGCAATCTTTTGGGCGGCCAGTTGCAAATCGTCGATGGGCATAACACGCTAGTATCGCAGAGCAGGCCGGTTATTGGAACGGGCAACTGCCGGGAAAGTATTTCGAAGGACCAAAACGCTCCTTGGCGGTTCACGCTGGTGCGCCGGCGGCAACGCGAGCAGCGCCCAAAAGCTGCACACAGGGCGGTCTACAAATCGAACTCTTTCAATGCGATTGACTCCCATTCTTCATGAACTCCATGCAGTTGTTCCATTCCTAAAATCCCTCCCGCCACCGGCCAACCGGAACTGCGCTACACTAGCCATTGGCAGGAGGACCGGGCGGTCGCTGCCGGGGGCCGTGCGCAAGCGCGTTTCTCCGGGGGAGGAAAGTCCGAACTCCGCAGGGCAGTGTGCCGGATAACGTCCGGGACGTGGGCGTCAAGGCCCATGGACGGCCAGTGCCACAGAAAACAAACCGCCTCGGCTAACCCTCCCGCTTCTACAGAAGCGCCGAGGACGTCCCCCAGTCAGCTTGCTGGCTAGGCGCCGGGGTAAGGGTGAAAAGGTGCGGTAAGAGCGCACCGCGCCGGCCGTAAGGCCGGTGGCAGGGTAAACCCCACACGGAGCAAGACCAAATAGGGAGGGAGGCGCCGGCCCAGAGTCAGGCCGCGCCGCGTACCGGCCCGGTACGCCCAGGCGGCTCTAAACGTCCACGGTTGGCGTCTCTCTTTTGAGGCTGCCGTCCGCCGGACGGGCCGAAACCTCCGGGTAGGTCGCTGATGAACGTCCGCGGCGACGCGGCGTCTAGACGAATGACCGCACACGACAGAATTCGGCTTACAGGATCCTCTTGCCGAATCACCGCGCAGCACGAAAACAGCCCCGGCCGGGTAGCTTCCCGCCGGGGCTGTCCATTTTTCAGGGGTTAGGGGTTAGGGATTAGGGATTAGGGATTAGGGATTAGGGATTTGAAACACCCTCGTTCTTGTCCTTCGTCACTGGAACGCTGACTGCAATCCGCCGCCGCACCGTAGGATAAGAGAATGCTGCGAGTCAAACTGCTGGAAGCCGGAGCCCGCGCTCCGGTCGTCGCCCACCCCGGTGAGGATCTGGGTTACGATCTTTTTGCTCTGGAGGGTGCTGTGCTGCCTCCGCAAACCACCGTCCGGCTGCGCACCGGCATCGCCGTCGAAGCCCGCCACCCGGTCAGCGGCGACGCGCTGGGGCTGCTGGTCCGTGACCGCTCCTCAATGGCAGCCCGCGGCCTGGCTACCACCGGTGGCGTCATCGATGCCGGTTACCGTGGAGAGATTCTGGTGCTGATGACCAACCTCGGCCCCGCTCCCGTCGAGATTCAACCCGGCGAGAAGATCGCCCAGATGATTCCCGTTCCTGTTCTGACCGGAGCGGTGACGGTGGTGGACGATCTGGAGGACTCGGCGCGCGCCGCAAAGGGCTTTGGCAGCTCGGGGCGCTGACTTGCTGTATTGACCTCCCACCCTAGCCGCAAAAACAAAAACGCGGCGAGGGTGGGGCACCCCGGATTTTTGTCAGAAGAGCCTTAAGGCTTGCGATCATCCTTGACGGCTGGAGCCCAACCATCCGAACCGGCCAGAAAGCGCGCCGCTCGCCAGCTCTCTGCCTCTGCGGCGCTGAGCGAATGGGCGAAGGGCTCGCGAGTGGCGGCATTGGCTCCGGCTCCCGTGGACTGGAACTCTGCGAACCATGCCACCGGCAGGCTGGGCTGGCCAAAGCGCGGCCATTCCGTCCAGCCAGCGGGAATCACCGCTGCGTCGATGGTGCTGTTCAGATAGACCACGGTGGCGTGGGGACGCCAGGGCCGGCCCAGGGTAACGGTCTCCGCCGCGGCGTCGGCGGTCAGCCGGCAGTGGTCGAAGACGTAGCCGCTGGGTTGCTCGGCCGAGTGCCTGCCCTGCGCCGTGAACATCACGTTTTTCCCGGCAATCCCGTGCAACTGGCAGCGCTCAAAGACCGCCTGGCTGTCGCCGAAGATGAAGTCGGTGTTGCCGGCGATGAAGCAATCGCGGAAGTATTGCCGCGCCGCCACGCAGGGGCCGTAGTCGCCGTAGCAATATTTGGCCGCGGCAAAGAGCGTGTCCTGGGCTCCCAGCAGACGCAGACTGGTGAAGATGGCGCGGTCGGCGGTGACCGCCAGCGCCACTGCCTGGCCCTTGTTGCCCGCGTCGTTGACGATGCTCAGATGGTCGATGCGCACGTCGTCGGCCTCGACAAAGACGGTGGCGCTGTTGAAGGTTCCACCTGACTTTGGGCCGGTGTTGTCGAAAACCACCACCGTTTTGGCGGGGTCGCTCTCGACTCCGTACAGATGCACATGCGGCTTGCGAATCGTCACGACTTCGCGGTAGCTTCCCGGCTTTACCGCGATCTCGCCGCCTGTGTTTGGCAGCGCCCGCACCGCCGCTGCAATGGTGGTGAAGTCTCCGCTGCCGTCCTGCGCTACTGTCAATTTGGATTTGTTTCCCTGCTGGCGGAAGCGGCTAAGATCGAGCTCCCAGCGCGAAGCCGCCCGATCGACCGTTGCCGAGCAGTGTACCGATGCGTCGGCTTGCAGACCCGCCGCAGTCAAGTGGCCTTGGCCTTCCACTGTGGATTGTTCAAAGGCAATGCCGCGGTCGGCGGGAAGCGCTGTTGCACCTTCCACAGTAAGCGGTAAAACGGACGATTGCATACAGGCGCTGCTGACCTTTACATCGCGCAGGTCGCCGCCTTTGTTGCCGCGCAAGTCAAACGTGAAGCCGGCTTTGCTCATTGAGACTACAGAAATCTCGATCTGGCGCACTGCGCCGTAGACGGGGTCGCCTAGATGAATTCCGCCGCCCGCAATGCTCAGCCCCGTGATCTTTACCTTCTCTGTCGCGCCCAAAATGCTGGCGCGCAGATCCATCGCCGTGGCGCGAGTGTCGATGGTGAAGTTCTTCAGCTCGGCTTGCTGCGCGTTGCTGAGCAGAACGCCCGCTCCCGCGCTGGACGAGGCCGGAATCTGCACGTTTTCGCCCAGGAAGCCAATGGTCTTGGAGATGGACAGGTGCACCCCCGCGGCATTGCGCAGGGTGACGCCGCGGACGGAGAAGTTCTGCGACTCATAGGATGAGACCAGATCAGGAGCACTCTGCGCGCCTCCCGCCCAGCCCTGCCCATCGATCGCGCCCTCGCCCATTACGCCGCTGAAAGCCGCCTGGTAGGCAAAAAGAAAGGGCTTGCAGACCGCTGCCTCGCCGGCCGGCCCACCGCAACTGCCTGGCCGCAGATCGTAGTCGTGGGGATTCCGCGAGGCGTAAAGCGTGACGCCCTTGGCGACAAAGAGCTTCACCCCGCGCGACAGGATCAGCGGCGCGGCAAGAAAGGCAGTCTTTGCTCCATCCGCGGCCAGCACCACCGCCTCGCCGGGATCGCAGAGCGAAAGCGCGGATTGAATGCGCTCGGTGTCGGCTGGTTCGGTCGTGGCTCCTGGCTCGCCGCTCAGTTCGGCCTTCAATACCTGGCAGACCGCGACGCGTTCGCCGGCGGGCGATGGGGCTGGCGCTTGCGCCGCCAATACGGCGCTCGCCAGCAACGGCAGGCAAAGCCACCAGCAGACCATTACCCAATTCAACTCGACTGCACATCCTGTATTCCGGCGATTCGTATCCATTCCGCTGCTCCCGCTGCCTGCCGCCCCCATCGCATCCAATAACGAATCTGAATCGATTGAGAGTACAGATATGGTTTGCGCTCCACCAAGGGGGTTCATCTAAACCGGACGGAAGCCTTTTAGCTTTCGCTTCTCCGCGTTCGCTCGAGGAGCTTTTCCAGCGCATCGCAGGCGGTGCGCACGCCGTCTTCGTAGACCAGCCGCTGCGCCACCTTTTCCGCCCGCTTGGCCAGCAGTGGCAGGGCCAGCATGGTTTTCAATTTACGCGCCACCCGCAGGGGCGTATAGTTGCCGCGCTGAATCACCCGCGCCACCTTCAGCCGTCTCATGCGTCTAGCGTTGTCCGGCTGGTCGTGGCTATAGGGCATGATGAGCATGGGTTTGCCGGCGCGCAGGCATTGCGCCGTGGTCCCTACCCCGCCCTGGTGCACCACCAGCGCGGCGCGTGAAAAGAGCGCCGAGTAGGGCGCGTAATCGGCTACGCAGATCGACTCGGGCAGCTTTTGCTTGGGCCGGTTGCGCTCGTCTGAGCCGATCAGCAGCACGGCGCGAATCCCCAGCCGCACCGCCGCCTTGGCCGAGAACTCGTAGAACTTGCCCGCCGCCAACACCGCAGCCGAACCCAGCGTGAAGACCACCGGAGGCTCGCCCGCGGCCATAAACCTCTCCAGATTCGCGGGCAGCGCGGCATTGCCGGCGTCGGAATCGTAGAAACAAAAGCCGGTAATCAGGGTGTTCTCCGGCCAGTCCTTCTGTTCCTGGCCCAGCACCCTGGAAAAGAGCGCCAGCACCAGGTGGGGGGAGTGTTTGGCGTCGAAGAGTGGGTTGCTGCCGCGCGGCAGTCCCAACTCGCGGCGCAGATCGTAGATGGGCTGCGGCCATTTACGGCTGACAAAACGCGCCAACCGGCGAATCGCCCGGCCCATCCCTGGAACCGTCTTGTCGGCCCGCGCCAGCCGCGGATACATGGGCAGCACCGGCGGGTCGAAGGCGCTGAAAAAAGAGAGCGGCGCCAGCACGTAGCTGGCCCAGGGAATCCCCGTCACTTCGGCCACAATTGGTCCGGCGTAGTTAAGCTCGCCGAGCAGCAGCAGATCGGCGCGCTCCGGCTGGGTGGCGGCGTCGAGCAGGTCGTCGAAGGTCTGGCGCAACGCCGGAAAGAGGAAGTTGCGCAGCCCATGCTCGGTGCCCTTGTTCACGTCGTAGACCATCTCGACCAGAATGGAGTTGCTGGGGTCGATGTCTGGACGGATGGGGTGAAACTCCAGCCCCAGCGGGCGGATCTTCGGCTCGTAGACGGCCGGCAGCGCCATCACCGGCACGTGTCCACGCCGTTTCAACTCCAGCGCCAAGGCGATCAATGGATTGATGTCGCCCAAGGTTCCAATGTTCGACAAAACGATGCGCAAAGTGTACCCCTGGAGGCTTTTTGGCCCGCACCTCCGAGGGTATCGCATCGGGGGCGTGGGTTGGCTACAGCGAGGCAAGAGTTCATCTGTCCTGCCGGCTTCAGCGCCCGTCACGCTAGAGCAATGATCGTCAAGATCGATCCAGGTATCTACCGTGGTTCGGTAACGCCAGTGGGAGATAAAATGACGGAAGTCAGTGTTTCTGCTGGACTGTCGATGTGGCGCGGCAGTCGGGAGAAGGAGTGGGCGTGAAGCGAGTTCTGCGCGGGGGCTGGGTATTGGGATGGACGCTGTCGGCCGTGCTCTGCCTGGGACAGAGCGCAGAGAACCCGCGGCAAACCGCGCTGGCTCTGGAGCAGCAGGGCAGGAATGCCGAGGCGGAAGCGGCCTGGCGCGCTGTGCTCAAAACGCATCCCTCCAATCCCGAGCCCTACGCGCACCTGGGACTTCTGGAAGCCCGCCAGGAGCACTACAAAGAGGCCGTGCCTCTCTATCGCAAGGCTCTGGCGCTCGATCCGTCGATGCCGGGATTGCGCCTGAATCTGGGCCTGGCGCTCTTCAAAGCCGGCCAGATGAAGGAAGCGATCCAGATTTTCGTTCCGCTGCGCAAGGGCCTGTCAGCCGCCTCTCCCGAAGCGCAAAGGCTGACCGTTCTGATCGGCATGGCCCACTATGGGTTGGGCGAGTACGCCGAAGCCGCACCCTTTTTAAAAGAAGCGGCTGCCGCCGATGCGCAGAACCTTCCTCTGCGCTTGGCCCTGGCGCACAGTTGCATGTGGTCCAAGCAGTTTCAATGCGTGATGGATACGTACCGCGAGATTCTCAACCTGAACGCCGAATCGGCCGAGGCCGACATGCTGGCCGGCGAGGCGCTGGACGAATTGAAGGACCACACCGGCGCCATCGCGCAGTTCCGCGCCGCGGTCAAGGCCAATCCCCGCGAGCCCCTGGTGCACTTCGGGCTGGGCTACCTGCTGTGGACGCAGCATCAGTACCCCGAGGCGGTCAGCGAGTTTCAGGCCGAGCTGGCAAACTCTCCCGACGATGCGCAGGCGCTGCTCTACCTGGGCGATGCCGAGATGCAGATGAGCCACCCCGAGCTCGGTTTGGAGCCCTTGCAAAAGTCCGTCCGGCTCGACCCAGGGCAGGAACTGGCGCATCTGGATCTGGGCATCGTCTACGCCGACAGCGGCCATCCAGACGAGGCGCTTGCGGAGATGAAAGAGGCCGTCCGTTTGGCTCCGAGCGATGTC
This sequence comes from uncultured Occallatibacter sp., assembly GCA_964493705.1. Lineage (GTDB taxonomy): Bacteria > Acidobacteriota > Terriglobia > Terriglobales > Acidobacteriaceae > Telmatobacter. Next base: position 8,514 of record CAZBPD010000051.1, read on the forward strand.
AATGCGCACTGGCGGCTGGGACGCCTGTACCGCTCCATGGGCAAGAAAGCCGAGGCTAAGGCGGAGTTCGACCAGGCCAGCAGCTTGACCCGGGCCGTGGACGACGCCCTTGCCGCCAAGATGGGCAACGGCCGCCCCAAACCGGCGACGGCCCAGACGCCGCCCGGCAAATAGACCAAACCAAGAAATCCGCAATAAATCGCCGATTCGAGCGCGCTCCAAGCAGGATTTGTCGCGGCTCCCTGCGGTAGACTTGCAGCGGAAAGGAACAAAAAACATGCCGTCTTCCAAAGGATATGCCGCGCTCGACGCGAAGTCTCCGCTTGTACCGTTTTCGTTTGAGCGCCGCGCGCCCGGCGCACAGGACATTGTTGTCGAGGTTCTCTACTGTGGCGTCTGCCACACCGATCTGCATCGCGTCCGCAACGAGTGGGGCGGATCGTGCTTTCCGGTGGTCCCCGGCCATGAGATCGTGGGCCGCGTGGTGGCCGCGGGCAGCGCCGTCTCCAAGTTCACGGTAGGCCAGATTGCCGCCGTCGGCGTGATCGTCGACTCCTGCCGCACCTGCCCCTCCTGCCAGAGCGACGAGGAGCAGTATTGTGCGGAGGGCCCCACCGAGACCTACAACTCCCCCGACCGCTTCGACGGATCGATCACCCATGGCGGCTACTCCAACAACTACGTCGTGGACGAGCGCTTTGCCCATCGCGTGCCGGAGAATCTGAATCTGGCCGCCGTCGCGCCGCTGCTCTGCGCCGGCATCACCACCTACTCGCCGCTGCGCCACTGGAAGGTGGGTCCGGGCAAGAAGGTGGGCATTATCGGCCTGGGCGGGTTGGGCCACATGGGACTGAAGTTCACCCATTCCTTCGGTGCGCATGTTGTTCAATTCACCACTTCGCTGAAGAAGAAAGAAGACGCCTTCAAACTGGGCGCCGACGAAGTCGTGCTCTCTACCGATCCCGACGCCATGCAGGCGCACGTGAGCAGCTTCGACTTCATCCTCGACGCGGCCGCGGCGCCGCACTCGGTCGACGCTTACACCGCACTGCTCAAGCGCGACGGCACGCTGGGAATCGTGGGCCTGCCCGACAAGCCTCCTACGGTTAACCTCTTTAACCTGGTGGGCCGCCGCGCCTCCATTGCCGGCTCCATGATCGGCGGCATGAAAGAGACCCAGGAGATGCTCGATTATTGCGGAGAAAAGAACATCGTCTCCGAGGTCGAAGTCATCGCCATCCAGCAGATCAACGAGGCCTACGAGCGGATGCTGCGCCAGGACGTGAAGTACCGCTTTGTCATCGACATGAGCACGCTGAAGTAGCCGTCGCTCGTCAAACGGAAACCCCGCCGCGCGGCAGATTGGCGCTGTGGCGGGTTTTTCTTTTGCTGTTATTCGCTTTCCGCCGGCGATTCCGGCCCAGGAAACAGGAAATTGTAGCGCCGGCCTCCTGGCCGGCTGTATCGTGGACCTCCCGGTCCACGCTTGTCTATTCCAAGAGTTGATCGCTACAAGAATCACTCAGGGCAAACGCATCTTGATCGATCGACCGTTTTCCGAGTGAAACAGTTGTCACCATTGCTTTTGTTTGTTTTTTGCGGAGGGAGAAGGGGTCTTCAGACCCCTGAAGCAGCGGCAAAAACAATAGGCTTTAGCCTCGGGTCTTTGCTCGCAGTTGCAAAATGGCCCGTGCCTGAAGGCCCATCCATCCATCGCCCTATTCAGGGGCCTGAAGGCCCCTGCTCCCTCCCCAAATTACCCTTTGTTTCGATTCGCAATCCAAAACTGCTACGCCAGCGGAATCAAGATTCGTTTGCTCTGAAGGTCACCCCGCAGGCGGCGCCCAGGGATCGTAGGTGCCCGCGCTCCAGCTATAGCCTTCCGGATCGCGGACAGTAAATTCGCGGCTGCCGTAAGGGGTGTCTTGCAGCGGGCGAAGGATCGTTCCCCCCGCCGCCACGGCGCGAGCGTGGGTGGCGTCGGCGTCTTCGACAACAATGTAGACGCCACGCGTCTCCATACCGCCCAGTTCGTTGGGCGTTTTGAAGTTGCGGCCGAACTCATCGTCCTTGCCGGTGCCCAGCATGATCATGCCGCCGCCCAGGGCGAGTTCGGCGTGGTGGATGACGTCACCCTCGCCGGCATAGACGGCGCGGCGTTCAAAGCCAAAGACCCGGCAGAGCCAGTCGATGGCCGCGGGGGCGTTGCGGTAGCGATGACCGGGGATAATCGTGCTACGGAATTCACTCATGGGGACCTCCGCGGCCAGCGTAACGCGATTCCGGCGCAAATGCCAGCAGGTTTCGCTATTCTGCTAGCTATGCAACTGCCCGCCGGCGACCAAAAACTCGTTCAAATCATGGACCGCACTCTCGCAGATGCGGCGCGCCGGGCCGGTCCCTGGCTGGCCTGCCGCGTGGGCTGTGCACAGTGCTGCCACGGAGCCTTTGCCGTCAACGCGCTGGACGCCGCCCGCCTGCGCTCGGGAATGGAAGCCCTGCGGACGGCGGAGCAAGAGCGTTTTCAAAAAGTCCAGCAGCGCGCCCACGCCTGGATTGCCGCGCACGGGGCCGACTTCCCCGGCAATACCCAGACGGGCGTCTTGGGCGAGTCGGAAGAGGAAAAGGAGAAATTCGAAGACTTTGCCAACGAGGCCGCCTGCCCGGCGCTCGATCCTCAAACCGGAAGTTGCGATCTTTACGCCTTCAGGCCGATGACCTGCCGCGTCTTCGGCCCGCCGGTGCGGATGGAAGAGGGCCTGGGATGCTGCGAGTTGTGCTTTGTCGGCGCCAGCGAGGAGCAGATCGCCGCCTGTGCAATGGAGGTTCCGCATGAGTTGGAGGCGGAGCTGCTCGCGCAGATCGGATCGCGGGACGAAACCGTGGTGGCCTTTGCGCTACTGAGATGAGCACATCGCACCGCGCGCTAGAATGTGGATTGGATAGCCCTATGCAAATGCGCCCCTGCTGGGTTGAAATTCGCACCCGCCTCTTCGAAGAAAACTACCAGTTTCTGCTGGGCCTTGCGCCTCGCGATGTGGAGTTGATGGCAGTCATCAAGGCCGACGCCTATGGGCACGGTCTCGATCTCTGTGCGCCGGCGGCCCTGCGGGCGGGAGCGCGCTGGCTGGGCGTAACCTCGGTTGAAGAAGGCGTGGCCGTGCGCAGCTTGTGCCCCGAGGCGCGCATCCTGGTCATGAGCGCAACTTATCCCGGCCAGAGTTCCGAAGTGGTGCGCCACGGACTGACCCCGGCAACCTGGGATTTGCACCAATTAGACGAATTGGAGAGCGCCGCGCGCGCCGCTGGAGTGCGCCCTGGGTCACTGCCCGTCCATCTGGAGATCGACACCGGCATGAGCCGCCAGGGCGTGAGCGCGGAAGAGCTTTCGCCGGCTCTGGCCCGCTTCAAGCCCGGTTCGCCGCTGCGGCTGGAGGGCGTATTGACCCACCTCTTTGCCGCCGACGAGGCCGATGGCGTGGTGACCGAGGAGCAGCTCTCCCGGTTGGATGCAACCATGGAACGAATCGGCGCTGCCGGCCATCTGCCCGAATGGCTGAGCGTGGGAGCCTCCGCTGCCCTGGTCGCCGGGCAGGCGAAGACCATCGTCGAACTGGCCAATCGCCATGGGCTGAAGGCCATGCTGCGGCCGGGGCTGGCGCTTTATGGAGTAACGCCGCAGTTCGATCCCGGCTTCGATCCCGAGCAGACGCAAGGTGAACCGGCAACACTGGCCGCCGCCCGCCGGAATTTGCAGCCGGTGTTGACCTGGAAGACCCGCGTGGTGAGCCTGCGCTCGATCCCTGCTGGCGCCGTGGTGGGCTACAACGGAACCTTCGTAGCCACCGAGCCGATGCGCCTGGCGCTGATCGCCGTGGGCTACGCCGATGGGCTCGACCGCCGGTTGGGCAACCACTTCAGCCTGCTGGTGCGCGGCCAGCGCGCTCTGCTCACCGGACGCATCAGCATGGACCAGTCTGTGCTCGACGTGACCGGGATGGAGGACGTCGAAGTGGGCGACGAGGTGGTGATTCTGGGCAGCCAGGGGGACGAAACCGTCTCTGCCTACGATCACGCCGAGGCTACGGGGACGATTCCCTGGGAGATCTTTACGCGCATCGGCCAGCGGGTGCGGCGCGTTGAAGTTAAAGAAGCTATCTGAATTTGACGCTTTTTGAAAAGGACGAAAGCCGAAACCCGCGGAAGCGTCATCCCGAGCTTGCGCAAGCCTCCGAATCAATTCGTGCGTGCAGTGGAAATCTTGTGAAAATAATCTCGTAAGTTATTCATAATTATTTACTTATCGTCATGAAATATAGATTTCATTCTCCCTTGACATTGCACCGATCCCCGCTCATTCTGAGCGCGACAGCCGAAAGTATCGCTGTCGACACAAAACCCCGGTGTTGATGCACCGAAGTCACGTGAATTGAAAGAAGGATCGATGGGTAAAACATCGTCCACCGGTTGGCCGATCAAGGTGAAGGCCTTGATCGAAACCCTGGGGGCTGTGGTTGAACTCCTCGCCAAGGTGGTGAAACTCTGGCGCGAATTCCGTCCATAGTCCGGTACCACTTGCCCCGGTCCGCAGGTTGCAACTGTGGGCCGGGCCTTATTCTTCCATCGTAGGCCGATTTCTGGCGTGGAGCAAGTGGATTATTAAAGTCCAGAGCAGGCTCTGCCTTGGCCGCAGCGGCAAAACCTACTCCGCCATTGTCTCGTGCGCTACCGGGTGCAAACTCGCCGCGCCTTCGACGGCGGCGATCATGGCCTCGGTGCCCATGGCCGAGTTCAGCAGCATGTGATAGAGGCCGCGGCAGCACCACTCCTGCTGGTAATACTTGCGAATCACGGCGGCGCGGCGCTTGTCGCTAGCGGCCAGATACTGGTCGGCGTGCGCGGCGTGCTGCGGAAAGGCGTGGGCGAACCACTCACGCTTGGCCTTGGAGGTGGCGTAGACAAAAAGATGAAAGCAGCCCGGATGCCCGGCCAGCGCGCAGGCGGCGCCACGTCCCACCAGCACGCAATTGCCCTTTTGAGCGGCGTCCAGAATCTCTTTCCGGACCAGCGTCAGCATCCGCTCCGAGTCGAAGATCTGGTCGTCCGAGATCTGCGTGGCGGAGTAGACCGAGTCGTGCCAAAAGACTTTGCCATAGCGGTAGTACCAGGGGTCGAGCCGCTCGTCGAGCCGGGCGGCCAGTTCCGGCTCGACGCCGGCCATCTGCGCTGCCCCGGAGATCAGCTCCGAGTCCAACAGCCGCCAACCCAGCCGCTCCGCCAGATCGTGGGCGAACTCTCCCCCGCGCGAGCCGTACTCCCGCTCCACAGTAATGACCCGAATCGGCATATGCATCATGGCGCTGGACCCTCCGTAAAAGGAAAACACCGAACTCAGGAGCATACATCCAAGCGAGGCTCTTGAAAAGGGCCGAAGTGAAGGCGCTGGTAACGGAGGTTCGCAACCCGACGCGTATGGAGCCGGAATCCCGCTTTGCGCAGCACACCTATCAATCCGGCTGCAAGAAGTTCCGAACGCCTGCCTTCCGCGTTCACTGCCGGTAGAGCAGTTTCTGTAGAAGAAAGAGGAGTCTATCCAACTTCGACTGGGAAATCGTCATCTTCCGTCACTCGCTCCCCATGCCGATTATGGCCGTTTTTTCATCGCAAAAAAGATGGAACTTCTTGACATTGTCATCGTAGAACACTATACATTGCTATACGAGGTATCGTGCTATGGCTAAACAACGAATGCCGGTGAGCGAAAGTGACTCCCCCGATCGCTGGGAGGCGCAACTGCGCAAGGGGGCTCTGGAGATGGCCGCTTTGGCCAGCCTTTGGGGAGGGCGGCTCTATGGTTTGGAGATCATCCGCTTTCTGGAGAATCACTCCCGGCTGGTTTTGGCGGAGGGCACCATCTATCCCATCCTGAACCGGCTCAAAACCGAAGGCCTGCTCACCTCCGAGTGGGTGGAGGCCGAGGCCGGCCATCCGCGCAAGTACTATTCCCTGACCGAGACCGGCCGCGAACGCCTGCGTCAGATGGCGGAAGCGTGGATCAGCTTCGCACGCGGTTTGAGCAACCTTCTCGAACCTGTACTGAAAGAACAGGAGACAAAGCAATGAGCAAAGAAATCTTGATCGACAGTTATTTGACGTCTCTCCGCAGCCATCTTGGTCCACTCACGATTCAGGAGCGGGAAGAGATTGTGCGCGAGATCGGGGCTCACATTCGCGACTCCGCCGAGCAGTCAGCCGCGAGCATCGAGGAGATTCTGCAACGCCTGGGACCGGCAGAGAAACTCGCCGGCGAATATCGCGATGGAATGCTCATTCGCCAGGCCAGCCGCAGCAATTCACCGCTCGTGCTGCTAAGGGCCACGCTGCGGCTGGCTACGCGCGGGGTCTCGGGAATCGCCGTATTCCTCCTCAGCATCCTTGGCTACGGCTTAGGCGGCAGCCTGGTGCTTACCGCACTGTTGAAGCCGGTCTTCCCCGCCAACACCGGGATGTGGATCGAGAACGGGACGCTGCTCGGCTGGGGAACCCAGACGGCTCCGCCGCCGCCAGCGCAAGAGGTGCTGGGCCTGTGGTACATCCCCATCATGCTGACCTTGGGCAGCCTTACGCTGCTGGCGACGACCTTCGCCATTCGTTTTTCGCTGCGTGTCTCACGAATTTGGCAATCCAGGCTCTGAGCAGGGCCTGAACAACCGGGGGTGCAGAAAATCCAAAGGCCGAAATGGCACAACGCCAGACACCGTCAGCGTGGCTTTTGGATCAATCCGGTATACAGGGGAGCAAGCGCTCTTTTAAAGTGGTAGCGTTCCCAGATTTTCTCCGGAGTCTGCCTCCTTGTCTTCTTTTCGCTTGTTGCCCTCATGCTGCTGGTTGTTGTTGGCTGTTTCCGCTCTTTCCGCGACGGCGCGTACTGCGTCTCATGTGCAGGCCGCGCCGGTTCCCGACGAGATGAAGTCGGCAGCTTTTGTGGTCAAGGTCAATGGCCAGCCGGTGGACGTGGCTCATGCCGCCTCCAGCTACGACTATGTGAGCTTTGACGCCGCCGGGCCGGTGGATGTGGAGATCGCCGCCGCCGAGCCGGGCTTCTGGGAGCGTGGCGTGGACATTCAGCCCTGGCGGCTGGGGATTCGCCCCACGCGCAATGGGCAGACCATTCGCTTCCATCTGAATGGCCCGGCCAAGCTCTCCATCAGCCGCCCCGGCGACTTTCTCAACCGCGCCAAGATGCTCTTTCTCTTTGCCGGAACGCCGCCCGCGCCCGCGCCCACAGGGCCCAATGTGCAGGTGATACCCGCCGGCGTTCACCGCCAGAGCCTGAATCCCAAGAGCGGCGACACCATCTACCTGGCGCCCGGCGCGTACATTTACGGCAGCCTCAATCTTTGGAACGTGGAGAACGTCAAGGTGCTGGGCCGCGGCACCATCGTGTATGAAGGCAACCAGGACCCCAACAGCGACGAAGGCTGGATGCAGAAGCCGGATTGGCACTGCATCGGAGCCAAGGACGCGCATCATGTGGAGATCGACGGCCTGACCTGCCTGGTGCGGGCGCGGACCTGGTCGATTCAGATGAAGGACTCGACAGGATTCGTCTACGACGATCTGCGCCTGATCGGCGGCAACTCCGCCAACGCCAACCAGGACGGAATGGACTGGCTGGGCGGCGGCGACGCAATTGTGCGTAACTCCTTCTTGCGCGCTTCGGACGACGTATTTGCCATGGAGGGCAACTGGGACGGCTACAAGGACGCCGATATGGTGCGACCGGGCAACGATGTGAACAACATCCTGATCGAAAACAGCGTGCTCTCGACCAGCATCTCGAATATCGTGCGCGCCGGCTGGCCGCGCAAAATCTTCAACTCGCAGAACTTCACTTTGCGCGATTCGGATATTCTGCATGGCGGCATCGGGGCCTGCGGGCAGACCTTTGGGTTGCTCGGCTTCTGGGGCGCGCAAGGGGCCAAGGGCGAGCACTCCAACTTCGTCTTTGAGAATCTCTTCCTCGACAACTGGTACTCGCTGGTGCAACTGGAGCAGCAGGAGCCGGCGCTGCATGGCTTCGTCTTCCGCAATATCTGGGCACTCGATCAGCCGGCACTGGCACCCTCGACCCTTGTCGGCCCGGTCAAGGATGTGAGCTTCGAGAATGTAAAGCTGGGCCAGAACGCCGCCGCCAACGCCGCGGATCTGCAACTGGAGATGAGCGGGGGCGCGGAAGAGCCGCATTTCATTGCCTCGCAAGGCCCCAAAGCGGCCTTCACTGTCGACCAGCCGGTCATCACGGCAGGCAAAACGATCGCTTTTACCGCTGAAGATCTCAAGGGCTCGCACTACACCTGGCTCTTCGGCGATGGAACCGGAGCCACCGGCAGGAAAGTTCGGCACAGCTTTCCCGATGCGCTGGGCACGGAACTGGACGGCGTCAACGGCGCCGGGCGCTTCCGGGTTCTGCTCAAAGTCGAAGACAAGCAGGGGCGCGTGGATTGGGCGGTGCGCAGTTTTGCGGTGGTGGGTCAATGGCGCGACGCCTTGCCCCCGGACGGCCCTCGCGTCGCCGGCCTGGAGTGGAAGATCCTTCCCGGCACATGGACGGAACTGCCCGACTTGAGCAAGGAGCAGGCTGCCTTCTACGGCGATTCTCCCAACCTCACCGTCGACGCTCACGGATTACCCAAATATGCGGCGACCTGGGACGGGATGATCGACATTCCCGCTGACGGAGGCTATACCTTCCACCTGATGGCGCGCGATGGGGCGCGCTTGGTGATCGACGGCGTGGAGGTGGCCAAAACCGGCCCCGCCTTCGCCCAGGTTTGCGGTTCCCCAGGGAACGCCATGCGCTACGACCGCGGCGCTCTGGGATTGAGAGCCGGCCGGCACTCCCTTCATCTGGAAGGGTTGCATACGGCCAGCCAGGGTTGGCCGCGCCTGCTCTGGGAAGGCCCGGCGCTGCCGATCAACGACGTGCCGCCGGCGGCCTTCAGCCATACGCACGACGATGCGGTGACGAAGTGAAGTGAAGCGGAATTAGCGGCCTCAACGGAACCGGAAGGGATAGTTTTCTAAGCCTCCGTGCTTCAGCCGAAGCGACCACCAGCGTTTGGCGACCTTGAATCTTTCGATCAAGAGGACGCAGGAACCGTGGCTTTTACTCGTCCATGACGCCAAATGGGCTTAGTGTGAGAGTGCTCCCAGTCTCTCCGTCAGATCGTGGAGCCCTATCGCCGTAATCTCCGCGTCGACAGGATAATGTCCACTTCCAGCATTGACGAGGAAGCGTCGATCCGGCTTCAGATCCTGACAGGCGATGTAGAAACCCTTCTCCGGCCGCCCGGCAAGGCTTCGCTTAATCTCGATTGCCCACAGTCCATGACCGGGGATCTCCAAAAGAAGATCGATTTCAGCGCCGGCTGCTGTCCGATAAAAGCTGGCTACGGTTCGTTCGGGGGCTGATTGGAGCAGATTCTCCAGTACAAAACCCTCCCATGAAGCTCCAGAAACCGGATGGCCGACAAGATCGTTGTAGGTTTTAATGCCCAGCAATGCATGTACCAGGCCGCTATCCCGCACATAGACCTTGGGTGACTTCACCAATCGCTTCCCGATATTGCGATGAAAGGCAGGGAGCCGGCGAACCAGCAGCAGATCCGCCAACAAGTCGATATAACGCTGCACTGTGGGCGCCGATACCTGAAGGCCTGCAGCCATGCGCAGATGATTCAACAAGGTACCTTGACCGTGCGCGAGCATGGTCCATAGGCGTTCAAGCACCGCCGTTGAAATGCGTGGGCCGAACTGAGGGACGTCTCGCTCCAGATAGGTTCGGATAAAATCTTCACGCCAGTGCAGACTCGATGAGTCGTCCTCAGCCTGGTAGCTGCCGGGAAAACCGCCGCGTAGCCAATGGCGTAGCATCATTGTTTCGCCTTGAGGCAACTCGCCGGTGTGGAAGGGGCTCAAGTGAATGAAGGCAATCCGTCCAGCAAGGCTTTCCTCCGACTGGCGCAACAAATCCATGGACGCCGAACCCAGGATAAGAAACCGGCCAAACTCATGACCGCTGCGCCGGCCATCGTCAATCAAACCGCGGAGGGAACTGAAGAGCTCAGGAACTCGATGAATCTCGTCAAGAACCACCAGGCTCTCTTGAAATTGCCGCAGAAAAAGAACGGGCTCCTCCAACTTCTCCCGATCCTGTCTGGCTTCAAGGTCCAGATAAAGCGAACTCGGCTGACGATCGGCAATCTCCCGCGCCAGCGTTGTCTTTCCGACTTGTCGCGGCCCAATGATCGCTACGGCGGCTTGTCGCTGGAGCGCCTGCGCGATTTTGATGGTTGCGGATCGGGCGATCATCATTGCATATTAAACATAAGATTTTCAATATGCAATGAAAACCACTGAGTGCAAGCCCTGATTTCCATACGTTCTTGCTTATTTCGGCAACTGGCTCGCATCCCAGCCGCCACCCAGAGAGCGGATCAGCGCCACGCTGGCGGCGAACTGCCGGGTCTGGAGGTCGGTGGCGGCGCGCTGGTTTTGCAGCAATGCGGTTTCAGCCGTCAGAACTTCCAGGTAGCTGGTGACGCCACCCTTATAACGTTGATTCGAGAGGTCGAAGGAGTGCTGGGCGCTGGCCACGGCCTGCTGCTCGACGGCGGACTCCTGCTCCAGAATGCGCAAGCTGGAAAGCTGGTCTTCCACATCGCGGAAAGCGGCCAAAACCGAGGCTTTATAAGCGGCAGACTGCGCCTCGTAGGCGTGCTTAGCCTCCTCTGTATAGGCGCGGCGCTGGCCGGCGTCAAAAAGGAGCTGAGCAGCTTGCGCTCCCAGCGACCAGAGGGAACTGGGCCCTTGAATCCAGGTGCCGGCGTGGGTGCTTTCGAAGCCGCCCGTAGCGCCCAGGGTGATGTTGGGATAGAAGGCGCTGGCGGCTATGCCGATCTGGGCGTTGGCGGCCGCGGTGCGGCGTTCGGCCGAAGCGACGTCCGGACGGCGCTCGAGAAGCTGCGAGGGAAGGCCGAGAGGGATCTGCGGCAACGTCCCTTCGAGCGGCGAGGGCGGAATGCTGAAATCCGTGAGCTTGAGGTTGGCCAGGGTGCCGATGGCGTGTTCGAATTGTGCGCGGGCCACGCCGAGGTCGACGAGTTGAGCGCGAACGGTTTCAAGCTGGGTGCGAGCCTGGGCCACATCGGCCTCCGTGCCCACGCCGCCAGTCAGTCGGCGCTGGGTGAGATCGAGCTGGCCTTCGAGGTCGGCGACGGTAGCCGTGAGCAGCTTGATCTGGGCGTCGAGGCCGCGCAGTTGGAAGTAGTCGGCGGCTAGTTCGGCGTGCAAGCTGAGATCGACCCCGGCCAGATCGGCGGCGCTGGCCTGGGCGTTGGAGTGCGCTGCTTCAAAGGTGCGGCGAACGCGGCCCCAGAGATCGGGCTCCCAACTGGCCTGGCCGGTGAGCACGTTGTCGCTGAAGGCGTTGGGGCGGCTGGCGTTGTACGAGGTTCCGTTGACGGAAGGCCGCTCGCGGGCTGAGGATAATCCGGCCGAGAGCGTGGGAAAGAGCCCGGAGCGCGCTGCGACAACCTGGTCGTGCGCGGCCAGATAGGACTCGGTAGCCTGACGCAGCGTCTGATTGTCGGTGGCAATGCGCTCTTCCAGCTTGTTGAGCTGGGAGTCGCTGTAGATCTCCCACCATTTGCCGCGCAGCAGGCCGTCGGAGGGCGAAGCGGGCTGCCAGGCGCCGCCGTTGGGAGCAGCGGGCGGTTGAAGCACCGTGGCAGCGCCGGTCTCTTTGTAGGCCGCTGGAGCCTGATAGGCGGGACGGTTGTAGTTCGGCCCGACGGGCTTGCAGCCGGCAAGAAGAATCAAACCAGCCGGAATCACCCACCCTAGCCGCAAAGACAGAGACGCGGCGAGGGTGGGGCACCCGGCACCGTGTGCTTCATCGGCAAAGCCCAGACGAAACGCAGATCCTTCGCTGCGCTCAGGATGACAATTCCTTTTTTTTGTTGATCTCCCACCGCAAATGGACATGGCTACTTGCCTCCCGCCGCGTGTTCCGTGGAGGAGACCACCGTAACCCGCTGGCCTTCGATGAGGGAGTCGGGCGGGTCCTGGATTACCTGGTCCGCCACGCCCAGGCCGCTGACGATCTGCACCGTCGCGCCGTCGTCCTCACCGATAGTCACCGGCACCAGGCGGGCAATGCTTCCCTCACTGCCCGTGACCACCGTGCTCACGCGCAATCCCTCCTTGCGGAAGATGAGGGCAGAGACGGGAACGACGAAGCTGGGTCCAGCGGTGGGGGTCTTGAAATGCACCTGGGCCAGCGAGCCGGGGAGCAATTCGCCGGCGCGGTTGTCCACATCGATCTCCACCAGCAGAGTGCGGCTGGCGGGGTCGATGGCGTCGGCGGTGCGCACCAGCGTTCCCTGGTAGGTTTTGCCGGCGTGCTCGGCAAAGGTCAAGTCCACCCTGGAGCCGCGCTGCACGGTCGCCGAAAAAACCTGGGGCAGACTGGCGTAGACGCGCAGGGTCTGGATGGCTTGCAGGCGGAAGAGCTCCTTGCCCGCGCCGGGATCGATCAACTGGCCGGTATCGACGGTGCGGGCAGTCACCACGCCGTCAAAGGGAGCGTAGACCTTTTCGTAGGACTGCAACTCGCGCAGCCGCTGCACGTTGGCCTGCGCGGAGCGGACAGCGCCGGCGGTTGCGGCAGCCTGGTTGACGTAGGCGTCGGTGTCCTGATGGGAGACGGCGTTGGACTGCACCAGCCCGGAGTAGCGCTCGGCCTGGATGCGGGCGTTATTGGCGTTGGCCTGGGCGGTAGCCAGATCGGCGTTGGCCTGGGCCAGTTGCTGATCGACTTCGGGCGCCGCAATCTCGGCCAGCAGCGCGCCCTTTTTCACCTTGGCGCCGATGTCGTAGGTCCAGCGCGTCAAGTATCCCGAGGTGCGGGCGTAGATAGGCGAATCGGTGTAGGCGGTCACGTTGCCGGGCAGCACGAAGCTGCTCACCGGCGCGCCCAGTTTGGCCGGCGCGGTGAGCACCGTGGGCGGAGCCTGCTCCATGGTGCGCTCGGCCAATACAACGTTGGCGGAGTGGCGGCGCAGAATACCCAGGCCCGCCAGCGCTCCGGCAACAAGCAGAACGATACAGACGCCTACGATGGCCTTGCCCGGCGAGATGGGCTGCTGCTCGGGAGCAGTTTCGTGCTCCTGCTGCTGCGGTGCGCCAGGCTGCGGATGCGGATTGGATGCGTTACTCATGAAGGATTACTCCGAGATCTCATCGAGCGTGTCGTCAAATTCATCGAATAGTGCGCTTCCCGCGACGAGTGCTGCCCGGCGGCGGCGCTCGAGAACGCCGTGTACGGTGGAGAAGCAGGCGGGAACAAAAAAGAGCGTGGCCACGGTGGCCAGCAGCAGGCCGCCGATCACGGCGCGGCCCAGCGGGGCGTTCTGCTCACCGCCATCGCCCAGGCCCAGGGCCATGGGAATCATGCCGATGATCATGGCCAGGGCGGTCATCAGCACCGGGCGCAGGCGAACAAAGCCGGCGTTGAGGGCGGCCTTGCGGGCGTCGCCAACCAGCACTTCCAACTGCTCACGGGCAAAGCTGACCACCAGAATCGAGTTGGCGGTAGCCACGCCCATGCACATGATGGCGCCGGTCAGCGCCGGCACGCTCAGCCGGGTGTTGGTGAGAAAGAGAAACCAGACGATCCCGGCCAGCGCCGCGGGCAGCCCGGCAATAATCAGAAATGGATCGAGCCAGGACTGGAAGTTGACCACGATCAGCAGGTAGACCAGCAAAATGGAGAAAACCAGGCCGATCAGCAGACCGCGATAGGAGGTCTTCATGGTCTCGCTCTGACCGCGCAGGATGAAATGCGAACCGCGCGGCAATTCGCTCTCATGCCGGGCAATGATCTTCTCCATCTTGCCCGTCACCGAGCCCAGGTCGGTTCCGTCGACGTTGGCGTAGATGTCGATCACCGGTTGCACATCGTAGTGGCTGACGGTGCCCATCTCGACGCCGGGCGTGATGGAGGCCATGTTGCCCAGCACCTGCACCGGGGTGGCCGCGCCGGGCGCGCTGGTGGCGGGCGATGTCGACGCCGGCAGCGCCGGGAGTGCACCGGTCACCGGAAGGCTCTTCAACTCGTCCAGCGAATCGATCTGGTATTGCGGCGCCATGACGGCGACGTTGTAGGTGACGCCTGTCTTGGGATCGAGATAGAAGCTGGGGGTGGTCTGGAAGCTGCCGCTCAGCGCGACCAGCACACTCGTTGCCACGTCTTTCTGCGTAAAGCCGACGGACTGGGCGCGGGTGCGGTCCACGTCGACCATCATCTTGGGATAGTTGAAGGGCTGCTGGATGCGCGAGTCGGCGACGCCGGGGACGTAACGAATCTCATTCAGCACGCGTGCGGCGAGGGCGCGATTCTCGTCCAAACGAGGCCCGACGATCTGTATGTCGATGGGTGCGGAGAGGCCGAAGTTGAGAATCTGGGTCACGATGTCCACCGGCAGCACATAGAAGATGACGCCGGGATACTGGCGGGCCAGCACGCCGCGCAGGCGCTCGACGTACTCCGTCGTGGGGCGGTGATCTTCGCTCAACTGGACCTGGATGTCGGCGTCGCCGGGCCCGATGGGGGCGGAGGTCGAGTAGGAGAGATTGAGGCTGGAGTTGGGCAAGCCGATGTTATCGACGACAGTGACGATTTCCCTGGCGGGGACCACCGAGCGAATGGTGGCGTCGATTCTGTCGCAAAGGGCAGCGGTCTCTTCGATGCGGGTCCCGGTGCGGGCGCGGACGTGGATCTTGAATTGGCCGGAGTCGACCGAAGGGAAGAAGTCCTGGCCCAACCGCGGCGCCAGCAGCGCCACCGAGCCCGCCGCGAAAATCAGGAACAGGGCGATAAAGACCGCGGAGTGGTCGACGCACAACATGAGCAGACGCAGGTAGACGTTGCGGAAGCCTGAAAATCCGCGTTCGAAAGCCCGCTGGAAAGCGACAAAGGGATTACGGCTGATCCGTTTCCGCTCCGCTTCGGTGTCGTCGTGCTCTTTGAGCAAATACTTGGCCATGGTGGGCACAAGGGTGCGCGAGAGCAGGTAGCTGGCCAGCATGGCGAAGACCACCGCCTCGGCCATGGGCACAAACAGGTAGCGCGCCACGCCACTGAGCAGGAACATGGGCACGAAGACGATGCAGATGGCCAGTGTGGAGACCAGGGCGGGAATGGCGATCTGCGCCGAGCCGTCCAAGATCGACTGCTCCAGTTCCTTGCCGGCTTCGAGATTGCGATTGATGTTCTCGATGGCCACGGTGGCGTCGTCGACCAGAATGCCGACGGCCAGCGCCAATCCGCCCAGCGTCATGATGTTGATGGTTTCGTGCAAGGCGCTAAGCACAATCAGCGAACAGAGGATAGAGAGCGGAATGGAGACGGCGATGATGATGGTGGAGCGCCAACTGCCCAGAAAAACCAGGATCATGATGGCGGTGAGACAAGCGGCGATGACGGCTTCGCGCACCACCCCGTCGATGGCGCCGCGGACGAAGATCGACTGATCGCTCAAGGGATTGATCAGCAACTGGGGTGGCAATTGCCCCTTGAGTGCCGGGCTGGCCAGGATTTCCTTGATGTGCGCAATGATCTCCAGCGTGGAGGACGAGCCGGTTTTCATGATGCTCATCAAGGCGGAGCGCTGCCCGTCGACACGTACGATGTTGTTCTGCGGCGGGAAGCCGTCGCGCACATGGGCCACATCGCGCACGTAGATCATGGCGCCGTTGACGCTGCGAATAGGCAGATTGTTCAGCTCGTCCAATACCTGTGGAGCGGAGTTGGTCTCAACCGCGTACTCGAAGCGATCGATCTTCATGGTGCCGGAGGGCGCGATCAGGTTCTGCGCGGAGACGGCATTGACTACATCGACGGGGGAAAGCCCCTTGGCCTGAAGTGCATGCAGGTCCAGATCCACCTGTACCTGGCGCAGCTTGCCGCCGTAAGGGAAGGGCGTTTGGGCGCCTTCGACGGTGGCCAACTGGGTGCGGACGTTGTTGGTGGCCAGATCGTTCAACTGCTGCTCGTTGAGGCCCTTGCCGCTCAGGCCCAGCATCAGCACCGGCACGCTGGAGGCGTTGTACTGAATGATGAAGGGCGGGGTGGTCCCCGGCGGCAGGCTGCGCAGTTGCACCTGGCAGATGGCGGTGATCTGCGCCACCGCGCTGCCAATGTTGACATGCGGCTGGAAGAAGACCTTGATGATCCCAACCCCATTCAACGACTGCGACTCGATGTGCTCGATGTCATTGACCGTGGTGGTCAGGCCGCGTTCATTGTTGGTCACGATGCGGGTGGACATCTCCTGCGCGGAGAGGCCATTGAAGTTCCACACCACGGTGACGACCGGAATGTCGATGTTGGGAAAGATGTCCGTCGGCATCTGCAGGATGCTGAAGACGCCAAGAATCAGGATTAACAACGCAAAGACGGCGAAGGTATAGGGCCGCCGTAGCGCAAGCCGGACAATCCACATAGGGCGAGTACTCACTCCTGAGACGGGTTGAAGAAAGCAGCGTTGGCCAGCGGCCGATCGCTCTCTGCCCCGTAGGTCGAGAATAGCGCAGCTAAACCAAAGAGCCCGAAAAAATCGGTCGGCTGCACTCTGAGGCGGGACAAAAAAGCCCGCTCTCTCTGCTTCCGCAGTTCAAAACGGAAGTTCAGCGGGAAGCCATGGCAAAGCGGCTTAGATCGGCGCAAAAACCTAGAATCGGCTCTAACTTCCCACCCATCGTCTGGGATTTGTTATTCCCATCCTTCTTTATTCGTATCCAGGAAAACTTAAGATGGCCTGAATCCCGCGAAAATCGCCGATGATGAATATCAGGCAGGGGTTGGCCGCATCGAGTTGAGCCTCGGTTCGCTTACAATAGACCCGTCCAGATCGGACGGTGGGCCAGGGCGCGGATACGGAAGACGCCCGCCAGCGAGCAAAATCGGGGCGGGGTGCGGGAAACTTATCCTTCGCCGCCGGGTTCGAGCAGACAGCATTGAACGGTCAGAATCGGGCGTCCGGCCCAGCCGGCAACGCCGCATTGGTGCCCGGCGCGGGCATTCACACCTCAACGACGGGAATCGAAACCATGTCCATTGAAGAAACGCCGCAGGCCTCATCGCCCTCCGACAATGCCTTTGTCCAACCCCACAGCGGGAACAGTTCCTGGGTCCGCGTCATCGTCATCCTGGTGCTGTTGGGAGCGGTGGGAGCGGCTGGCTGGATGATCTACAAGAACCAGCAAGCAGCCAAGAAGACGGCCGCGGATCAGGCGGCGGCTTTGCAGAGCCGGCCCATCCCGGTGCAGGTGGCGGCCGCCGAAGAGCGGCCCATGCCCATCTTCCTCACCGCGCTGGGCACGGTGACGCCCTACATGAGTGTGACCATCAAGGCGCGGGTCAGCGGCGAACTGCTGCCGGTGAAATTCACCGAGGGGCAGAATGTGCGCCAGGGCGAGACCATTCTGAACATCGATCCCAAGCCCTACCAGGCGGCTCTGGACCAAGCCAAAGGCACGCTGGCCCACGATCAGGCCCTGCTCAGGAACGCTCAGGCGGAGTACCGGCGCTACAAGGCGCTCTTCGATGAGGGTGTCACCTCCAAGGAGGTGCTCGACCTCGACGAGGCCAACCAGGGCCAGTACCTGGGCGCCATCGAAGCCGATAAAGCCGCCATCGAGAGCGCCCAGTTGCAACTGAGCTGGTGCTCGATTCAATCGCCCATCAGCGGCAAGATCGGTCTGCGCCTGGTCGATCCCGGCAACATCATCACCGCCAACACCACCAACCTGGTGATCGTCAACCAGTTCCAGCCCATCGCCGTATACTTCACCCTGCCCGAGAACGAACTGCCCCAGGTGCTGCACAAACTGGCTGCGGAGAAGCGTCTGCCGGTGGACGCATACGACCGTGGCGACGTGCAAAAGCTGGCCAGCGGCATCCTGATGACCGCCGACAACCAGATCGACACCACCACCGGAACCGACAAGCTCAAGGCCGTCTTCGACAACAAGGATCAGGCCCTCTTCCCCAACCAGTTTGTGAATATTCACCTGGTGCTGGAGAACCGGCCCAATGCTCTGGTGATTCCCTCGGCGGCCATTCAAAGCGGCCAGCAGGGTTCGTTTGTGTGGGCGGTGGAGACGGACGCCAAGGGTGTTTCGACTGCCAAGCTGCAACCGGTCAAGATTGCTCTGGCCGAAGGGCAGGTGACGATTCTGGACAGTGGCTTGACGCCGGGACAAAAGGTGGTTGTGGATGGCGCCGACCGCTTGCGTCCCAACCAGATTGTGACGGTAAGCCAGGCCCATCAACACAGCGGCCAGGGCGCTGCCGCTCCCTCTGGTTCCAGTCTGTTTACGCCTCCCGCCGGTGGCGCTCAGCCCGGCGCGGCAGCGCACAGTCCCGCTGACCAACAATCCGAGAAGCAAGGCAAACCCGCGAAGAAGGAGCAGCAGTGAGTCTGAGTCCCTCCCGGCCATTTATTCTGCGCCCGGTAGCCACCTCGCTGCTGATGGCGGCGATCCTGCTGGCTGGCTTTGTCGGCTACCAGCAGTTGCCCATCTCTGCCTTGCCCGAGGTGGATTACCCCATCATTCAGGTGCAGACCTTCTATCCCGGCGCTGGTCCCGAGGTGATGGCCTCGTCCGTGACCGCGCCGCTGGAGCGCCAGTTCGGGCAGATGCCGGGCCTCAAGCAGATGACCTCGGTCAGCAGCGGCGGCGGCTCAGTCATCACACTGGAATTCAATCTGGACGAGAACATCGACGTGGCCGAGCAGGAGGTGCAGGCGGCCATCAATGCCGGCAACAGCTTCTTGCCCACCGATCTGCCCAATCCGCCCATCTATAGCAAGGTGAACCCGGCCGACGCGCCCATCATGACCCTGGCGCTGACCTCGGACTCGCTGCCGCTGGACAAGATCGAAGACGCCGCCGACACCAATCTGGCGCAGAAGGTCTCGCAGGTTACCGGCGTGGGCCTGGTCTCCATCGCCGGCGGCCAGAAGCCCTCGGTGCGCATTCAGGCCAACCCCACCCAGCTTGCCGCCTACAGCCTGAGCTTGGAAGACCTGCGCACCGCGCTCTCCACGGCCAATGTGGATCAGGCCAAGGGCACGCTGAACGGCAGCCGTCAGTCCTATACCATTGGCGCCAACGACCAGTTGCTGGCCAGCGACGATTACAAGCCGGTGATCGTGGCTTATCGTAACGGCGCAGCGGTGCGCGCCAGCGATGTGGCGACGATTGTGGACGCGGCGGAGAACTCCCAGCAGGCCGCATGGATGGACCGCCAGCCCGCGGTCATCGTCAACATTCAGCGCCAGCC
>CAZBPD010000052.1:0-27361 GCA_964493705.1 uncultured Occallatibacter sp.
CGGCTTCGCCTACCCTTCGCTTCCTTCAGGCTCATCTTTGGATTGGAAAAGACTTCTGACTCTTTGGCTCACCCTCCACCAACCGCGGATTCGTCGCTGCGCGCAGGATCACCGCGTTGTGCCTCAATCCGGCGATTTCGATTCCGCGGCTTTTTGGCTATGACGTTTCGGTAATGGCGTCGGTAGCTTTGCTCATCTTGGCGGTGCGTTCGAGTTTGTCCCAGTTGAAGGGCTTGCCGTCGATGGCGCGCTTGACGGTCTTGAAGAGGACCAGGGAGAAGACCTGGCGATAGGCGAAGCGCTGCAGCCAGATGTGGAAGAGCAGCCAGCCGTCGCCCTTGTTGGCGGGATGGCGGCGCTCCAGGCTGAAGGCAATGGCGCTGGTCACGAAGTCGATGAGCATGAAGGCGCCAAAGTAGGCCAACAGCTTTTCCAGATTGGCCGACGAGGCAGCTTCGGGGTGGTAATGGCGATCGACAAAATAGGCGCCGATGCCCCACAGGAACATGATGTCGATGAAGGGCGAGACCAGCGGCAAGAGCATCTGGAAGATGAGGATATTGGGCAGCGCAAAGAAGCCCATCACCTTGTTGCGGACAAAGGCCAGGCGATGCTTCCAGACCGCCTGCAAGATTCCAAACGACCAGCGGAAGCGTTGCCGCATCAGCCCCTTGGCGTCGATGGGGGCCTCGGTGAAGGCCAGCGCGCGGTCTTCGTAGACCACCTTGTAGCGCTGTTCGAGCAGGTTCATAGTGAGGTCGGCGTCTTCGGCTACGGTGTTGATGGGATAGCCGCCGGCGGTCTTCACCAGGGAGGTGCGCCAGGCGCCGATAGCCCCAGGAACCACCATCACGACGTGGAAGAGATCCAACGCGCGGCGCTCGAAGTTCTGGCTGGTGATGTACTCGAGCGCCTGCCAGCGGGTCCAGAGATTGACGCGGTTGCCCACCTTGGCGTTGCCGGCGACGGCACCGATGGTCGGGTCTTCGAAGTGGGGAATGAGCTTGCTGATGGCGTCGGGAGCGATGACGGTGTCGGCGTCGATGCCTACATAGATCTCTTCGCGGAGTTCCCGCAGAGCGAAGTTGAGCGCGGCGGCCTTGCCTCCGTTGGGCTTGGTGAGCACTTGTACGCGGCCGGCGGCGATCTCTGCCTTGTAAGCCTGAAGGGCGACCTCGGTGGTGCGGTCCGTGGAGCCGTCGTCGATGACGATGGCGTGCAGGTTCTTGTAATCGGAGTTGAGCACCGAGCGAATGGTGCGGACGATGACCTTTTCTTCGTTAAAAGCAGGAATGAGCACGGCGACGCGGGGATTGTAACCCAGCGAGGCTTGGCGGTGAGGCCGGCGCAAGCGGTCGATAATGGCCAGAAAGCCGATCAGAATGAGACGGCCGCTCATCAGCACGTCGCCCAAAAAGAAGATCATCACGATGAAGTGGCCCATCATGGCCAGTCCGGAAAAGGCGATGGAATCAGGCAGTGCGCGCAGGTATTGCTGCCAACTGATCTGCGGCATCACCTGAGCAGTGGTCTTGCCCAGCAGCGACGAAACCGGAACCAGTGTGTAGCCGTGTGCGCGCAGGGCGTCGATCAGAAACGGCAGCGCGGCCACGGTGGCCGAGCGATCGCCGCCGCCATCGTGCATGAGGATAATGGAGCCGCGGAACTGCGGCTTGGATTTCATGATCTCCAACTGGTCGAGGATGGTCTGGGTGATCTCTTGCGGAGTTTTGTGGGAGCGCTCGTCCCAGTCGTTGGTGTCCATCTTGCTGCCGATGATGGTAAAGCCGTCTTGCTGGATGCGCGCCACCGGGGCGGCCTGATCGTCGGTGTCCGGCTCTTCGTCGATGTCGTACGGGGGACGGAAGTAGAGCGGCTGAATGCCCAGTTTGCTGGCGAAGAGACGCTCCGTCAGCTTGACCTCAAGATCGAGTTGGCGGTTGGAGATTTCACTGATGTCGGGATGGGTGTAGGTGTGGTTGCCGATCTCGTGGCCCTCGCGCACGATGCGCTTCATCAGGCTCACGTTCTCCGCGGCCTCCGAGCCGATCAGCATGAAGGCGCCCTTGACGTTTCTCCCCTTCAGAACATCCAGCACCTTGGGAGTCCACTTGGGGTCCGGGCCATCGTCGAAGCTGAGAGCGATTTCGTTGGGGTGATAGCCGTACTGCTCGATGGTGTAGGTCCGAGGGTAAAGATCCATATGCTCATCGACGATGAGCTTTTTGCGTGGATCGGATTCGTCGGTGTCGACCGAAACCGAGCGCTTGCCGGGCTGGGGCAGGGCGGTGATGCGGATGATGTCGCCATCGCCCTCGGTATCCACATCGTGGCCGGGCTCGACGCTGCTCAGCGCTTGCAGCGAATCGGGGCTGCTGGGTTTGTCCCAGATGCTCCACAGCGAGCTATCCTCTTCACCCAGCCTCCATAGGGCGAAGGTTTGCAGTCCCATGCCGCGGGCGGCGCGCAGTTCGTTGAGCACTGTGACGCCATCCAGAAACCAGACCACGTGCCGCTGGTTCTTGTCTTCGTCGATGTACTCGAAGTGGGGGTTGAGCGAGTCGTAATCGAGATCCAGGTCAACCTCGGCGTCGGAGGCGCGCTGCCAGACCTCGCTGACATGCAGGTCTTCTGTATTCAGCACACGCGGCTTGGGGTACTTGCGGAACTCTTTCCGGTTCTTGGGATCGGGGATGGAAAGCGTCCAGTCGTAGCCGTAGCTGCCCAGCGCGCAGATCAGCTTCTCCTTGGGAACGACGTTGAGTACGCGACGCAGATTGCCGACAAACCAATCCTGGCTGGCGATGGGTCCGGGATTGCTGGTGGTCTGGTGCTCGTCGTAGTTCATCAGGATCATGCCATCGGAGCTGGCCGCAATCTTGTGCAGGTCTTCGTCGGTGGTGCTGGCCGCAATGTTGACATACAAACGCAGATTATGGAGTTGCAGGTCGCCGTAGAGGTTGTGGATGAACGTCAGGTAGCCTGTTTCGTTGTCGTCGGGCAGGTCCTCAAAATCCAGAGAGATCCCTCGATAGCTGGGCAGCGCGGTAAGGAAAACGACGATTTGACGGCGCAGTTCGGCGCTCTTGGCCGGATCGTTGAGCATGGACGCGACGTCCGCATCCCAACTCTGCGTGTTGGGATTGAAATTGTTCAGATGGGGAAAGATCTCGGTGTCGACCTTGGCCGTCTGAATCACCCGCTTGACCTTGTTCAGCACGTCGGGATCGCGAACCGTGTCGCCATCGAGAATCGGGACTTCGCGGTGAGTGTCGTTGTCGACGCTGAACAGTGTGGGCAGGGGAGAATCCACGTGCAGCCACTGGGGAAAAAGCAGATCGATCTGGTGGACGTGCTGTTTGAGCGAGGAGTAGCTGGCGGCGTCGTCCTCCACATAGTAGGCGGCGCGCAAACCCTCACCGGTGTTGAAAGGGATCTCGGAGGGGCGGCGGTCGGTCTTGCGCCGCGCCGGACGGGCTGGCTTGGCCCCCTTGGCCAGCACCGGGTGCTCGGGCAGGGCCTTGAAGTTATGCCTGACAGTGGGCAGCAGCAGTTCCGGCAGATGCTGATTGTGCAGCACATTGACGATGAAAACAGCCAAAACCAGGGTGAGGACGACGGCGCTTACGTCGAATACGCGGCGCAGCCGCTTCCAGCGCTTTCGTTGTGGATCGAAGAAAATCTGCTTATCTGGCATTGCCGGCCTAACTTCCCCTGGCGCAATCGCGCAAAAAACCTAAAGAGCAGATTCCGAACGAATGCGGATCGATTCCAACGCCCTTTCGCCGCCGCTTCAACTGCAAAGCAAAGAGGCGCGCAAAAGGAGCACCGAAACCCGGAAAATGCACTACCCTATACAGTACGAATCTATGGAAGCCGTCCCCCAGAGTCAATCGACAATCGTCCGCCGGGTCTTTGCCCGCCTCGGCGAGCTTTGCCGCGAATGCGTTTGGCGTGTTTCCGGCCTGCGGAAAAGCGCTCTGCTGGCCGCATCGCTGCTGCTCGCCGGGGGCCTGTGGCTGCGCCTTTGGCTGCTGGGGAAGCTCTTCGAGGTCAACGGCGATGCGCAGATATACGGCGGCATCGCCAAAAACCTGCTGCTGCACGGGCGTTACGCGCTGAATGGGACGGGCAGCGAGGTCTATCCCACGCTGATCCGCCTGCCGGGGTACCCCTTTTTCCTGGCCGCCAGCTTCCGCCTCTTCGGTATGGAGAATGATTGGGCCGTCGCCTTGCTGCAGATCGCACTGGAGCTGGTGGGCTGCCTGCTGCTGGCCGATTTCGCCCGGCGCATCGCTCCCCCGCGGCGCAAGACGGCGGCGGCGCTGGCCACGCTGGCGCTTGCAGCGCTCTGTCCCTTCACCGCCTCCTACACCGCCGTTCCGTTGACAGAGGCTCCGACGCTCTTTGCCATAGCTTTGGCGTTGTGGGCCGCGGGGCGCTTCCGCGAGTGCAGGGCCTGGGCAAGCGCGCTGGCCTTCACCTTTGCGGTAACCTTTGCCGCCCTGCTCCGCCCCGATGGCGCGCTGCTGGGCGTGGCCCTGGCCCCGGCGCTGCTGGCCGGATGCTGGAGCCGAGGCGAAGGCGAGAATCCCGAGATTCATTCCGCAGGGGCGAAATCCCTGACCGGCCAGCCTCATCCCGCAAATGCCAAACTCGTTCGCATGGCCTCGATCTGCGTTCTTTTGGCGACTCTGCCCTTCGCCCTCTGGGGTTGGCGCAACTGGAAGGTCTTTCACGTCTTCGAGCCGCTGGCCCCGCGCTACGCCACCGATCCCGGCGAGGAGCCGCATCAGGGCTGGATTCGATGGATCAAGACCTGGTGCCTGGATTTCAACTGCACCGAGCAGGTCTATTGGGTGGTTCCCGGCGACCGATTCGACCTGAGCGCATTGCCCGCCCGCGCCTTCGATTCGTCGCGCCAGTATGACGAAACCGCGGCGCTGGCCGCCGACTACAACCGAGGCGGCATGAATCTTACCTCAAGCCTCGACGCCCGCTTTGCCCATCTGGCCGAGGAGCGGGAACGCGCTCACCCGCTGCGCTCCCATCTGCTGCTACCGCTGGGACGCCTGGCCGATATGGTTCTCCGCCCCAGAATCGAAAACCTGCCTATCGACCTCGATTGGAGGGTCTATGCGCACCACCACCGGGAGACTGCCTTCAGTTGGTTCTATGTGGGACTGAACGCGCTGTTTCTGCTGCTGGGGCTGGGCGGGCTGCTGCAGCGCCCGCGCCTGTGGCCGTGGATGCTGCTCTACATCCTGCTGCGCTGCGCCCTGCTGTGCACCATCGAGGCCCCAGAAGCCCGCTATACGCTGGAGTTCTTCCCCTTGCTCTTCGTCTGGGGAGGGCTTTTCCTGAGCTGGGTATGGGAATTCGGCTTGAATCGCTTGAGAAATTAACCTAAATCCGGCGATTCCATCGAACTCGGAGACTTGGTATTGGAGTTTAAACTTTGCAGATTTAATCAGTTGTCATCCTGAGCGAAGCGAAGGATCTGCGGTTTTACGCGCTTCCGTTGGGCGACTCCGGAAACACAGATCCTTCGCTTCGCTCAGGATGACAAGTACTTGATACTACATATTTTATTTGACAATGCGATGTTTCGAACCCGAGGGAGTCTACCGGATCTTGGATGAATCGCTTGAGAAATTAAAATGCCGCCGCGGTTTGAGGCCGCGGCGGCTTTCGGACCATCGTTTCCGGTTCCGCTCTAGCGATTCACGATATTCGGTTTGCCATCGGTCTTGAATGTGAAGGCATCGGCGGGCTGAGGCTGGTTGAGCTTGATATTGAAGAAGAAGTTCTCGCGCCGTTCGCTGGCGCCCTCGTAGATGATCTGCTTGAGGCTGATGGCGCGCTCGGGATCGATCCAGACGATGACCCTGGAGATGTTCTTGCGCACCTCCGGGTCCTTGGCGATCAATTCCAGCTTTTCTGTCTTGACGTTGATTTTTCCGTCGGGCAACGTCTCCGGGCCCAGATACGTGATCTCCCACTTGTCTTCCAGGTCCTTGCCGCTGGCGCCAAAGCCCAGAATCACGTAGCTCTCCGCTTTGTTGCCGGTCTTGAAGACGGTGATCTGATTGATTAGCTTTTCATAGAGCTGAAAGACGCCGTGCGAGTAGGTGTAGACCTTGGGCACCGGCTGACCGTTGACTTTGGCGATGTGGCCGGCCATCTGGCAGGTTGCGCCCGTGCGTTCGTAGTAGACAGTCCCCTCCTGCACATCGTCGTCAAAGACGGGATCGGTCTGTATGGAGTGGAACTGAAAGTCGGCGGTGGTGGTGCGGAAGGTCTTGGCCGAAACATCCAGTTTGCGCAGGATCGTTTCTTTCGTCTGAATGGGGGTCTGGGCAGGAGCCGATGCAGTTGCCGGCTTTTGCGGTGTCTTGTCCTTGTCGTCGGCAGCCGGCAGAATCCGGCTTGACGCCAGCATCAGCACCAGCGCCGCGGCCAACATGTATGTATTTCTCAAACGCATGGATCTCCTTAGTATTGGACGCGAAACTGCGTCCTCCAGGCAAGGTAAACGAAACAGTGGAGCAGAAAGTTCCTTAGCGATGGGCCCAGACCATCCAGGCAGGGTTGCCGTCGGGTCCGGGGACGGTCTTCCAGTCGTCGACAAAAACGGCGTCGCCGGTGACCGGCTCGATGGCCTTGCGCAGCGCCTTCTTTACCGCGGCCTTGGAGGCGGTAGTGTGAAGATCCAGAGGCACATCGGCGGCGGCGACGGTGACAATGAAGCCGCGCTCGCTGCCCACCACCTGAATCGGATGCTGGATGCCGATGGCGCTCGATGCCTTGTCCCCATAATTCCACAGATGCGGCGTAATGAAGATGAAGAGCAGAATCAGCGTCACCAGCACGTCGTAGTGAAAGCTGCCGCGCGAGTACGTCCAGTAGAAATAACTCTTCAGAATCTTTTTCATGCCGTCCTTCACTTCGGTGAAACCAGGGACTAAGGGACTTGGGACTGAGGGACTAGGGACTAAGGGACTCAACCAGTACCGCGATTGCAGATTCGAGGAAAAGTGCGGATATGTGAATCTGAGATTGCGAAATGCCCCTGATTTCAACTCCTATCCCAACATCCCAAGTTTTGGTTCCGAGTCCCCAAGTCCCCAGTCCCTTAGTCCCTTAGTCCCTAAGTCCCTTAGTCCCTAGTCCCTAAGTCCCTCAGTCCTTAAGTCCCTCGTTCCCCGCAAGATCGATCTTAACGGGTTATCCGTTCCAGCCCGCCCATGTAGGGGCGCAATACGTGGGGAATGACGACCGAACCGTCGGCCTGCTGGTAGTTCTCCAGAATCGCCAGCCAGGTGCGGCCCACGGCCAGTCCGCTGCCGTTAATGGTGTGCAGGAACTCCACCTTGGCCTTGGCGCCCGCGGTGCGATAACGAATGTTGGCGCGGCGGGCCTGGAAGGCCTCGAAGTTCGAGCAGGAAGAGATCTCGCGATACAACTGCTGACCGGGCAGCCAGACCTCCAGGTCGTAGGTCTTGGCGGAGCTGAAGCCGGTGTCGCCGGCGCAGAGCAAAACGCGGCGATAGGGCAGTTCCAGCGCCTCCAGGATCTCTTCGGCGTCGCGGGTCAGCCGCTCGTGCTCCGCCTCGGAGTCCTCGGGTTTGGTGAACTTGACCAGCTCGACCTTTTGGAACTGATGCTGGCGGATGATGCCGCGCGTGTCCTTGCCCGCCGCTCCGGCCTCGGCGCGGAAGCAGGGGGTGTAGGCCGTCAGGCAGATCGGCAGACGGGCTTCATCGAGAATCTCATCGCGATAGAGGTTGGTGACGGGAACCTCGGCGGTGGGAATCAGCCAATGATCGTTGTCCTTGAACTCGCCGCGGGCCACCGCCTCGGCATCGGCGTCGGAGCAGCGAAAGAGGTCTTCGGCGAACTTGGGCAACTGCCCGGTGCCGAAGAGCGACTTGCTGTTGACCATGAAGGGCGGCAGCACCTCGGTGTAGCCGTGGCCGCCAGCCTCGATCCTGGCCGTGTGCTTGTCGAGCATGAAGCTGATTAAAGCCCGCTCCAGGCGTGCTCCGGCGCCCATGTAGACGGCAAATCGGGCCCCGCTGAGCTTGGCGGCGCGCTCCAGATCGAGAATGCCGAGATTTTCGCCTAGTTCCCAGTGCGGCTTGGCCTCGAATTCGAAGGCCGTCCGCTCGCCCCAGGTCTTCACCGTGAGATTGTTGTTTTCCGAGAGCCCGGCGGGCACTTCGTCGCGTGTCAGGTTGGGAATCCGCGCCAGAGACAGATACATCTGCTCATCGAGCGCGGCTGCGCTGCGGTCCAGCTCGTCGAGTTTTTCTTTGAGCGCGCGGGTCTCGTCCATCAGGGCAGTCGCGTCCTGACCGGTGCGCTTGAGTGCGCCCACCTGCTGGCTCAACTCGTTGCGACGGGCCTTGCACTGCTCGCTCTCCGTGATGGCGGCGCGGCGGCTCAGGTCGAGGGCGCGGAAATCTCCCAGCAGGGCAGCCGGATCGGCGCCGCGGGCGCGCAGCTTCTCTTCAACACGTTCCAGATTGGCACGGAGATAATTCAAATCGAGCATGGCTCTTCCATTCTAAACGAGTCCCGTCGACAGCGGACCAGGTACTGCGGACGGCAGACCAATACCGTAACCGCATGATGGTATGAATGGAGCGCTGGCCTCCCGGCCGGCTGGAGTGCGGACGCTCTTATCCGCGTTCGGCCCTGATGGTCGGCCAGTTCATCCGGCCTGAGCAGCACGAACAGTGCAGTGCTCTGGTGCAAAGCTCCGTTTCCGGGAATTCTCCGACTCTCCGCGCTCCGGGGGTATTTCAGATGCGGCCGTCCTGCGCCGGCAAGGAACGTCTCCAAACTGCATTCGAGTCACCGGCTTAGAATGGATCGTCGGCTCGTCCGGGTGAAAAACCGTTGCGGAAAGAGCTGGCTAGATTTCGGAGGGCCTCGATGCCTCGTTTATTGCGTACTTGTTTTGCTTTGGTTTGCCTGGGGACTGCGTTGCAAGGGTTGTATGGACAGAGCACCACGGTAGTTTTTCAGGAAAGCGGTTTTCCCGTTGTGGACTCCGTCGCCGTTTCCGCCGCGACGCTGGCGCAGGGCTTCAGTGCGGCCAGAATGGTGGACGCTAAAGAGTTGAATCAGGCGCTGGAAGACAAGGCGATCCAGCTTCTGGTGCTGCCCTACGGGTCGGCTTATCCGGAAGCGGCCTGGCCGGCGGTGCTGCGCTATCTCGAGCGCGGAGGAAACCTGATCGTCCTGGGCGGCAAGCCCTTCACCCGCGCCGCCTTTCCGACCGACAAAGGCTGGCAGTTGCGGCCGGAGAGCGTGGCGGCCTCGCTGGAACTGTATATCGCCGACTATCAGCAGACTGCCGGCTCGGCGGGGCTGACTTTCGAGGCCAATCCCGATCTGCAGCCCGCGTTGCCCGGCTTCGCCTGGAAGCGCGCCTTCAGTCCGGTGATTCGCCTCTCGGCTGCGCCCATGCTGCCCAACGAATTGGGCTCGACTGGAACCGAAGACGCCGAGTTGACCACGCTGGCCTGGGGATCGCGCGAGACGCACCGCCGCGCCGCGCCCGCCCTGCTCATCGATCACACCCAGCATCGTTTTGTAAGCGGCCGTTGGATCTTCCTCGCCTGCGAGCCCGCGCCGCACGCCCTGGACGATGCGCAGCTTTTGAGCCGCTTGCAGACTCTGGCGCTGCGCCGCCAAGACCGCTTCAGCTTTCGCCCGCGTCTGCCCCTCTTTGTTCAAGGCGAGGCGCTGGAGTTTCACTTCGAGTTAACGGGTCAAGGCAAGGTACTACCCGGCGACACGCTGGAAATCGCCTATCGCGCCGAGAAAGGCGGAGAGGCGGGTAATCTCACTGTCAGCGCCGATGCCGCGCAATCCGTCGTGCTTCCGCTACCCGCCGCCCAGGGCCAGGGTTTGCACACCGTCGACGCGACGCTGGTGCGCGGGGGCCTTCCATTATGGACCTACCGCTCCGGCTTCTGGATGCGCGATCTGGAATATCTGAAGTCGGGACCCAAGCTGACCGTGGGCCGCGACTACTTCGAACTCGACGGCAAGCCGCTGCCGGTGGCCGGAACCACCTACATGGGCAGCGACGTGGACCGGCTCTATCTGGCCAAGCCCAATGCTTTTGTTTGGGATCGCGATATGGCGCAGATCCACGCCGCCGGATTGAACATGATCCGCACCGGCATCTGGTCTGGGTGGTCGCTGTTGACCCGGCCCGATGGGTCGTTCAGCGAAGAGACGCTGCGCTCGGTCGAGGCGCTGCTGATGAGCGCCCGGCACAACCATCTGGCGGTGCAATTCAACCTCTTTGCCTTTCTGCCCGACAGTCTGGGCGGCGAAAACGCCTACCTCGATCCGGCGGCGCTGACCACGCAAGAGCACTACGTGCGTTCCATTGCAGAACGCTTTCACCAGGTTCCCTTTCTGGCCTGGGACCTGATCAACGAACCCAGCGCCAATCGCAACTTTTGGAGGACGCTGCCGCAGCGCGACGCCTTCGAGCAGACCGCCTGGCGGCGCTGGCTGATGCAGCGCTACCCAGACCAAACAGCGCTGTTGGCTGAGTGGATGGAGCCTGCGCTGGGGGTGGGCCGGGCGCTGCAATCCAAACCTACTGGCGCTCCTATCGACTTTGCGGCGCAAGACCCGCTGGCCCTGCCCGTGGCTGGCGCATTCGAGCCCGACGCCGCGCGCAGCGGCTTCAATCCGCTCAAGGTCTACGACTACACGCTCTTCACCGAGCAGATCTTTGCCGATTGGGTGCAGCGCCAGCGGGCCGCCATCCGCTCGACCGGCTCGGAGCAATTGATTACCGTGGGCCAGGACGAGGGCGGCGTCGCCGGGCGCGTCTCTCCCGCCTTTTTTTCGCCGCTGGTGGACTTTACCGCCGACCATACCTGGTGGGATTACGACGCCATTTTGTGGGCCTCACTGGCCGCCAAAATGCCGGGCAAACCCATGCTGATCCAGGAGATGGGCGCGCAGCGGCGCATGACCCAGGAAGTCCGCCTGCGCCTCAGCGCCGAAGAGGAGGGCTGGCAGCTCGAACGCAAGCTGGCGCTCTCCTTTGCCCAGGGCGCGGGTGGGCTGGAGTGGGTGTGGAACGTCAACGCCCGCATGGCCAACGACAATGAAATCCCCATCGGCGCCATTCGTCCCGACGGCACCGAGAAGCCGGAGGCCGATGTGCTGGCCGGTTTTGCCCGCTTTGCCGCACAGCATCCGGCCAGTTTCACCGAGATTCAAGCTCCCCCGGTCACGCTGCTCACTTCGCAGTCGCTGCTTTACTCGGGGATGGGCGGCTTGGCGCTCGGGGCGCAGAAGAAGGCGCTGCGCACCATTACATACCTGGACCACACCCCGGTGCGGATGCTCCCGGAAAACCGCTTCGGCGAGATGGGAACCCCTCAACTGGCGATTCTGCCCGCCGCCCAGGCGCTCAGCGACCCGGCCTGGCAAACCCTGCTGGCCTACGTCGGACGGGGCGGCTGCCTGCTGGTCACCGGGCCGGTTTCGCGTGACGAGCACTGGCATTTAGCAGATCGATTGGCTGCGCTAGGGATCGATGCGCGGCTGCTACCGCTCTCCATGCGGGAATCGTCTCTGCGGTTGCCGGGCGGCGCGCAGCCCATGGAAGTCTCTTATCCCGCCGCGGTGCAACAATCGCCCATCGAAGTGCTGCGCTTCGGTGACGGAAAGGCTGTCGAGCAGATTGCGCTGGGCAAGGGAAAGATTCTCTGGGCCGCCGACCCGGTCGAGTTGGCGGAGAACGACGGACCGGCCGCGGCGCTCTACGCGTATGCCCTGTCCGTTGCCGGGGTCCAGCCCGCCTACCGGCAGATTCATCCCCTCGCGCCGGGCGTACTGGCCTTCCCCACCGTATTGCCCGATGCGGTGCTCTACAGCTTCTCTTCCGAGTCGCTGGACGACAGCGATGTCGATCTGGTGGACGCCCTCACCGGGGCGGAGATGAACTTCCATCTGCACGCCCAGCGCGGCGCGGTCCTGCTACTGGAGCGGCCCAGCGGCAAAGTGCTGGCTTCGTACGGCGTCGAGCCGGCTGCAAGCAAATCGCATTGATGATCCGGCTCATGGGGTGTTCAACACTCCTCCCATAATCCCGGTATGCTGAAGACAGGCTTCCCAAGCGCACCGCCGCGGTGCGCTGCCTGTTTTTGATCGGGGTTTGCGCATCGAGATTCTGCCAGGGTATGAAAGCAAAGGGGATGGATCACCATGCTTCCCGTTGGGGGATTCCGCATTTGTAAGCCCCGCTTCGGCGGCCTCGATTCCGCATCCCGGCTCTTGCCGGCCGCATCTCAATTGAACCTGCAACGACATTCTCAAAGAGGTCTTGACACGTGTTTGTTTCCCCTGGAATCTCGGCGCTCGGCTCGCTGGTCGGCATGTTGGCCGTGCTGGTCTGGCGCATTCGCGAAGGGCGCACCGCCGTAACCCTGAAGAAGATCGTCATTCCACCCCTGGGCATGGCCACCGGATTCTGCATGTTTCTGGTTCCGGCCTTTCGCGTTCCATTGGCCTGGGCGGCGATTGCGCTGCTGCTGGGCGGGATCGCGCTGGCCTATCCGCTGCTGCTGACCTCGCGCCTGGAGCGGGTGGGCGAAGCAATCATGATGAGGCGCTCCAGCGCGTTTCTGGGAGTGATTCTGGCGCTGGCCGCGGTGCGCCTGCTGGCCCGCAGCTACCTCGACACGGTGCTCTCCATCGAGCAGACCGGCGCGCTCTTCTTCCTGCTTGCCTTCGGCATGATCGTGCGCTGGCGGATGAGCATGTTCCTCGCCTACCGCGCGCTGACCGCCTGCCAGTAAGGGACATACTCTATTGACTCAGTCCCGGAAACTGCCTTCGAGACATTTGTCATCCTGAACGAAGGGAAGGATCTGCGGTTGTCCCTCGGGGATTTTCGATAGGACCGGATCAATCGCTAGAAGTCGATATGCGCCCGCACCGAGCCCACCCAGACCGGGCCGCGATCGCGGTTGTAGCCGGGGTTGGCGACGTGCTGCACGTCCACGGAGTAGAAGAGCCCGCGCCAGGCGTGCAGCGTGTAGTAGCTCTCCACGATATTCTCGCGACCGTAATTGAGATTGCCGTCGCCCAGCAAAAAGCCCAGGCCGCCCAGCTTGAGATAGTTCTGGTGGTCGCGCTTGATGGCGTTGGAGACCACCGCCAGGCCGATCTTGTCCACCGGGCGACGCCAGCGGGTTCCGGCATAGTCGCCGCCGGCCTCGACGGTCTGCTCCACCTCGGTGTAGGCGAAGGACTCATGCTGGCCCTCGTTCCAGCCGAAACGGGCAAAGACGCGCAGATTCTCGGTCAACTCCTGTTCGGCGTTGTACCCCAGGCCATATTTCAAGGCGCTGAAATGCTCGTGTTTGGTCACGTCCGGCGTCTGGTCGATGCCGGCCAGATAAGCCTGCACCGCCTCGCGATAGCTGCCCATGTGGGCGCGATTGGCGTAGAACAGGAGCCGCTGGGTTCCCTTGCGCTGCGCAACCCAACTGCGGCGAAACTCGAACTCGCCGTTCTGCCCATGGGCGCGGCTGAAGGCCCAGTCCATATCGATGCCGTTGGCTACGGTGGGCATGGCGAAGAGACCGTAGCGGATGCTCCACATGCGGTCGTCGTACTCGGCCATGGCGCCCACGGTGTAGCCGCGGGTGTCGGCAGCGTAGTCCCAGGCGCCGTTGTTGTCCACTGTCCAGTTCATGAATTGAAGGTGGCTGTCGGAGCCGGGTCCGTTGACGTCGAAGAAATCCGGCAGGGTCATCTTGCCGGCGCGGAACTCGATCCGCCGCACCGGAACGCTGGGCGCCAGGGCAAAGGGACCCGGCTCCTGCGTGGTGGTCTGGCGGGTCAGGCCGATCACCTGATGAATGCCGTAACGGGCAATGTACGGCGCTTCGCCCAGATAGGGGTTGCGCACCACGTCCAGATTGGTGAAGCCGGCCAGACCCAGCGCCTCGCTCAGACCGCGGCCCTCTGCCGCCTCCATATCGAAGATCAGATCGGTGTTGTAGCGAATCGAGCGAGTGGGGCGTAGCGCGGTGTAGAGCGTCCCCACCATCGAGGTCCGGTACTCGGCGGCGTCGTGGAAGCTGTTTGTTCCCTGATAGGGCGAGTGAAAAGGAAGATTGCCCTGGAAGATGATGTTGGCCTGCCCAGCCAGGTAGAAGCGGCTCTCCTCGGGGTGCTTGAACATGTTGACGATGGGCGCGTCCTGCGGTTCGCGGCCCACCGGGCTCATGTCGCCGGGGGCGCGTCCGATGCCGCCGTGCTGAGAGCCGTCCTTGTCCTCGATCAGAAACTGGGCCGGCGCGGACCACAGGCTCTGCCCTTTGATCTGCGGCGCGGGCGCAGCCGGCAGTGCGGCGGCTTGCTGGCCCGGCGTCGGCAGCGGTCCGAGCACAGCCATCCCGGCCAGCAGCAGCAGGC
The DNA here is from genome assembly GCA_964493705.1 of uncultured Occallatibacter sp. Classification (GTDB taxonomy): domain Bacteria; phylum Acidobacteriota; class Terriglobia; order Terriglobales; family Acidobacteriaceae; genus Telmatobacter. Next base: position 14,473 of record CAZBPD010000052.1, read on the forward strand.
GGGGGAGCGGGCGGGTGTGGAGGGCGCGAGCCAGACAGAGAAGCATAGCTGAACCTGTTAATCCGGGGTGAAGTGTCGAGGAGAACGGACTACAATGGAAGCGCTAGGATACCCCCACACCGTTTATACTATACCGGGGGTGGGTATCGTCAAGGAGGGCAGCGTGTCGCACCAGGATCGGGAAAAAGTGAAGTTGTTGCAACGCCTGCGCAAACTGCGCGGGCAGTTGGACGCCGTCGAACGCCGCCTGACCAGCGAAGAGGATTGCGGCGATCTGTTGATGCTGCTGGCCGCAGTGCGCGGCGGGGTCAACGGGCTGATGGGCGAGGTGCTCGAGACGCACATCCGCTTTCACCTGGCCGACGAAGCCAAGGAGCAGATTGCCCCCGAACTGGCCGAGGATCTGATCGATCTGGTGCGCGCGTACCTGAAATAGGCTCATGAGAACAGAAAGGCTCGGCCAGGCTTCTGCGAGCCTGTGGGTGCGCCTGCTGAACCGATGCTAGGGTACGGGTTTGCGGGTCGATGTTAATCTTCGGTTGATTTGCGCGAGCCCGGTTCGCAAATGGGCGTAGTGCTGGGGTCAACCGTCAGTCAGGCGGAGTGTGCGGCCTTGGCCCGCTGACCGGCAGCTTCCATGAGAATGCAAAAGGATTGGGCCTCGGTGGAGACGCCGGGGCGGTCGAAGTTGGGAGCTCCGCAGGCGCCCTGCACCCATCCAGATGCATCCATCTTGTCGCGGGCCGCGCGGCGCAGTCGGTCGGCGGCTGCACGGTAGCTCAAGGGGAGCCAGCCATCGGCAAGGCCGGAATAGGCCGCATAGGCCAGCATCTGGGCAAGATTGCTCTCGACAAAGGTCGCCGGATCGTCGACTACATCGTGAAAAAGGCCGTCGGGGCGCTGGTGGCGCAGACAGCCGTCCAGAATCTCCCGCGCAAAGGCCGCCAGACGCTGGCGATCCTTGACCCGCTCGCGGGGCAGGCTGCGGATCACCCGCGCCACACCGGCGGCGGCCCAACCGTTGCCTCCGCCCCAAAAATGGGGGTCCTTGAGCTGGCGTTTGCCGTCGTCCCAGATGTGGGCGAGAAGCTGCCGCTCCGGGTTCCAGAGCTTCTGCCGGAAGCCCTCGATCTGCGCCAGCGCCTCGTCATAGAATTCCATTGCCGCCAAAAAGGGCGGAGCGCCGTTGAAGCCGTCCGACCAGATCTCGGGCCCCTCGAAGACGTGGTAGAGCACGCCCTCGGCGCTGCGTGGAGCCTTGTGCCGAATCCACTCCAGCAGACGGTCGACCGCCTGCTGCATCGCCGCATCGCCGGTCCATCGGGCCGCCTGGGCGTAGGCTGCGCCGCCCATCGCCGGGTCGGTCGGGCCTCCGGAGCCCACCACGGCCAATCGTCCATCAGGGGTTTGCTGCACGATGGCTGCTCTGGTCAGCAGGATCACCCGCTCCCGGTCGCCGGCTTCCAACAGCGCCTGGGCGAAGATCCCCTGCTCCCAATCCCGGCGTTGCAAGGCCAGGGCGGCGTTGCGGGCCATCTCGATGCGGCGGGCGCTTTCGTCTTCCCCGCGGTCCGAGGCAACCGATGCAGCCGCCCCGGCAAAGCCGCTCAGGGAGATGCTCAAGGTCGAAGCTGTCTGCAAAAAACAACGGCGATTCATGGTTTCTCCGGATGGAAAGAACCATCATAGTGCAAGCGCGAGAGGCGGAGCCGGCGGGGTGTTTTGGTTTCCACGCCACGCCCCTAACCTGGCGGATTTCCCTAACTTTTTCCGTTCCATGTTTGCATTGCCCCGGGGTATCTTAAGTTTGTAAAGATTCTTACATATCTCTCGATAACTTCCTCGGGATGTGGGAGAATGCTCTGTTCCGGCATTCCGAGTCTGCCGGGGAGTTATCTATCCATCCTCGCAGTTTTAAACTCCGGGGATGCCTGTCATCGCGGCGGCGGGAACGGCACTGCCGGAAGTCAGGGCGGGCGGGCTGGTGGTGATCTTCTTTCGCGCGGCCCGGCAAAGCAATTCGGCAGGACTCCGCCATCGAAGTTTGTAGCAGATAGACCAGAAACAAACGTAAAGGAGCACGATCCATTATGTCCGAAGCGGCGGAAAACACCCATAGCTACTTTGCGGAAGCGAAAATATTGGAGGGGGCGCTGCAAATGCCTCTCCGTCACACCATTCAACCGCAAGGGCGCCTTCAGCTTCCGGCTGAGGGTGGGTACCGTTCGGTGCATTTGCACGATTACCGGGTGAAGGGAGTGATGGGCTACGAAGCGGCCTACAGTCAGGTCTCGGGCATGCGCGGCGTCAAGCCGGGCCAGGGCTGGAGCACGCTGAGCACAACGGTGGTCGAGGGTCTCAATATTCTGGAGGTTCTGACCGCCGACCGCGTGGTGGGCCAGATCGTCACCGAGCATCCGCTGGAGGGTTCTGTGCCCATGATCGGCTTTCTCGGCACCCGCTTCGAGAATCTGCGCATCGCCGGCCACCGGGTGGATCTGGATGTGGATCTCGACATATTGGGCGAGAAGCCGGAAGACGACGCTTCGTACGCGCGGGAGCCCGGCGTGCTGGGGCGCATCTCCAATCAGTACGAGCGCATTCTCGCCAGCCACCATCTTCCGGCGGAGCTGGACGAACGGTACAATCGGCTTAGCTCCAGTTTGGGGAACCCGGAAAGGATCGAATGTTCGCTGGTGAATCAGGTGGCTGGCGCCTTTCCTGGGCGAACCTTTGGTCACGTCCTGCATGTACGCCACTTCGGCACGATCACCTTGGGCAAACTGAGCGTGACGCATGCGCAACTCAGCGAGGAGACGGAGATTCCCCAGAAGACGCTGGTTCAATTGACCATGATCGACCTGCAACTGGGCTGTGTGATTGCTGGAAGCGGAACGATAGGCTCGGGGAGCGTGGGCGGCGGACGGTAAGGATCCAAGCGATCCTCAGCCGGATTCGCCTGGCGCTGGCCTCCTGCCGGGCGCAGATGGGGCTAATCTTGGATTCGCCGCGGCGCTTTCTGCGGCGCTGTCCCTGGGCCTGGGCGCTGCTGCTGTTGCCGGTTGCTGCTCTTCAGGATGCGCTGCCCGGCCGTGGCCAAATCGCCTTCCACCATGCGCTGCAGGCGATGGAGCACGGCAATCTGGCCCGCAGTCAGCAAGAGGCGGAGTGGGGCTACCGGCAGTTCCGCGCCGCGGACCCTGCCCTGGCGGGAAAGTTCCAATTGCTGCAAGCCGAAGACCTGCTCTGGCGGGGCATGTTTGGCGATGCGCTGCGTCTCGCAACGGCCTATCGGCCCGACCCCAGCGATCCGGCCGAGGCCATCCACGCACGCGTCCTTAAAGCCCTTGCCTGGACCTATCAACAGCAATTTGCCTCCGCGGCCCAGGAACTTGCTCCGGCGCTTCTTCTCTGTCAGCAAAGGGATTACCCCACCTGTGGCGAGGTTCTCAAGACGCAAGGCACAATGGCGCTTGCACAAAAGCGCTTGGACGATGCCTGGCAGTTCACCTCCCAGGCCTACAGATTCTCCCAGACCCATGGCGACCGGGTATTGGAAGCCCGCGCCGCACTGAATCTGGGACTGATTGCCCTGCGCCGCAGCCGCTATGACCTGGCCCAGGATTGGTCGCGCCTCGCCTATCGCGATGCGGTCGCCCTGGGCGATGAAGACCTTGCGCTCATGGCCATGGGCAACATCGGTCTGGCCGCATTTCCCTTTGGCGACACGTCCGCATCCAGAGAGATGTTTCTCGAAGCCGCGCAGACCGCTCAGCGCCTCGGCGACCTGCGCAATCAGTACACCTGGACCGAGCAGGTCGGGGAGATGAACGCGTTCGTCTTCAATTATCCCGAGGCCATCGAGAACTTCCGCCAGTTGCTCGAGATCGGCCACCAGTTGGGGGATAAAGACGCCCTCTACTACGCCAATATTCACATGGCCAACACCCTGGTGTGGAGCGGGAATCCGGAGGCCGCGGAGCCCTTTTTGAAGCAAGCCGCTTTGGCCGCCCGGTCGGGGAACAATCGCGAGCAGTTGCTGTTGCGTTATATCGCCGCCCTGCAGGTGGTCGCGCGCCATCGGGATGCGCAGGCCGAGGAGCTGTTTCGCGGTCTGCTCAGGGATGCTGGAAAGGACGAATACTGGAGGTTCGAGGCGGCCTACCAGTTGGGCGGCATCCTGGAGCGAGAGGGTCGTCGCGCCGAGGCCGAAAAGCACTTCGCGGCTTGGCTGGCGGAGTTCGAAGCCGAGCGCGCGGAGAGGAAGGACGTCGCCTCGTACATGACCTTTCTCACTTACGGCATGCCGCTCTACAGCGGTTACATTCATCTTCTTGCCAGCCAGGGCCGTCCCCAGGAGGCGTTGGCCGTTGCCGAGCGCTCCCGCGCGCGGACCCTCGTCCAGGGACTGGGTGTCGCGCCGCAGAAGACTTCGCTTGGGCAAAATCTGGATCCCCGCCGGGTGGCGCAAAAGACAGGCGCTACCCTCCTCTGCTACTGGCTGGGCCGGGAGCAATCTTACCTCTGGGCCGTCACCGCGCAAAAAATCACGCTCTTCGAACTGCCCCGGGAGAAGGCGATTACCGATCGCATCGTCCGTTACCGCAAGGCGTTGTTGGGATTGGAGGATACGCTGGGTACCGGTAACGAGGACGGCCGTGCGCTTTATTCCATTCTGGTGGCTCCGGCCGCCAAACTGCTCCTCCCCAACGCCCCTGTGATCCTGCTGGGAGACGGAGAACTGGGCGCTCTCAACTTCGAAACGCTGCTGGCCCCCGGCAAGGCCCTCGGCCAACCCGCCTCGACCGGCAATCACTATTGGATCGAAGACGTTACGCTTCGCTCCGCGCCCTCGCTCACGGTCCTGGCCGCGGCCCGGCCTGGCGCTCAGGATTCAGGCAAACTGCTGCTGATGGGCGATGCCGTCGCTCCCAATCGGGACTATCCCGAGCTGGTCATGGCGCCCCTGGAGATGAAGCTCATCGAGAAGCACTTCACCGCCGCAGCGCAAACGGTCTACACGCGCCTGCAGGCGACGCCGGCCGCCTATCTCAAAGGAGCGCCGGAGCGTTATTCCTACATTCACTTTGTCACGCACGGTGTGGCCAGCCGCACCGATCCACTGGATTCGTCGATCATTCTCAGCCCGCCCAGCCAGGGAAGCGATGCCTTCAAGCTCTATGCCAGCGACATCTTGCAGCATCCCATCGAGGCGCGTCTGGTGACCATCTCCGCCTGCTACGGCAGCGGCGCGCGAGTCTATGCCGGAGAAGGTCTGGTCGGCCTCTCCTGGGCCTTTTTACGCGCCGGGGCGCACAATGTGATCGGCAGCCTGTGGGAGGTCAGCGACGAGTCGTCGCCGCGCCTGATGGACAATCTCTACCAGGGACTGCAACTGGGGATGGCCCCCGATGTTGCTCTGCGCCAGGCCAAACTCGCGCTGCTGCACAACGCTTCGGAGCATTTCCGCGCGCCATTCTATTGGGCTTCGTTTCAGGATTATTCCCGGCAATGAACCGACTTCGCGGCGGAGGCTCCAGACAGCTCTCCGGCAAAGGATCGCAAGAACGGGCGTTCTATGCCTCGATGCGGAAGGTGTACTCTTCGATGATCTGGTTGGTCAGAACATCTTTGGCGATGCGCTCGACTTCGGCCTGCGCCTCTTCGGCGCTGAGGCTGTCGGCCAGCGTGAGCTGGAAGTATTTTCCCTGGCGCACCGCGGAGACAGTGTTGAAGCCGATCTTGCGCAGGGCATTGTGTATGGTCTGGCCCTGGGGGTCCAGGACCGAGGTCTTCAGCGTGACATAGACGTGGGCCTTCATCGTTCATAATTATAGAGGAACCGGCGGGTGGCTGGTAGACTGGAAATCCCTCCGGCGCGATTCCCCGCACCGGAAAACTCCACCCCCAGGAGAAACACACAGCATGGTGAATTATCTGGAATTGCCGGTAGGCGACCGTTGCCCGGAGGTCTTTCGCTCGGTCATTGAGATTCCCAAGGATGGAACCAACAAGTTCGAGTACGACAAGGAACTGCACGTCTTCAAGCTGGATCGCAACCTGTACTCGCCGGTCCACTATCCAGGCGACTATGGCTTTATTCCTTCAACCCTGAGCGACGACGGCGATCCGCTGGATGTGCTGGTGCTGGTGCCGGGACCCAGCTTCCCCGGCTGCGTGCAAGAGGTGCGCCCCATCGGACTGCTGGAGATGCTGGACCAGGGCGTGCTCGACGAAAAAGTCCTGGCCGTGGGAAAAAACAATCCCCGCTACAACAATGTCTGGAACTACACCGACATCTATCCCCACATGCTCAAGGAGATCACCCACTTCTTCTCCATCTACAAGGATCTGGAGGGCAAACGGGTCGAGGTCAAGGGCTGGCACGACGCCGCTTATGCCCGCGACCGGGTGATTCGCGCCGTCAAGCTCTTCGATGAAAACAAGCAGCAAAAGGCGGGCGGTCAGGAAAGCAAATAGCGCGAGCGAGCGCCGCGTGAAGATCGTCTGCGCGGCGCTCCGCTCCCGGCGAGCGCGGCGAGCTTCTAGCGAGCCTATCCATGGTGTTCATTCCCTGAAGGTCGTTTCAAACAAGCACTGTCGTCCTGAGCAGAGTTGAACGCGTTCTGTGCGTTCAACGCAGTCGCAGGACCTGCATTTTCGTAGATCCGGCGAGTGAAGCAGGTCCCCTTTGGCTTCGCTCAAGGGGACCTGTTTTGTTTCTATGTGGGACGCCCCGTCATCACGCCAATTCAAAAAACAGCACTTCCGCGCCGTCGGCTCCCGCAATCAGAGTGATCGCAGATTCCTCGCTGAGCGCTAGGCCGTCTCCCGCTTCGAGGGTGCTGCCGTTGACCTGAAGCGAGCCGCGGGCCGCCTGAATCCAACCGTGTTTACGCGCCGCAAAAATATGCTCGACTGCAACCCCGGAGCTGAGCCGGGCGGCAAAGAAGGCTGCGTCCGCGGCCCATGCGAGGCTGCCCGCGACGCCGTCAGGGGAAGCGATCAGGTGCAGCCGGTCCGGTTCGCTGGCGATGGGGAACGGCTTCTGGCTGTAGCTGGGCGCGACGCCTGCAACCGACGGCTCGACCCAAATCTGCAGCAGATGCACAGGTTCGCTCTCGGAGCCGTTGAACTCGGAGTGGCGGATTCCCGTGCCGGCCGACATATGCTGGATCTCGCCGGGGCGAATCACGCCGCCCGAGCCCAACGAGTCGCGGTGGGCCAAAGCGCCATCGAGAACGTAGGTGACGATCTCCATCTCCCGATGAGGATGCGCGCCAAAGCCGCCGCCGGCCGCGATGCGGTCTTCGTTGATGACCCGCAAGGCCCTGAACCCCATGAACTTGGGATCGTAATAGGTGTTGAAACTGAAGGTGTGGTAGGTGTCGAGCCAGCCGTGGTTGGCGTGGCCGCGCGCAGCGGACGGGCGCAGGGTAAGCATGGGGAAGACCTCGCTTCTGCCGCCGCGCCAGCGCTTCCAGCCCATTTGGGTTTTCGGCAATGGGTATTCACCGATATGCCAACAGATAAAACCTAAGTTGCGAAATCGGTCAACCATGCGGCGACAGAATTATGATTCAGTTCCCCTCAAGAAAGTTGCAACCCGCACGGTCTAGGCGGTGGTGGCGGCGGCAGCAGCAGCGGCGCAACCGCCGGCAGCCGGGCACTTCTCCGCGGAGGCGCAGGGAGCGGCGGGCGCGGAACTCTCCGCCGCGGGTGTGGAGCTCTTGCCGGCGTAATCGTTCACATAAAAGCCGGAGCCCTTGAATTGCAGCGCGGGAGCCGTCAAGGGACGCTCCAGCAGACCGTGACAGAGAGGGCACTCCGACTCGGGCGCGGCGCTGAAATTCTGAATTTTCTCGAAACGATGGGCGCATTGCGTACAACGATAGGCGTAGAGAGGCAATCGGTTCACTCCTCGGTGAAGATAGGGGAAAACAATCTTCACCTCCTATTGTAGACGCTTCGCCGATAATCCACTGCACCGGCTTCTGCGCCGGTTAACGAAGCGGAACAGGAACTGCGCGACTGACGCTGCTTCGACCCGCATTCCGCTGGCTCTGGCGCAGGAAAGAGGCGCGGTACCTTTGCAGCCATGAGTTTTCGGCTACTTTTCATCAAAAATCATTGCGCCATGGATTGACTGCTCACGCCGCCGGCGCTACTCTCTCCCCAGATGCTGGATTTGGTTGCGACCGCCAACCCGCACTCCTGCCCCTCAGCCCTGAGCCTCGGCTCGGACCTGGGCACTCTCGCCCGCCCTCTTTTGCAACCTCACACATTCATTGGCTTCTGCCGCCGCCCGGTCGCGCGCCCTGGTGTGCGCTCCTCGCGCCGCGGTGTTTTTCTTCTCAATTGCCGGACTCGCCCCGGCCCAAACCACCCTGGAGGCTCACGAAAACCTTGAAGATCGCCCTGGAGATCACACCCAACCTCGAGCCCCTCTTCGGGACCCGCGATGAAAACCTCAGCCTGATGGAAGATGCCCTCGGGGTGCGTATCGATCTGCGTTCCGATGCCGTGCATGTGGAAGGACCGGAGCCCGGGGTGGCGCGTATCCGGCAGATCTTCGAGGACTTTGAGGCCTTGCGCCGCCAGGGCGTCCATCCCCACAACGGCGAGTTGAACGGCATGTTGAAGCTGGTGGTGGCCGATCCGGCAACCACGCTGCGCTCGCTGGCCGACTCGGGCAAGCAGCGCTCGGCTGGGGTAAAGAGGATCGTGCAGCCCCGCTCCGTCAACCAGCGCAAGTACATCGAGGCCATCGAGCAGAACGATATGACCTTTGGCGTGGGCCCGGCCGGTACCGGCAAAACCTATCTGGCCGTAGCCATGGCCGCCGCCGCTTGGAACGCCAAGAAGGTCGCCCGCATCGTGCTGGTGCGTCCCGCGGTCGAGGCCGGGGAGCGGTTGGGCTTTTTGCCCGGCTCGCTGCAAGAGAAGGTCGATCCCTATCTGCGCCCGCTCTACGATGCGCTCTACGACCTGCTCGATCCGGAAAAAGTCGACAAGATGCTGGAGAAGAACATCATCGAGGTCGCCCCGCTGGCCTTCATGCGCGGCCGCACCCTCAACGACGCCTTCATCATCATGGACGAGGCGCAAAACACCACCATCGAACAGATGAAGATGTTCCTGACCCGCCTGGGGGCCAACTCCAAGGCCGTCATCACCGGCGATATTACCCAAATCGACCTGCCCAACCCGCGCAAATCCGGTTTGGTCGACGCCATCAACGTTCTCGACGGCGTCGAGGGCATCCACTTCTGCCACTTCGAGGATTGCGACGTGGTGCGCCACACCCTGGTGCAGCGCATTGTGAGAGCCTACGAGTCGGTCAAATCGCAGCAGCAGGAGCTGCCTCTCTCGCTGGGCGAGGCCATCGAAGTCGGTGCGCCGGCACACGAGATGCGTCCCCAGAAACCACAGTAAAGGGCTGAATCGCGTAGAATGTGGTTAGAAACAGAGGGCAAATCGGGGCCGCTTCACCCGCGGCCCCGGCCATGATGATCCTTCTCGACCCAGACTTATCTTCCACGCTGCTGCCCGCCTCACGGGCGGCGAAGCAGGCCTCCGCTGCTGCCGATCTCGCGCCGCGCGCCCAGCGACTGCCCACCGTCCCCACCCTGACACGCTTTCTGGTGCTGGCGCAGGCCGCGGTCCGCCTCAAGGGGCAGGTTACCGTGCTGCTGACGACAGATCCCGCGATCCGCAAGCTCAACCGCCAGTTTCGCGGCAAAAATAAAGCTACCGACGTGCTCTCGTTTCCCTGCGAGGGAAACTTCCCTGGCTTGCCGGCCAGCCAGCAGATGGCGGGCGATCTGGCCATCAGCGTACCCACCGCGCTCAAGCAATCGCTGGAGCAGGGCCACTCGCTCTCTACCGAAGTTAAAGTCCTGTTGCTGCATGGTCTGCTGCACCTCTACGGTCTGGACCACGAGACCGACGCCGGCCAAATGGCCCGCCGCGAGCGCCTGCTGCGCGGCAAGCTCAAGCTGCCGCAAGGGCTGATCGAGAGGGTTGAGAACGAGGGAACGAGGGAACAAGGGAACAAGGGAACAGAGACTAAGGGACTAGGGAATAGGGGGAAGGGAAAAGGGATTGCCCGGCGCTCAGCTTCTTCTTCTAAAACCGCCTCCAAACCAGGGAAGGCTGCGAAGAAGGCTTCTCGGGGTGCGCGGATATGACCCCCGGCGGAATAGCCCTGCTTGCCTTGCTGGCCGCCATTGAGACGCTGGCCTCGTACATCAGCCGCGTCTATGCCGATTCCGGCAAGATTCTGGCGCGCGAGGAGCAGGAGAATCTGGACGCATGGGAAGAGCGCATCGAGCCGCAACTCGGCTTGAGCCCAGATCATGCCGCCATCTGCGCGGCGGTGGTGCAGCAGTTGGCGCTGGGCGGAATCGTCCTCCAGGTAGGCATCTTTCTCTTCGACCGCGCCCCGCATCTCGACCGTCCCACCTGGGCGGAGATGGCGCAGGGGCTCTTGGGCGTGGTGCTGGTGATCGTCTTCTGCAACCAGATTCTGCCCTCGCTGCTCTTCAACCGCACCCGCGGCCGCTGGGTTGGTCCGCTCATCTGGCCCATTCGCTTGTTGCTGTGGATGGTTACGCCCATCACCGTCTTTGTTCGCTTCATCTTCTCTGTGGCCGCGCTGGCCGAGAAGCCCGCCGATCCGCAGGAGGAGGTCGCCGTCGATGTCGAGGCCCTGCTCGAAGCCGGTGAGGAAGAAGGCATTCTCGAAGAGAGCGACCGCGAACTGGTGCGTTCGGCCGTCGAATTCGGCGACAAACTGGTGCGCGAGGTGATGACCCCCCGTCCGGCCATCTTCGCCGTCAAGGATTCCACCACGCTGGAGGAGTTCCTCGAATTGCTGCGCGAGCACAATTACTCGCGTGTGCCGGTCTTTGCCGGCTCGCTGGACCAGATCACCGGCATCGCCTTCTCCCACGATCTGCTCCAGATTGCCGACTCCGACGCCGCCACCCGCACCGTGGCCAGCATTCTGCGCCCCGCCGCCTTTGTCCCCGAGACCAAGCGCGGCTACGAACTGCTGCGCGAGATGCAGCGCGAAAAACAGCACATGCGCCTGGTCATCGACGAGTACGGCGGCGTGGCCGGACTGGTGACCATCGAGGATCTATTGGAAGAGATCGTGGGCAACATCCGCGACGAGCACGAGGAAGACACCACGCTCGAAGAGCCGCAGCGCGAGCACGAGGGCGTCTGGCTGGTTCCTGGCGGCTTTCCCGTCGATCAGCTCTCGGATCTCTTCGGCTCGACGGTCGAAGTGGGCGAGGGCTTTGAGGCCACCACCCTGGGCGGCCTGGTCTGCGAGATCGAGGGCCGCATTCCCCTTGCTGGAGAGGTGATCGTCCTGAACCTGAAAGAGGCGAGCCTGCGCATCGAGGTCGTCGCCGCCACCGACCGCAAAGTCGAGCGGTTAAGGGTCTTTCCGCCAGCAACTTCCGAAGCGATTCTGTAACTCGGCCTTTACGCCGCCCGCACCCGCTCCACGGCGAGGCGCAGGCCCATGGCTTTGAGGATCGCGGAGAGACTGCGCAACTCTGGGTTGCCCTCTTGGGATAAAGTGCGGTAGAGCTGGGTTGGGTTCAGATTGGCCTTTTCCGCCACTGCCTGTACGCCGCCAAAGGCCTTGCTCATCTGGCGCAGAGCAATGAGCAATTCGCCTTGTTCGCCATCTTCTAAAATTCCGTTCAGCAAATCGAGTGCATACGCAGGGTCTTCCTTCAGCAACTCCGCCATGGGTTCATCGTGGTTTCTGTCTCTCATAGCTTTCATTTATTTTATCGTTTATAAACGAAAACTATGCAACCGCATTTGATTTTCTTGACATGTTTTGAAGGGGCACGGCTTTAGCCGTGCCGCAAAAAAAGCAAGAATATCCTGTGCTTCAGCCCCTGACGGAGGGTTCGGAAGAATTCAGTACGTCCCTCGGCGGCTAAAGCCGGCGATTTTTACTGCCCTAATTGGCACGGCTAAAGCCGTGCCCTTTCAAGTCACCGCGGCAGGTTCTAATACGATTCCCCTATCCCCAACCGGCTCACATTGCAAAATGCCGTAAACTGAATCAGGAGCGCTCCCCCTTTGAAATCTGGATTTGTTGCCATTCTCGGCCGGCCCAATGTCGGCAAAAGTACGCTTTTGAATGCCCTGACCGGCGAAAAGGTGGCCATTGTCACCGCCAAGCCGCAGACGACGCGCAACCGCATCGCCGGGGTGGTCGAAGTTCCCGAGCGCAAGGGCCACAATCCGGCCGCGCAGATCGTCTTTGTCGATACACCCGGCGTGCACAAGCCCGGCTCGCACCTGGACCGCCGCATGTTGCAGGAGGTCTACGAGGCGCTGGAGACCCGCGACCTGGTTCTGGTGCTCATGGATGCCACCCGCCGCGTGCAACTGGAGGCGGTGGAAGCTTCAGCATTAGCAGACGCGGAAGCTGAGCTCATAGTTGATTCGGACGTCAGCCTGGACCAAGAGGCTGCCGCACCGCAGGTGCCTTTAGCCCCAGCGGCCTCTCTGACCGCGTCCACGGCTCCCGCCCGCAAAAGCGTTCGCGGATCGTGGGCCAGCGAAGACGAGTTCCTCTTCGGCCTGGTGCGCAAGCTGGATTGCCCCGTCTTTCTGGTGCTGACCAAGATCGATCTGGTGGCCAAGGACCTGCTTCTGCCCATGATCGACGCGCTGACCAAGCAATTCGACTTTGCCCAGGTGATTCCCATCAGCGCCCGCAAGCGCGACAATCTCGACCTGCTGCTCAACAAGATCGTCGAAGTTCTGCCCACCGGCGAGCGCTATTACCCCAAGGATCAGTACACCGACCAGCCGCAGCGCTTCATGGTGGCCGAGCTGATCCGCGAGCGCA
>CAZBPD010000053.1:0-27278 GCA_964493705.1 uncultured Occallatibacter sp.
GCGTTGTTGATCTTGTGCGCGCCGGTGTGCAGCAGGTCTTCGCGCTTGAGATAGATCCTGGCCCCGCCCAACTGTTCGGTCAGCCGCTTGCAATAGTAGAGCGCCGTGGGACGGCCGGCGAAGTTGTTGAGCAGGTCAGTCAGCTCGGCCTGAAAGGCGGCGTCGGCCCTGGCCTTTTCGTACTCCTGCTCCAACTCGACCAGCGCGGCCATCAGCGTCTCCGGCACATAGCGGCCGCCATAAACGCCGAAGCGCCCAGCGCGCGATTCCGATGGAACTGCGGGGAAAATCACCGATGCCATGAGGGGCTCCTCTGTGCACTCGCCCGTGAAAGCGGGGAACACTCCAGTGTACTAGCAGCCCGTGGTGAGAGTTCAGGATACTGTGCCGTCCGATCCCGATTGCTGCCACAGCGATGATCGATAGAAGTGAGTGATGCCGATGGGTGTGCGCAATGGGCGGGTGCGGCAGCGCAAACCCATCTAAGGAACCTCTGATGAAGTCGGAGATTTGAAGGGTACGGGCTTTTGAAAAGTACGGGCTTTTGAAAAGTACGAGCGCTTGAAAAGTACGGGTGAAAAGCACGGGCTTTTGAAGGGTACGGGCTTTTGAAGGGTACGGGCTTTAGCCCGTACATAAAGCCAGAGGAATCAATGGGCTTTAGCCCCTGAGGGAAGCTGCTTTTACAAAGAGCACTGAATCGGAGGTTCCCTGAATCTCTCGGCCGTTGATCGAGTGATGCAGTTTGAACGGTTGTTTTCGTTTGTTCTTACGGAGGGAGCAGGGGTCTTCAGACCCCTGAAGCAGCGGCAAAAGCGGGTGGGCTTTAGCCTCGGGCCTTTTTTCTCGCAGATGCAAAACGACCCGTGCCTGAAGGCCCGGCAACCCATCGCCCAATTCCGGGGCCTGAAGGCCCCTGCTCCCTCCCCAAACGGGCCGTTGCATCGATTTGCAATCTAAAACTGGTATTTCAGCGGAAAGGAAATAAGATGCGTTTGCCCACACGGGAGCGCCAAGGCGAATCGGCTAGATCGCCTTGGGCGCTTCCGGGGCCGGGGGAGCGGCGACGGGCTTGGCGTCGGCCTTGCGAATGTCGATCCCGCCCTTGAAGAAGGCGCCGTCTTCGATGCTGATGCGCGCCGCCGAGACGTCGCCGGTCAGCGCTCCTTCGGCACGGATATCCACGCGGTCCGAGGCCGAGACATTGCCCCGCACCTTGCCCAGCACCACGATCTCGCGGGCGGCGATGCTGGCTGCCACCTGGCCGTTGCGGCCCACGGTGACGCGGTTTCCGGGAAGGTTGATGCTGCCCTCGACCTTGCCGTCGATAAACAGAGACTCGGAACCGCCGATCTCGCCCTTGATGAAGAGTCCCTTGCCGATGGTGGCCTGGTCGGCGGCGGGAACCACCGCGGCGCGGTTGGCGGCGGCGGGTTCAAACGCAGGGGAAGGCGAAGAGGGACGGATAGGCTCTGGCGGGGTGCTGGGGACAATCGATCCGGACTGACTGGGTTTCCACATTGCGCTCAAAACGGTTTTCCTTTTCTGTCCTGTGTGGACGGGGCTTGCGGGGCAGGGCCGCTGCCGAAAGCCCGAAATCTGAGGGCCTCAATCGACAAAACTGCGCGCGGCAGTTCGTCTGCAACCTCAACTAGGATGTTATCCTCTCGCGGCCCTTGAAAAAAATTACGTTGTCATTATTTTAGTTCCCCACCTGCTTCGCCGACCCACGGGAAATGAAACTGTAGCGCAGGCCGCCCGGTCGGCTGTAGCGCTGGCCGCCTGGTCCGCGCTTGTCTCTTTGTAGAACCACGCTGCGACCGCGCGCCGTTGTTCTGGGCGAGCGAAGCCGCCGCTCGCTGTACTCTGGAGCTATGGAAGACCGCGAACTGGTGGCACACATCGCCCGCTCTGCCGGGCAAAAAGCCGGATACAAGCAACTGGTCCGCGAACTCGGCATGGGCGGAGGCCGCGAGCGCCGTTTGCTGCTCGAGCAACTGGCCCGGCTCACCCTGCGCGGCCAACTGGCCAAGATCGACCGCGAGCACTGGGGCATTCCCCGTCCCATGAGTGTGAATCCCAACACCCGCGACAACCTCTGCGCCGGCCGTCTCGACCTGCACCGCGACGGCTTCGGCTTTGTCCGCCCCAACCCCCGCCAGGCCATCGGCGACGACATCTTCATTCCTCCCAACGAGATCAACGGGGCCATGCAGGGCGATCAGGTGCTGGTCGATGTCGAGCCATCGCGCGCCGATGGCCGCAGGCAAGGGCGCATCGCTCGCATTTTAGAGCGGCGCAACCCGACCGTCGTCGGCATCTTTCACTACGCCCGGAACCGGGGCCGGGGGCCCTTTCGCGATGGGTCCTCGACGCCAGGGGCGAATCTCGTCACCCCCTTCGACCAGCGCATGGCGCAGCCCATCCTCATTCCCGATGGAGCCGAGGTTCTGGCCCTTCCGCCCACGGAAGTTGCGAAAAGCCCGCACCGCGTCCTGGGCAAGGAGGCGGCGGCAGCCGCGCAACACGACGATCTGGAGGGTCTGGTGGTCGATGTCGAGATCACCGCTTGGCCTACTCCCACCAAGCCTGCCGTGGGCCGCGTGATCGAGGTCCTGGGCCATCCGGACGACTTCGGCGTGGATGTCGAGATGATGATCCGCAAGCATCAACTGCCCCACATCTTCCCGGAAAATGTGCTGGCCGAAGCCCGTTCAGTCGCCCATCTCGACCTTTCAGAAGTCTCTCGCCGCCGGGATTTCCGCGGCCTTACGATTGTCACCATCGACGGCGAGACGGCCAAGGACTTCGACGACGCCGTGCTGGTGCGCGAGCGCGCCGAGGGCGGATTCGAGCTGCAGGTGCACATCGCCGACGTGGCCGAGTACGTCCGTGCGGGAACCGATCTCGATCTGGAAGCTCGTCTGCGCGGCACCAGCGTCTATTTTCCCGACCGCGCCATTCCCATGCTGCCCCAGGAGCTCTCCAGCGGCATTTGCAGCCTGAAGCCGGAGGAAGACCGCCTCGTCCTGAGCTGCCTGATGCAGCTCGACCCCGCCGGCCGCATCGAAAGCTACGAGATCGTCGAGGGAGTGATCCGCTCGGCGGCACGCATGACCTATACCGAGGTCCACGCCATCCTCGAAGGCGACCCGGAGACCCGCGCCCGCTACGCCGCGCTCTGCCCGGAGTTCGAGCGCATGAAGCTGCTGGCCATTTTGATGAATAAACGCCGCGAGGAGCGCGGCAGCATTGATTTCGATCTGCCTGAGCCGGTCATCGAATTCGACGAACACGGGCAGATGCGCGGCGTCACCAAGGCCGAGCGCACCTGGGCCAATCGCCTCATCGAGGAGTTCATGCTGGCCGCCAACGAGTGCGTGGCCACCTGGCTGGAAGATCTGGGAGTGCCTTCGCTCTACCGCATCCACGAGAAGCCCGAGGCCCGCCGCGTAGTCCAGTTCGAGGAACTGGCGGTCGCCTTCGGCTACTCGCTCGGACTCGGTCCTCTACCGGTCAAGCGCATCCAGACCCGGGGCGACCGGCGCGAGGCGCAGCGCGGCGGCCGGCCCGCCCGCACCTACGAGGTGGCAGAGGAGATCGCCGTCACCCCGCGCATGTATCAGAAGCTGGCGGCCAAGATCGAGGGCCAGCCCGAGGAGCGCATTCTCAGCTACCTGATGCTGCGTTCGTTGCGCCAGGCCCGCTACAGCGAGATCAACGAGGGCCACTTCGCCCTGGCCGCGCCCACCTACACCCACTTCACCTCGCCCATCCGCCGCTATCCCGACCTGATCGTGCATCGCATCGTGAAGGCGCTGCTGCGCCGGGGCCTTCGAGGAGAAGGAGCGGTCGCCGAGGGCCGCCACGCCTCTCCCTGGACCCATCCCAGCGAAGGTTTGCCACATGGGCCTCTCACTCATCCTTCTGGTCATCCTGAGCGAGGCGTCAAATCAGGGGGTCATCCTGAGCGAGCGAAGCGAGTCGAAGGATCTGCTGTTCGTGCTTTTACGTCAAAATCAGGGGAGACTTTCACCATCGAACCGCCCATCCCCGCAGCCGAGTTGGCCCAGATCGGCGAAGAGACCAGCCAGACCGAGCGCCGCGCCGCCGAGGCCGAACGCGAGCTGGTGGAGTGGAAGAAGGTCCGCTTCATGGAAGACCGCGTCGGCGAGGAGTTCGACGCGCTGGTCTTGAATCCTACCAAGTACGGGCTCTTTGTCGAGCTGACCGACCTTTTTGTCGAGGGTCTGGTGCCCATCGACAGTCTGCGCAACGACCGCTATACATGGCGCGAGAATACCCACGAGATTGTGGGCGAGCGCGGGGGGCACTGCTTCCGCGCCGGCGACCGGGTGCAGGTGATTTTGGATCGCATCCTGGCGCAAGAACGCAGGCTGCAATTCTCGCTGGTCGAGGAGGGCCTGACGCTCACCGGCAAAAAAGCGCCCCCATCCCGGCCAAAAGCGAAGAAAAAGCGGGCAACCTCGGCCCCGGCGCGTTCCTCCAAAGCGAGGAAAAAAGCAGGCAGGAAAGGCAAGCGGCGGTAAACACAAACGGCCTGGCAGAGCAAGCCGCCGGCGCAGGGCAAACGCAGCTGAATTCCGCCGGCGTACCGGTTTTGGATTGCGAATCGAAACAATGGGTAGTTTGGGGAGGAGCAGGGGCCTTCAGGCCCCTGAAGAGGGCGATGGATGAATGGGCCTTCAGGCACGGGCCATTTTGCAGATGCGAGCAAAGACCCGAGGCTAAAGCCTGTCGATCTTGCCGCTGCTTCAGGGGTCTAAAGACCCCTGCTCCCTCCGCAAAAACAAACAAAAGCAATGGTTACAACTGTTTCACTCGGTAAACGGGAGATCGATTAAGATGCGTTTGCCCTGACGGCCTGGGGCGTTCCCAACGGCGCAGTGACCATCAGCAGGGCTGCCGGATGTCGCTCGACGTGCCCCCCGCCGCGGGGACGTAGCATTTGAGCGTGTAATCCATCACCATGCGATCGGCGTTGAAGCGCCATCCCAGGGTGCGGATGGTGCGTTTCATGCGCTTGATCCAGCCGCGCGGCAGTCCGTCGCGGTCGCGCTGATAATAGAGCGGAATCAGCTCGTCGCGCAGCACGCGGTAGAGGTCTTCGCCGTCGCGCTGGTCGTGCACACTCATATTGGAGTGGGTTCTGCCGTGGCCGATGGCGAAGCCGTTGAGTCCGTCATAGGCCTCGGCCCACCAGCCGTCCAGCACGGAGAGATTCAGGCCGCCGTTGAGAACCACCTTCTGCCCGCTGGTTCCGGAGGCCTCCAGCGGCCGGCGCGGGTTGTTGAGCCAAACATCGACACCCTGCACCAGATGGCGGCCGACGTTGATGTCGTAGTCCTCGACAAAGACGAACTTGTCGCCGAATTCGCCGTCGCGCATCATCTGGGCGATCTGCTGCAAGACGATCTTTCCCGGCTCGTCGTGGGGATGGGCCTTGCCGGCAAAGAGGAATTGCACCGGGCGCTTGGGATCGTTGACCATGGCGGCCAGCCGCTGCATATCGGCCAGCAGCAGGTTGGCGCGCTTGTAGGTGGCAAAGCGCCGGGCAAAGCCGATGGTCAGCGCGTCGGGCGAAAGCACTTTGGAGAGCCGGTTCAGTTCCTCATCGGGCTCGTCGCGACGCCGGGCCTGCTCGCAGGCGCGCTGGCGCACAAAATCGAGCAACTGCGACTTCAAGCTGAGATGGGTCTCCCAGAGTTCGCCGTCATCGACATTTTCAATGTCTTGCCAGGTGCTTGCCGTGCCGCTGTGGCGTTGCCAGCCGACGCCCAGATGGCGATCGTAGAGGCGGCCCATCTGCGGCGCCAGCCAGGAGGGAACATGGACGCCGTTGGTGATGTGACCGATGGGCACTGCGTCTTCGCTCTTGCCGGGGAAGAGAACCTGCCACATGGACCGCGAGACCTCGCCATGCAGCGAAGAGACGGCGTTGGCGCGGCGGGAGAGTTTGAGACCCAGCACCGTCATGCAGAAGAGTTCGTCGTGACGGCCGGGATTCTCGCGGCCAAAGCTCATCAGCTCGTCGTGGGAGATGCCCAACTGCTCGCGCAAAAAGCCCAGGTGCTCTTCGATCAGGTTAGCGTTGAAGCGGTCGTGGCCGGCGGGCACCGGGGTGTGGGTGGTGAAGACCACTTCGCGGGGAATCAGGTGGGCGGCGGTGTGGAAGTCGATGCCTTCTTCCATCATGCGGTCGCGGATGGCCTCGAAGACGGCAAAGCCGCTGTGTCCCTCATTGAGATGAAGCACACCCGGCGAGATGCCCATGGCCTTGAGGGCGCGAAAACCACCCACGCCGAGTAAAAGCTCCTGGCGAATGCGGGTGCGCCCATCGCCGCCATACAAGCGGGAAGTGAGTTCGAGATCTTCGGGCGCGTTGCCGTCGACGTTGGAGTCCAGCAGCAGCAGATCGCAACGGCCCACCTTGACCTGCCAGACCTTGGCCCGCAGAAAGCCGCTGCGGGTGCGAATCTCGACCACCACCGGCTCGCCATTGCTGCCGATGGCCGGCTGCATGGCCAACTGATTGACATCGGTTTGCAGGTACTCTTCCACCTGCCAGCCGGTCTTGTCCAGGCGCTGCAAAAAGTATCCCTGGCCGTAAAAGAGACCCACGCCGACCAGCGGAATGCCCAGATCGGAGGCGCTCTTGATGTGATCGCCGGCGAGTACGCCCAGGCCGCCGGAGTAGATGGGAAGCGATTCGTGCAGTCCGAATTCGGCGGAGAAATAGGCCACCGGCCGCGGCCGCAAGACGCCGGCGTGGCCCGCTCCCCAGGTACGATCCGCATGCAGATACTCCTGCTGGCGGCGGTAGACGTAGTTGATGCGGCTGTGCAGCACCAGTTCGGTGGCGCGGCGCTCGATCTCTTCGAGAGGGATCTCGCTGAGCAGGGAGATGGGATTCTGGTTCAGTTGCCGCCAGCGCGTGGGGTTCAGATCGCGAAAGAGGCCGATGCAGTCGTGGTCCCAGCTCCACCAGATATTGCGCGCCAGAGCCCAAAGCCGCTCCTGGGCCGGGCCGATGAAGCGATCCAGGGTGCGCGCCTCGCTGACCACCGGCGCCACCTGGGCGGCGGCTTCCACCAGGGTGCGAATCTCGCTGGCGCGAAAGATTCGCGGCTCCTTGGTTTGAACCACCAGGACCCCTTGCAAAAGGCCGCGATCGATCAGCGGAACCCCCAGAAAGGAGTGATACTCCTCTTCCCCGGAGTCCTTGAAGTACTTGAAGCGGGAGTGCTTGCTGACATCGTCCACGGCCACCGGCAGAACCTGTTCGGCCACCAGTCCGGTGAGACCTTCATTGAGCGGCATACGCAGCGTGCCGATGCAGCGGGGATGCAGACCGAGCGTCGCCGCCAATACCAGGTTGGATCGATCCGGCTCCAGCAGATAGGCCGAGCAGACGTCCGTCTTGAAGCGCGCGGCGATCAGCGCCACCACTTTCATCAGGGTCTCGGCGGGCTTGACTCCAGCTTCGGCAAGGCTCCTGACATCCTCGGGGGTCAATAGGGGTGCGGTTGCTTCTTTGGAGTGAGCCATGAATTTCCCTCTTCTCAGGTTCGATTACAGATAGATAGCGAACGACTCATCGGTACGGCTTCAAGGCCAACGCAAGGTTCTTCGGGAGCACAGGCCGGGATCTGAAGCAATCGGGAACAGGCTCATCGACGGGTGAAGATACTCTGAATCGATTGTGCCGGAGAGGAGATAAAGATCCCATGAATAAAACCTTCGCCCCTTGATCGCCGGGCTTCGATTCAAAGGCGGAGAGCGCGGCAGGGCGCGCACCGGGGCCGGTATCAGCCGCGTTCGCCAACGGGCTTTGAAGCGGCACGACTGAACAGGCTGCGGAAAAACCCGACCCCATCTTCAGGGGGGATGGGATTGCGGGCCTTGGCCGGGGTGCGGCCCAGGGAGCAGGGCAAACGCATCTTAATCGACCGGCCGTTTTTCGAGTGAAACAGTTGTAACCATGGCTTTTGTTTGTTTTTACGTAGGGAGCAGGGGTCTTCAGACCCCTGAAGCAGCGGCAAAAACGGGTGGGCTTTAGCCTCGAACCTTTTTGCTCGCAGATGCAAAACGACCCGTGCCTGAAGGCCCGGCAACCCATCGCCCAATTCCGGGGCCTGAAGGCCCCTGCTCCCTCCCCAAGCGACCCTTTGTTTCGATGCGCAATCCAAAACTGGTACAACAGCGGAATCAAGATGCGTTTGCCCTGGCCCAGGGAGTTTTCGATTCATGAAGATGCGGCGACGCGCGATATACTTGCGCCCATGCGTGCAACGCGTCCATATTTCGATCGAATTGCAGAAGGATGGTCGCTGAACTTCGCCATCCTCTTTGCGCTGCTCTCTGCCGCCGCGCTGGGAATGCTTCTCTTCGCGGTTCTGGCCTTCCCGCGGCTGGCTTTCATCGAGGTGGGCGATTGGCTCTTCCTCTACGGGTTCATGCTGGCCGCGGCCGTCTTTCTCTGCTGCACGGTATTTGGTCTGGAGATGATCCGCGCCGTGACCCGCCGCCAGCAGGCCAAAACCGGCTCCAACCCCGTTTCCGATTAGCTTCCCTGCCCTGGGAGCACTGCGCGCCTACCCCGGATTGCCGTACACTGTTGCGATGGAAGAGTTCTCGAGAATCCAGCGCCTGCCTCCTTACGTCTTCAACATTACCGGGGAGATGAAGGTCTCCGCCCGCCGCCGCGGCGAGGACATCATCGACTTCGGCATGGGCAACCCCGACGGAGCCACCCCCAAGCACATCGTCGACAAGCTGGTCGAGGCGGCGATGAAGCCCGCCACGCATCGCTACTCGGTCTCCAAGGGCATTCCCCGCCTGCGCAAGGCGATTACCAACTGGTACAAGACGCGTTACGACGTGGATCTCGATCCCGACTCGGAGGCCATTGTCACCATCGGCTCCAAGGAGGGCATCGCCCACCTTTGCCTGGCCATTCTCGACTCGCGCGATACGGTGCTGGTGCCCAATCCCAGCTACCCCATCCACATCTACGGCCCGGTGATTGCCGGCGCGCATGTGGTCAGCGTGCCGATTCACGACCGCGAGCAGTTTTTGGCCCAGCTCGAAGACCTGATCCCGCGCATGACGCCGCGCCCCAAGGCGCTGATCGTCAACTTCCCCTCGAACCCCACCACGGAGTGCGTCGAGCTGCCGTTTCTGGCTCGCCTGGTCGAGTTGGCGCGGCAGTATGGATTCCATCTCATCCACGATCTGGCCTATGCCGACATCGCTTTCGACGGCTACAAGCCCCCCAGCGTCTTGCAGGTTCCCGGCGCCAAGGACGTGGCGGTGGAGTTCTTCACCCTCTCCAAGAGCTACAACATGCCCGGCTGGCGGGTGGGCTTCATGGTCGGCAACCCGGTTCTGGTGGCGGCGCTGGCCCGTTTGAAGAGCTACTTCGACTACGGAACGTTTACTCCTATTCAAGTGGCCTCGATCATGGCTCTGGAAGGCCCGCAGGAGTGCGTGCACGAGATCTGCGAGACCTATCGCAAGCGCCGCGATGTGCTGGTCGAGGGGCTCAACAAGCTGGGCTGGCCGGTGGCTTCGCCCAAGGCGACGATGTTCGTCTGGGCGCAGATTCCCGAGCAGTACCGGCGGCTTGGCTCGCTGGAATTCTCGAAGATCCTGCTCAATGAGGCCAAAGTGGCCGTCAGCCCCGGCATCGGCTTTGGCGACTACGGCGACGGACATGTGCGCTTCTCGCTGATCGAAAACGAAGAGCGCACCCGGCAGGCGATTCGCGGCATGAAGCAGATGTTCGCCAAGGGATGAAGCGGATAGATGAGCGCGATGGATTTTTGCGAATCTTTTCGTGCTTAGATGGATTGAAATAGTTTTTATTTGGCACCTTCCCCGGTCTCAAAATCGAGACCGGGGGCGCCCTCTGTGGCACAATACTCCGCGGTCAAAGATTCAGGCGAATGTATCGGGGAATCCCGAAGCCGATGGATGGCGCTGCCAGACGTTGGCGTCGAAGCTGTGCGCGCAGTAGTAACCCTCGGACTTATAGAGATCGATGGCCTGGGTATTGGCTTCGGTGACGGTAAGCGAAATCTCGCCGACGCCCTGGCGCAGAAAGCGATGCGAAGCCACCGCCAGCAGCATCCGGGCCAGACCGCGGCGGCGGAAGTCGGGATGGACGCAGAGTTGGGTGATGTGTCCACTGCTGGGGCTGACCCGCGATCCCAGCACCAGGCCAGCCAGCTCGCGGCTGCGCCTGTCGACCAGCACATGCGAGGCCTGGGTCGAGAAGACGCCGCAGCCGGAGTAGCGGACGATGTTGTTGAGAAAGCGCATCGAGCCGTGAGTGCTGCGGTACTGGTCGTTGATGATGCTGTCGGGATGGTAGCGGTAGGCCTCGCTGATCAGGCGGCTGGCCGGGGTCAGATCGTCGTCGCGCCAGGGGCGAAGCTCCAGTTCGCGGGGCAGATTGACGCGCGGCTCGTTCCAGCGGCCGTCGAGCGATTGCACCATGAAGAGGCGGGGGAAGATGGAGAAGCCCGCTTCGCGGAAGGCGCGAGCCTGAAAGCCCGAGGGCTGCAACAGCAGTTGCGATTCGATGCGGTCCACCTGCGGCGAGTTCAGCAGCAGCTCGAAGAGATGGCGCATGAGGGTCTGTTCGACGGCATGGGCGGGTTCGCAGCGATAACTGACGCCGCTCTCGCCGCATTCGAGGGCAAAGATGTCGCCGATGACCGCCTTGGTGTCTTCATAGACACAGAAGGCGTAGCCGGCAACCGCTCCCGCTTCCAGGGCGGCAAATCCGGTCAGTGAACGATTGTCGAGATACTGCGTGAGCAGTTTGGCGGAGTTGTGGAAGTCCCAGTGCAGGCGCTCTTGCCAAAAGGCTCCCTCCGCCTCCATCACGGGGCGTAGCGCCGGGGCGCCGAAGTGCCGCAGATCGAGGATTTCGATGGATGCGCCCAGCGCCGTGCTCCTTTCCCTCATGCGGCATTCCTGCCCCGCGACAGGCGCCCTGCGCGCCGGATGCAACAGAAGGTACCGCGCAGCCTGGTGTAGTTGCTCGAAGATCGCATCTTCTTTTAGCGTCAAATTGCAGAGCGACAGGTTGTCTTGCATTCCCTCAGGGGCTAAAGCCCTCTTGATTTTCCGCCTGATGTACGGGCTAAAGCCCGTACCCTTCAAACCGTACCCTTCAAAACGGATCAACGATCGGCTGCATGACACACCACTAACGGCTGCCAACTAGATAGACGACCAAACCCTGTTCCGGCCAGGTAAAGACCTGTTCGTAGGGGCGTCCTTCGAGATACTGCTCGAGCGCGGCCGGGGTGTGCAGATCCACGCCGTTCCGTCCGGTCACCCGCGCCACCAGCAGATGCTGCTCATCGGGGACGCCGCTCTCCTCGTAGTTGACTACTTCGTCGTTGCGATAGAAAGAGAGTCCGTACTCGATGTCGCGCCGCACCCGGAAGACCGCGACGGTCGTACCGCCGGGCCCCATGCGCGCCTCTTCCACAGCCAGGCGGCCGGCCAGGGGGCGGGCGGAGTAGGAGCTGTCGAGCAGGTGAATCACCCGTTTGGTCGCGCCCACGGCGGGAACGGCGAAGAACGGCCCCACTCCGTAGAGAAAGAGGACCAGGACAATCAGCACCCCGGTGGTCACCAGGCGCAGATGGGCCACGCCAAAGCCCTTCACCACAATCAGGATCAACAGCGTGGCGCCGGCGGCGGCCAGCACCGCAATGGCCAGCGTCTGCACCGGCGGCATCTGCCGGCCGTGGGCCACAAACCAGGGCAGGAGCAGGGCAAACATGGTCATCACGCCCGAGAGCGCCGCGTGGCCGATCAGCACCCAGCGCTGCAATCCGCGCTGGCGGCAGCGGAAGAGATAGTCCCCGGTCAGGATGGCAATGGGTGGAATCGAGGGCAGAATGTAGCCGGGCAGCTTGGACATGGAGAAGGAGAAGAAGAGGATGGGAATCAGCGCCCAGAGGACGAGAAACTCGGGAAAGGCGTCTCCTGGCTGACCGGCGCAGGGCTTGCAGTGGGCGGCGTGGCGCAAGCGCCATTCGCAGACCGAGGTGCGAATGCCATCCACCAGCGCCCGCAGCGCGATCACCGTCCACGGCATCATGGCCAGCAGCACCACCACCAGGTAGTAATAGAAAGGCTGCACGTGCTGGTAGCGGGGCGTGCCGAAGCGCTCCAGATTGTGTTCCAGGAAGAACTCCCGGAAGAAGGTGGGGTTCTGGTGCTGCACGGCAATGAACCAGGGCAGCACCATGGCGAAGTAGAGCAGCATCCCCGGCCACCAGAAGGAGCGGCGCAGAATCGACCACTCGCGGCGCAGGAAGGCGAAGGCGACGATGATGACCAGAGCCAGAAACGGAGCGACAGGCCCCTTGGCCAGCGTTGCCAGTCCGGTAAAAAAGTAGATGTCGTAGAGCCAGAACTTGGAGCCGGTCTCATACCAGGCATACCAGCCGAGCAGCCCGATGGCCAGCGGCGCGGCCATCTGCATATCGGTCGAGGCGCCGCGCGAGAAGCCGATGATGCCGGCGCAGGCCACGGTAATAAGAGCCGCATCCAGGTGGCCGCCGGGGCGGAAGCGGCGCATGTGCAGGTAGATCAGGGCCACCATGATGAAGGCGAAGGTGGTCGAGGGCAGGCGGGCGCTCCAGTCGTGGACGCCAAAGTCCTGAAAAAGGAACATCGCCCGCCAGTAGTAGAGGGCCGGCTTCTCCAGCCAGGGATGGCCATAAAGATAAGGGGTGACGCAGGCGCTGAGGCGATCTTTCAGGGTGTGCGCGGAGTCGAAATGCTGCAGCATCTCGTGGGCGATCTGGGCATAGCGGGGTTCGTCGGCGCCCACCAGACCCAATCCATCGCCTCCCAGCAGAGGAATCACCCCGTAGAGCAAAAAGAAGATGGCAAAGACAAGAAACAGGGTCGCCTCGCCGAGCGCGGCCCAGCGGGGCAAACGTCTCCTCCGGGGCAGGGGGGAATCCGGGGCGGTCAGTTCCAGAGGCGTTTCCACGTTCAGCGATTCTCCATTGGGCAGGCCTTCATGGGAAGCGGAGTTCCCGCTGCCGAAAGCACTTTCGGAAACCTCGCCGCGCCACGCCGGTTTGCTTCCCGGTTGCATTCCTCGGGAAGCGACAGCCTGAAAAGCGGCCACGGGTTCATCCGGCTGCCGAAAATACTCGTACAACTGGGACTAAGGCTAACAGATTCGGGGAGAATCTCAAGGGATCTTCACCCGCATTCGAGCGCCATCGCATCCTCGGCGGAGGCGGCTGCTGGGTGTCTCGGCCCATCGCCAACAACCCCGAGTGCGCCGCGTGCTGCGCGTTTTTTCGCCACCCAGCGGGCTACTCAGCCGCGGGGGATTTCACCACGGCGACCTCCGCCCCGGCCGGAGCCGCCTTCTTCTGCCGTTTGCGGGAGCGATTCATCAGCTCATCGATGCGCGCCTGAAAGCGCCCCGAGCGGTCGGCCAGAAAGCTCAGTTCGGGCACATGACGCACCCCCATCCGCGACTTGATCTCAGAGCGAATAAAGCCCTTGGCGGCTTCCAGGCCGGCCACCGTCTCGGCCTCTGCCTTTTCGATGTCCTTGACGGCCCCGTCCAGGGCCACATAGACCCGCGCCGACTTGGCGCCGGGGTTCAGCGCCACTTCGCTGACATAGCAGAAGTGAATGCGCGGATCGGAGAGTTCGCCCTCGATCATGGCGCCAATCTCTTCGCGCAGCGTCTCCGCCACCCGGTCCTGATGATGTTTCCGTGCTCTGTGTTCCGGCATACTTCCTCCTCGTCCGGGTAAACCATTCAGCATAACAGAGATGTTCTGTAAAAGAAGATCGCTTCGCGGCGACGGCAGGGGCCGGCGCATCTGAATCCATCTGCCGTTTTCCGAGTGAAACAGTTGAAACCATTGCTTTTGTTTGTTTTTACGGAGGGAGAAGGGGTCTTCAGACCCCTGAAGCAGCGGCAAAAACGATAGGCTTTAGCCTCGGGTCTTTGCTCGCAGTTGCAAAATGGCCCGTGCCTGAAGGCCCATCCATCCATCGCCCTATTCAGGGGCCTGAAGGCCCCTGCTCCCTCCCCAAACTACCCTTTGTTTCGATTCGCAATCCAAAACTGGTACGACAGCGGAATTAAGATGCGTTTGCCCTACCCAGGCCGTCACCTACCGCCCGCAAACTGGCTCCTATCGTCTATCATTTGCTCAAACCAGGCCCGCCACTCGATGAAGCCGTTGGTTTTCCGAATCATGTTTGAGCAGGAGGCGCCTATGACCACCCGGATCGTCGAATTGCGGCGCGGCATTTTGAAAAAGAACGACGAACTGGCGGCCACTCTGCGCGCGCGCTTCCATGCCGCCGGCGTGCTGGTGCTCAATCTGGTCTCCAGCCCCGGAACCGGCAAGACCGCCTTCCTGGAACGCACCCTGCGCGAACTGCGCCTGCGCGGCCTGCGCGTCGCGGCGCTGGTGGGCGATCTGGAGACCGACAACGACGCCCGCCGTCTGGCCGCCAGCGGCGCTCCGGTGCGCCAGATCAACACCCATGGAATCTGCCACCTCGATGCCGAAATGGTGAGTAAGCACCTCGACGCTTGGGAAGGCCGAGGAACAGGGAGTGGGGGACTCGGGACTGAGGGGCTAGGGACTGAGGGGCTAGGGACTGAGGGACTGGAGGGATTGGTGGAAGTGGGGGACCGCGTTTCGCTCGACGCCCTCGACATTCTCTTCATCGAGAACGTCGGCAACCTGGTCTGTCCGTCGAGCTACGATCTGGGTGAAAAGATCCGCGTCGCCCTGCTGAGCGTCACCGAGGGCGAAGACAAGCCGCTGAAGTATCCCACGCTCTTCAACTCCGCCGACGCCGCGGTGATTACCAAGATGGACATCGCCGAGCCCTGCGGCTTCGACCGCGCGCTGGCGCTGAAAAACATCAACGAGATCCGGCCGGGAATCAAGATCTTCGAGACCTCGGCCAAGACCGGCGTGGGCATGGAGGAGTGGCTCGCCTATATGGGTGAGGAGCGCAAGCGCCAGGCCATTTGAGCGGTGATTTTCTGTGGACAGGTTTTCGATTCCGGCCGATATTCATATTGAGCGGTTGGGGAGCCGGGCGAACGTGTAAACCGGGAGAATCGCTCAATATTTGGTTCGCTTTTCGTCTTTTTGCTTTCTGCGGAGAGTTCAGTAAGATAGGAGAGTGATATCCCCCCGGTCGCTTCGGTGGCCGGGCGCGAAGCCGCTCCGCAAGGGGCGGCTTCTGCATTTCTGGAGGGATCATTTGATTACAAATATTTACATTGACGGATTCAATCTGTACTACGGAGCGCTCCGAAATACACCCTATCGCTGGCTCAATCCGGAAAGGCTCTGCGAGCTTCTCTTGCCGAAAAACGTCATCGGGAAGATTCGATATTTCACCGCTCTGGTTTCGGCCCGCCCCAATGACTTGGATCAGCCGGTCCGGCAGCAACTTTATCTGCGGGCGTTGGCGACGCTCCCCAAAATCTCCGTTCATCTGGGCCATTTTCTTACCCATGAGGTCACAATGGCGCTTGTTGTGCCCCCAGGGGAACCGCAGAAATATGCCAAAGTCATCAAGACGGAAGAGAAGGGCTCGGACGTAAACCTGGCTACTCATCTTTTACATGATGCTCATTTGGACAGGTTCGATATTGCCGTCGTGGTCTCCAACGATTCCGATCTTTTAGAGCCAATAAAAATCGTGCGCCAGGAGCTACACAAGCTGGTGGGCATCCTCAACCCACACCCCAATCCCAGTCGCGCCCTCTTGCCCCATATTGATTTCATCAAGCAGATTCGCGCTGGTGTTCTCCGCACCGCGCAATTTCCAGCGACGATCTTCGATCGCAATGGCGCCTTTACCAAACCCCCGAATTGGAAATCAGCCGATTTCTTCATGCGTTTTTGCCAGCTTTGCCAGATGGTTCCCAATCTGTATCCACATTTTGAGACACTTCGGCCCCGATTGAAATTATCGCGCCCAATAGTGATCCAAATCACCTTGTGAGCCGTTGCGCGGACGGTATAAGGTGTTGCCATGTGCTTAGCGGTTCCGGGAAGAGTCGAGTCCATCTCCACCGAGGGCGATCTGCGCCTGGGGCGGGTGAACTTTGGCGGCATTGTGAAGACGGTCTGTCTGGACTACGTGCCGGAGATCGAGGTGGGCGACTACACCGTCGTCCATGTCGGCTTCGCCCTCTCCAAGCTGGATCGCGAGTCGGCCGAGAAGACGCTCGAGGTCTTCCGCCAGATGGGAATGCTCGATGAAGAGCTGGCCGGCGAAGAAGAAGCATTCTCCCGCGCCGCCCAGATGGCGCCGTCCGCTTGCCCCGACGGGAGTTGCGAACCGGCATGAAGTACCTCACCGAGTTCCGCAATGGCGAGATTGCCCAGCGCATGGCGCGGGAGATTCATCAGATCGCCACGCGCCCCTGGAAGATCATGGAAGTTTGCGGCGGGCAGACCCACTCCATCATCCGCAACGGCATCGACCAGATGCTGCCCTCGGGCATCGAGATGGTGCACGGGCCGGGCTGCCCGGTCTGCGTCACGCCTTTGGAGTTGATCGACAAGGCGCTGGCCATTGCCGCCCAGCCGGGAGTGATCTTCTGCTCCTTTGGCGACATGCTGCGGGTTCCCGGCACCGAGGGCGATCTCTTTCAGGTCAAGGGCGCGGGGGGCGATGTGCGGGTGGTCTACTCGCCGCTGGACGCCGTCGAGCTGGCCGTCAAAAATCCTGAAAAGCAGGTGGTTTTCTTTGGCGTGGGCTTCGAGACTACCGCTCCCGCCAACGCCATGAGCGTGCATCTGGCCAAGCGGCGCGGGTTGAAGAATTTTTCGCTGCTGGTCTCGCACGTTTTGGTCCCGCCGGCCATTGAGGCGATTCTCTCTTCGCCGGGGAACTCCATTCAGGGCTTTCTCGCCGCCGGGCACGTCTGCACCGTGATGGGCTACTGGCAATACCCGCCGCTGGCGGCGAAATTTGGCGTCCCCATCGTGGTCACCGGCTTCGAGCCGCTCGATCTGCTGGAGGGCATTCGCCGCGTGGTGGTGCAGTTGGAGTCGGGCCGCGCCGAGGTCGAAAACGCCTACGAGCGGGCTGTGACTTTGGAAGGGAATCCCGCGGCACAGAAGCTCTTGAGCGAGGTCTTTGAGGTCACCGACCGGGCCTGGCGGGGGATCGGCGTGATTCCGCAGAGCGGCTGGCGGTTGAGCACGGCCTATCGCGACTACGACGCCGAAGAGCGTTTCCAGATCCAGGGAATTCATACCCAGGAGTCGCCGCTCTGCCACGCCGGGGACGTGCTGCGCGGAGCGCTCAAGCCGGACGGCTGCCCGGCCTTTGGCAAGGAATGCACGCCGCGCCATCCGCTGGGCGCAACCATGGTCAGCAGCGAAGGCGCCTGCGCCGCCTACTTCAACTACGGGCGCTTTTTGTCGGCTGAAGACCTGGCCAGCGCTGGAAGCGGATGGACGGGAGTAGCAAATGTCTGAGATTCCCGGAGAATGCACCTCAGGGGCTAAAGCCCACGTTGATTTTATGGCACTTACGGCACGGCTAAAGCCGTGCCCCTTCAAAACGCTGCCAGGTATAGGATTTTTCAGCAGCATGTAAAGCCCAGGTTCTTTTTGCGGCATTTTCGGCACGGCTAAAGCCGTGCCCTTTCAAGACAGAGGATTCGGGAGCAATCAATGCCTGAGAACGAGAAAGCAGCGCCGGATTTTTCGGGTTGGAGCTGCCCCCTGCCCCTGGCCGATTACCCCACCATCGTGATGGGTCACGGCGGCGGCGGCAAGCTGGGCAATGAGTTGGTCGAGCATCTTTTTCTGCCCGCCTTCCGCAATGCGGCGCTGGAGAACCTGGGCGACGCGGCGGTGCTTGAAGCAGGCTCCTGCCGCCTGGCCATGAGCGCCGACTCTTTTGTGGTGCGTCCGCTTTTCTTTCCCGGAGGCTGTATCGGCGAACTGGCGGTGCACGGCACGGTCAACGATCTGGCGGTTTCGGGTGCGATTCCGCGCTGGCTGAGCGCCGGATTCATCCTTGAAGAGGGTTTTCCCATCGCCCAGTTGGCCGGGATCGTCCAGCGCATGGCGGCGGCGGCGGCCTCGGCCGGAGTGCAGATCGTCACCGGCGACACCAAAGTGGTCGAGCGCGGCCACGGCGACGGCTGTTATATCCACACGGCCGGCGTCGGAACGATGCGGCCGGGAATAACGGTTGGCCCGCAACGCGCCCAGCCGGGCGACGCCATTCTGGTCTCGGGAACCCTGGGCGACCACGGCATGGCCATCCTGAGTGTGCGCGAGGGGCTGGAGTTCGAGTGTCAGATCCGCTCCGACTGCGCCTCGCTGAACGGGATGATCGGCGACGTGCTCGACGCCGCCGGCCCTGCCGTCCACGCCATGCGCGACCCCACCCGCGGCGGATTGGCCTCGACGCTCAACGAGATCGCCAGCGCCAGCGGTGTGGGTATGGAGATCGACGAGACCCGCTTGCCGGTGCGCCCCGAGGTGCAGGCGGCCTGCGAGTTGCTGGGCTTCGACCCGGTCTACGTCGCCAACGAGGGCAAGGCGGTCTTTTTTGTCGCCGCCGAAGCTGCCGAGCAGGTTTTGCAGGTGTTGCGCGCCCATCCTCTGGGCCGCGATGCCGCCCGCATCGGGCAGGTAACCACCGCCCACCCCAGGTTGCTCGTCGCCCGCACCGCCATGGGCGCCAACCGGGTGATCCCCTTGCAGATCGGCGAGCAGTTGCCACGCATCTGCTAGTATCTCGCTGAATCCATTTAAAGCTAAGTATTGAAGGTGTTTATGCGACACATCGCAACCCTTGGAGGGAGTTGCATCCGGTGCCTCCACGGGCTTGGATAGGCTCCTTGCAGAATCTTTTCAATTCCCCAAAAAAACAGTATTGAAGTAATTAAATATAGATTACCATTTTGCAAGCAAACTGCTGTTTACAGAGTACCTTCGTAAGAAATTTCCTCTATAAACTTTGATGAATCACTGCGGCGTCCCGTCGTCTGCGTCGATACATGAGAAAGAACTAAGAGTGCGAAGCCCCTCCCTGGTTTCCCTTCACCCTTCGCGCTCGTCGAGGTTGCAATGTCCAAATCGACCAAGATTGTCTTCTTCGGTACCGCAGTGGTTCTGCTTGTCGGAAGCTGCGTAGCCGCCTTTGCCCAAGCCCCCAACCGTCTGGTAAAAGCAATCGACGAAGACGAGGTCGTGACCCTGACGGGCAATGTTCACCCCATGGCCCGGCCGGAGTTCGATCAGGGCGTGGTGAGTGCGGGCCTGCGTTTGGAGAAGATGATCCTGCATCTGGAGCCCTCGGCCAGCCAGCAGGCGGAGCTGGAGGCCTTGGTCGAGGCCCAGCACAATCCGGCGTCGCCCTTGTACCATCAATGGCTTACGCCGGCGCAGTACGGAGCCCGTTTCGGCGCCAGCGGAGGGGATCTGGCGCAGATTACAGCCTGGCTCACGGCGCACGGCTTTACCATCGACGAGATCGCTGCCAGCAATCGGCAGATCCTCTTTTCCGGAACAGCAGCGCAGGTTGCGGACGCCTTTCACACCGAGATTCACCGCTATCTAGTCAACGGCGTTTCACATATCGCCAACGCACAGGACCCCCAGATCCCTGCGGCGTTGGCCGGTGTGGTTGGCGGAGTTGTTTCGCTGCACGATTTCCGGCGCAACTCCGCCATCCGCACCCGCATGTTGGAAGCGACGCCCGCAGGGGCTGGCGCAGCACCGCAGTACTCCAGCGGATCCGTTCATTATTTGTATCCGGCCGACTGGGCCACCATCTACGATCTGAACTCGCTCTATGCCGCCGGCACCAATGGCACGGGGACCTCCATCGCCATTGTTGGCCGCAGCAACATCAATCTGACCGATGTAGCCAACTTCCGCGCCGCCGCGGCGCTGACGGCCAACGCTCCCAGCGTGATTCTGGCCAACGGCAACCCCGGCCTGGTCTCCGGCGATCAGGACGAATCCACGCTCGATGTCGAGTGGTCGGGAGCGATTGCGCCCAAGGCAACGGTGAAGTTCGTGGTGGCCGAATCGACCAACACCACCGACGGCATCGACCTCTCCGCGCAGTACATCGTCAACAACAAGACCGCCCCGGTGATGAGCACCAGTTACGGCAGTTGCGAGGCCGACATGGGCTCGGTCGAGCTTTCTTTCTACAACAAGCTGTGGCAGCAGGCAGCCGCGGAGGGGATCAGCTCCTTTGTCTCCTCGGGCGACTCCGGCGTGGCGGGCTGTTTCAGCTCCACTGCCACCTCGGCCTCCAGTTCGGGCGTCAACGGATTGTGCAGCTCGACCTACTCGACATGTGTGGGCGGTACCGAGTTCAACGAGGGATCGAACACGGCGCAATACTGGTCAACGACCAATTCCGTGGGAAACGGATCGGCCAAGAGCTATATTCCCGAGAAGGTGTGGAACGAGAGCGCTTCGGACGGCGGATCGGGGCTGTTGGCGTCGGGCGGGGGCGTCAGCTTTGTCTATTCCCAGCCAACCTGGCAGGCGGGAGTGGCCGGAACCAGCGCCGCCAATAGCATGAGAGCGGTTCCCGATGTGGCCATGGCCGCGGCCGGCCATGACGGCTACTTCGTCATCGAGAACAATCAGGACTACATCTTCTCCGGCACCTCGGCGGCCTCGCCCACCTTTGCCGCGCTGATGGCGCTGCTGGTGGAATCCAAGGGAGGAACCGGCGTGGGCAACGCCAATACCGGTCTTTACCCTCTGGTGAACGCCATCAAGAACCCCTTCCACCCCACGCCCACCGGAAACAACAGCGTCCCCGGAGTCACCGGCTATTCGGCCACGGGCACAACCTACAACCTGGCCACCGGTCTGGGTTCGGTGGACGGTGCGTTGCTGGTGAGCGCCTGGGGCAGCGGCTCCAGCACTCCCATCTCTACCGACTTTGTTCTCAGCGCTACCGCCTCCAGCGGAACGGTGTTGACCGGCAAGTCCACCAGCTTTGCGGTGAGCGTGGTCGAATCGGGAACGGCCAAAAACGCGGTGACGTTGACCGCCAGCACTCTCGCGGGCGTAACCGTGACCATCTTGCCGGCCTCCATCACGCCGGGATCGACGGGAGCGACGGTGACCCTGAACGTTGCCGCAACCGCCGCTGCCGCTTCCGGCACTCTGACCATTACAGGTACGGATTCGACCGGAACCCAGAAGCTCTCCTATGTGCTGACCATCACCCAGCCGCCGACACTGGCGATGAGCGCCGCGGCAACCTCTCTGACGCTCAATCAGGCTTCGGCGGGGACGGTCGGCCTGACGGTAACCACTGGCGGTTCGTACACCGGCAACCTCACCTTCTCGACCACGGGATTGCCCTCGGGCGTGACCGCGGGCTGGACCACCAACCCCATTACTACGGCTTCGGGGGTGAAAACCACCAGCCAGACTCTGACCTTGACCGCCTCCGCGACGGCCACCACCGGAACGTCCACTGTGGTGATTACGGTGGCGGGCGATGGGCTGACCGCAACCCAGAATGTCGCCCTGAAGGTGCAAGCACTGCCCACCTTGACGGTTGCTCCGGTATCGACGGCGCTGAGCGTAATTCAGGGTGCGGCGGTGACGGATACGATCAATCTGACCGCCAACAGCACCTTCACCGGAACCGTGGCGCTGGCTATAACGGGCCTGCCCAACGGCGTCTCGGCCAGTTGGAAGAGCACTCCGGTGACCTTGACCAATCTGGCCGGCTCGGCCACCGTGACCCTGACCAGCACCTCGGCCGCCCCGATCGCCACTTCGAACATCTCCATTGTGGCGACCGGAGACGGGCTGACGGTAACCAAGGCGATGACGCTTCAGGTATTGCCTGCGCCCACCTTGTCGATGACGGTGGCCTCGACGGCGCTGAGCGTGACCCAGAGCAAATCGGTGACCGATGGAATCACGCTTGCCGTCAATAGCAGCTTCAGCGGCACGGTGACCCTGAGCGTGACCGGATTGCCCGCCAGCATCGCCTCCAGTTGGAGCAGCTCCGCGGGAACGGCGAGCAATGCCGCCGCAACAACCACGCTGACGCTGACTCCTTCCACCACCACCGCCGCCGGAACCTACTCCGGAACCATCACCGCAACCGGCGACGGGCTTACGGTCAGCAAGGCGATTACCGTGCAGGTTCTGCTGCTGCCTACGCTGACCGTGACTCCGGCTTCGACGGCGCTGAGCGTGACCCAGGGAGCGTCGGTGACAGATGCGATTACCCTTGCCGGCAACAGCACCTACACCGGCGCGGTAACGCTCAGCGTGACCGGATTGCCCTCCACCATTGCCGCCAGTTGGAAGAGTTCCCCAGTGACGCTCGCGAATGAGGCCGGATCGTCGACACTGACGCTGACTCCTTCCACCACCACCGCCGCCGGAACCTACTCCGGCACTATCACCGCAACCGGCGACGGCCTGACGGTGACCAAGGCGATTACCGTGCAGGTCCTGGCGCTTCCTACGCTGTCTGTGACTCCGGCTTCGGCGGCGCTGAGCGTGACCCAGGGTGCCTCGGTAACGGATTCCGTCACGCTTGCCGGCAACAGCACCTATGCCGGCGCGGTGACGCTGAGCGTGACCGGATTGCCCTCCTCCATTGCCGCCAGTTGGAAGAGTTCCCCGGTGACGCTCGCGAATGAGGCCGGAACGTCGACGCTGACGCTGACTCCTTCCACCACCACCGCAGCTGGAACCTATTCTGGTTCCATCACCGCAACCGGCGACGGCCTGACAGTGAGCAAGGCGATTACCGTGCAGGTCCTGGCGCTGCCTACGCTGACCGCGACTCCGGCCTCGACGGCGCTGAGCGTGACCCAGGGCGCCTCGGTGACGGATGTAGTGACCCTCGCCGGCAACAGCACCTATACCGGCGCGGTGACGCTGAGCGTGACCGGATTGCCCTCCTCCATTGCCGCCAGTTGGAAGAGTTCCCCGGTGACGCTCGCGAATGAGGCCGGAACGTCGACGCTGACGCTGACTCCTTCCACCACCACCGCAGCTGGAACCTATTCTGGTTCCATCACCGCAACCGGCGACGGCCTGACAGTGAGCAAGGCGATTACCGTGCAGGTCCTGGCGCTGCCTACGCTGACCGCGACTCCGGCCTCGACGGCGCTGAGCGTGACCCAGGGCGCCTCGGTGACGGATGTAGTGACCCTCGCCGGCAACAGCACCTATACCGGCGCGGTGACGCTCAGCGTGACCGGATTGCCCACCACCATCACCGCCAGTTGGAAGAGCTCTCCGGTGACCCTGGCAAATGAGGCCGGATCTTCGACGTTGACGCTCGCGGCTTCGGCCGGCGCCGCTGTGGGGAGCTACTCCGGCGTTCTCACCGCTACCGGCGACGGACTCACAGTGAGCAAGGCGATTACGGTACAGGTATCGGCTGCTCCGGCGCTGCAAATGACGGCTTCGGCAGCTTCGCTGACCATGTCGCATAGCAGCACGGGCTCGGTCGCTCTTTCCGTCACGCCGCTCGGTGGTCTGAGCTCCGCAGTGAGCCTCTCCGTCAGCGGGCTGCCTGCCGGGATTACGACTTCGTTCAGTTCTTCAACCATAGCGGCGCCGGGCAGCGGCAGCGCGAAACTGACCTTTACCGGCAGTTCCGCGGCCAAGGCCGGAACCACCACCGTGACGGTAACCGCGGCGACCGCTTCAACAGCCGCTAATGCCGCTCACACCGTCACCCAAACCGTCAGTCTCATCCTGCAATAGACCTTTTCCCAGCTCTGCAACGGCAACGCCCCCGGAGATGCTCTCCGGGGGCGTTGTTGTTGCGGCGAATCTTGACCCGGCGCTCGCTCAGCCCAGCAGCGCGAAGGCCTGCTTCACTTTTGCGCAAACCGGTTCGGGGTGGTCGAAGAGGGTGTGGCTGATCTCCAGCACGGTGGCGGGAGGAACCGGCAGCTTCTCCAGCGCCTTGATCGCCGCCGGCCAGTCGATCGAACCCGCGCCCGGCCACAGGTGTTCATCCTTCACTCCGTGGTTGTCGTGGATGTGCGTCGAGGCGATGCGGTTGCCCAGCGTGGCGATGGCGTCGGCGACGCCCACGGTCATATGTGCGTGGCCCAGGTCCAGGCAGACGGCCACGTTGTCCAGGTGGCCCAATTCGAGAATGCTGAGCAGGTGCTCGGGGGTGGTGGGGTCGCTGGTCAGGTTCTCCACCAGAACCCGCACCCCCAGCGGGCGGGCGAATGCGCCCAGATGTTCCAGGGCGGTTTGCGCGTGCTCGATGGTGCGTGGCGACCAGCTATCGTCGCGTTCGCCCAGGTGCACGACCAGGTGCTGAAAGTGAATCTGGTCGGCGGTCTCCAGGGCTCGTTTGATCTCGTCCATGGCGTCGATGCGCCGTGATTTCTCGGGGTGCAGCACATTGACCGCCGGGGCGCCGGCGCGGCCCATCTCCCGGTCGGGAAAGAGCGGTGCGTGCATCGACCAGGGACGCACGGTGTTCTCCCGGAACCAACTCGCCAGTTCGGCTACATGCTCGCGGCTGGTGTAGTCGAAGTGTTGGCGGGCGGCGAAGATCTCCACCGCATCCGCGTCACAGCGGCCGGCCAGCTCCAGCAACCCTGGGTGCAGGCGCTGATTCAAGAACAGGTGCGTCGATAGAACTCGCAGCATGATCGTGCGGCTCCTCGCTCCGGGAGGGGGGTGCGCCCGGAACTATCCCCATTGTCGCATTTTTGCCGCAGTTGGATGGAGTAACCTGTTGTCTCTTCAGGCGCAGCATTCCCACGTTTTGAGAGCGTCCTAAAAAAACAACTCGGGCGAAAGTCGAAATCGTTCGCTCAACCGGCGAATGTGCTCCTTGCTCAACGCCCTTTTGCCGCGCAGCACCTCTGAGGCAATGCTTGCCGTTGCAAAGACGTCGATCAGGTCCTTCTGTTTCAGGCCGTGCTGCTCCATCAGGAATGCAATCGCTTCAAGAGGCGAGGATCTCGGCAGCCGATAGTGCTTTTCTTCGAAGTCCTCGATCAGCAGCGAGAGCAATTCGGCCAGCTCCGCCTCTTCCGGGCTCCACGAAGGTTGGCGCTGTTCCAACGCATAAAGGTCTTCAATCGCCCGCTCGTTCTGCTCTTCGCTGCGCAGGACGCGTGGTGAAAACTGAGCCAGCAAGGCGGCGTAGGCGGGAGTTACGGCTGCGGCGCTCATGATTTCCATCCTTCCCGGTCGTAGGCGTCGTGGGTGAGCACGTGGCGGATATAAAGGCGGCCGGTCTGGTAGTTGATCTCGCAGATCAGCCGAAAGCTCTTGCCCTTGATGTTGAAGACGGTGAACCTTCCCACCCCATCCGCGCTGGGAAAGATGCGGCGTACCTCATCGTGCGAGCGCCATTCGGCTTTCTTCGCGATCCGGAACCAGATGTCGAGAGGCGCCGCAAGCTCGGAATGCTCCGCGACAGCAAGCAGCAACATCTTGCGGCTGATCACATGCACGGCTGCCTCATGCGACGATATTAGTTCGCAAAATGCGAATCAGTCAATAAGTAATTCGCAATATGCGAAGCTGATTTGCGCCCGGTCTGGACGGTGGTCCCGCCCGGCGCATCCCGCCTTCTGCTGTGTTAACTTTGCAGTACGGCGTCTCTGTGATTCAGAGCTAAGGCGCACGTGTGGAATCATGCCCTCGCAGCCGGAATCGACATCGCCGACCTTTCCCGCGTCCCCGGTTTCCGCGCCTGGGTTCGAGCCTGAAGTTGTCTCCGCGCCCGCGCGGGTTTCCCCGCCTTCCCAATCCCCCCGCGAAGTTCATGCTCTTCCCCACCCCCAGCGGATTCCCCCGTGGCTGGAAGAGGTGGAACTTTTCCTGCGCATCACTTTGCAAATGAATATCGGACTGGCGGTATGTTTTCTGCCCTGGTCGGGCCAGCTCTTCAGTTTTCTTCCCTGGGCGCCTCGCTTCTGGGATCAGAACCCGCTTTATCTGTATTTTCCGGCCCTCGCCATCTATGCCGCCAACGGCGCGGTGCGCGGTATTGTCTCGGGGCTGGGGCTTTTGACTCTCTGGTTTGCGGTACAGGACGCGATGCGCGGCAGGATGAGAAGGCGATGAGCGAAGAGCAGGGAACTATGAAGATGGAAGCGGGAGCCGAAGCCGCGCTCGGAACGGCGGCGATCCCCGGCAATGGCGCGCCACCGCCGCTCGAGAGCGCTCCGCTGGCCTATGAGAACCCTGCCTTCCTGAACAGCGCCGATGGCCGCCTGATCCGCATTGTTGCGGAGTACATCGAGCCGCTGGCCCGCTTTCGCCACGAAAAAATTCAAGACACTGTCGTTTTCTTTGGCTCGGCCCGCTTCCACGGCCGCGAAGAGGCCGGCCACGCCCTGGAACTGCTGGAAAACACCGGCTCCGTCCGTCCCGCGCCCAGCCACGAGCAGCCCGCCCAGCAGCCGGAGATCGCCGCCGGCAAGGCCACCGAATTGCAGCTCAAGCGCGCCGGGGCCGCCGTGCAGATGGCCCGCTATTATGAGGACGCCCGCCGCCTGGCGCACATGCTGACCACCTGGACCAAGTCCATCCCCTCCCGCCGCCACCGCTTTGTGGTCACCTCGGGCGGGGGGCCGGGCATCATGGAAGCGGCCAACCGCGGCGCTTACGAGGCCGGCGGCAAGACCATCGGGCTCAACATCCGCCTGCCCTTCGAGCAGCATCCCAACCCCTACATCACTCCCGCGCTGAACTTCGAGTTCCACTACTTCTTCATGCGCAAGCTGTGGTTCGCCTACCTGTCGAAGGCGCTGGTGGTCTTTCCCGGCGGCTTCGGCACCCTGGACGAGATGTTTGAGATCCTCACCCTGGTCCAGACCCAAAAGCTGGCCAAGAAGATCACGGTGGTGGTCTACGGCTCCGAATACTGGAAAAAGGTCCTCAATATAGAGACTCTGGTCGATACCGGCGCCATCTCCCCCAAGGACTTGGAGCTCTTCCAATTCGCCGACACGCCCGAGCAGGCCTTTGAATTGCTGCGCCAGGGCCTGACCGAGAACTACCTGGAGCCCGAAGCCATCGCCGCCAGCGCTGCCGCCAGCCAGGAACTGATGGCCGGCGTGAGCTTCGATGACTTCATGGGTCCGGAGATCGCCAAGACCAGCCGGTAGGCGCCATCGGTCCCAGATTTTTGGTTTTTAGAGTCCCCGATAGGGGATCCGTAAACCCCTCGCCTTTAGGCGACGGAAG
>CAZBPD010000054.1:0-25703 GCA_964493705.1 uncultured Occallatibacter sp.
GACTTGATGCCCGCCTCTTCGCCGTCCTGGTAGTCGTTCATCTCCGTTTTGAAGCCCTGCTGCTCGGCCCAGCGCAAATACATGCGCAGCAGCATCTCCGCCCAGTCCTGGCTCTCGGTGCCGCCTGCGCCGGGGTGGACGGTGACGATGGCGTTCATCGGATCGGTCTCGCCGCTGAGCATCAGCCGCGCTTCCATCTCCTCGGCAAATGCGGCCAGGGACTTGATCGCGCTTTCCAGGTCCGCCAGCACGTCCTCGCCCTCGCGAGCCAGTTCCATGTAGGTTTCGATCTCGTCGCAGCGGCTGACCAGAGCCTCATCGTCGCCCACCAGGGATTCCAGGCGCTTCTTGTCCCGCATCAGCGGCTTGGTGGCATTGGGATTGGACCAGAGCGCCGGATCGGCCAGCTTGGTTTCTATCGCGGTGAGTTCCCGGCGGATGCGAGCCGGGTCAAAGATACTCCCGCAGGTCGCGCACTTGATCGCGCACGGGAGCATAAGCGAATTCGAGATCGTTCAGCGACATTCTTTTGCTCGTTCCTGACTTGATGTGGACTGTGCATCTGCGTTCGATGGACTGCTCTAAGAATATCACCGGCCGGTTTCGCCGCTTCCGGAGACTGAAAGGCCTACCCGCAGATGAGCATCCGCAACCCACATCCGGATCTGGTGCTTGACTTTTGTATGTATCGGCGGTCAAATCTGTATTACACGAGGTGCAAGCCATGACTACGGCGATTACGTCCATTCGCCTGGATACCAAGCTGGCCGATGAGGCTGTGCGCGTCCTGGGGGTCAAAACGCGTACCGAGGCTGTGCATATGGCCCTCCTGGAGATCCTGCAGCTCAGAAGATTCAAAAAACTAATGAAAGATAACGAAGGCAGGCTGACCTTCGCCAACTACGACAAGTGAGATGGTGATCTTCGACAGCTCGATCTTCGTCGATGACCTTCGCACCGGTTGCCATGCCCAGCGTTTCGCTTCTCTCGACGACTTGGTGCGCACCT
This sequence comes from uncultured Occallatibacter sp., assembly GCA_964493705.1. GTDB lineage: Bacteria > Acidobacteriota > Terriglobia > Terriglobales > Acidobacteriaceae > Telmatobacter. The sequence goes on from CAZBPD010000054.1 coordinate 1,009, forward strand.
CCGCCGTTGTCCTCGCGGAACTCTGGCGCGGCGCAACAACGAAGGCAGAGCAACTCTTCTTGCGTACACTCGAACGCAAATACCCGATCTTTTCGCCAACGGAGAAAAACTGGCTGGAGTCTGGCCAGCTTCTCCTCAAGATGCAGCACGATTTAGGCTTCGAGGGGCGCAAGCTGCGCGATCTGCACTTCGATGTGCTGATTGCGCTCACCGCCCTCTCCCATGGCGCAACGCTGATTACCTCCAACCGCGCCGACTTCGAGACGATTTGCGCCTATCGCGACTTCAAGCTGGAGGTCTGGTAGTGGGAATCGAAGGGGATGCGAGCCAGGTCAAGGATACTCCCGCAGGTCGCGCACTTGATCGCGCACGGGAGCATAAGCGAATTCGAGATCGTTCAGCGACATGCTAGCTCTTGGCGCCTGACTTGATTTGGACGGAGAGGCGCAGCCGGAGCCGCATGGCCCAGACGATCGCTCCCCATGCCAGTATGGCACACAGCCAGGCAAACACGTCGCCGTGGGCGGTGTAGAAGGTCACATCGGAGCGGAAGCCGTAGGCCGCCGGTAGCGCGTCCACGGCGTGGCGGGGAATGCTCTGCCGCACCCGTCCATAGGGATCGATGGCCGCCGTGACGCCGCTGTTGGTGTCTCTCAGAATCCAGCGGCGATTCTCGATGGCTCTCATGCGCGCCATGTTCATGTGCTGCCAGGGAGCGCTGGTGTCGCCGTACCACCCGTCATCGCTGATGTTGACCAGCACCTCCGCGCCAAGCTGTGAAAAGTGCCGCACCTCGTCGGCAAAGACCGCCTCGTAGCAGATGAAGACGCCGTAGCGGTGGCCGCCGATGCGGAAGACCTTGCGCTCCTCGCCTGGCGTGAACCCCGAGACCTTGCCGGTGAGTTTATGGGCAAAGAAGAGTAGATCCTTGAATGGAATAAATTCGCCGAAGGGAACCAGATGGATCTTGTCGTAGCGGTCCACAAAACGCCCGTCCGCGGCAAAGAACATGGCGGAGTTGTAATAGCGCCAGTAACCCTCGGCGTTGGGCAGGTCCGTCCCGATGCCGCCCACCACCAGCGGCGCCTGAACGCTGCGCACGACCCCTGCCATGGCATCTTCGAAGCGCCCATCGTGCTCCTCAAAGGGCGAAGGCGCCTCTGGCCAGACCACCAGGCTCGGATGGATTTCGTTAGGCGGACAGACCGTCTCGCCTGTAGCCGCGCCGGTCTGCGGTATCCCCGCGATGTAACTCTTGCATTGCTCGCCGGCCAGTTTGGTAAATGCGGCGATCTGCCGATTCCACTCTCCCGGCCCATTCCAGCGGTTATCTCCGGCAACATCCAGATTGGGCTGCACCAGCACCGCGGTGGCTGTAGTTGCTGCTTGCTGCGGTGTTAGAGTCAGCCCCAAAGATCCGATTGCCAGCAGCAGCGCTCCGCAAACGGCCCATGCGTTTCGTCCCTGGAAGCGCTTGCTTGGGCAGCACTCCAGTAGCAGGCCGCCGGCGATCAGCGCATTGACCGCCATGAGCACAAAGCTGATGCCGTAAACGCCGGTCCAGGGAGCCAGTTGATTGACCAGCGTGTTATCCACCTGCGAGTAACCCAGTTGGTCCCAGGGAACGCTGGTAATGCGCGCTCCGGCCAACTCCAGTGCGGTCCACAGAACCGGCGCCACAGCCAAAGCTAGCCGTGTGCTGCCGGTACTGCGCCGCACCATCGCCATGCCCAGGCCGAAGAACCCGAAGTAAAGCCCCAGCACCATGCTGTAACCCAGCAGCAACAGCGGCGGCGCCAGCGTCGGCATATCGCCGTAGCGCATCATGGTGTCGCGCACCCAATAGCAGTTGCCCACATACCAGAGCACGCCGCAGAGATAGGCAATCAGGAAGGAGCGGCGCAGCGGGCGCTTGTCCTCGACCGTCGCACGCGAGAGCAGCGCGCACAGCAGCGGAACCAGCGCGAACCACGCAAAGACCGCGCGCCAGGCCGGCATTGGCCCCGCCAGTGGAAACGGCAGTTCCAGCAATCCGGCGCTCAAAACTGCCCCGGCCCATACCATCCAAGACTTTCCTAAGACTCTTTGCATACAGGCCGAGTGTAAAACATCGCAGGCGCATCTGCATGGCTCAAGGCCGCCCGCCCGCGAAACAGAGGCGCATTTTCATCCTGTCTTAAGGATTGCCCGCTCTATTTCCTGCCCAAACTACTTCCCTGCGCGCGAACCAACGGATTGCCTGCCGCGCGCCCTGATGAATCCACTTCGAGCCCACTTTTCCGTTCTATCTTGAAGAAGCATCGAGCTACCCGCTCAGGATCGTTCCCGGCAACGATTTTTTGTGCGCAAATGGTCTGTTTTGGAACAATCGGAGCATTTTTTGTTTGTAAAATAGTCTACAGTTGCGTATGGTGTTGGACAGGACGAGTGGTTGTTTCGCGCCGCTTCGAAGTTAGATACCGGGGGAACAAAACCACTTATGCGCACCTATTAGGAGGAAATGTGGGAGTTTCGGATATTCTGGCTCAGATCGATCATGAGATCGCTCAATTGCAGCAGGCGCGCGCCTTGCTGAGCGGCGGCGCTGTTGCGACGCCCAAAAAAGAAAAGGCTGCGGCTGCCCCTGCCGCCAAGAAAACCGGCAAGAAGAAGAGAAATCTGACTCCGGAAGGTCGCAAGCGCATCGCCGAGGCCGTCAAACGGCGTTGGGAGACGCAGAAGAAGTCGGCCGCCGCCAAGTAGCCGCAGACCTGGAAAATCGACGGGCTGACCCATGGGCCAGCCCTCTTTTCCGTTCTAACCCTGCCTTTATCCCCGCACTACGGTTTCACCCGGCGTCCAGCGAACGACTTCCACGTCGGCGGGAATCTGCGCGGCTAACTCCACGGGCGTTCCCGTCAGTTGCGGCACGGTTCCAAAGTGAATGGGAAGAACCGACCGGGGCTGCAGATAGCGCACCGCCAGCGCCGCTTCATGGGGTCCCATGGTGTAGTGCCCGCCGATGGGAAGAATGGCCACCGTGGGGTGGTAGAGTTCGGCAATCAACCGCATATCTCCAAAGACCGCCGTGTCGCCCGCGTGGTAGATCACCGGGCCGTCTTTGATGGTCAGCACAAAGCCCGCCGCCACGCCCGCGTAGTGGTCTCCATCCTTATCCTGGGCCGCCGAGGAGTGCTTGGCCTCGACCATCGTCGCCGCAACCTCCCGCAGTTGCACGGTGCCGCCCAGATTCATGCCGACGGTCTTCTTCACGCCCTTCTTGGCTACCCATGTGGCCAATTCATAGATCGCCACTACCTCCGAGTCATGCTTCTCCGCAACCGGAACCACGTCGGAGATATGGTCGCCGTGGCCGTGAGTCAGCAGCACATAATCGATCTTCGCGGGAAGAACAAAGTTCTTGGGATATTTGGGATTCTGCGCAATGAACGGATCGATCAGGATATTGGTTCCCTGCGCGGTCTGAATCAATACGGTGGAGTGCCCCAGCCAGGTGATGCGGGTGCCTTGCGATGGACTCATAATGCCTCCTTTGACGGCGCTGCGGCCGATCTCTCATGTGTTTATACAAGCCGGCCGGCTTCCGCCAGACTGCTTCCTTGATGCCCTGCATCCTGCGTCCTGAGTCTAAGGTGCAAATTAAAGAATTGAGATGTCATCCTGAGCGTAGTTTGGCGTGTATTCTCCGTCAACCGGAGTCGAAGGACCTGCTTTTTCGTCCGCCAACATGCGCAATGAACTTCCGATTTTCCTGCCTCAAAAAACAGCTCCTTCGACTCGCTGCGCTCGATCGGGAGGACCGTTTGAAGCATGAAACAATGACCAGAGACACCAGGCTCTATCGGGTAATGATCACTTCCGAGACGCTGTCCTTGGCCAGGAATTGGCGGTGACCCGACCAGGCGGCGAAGAGCCTCTCGATGCTGCGGTTGGTAAAGACGCGCTGCAAGGGGAAATGTTCAGCTAACTGGATCTCGACCTCGTCGCCGGGGGTCAGGTGGAAGCGGCAGTGGACCGTCTCCTCGCCCTGCATACGGGTGTGAAAGAGGGCCAGCACCTGTCCGCCGGGATTCACCGCCTCGAAGAGATGCGCCACCACCGGCGCCACCAGCGGCTCGGGCAGATAATCCAGCGCCGTCCACAACAGCACCATATCGAATCTGCGCCCGGCAAAATTCAGCGCCTGATCGAGAAAGCCGGCGACGTTCCAAAGGGGATTGCCCTCTTCATCGACGCCGCTTTGCCAGTCATTGGCGCAAGCGTCATGGACCAGGTCGGCGAGAAAGACGCTGTGGCCCATGCCGGTGAGGTAGTTGATGTTGGCGGGCGAGGTGTAGCCCACGTCAATGACCCTTAGCCCCGGCTCGGCGGCCAGGCGCTTGCGCAAAGCCGCCCAGCCACCAGAGTGACGGGGCACGCGCGGACCGGAAAATCCGGCTTTGGAGGGGACCTGACCGCTCTCCTGCTTTTTGTCGAACCAACGGCTCAGCAAACTTAAATTACCTCCCGTCGCCGCCCACCGGGGTAGTGTGAACAGGCCCTAGAGCATTCCCCGCAATTCTACGCCACGCCCTGTCCGCTTTCGGGGCACCGTTCGTTCTTGGTCGCCCCAGCTTGCGAACGTTGGCCCAGTGGACGCCTTTTGCGGGAAAGCAGCGCGCTCCGCAGCCAGGCAGAGCGTCGGCTGCGATCAGAAGATTCCTCCGGTTTGTGGAGCGTTGGCGCCCTCGATGCCCTTGGCGATCGCCTGCGTCAAATCCACTTTGCCGCGGAAGACCGCGTTATCCTCCACTGCCAGGCGCAGGGCGCGAATGTCGCCCTCGACGCAGCAACCGGCGCGCAGTTCTACCCGCCCGCTGGCGACCACGTTGCCCAGCACCTGGCCCAGCACCAACACGTCTTTGGCGCTCAGATCTGCCGCCACATTGGCATTGGGTCCGATCGTCAAGCGGCTCTCGGACAGGCAGACCGTCCCCTCAACGCGCCCGTCCACAATCAGATCCTCACTGCCCTTCACTTCGCCGCGAATCACCACGCTCTTACCGATGCGCGCGGGAGTATTCTCTCCAGCCATGGTTTGGTCCCCTCCGAAACCCTATACAGCATTTAGGCTTCCGCTTCCAACGTCAACCAAAGGGTCAAATCGCCCCTTAAGTAAGAAAAAATCAATCCAGATCCCGTCCCAGGGTCAAATTGAACAGTTTTTGCACACTTTGCCCCTGCCCGAACTATACGCAACCTAACCCTACTCCTTCAATCGCCGCAGCGTACGAAGATTCACTACGTCCAACAATTCATGAGACGCAAACCAATCCAGGGGAATCCATGGCCGCTACACTAGATGCAGTGCGCTACCCAATCCCAGCTTTTTTTACCGTTTTTCTGCTGATGGCGGCTGCAGCGTCCGGTCAGCCGGCGGCCAATTCTCCCGCGGCCCTGCAACCTGCCCAGGCGCAGGCGCTGGTCGAGCGGGCGCTGGCCACCGAGTTGCGCTCGGCTCAGGACGCCTCCCACCCAATGCGCTACCGTCTGCGCAAGTCCAGCCCCCGGCTGACCACCACCAAGGAGATCGTCGAGACCAGAGACGGCGATGTCGCCCGTCTGCTCACCGTCTACGACAAGCCGCTCAGCGCCGCCGACGAGCAGATCGAGCAGGACCGCCTCAGCGCCCTGCTCGCCGATCCCAGCCGCCAGCGCCATCGCAAGCAGAGCGAAGAAGGCGACATGGGGATCGTCCTCAAGCTGCTGCGCATGTTGCCCAAGGCCTTCCTCTATCAATACGCGGGCGTGGCCGGCAATGTGCAGAAGTTTACCTTCCGCCCCAACCCCGCATTTGACCCTCCGGACATGGAAACCCGTGCCCTCACCTCGATGAGCGGAGAACTTTGGATCGACGCCGCCCAGGAGCGCGTAGCCCGGCTGGAGGGCCATCTGCAGCAGGACACCAACTACGGCTGGGGGGTTCTGGGCAAGCTCGACAAGGGCGGCTGGATCGTTCTCGAACAGGCCGATGTGGGCAGCCGCAACTGGCGCATCGTGCGCTTCCAGATGAAGATGAACCTCCGCCTGCTCTTCAAGGTGAAGGATTTCGACACCATCGAAGAGATGACGGACTACAAGCCGGTTCCCGCCGCTCTCGACTACCGCCAGGCCATCCAGATTCTCCGTGCCAGCCACTAGGTCTTTGCCCGCATCGTTTTGTACCACTGAGGGTGCCCCCGGTCTCGATTTTGAGATCGGAGAGGGCTTCTCCTACATGATCGCGGTACGAGCGCGCCAAGCCATAAGCCGCACACCCGCTATCGGTGCGATAGCAGGGACTTGAGTCTGCCCAGCACGTTTTGCCGGAAGATCTTCCGTACATATCTGTCGACTTTGAAATGGTGCGCCGGCGCGGGCGCAACCAGGTTGGTGGCGTGAATATCCTTCCAGCCCAGCTTCGCTTTCGCCAGCAAAAGGAAGAAATCGTCGCCGCTCAGCCACTCTCCGGCAACATCTTCGCCGAATGGGCCTGCGGATTGGCGCGGGAAGGAGTAGGACTCGGTCTTTCCGTCCACGGCGATCGTGCAATTGCCATACTTTTTCGCGACCGATGCCCCATCCACCAGCTTGAAGGCGCTATACTCGCCCAGCCCCACCAGCAGCGCGAAGACCTGGATGCTATGCGACTCGGCGGAGATAAATGGGGGCCGTATGTTGACCCGGAAGAGTTCCTTGAGAATCGCTTCCTCGCAATGCTCGATATCGATCTTGATGTAGTACGGATCTCCATAGCGCGCCAGCAGGCTGGTTACCGCCCGCGCGGGGAGCAGAACCCTCTCGTATTTATCGATTGCATCTTCATCCGGCCGCGGAAACTGGCTCAACACATGATTGCGTTTATGAATATAAAAATCGACCTTGCCCTCCGCTCCATGCGCGGTCAGCACGCAGTTCTCGACAAAGAGCCGTCCCTCCGCAATAGCCTGCGGAAACCGCTGCTCAATCTCTTCACAGAGCGCGGGATTGGCCTCGACAGCCACCACCACATCGGCCTTTTTCAAATAATAGGCGACATCGTCGCCGTTATTGGCGCCGAAGTCATAGATGATTTTTCTCTGCGACGTCATGGTCTCCGGCCCCTGCCAATCTTAATCGATTCAAAATGGTTGTCGCGATTCTCTCACACAGAGAGAGGACCGACCTACCCCGCGCCGGCAGTGCGGGATTTGCTGCACAGGCCTCCCAGAAAGCAGCACATGGAAAAACGGCCCCACCCGATGGGCGGAGCCGCTCTCCATGGCGAAAATCCCGATTACATCTTGGCGAAAACGATGACCAGGGTGAAGAGGGTGAGGGACTCGATCAGAGCCAGGCCCAGCACCAGGAAGGTGAAGATGCCGGCGCGCGCCCCAGGGTTGCGAGCCAGCGCCTCGACGGCCGAACCGACCGCCTTGCCCTGACCCAGACCGCAAAGGCCGGCGGCCAGGCCCATGCCCAAACCGGCGCCGATGGGAACCAGACTGACGACGGCAGAGCCGCCATCCGCGAAGGCCGGAACGGCGAAGCAAAGCGCCGCCAGGGCCATAAACAGATATTGAAGTTTGCGCATAGTTCTCCTGCTTTCCTTTGAATTGGCCGCCAGGGGGTGGTTGAGGCTCACCGTGCTGGCCCCCTCACGCTTGCGGCCCACCGTTTGCCCGGAGCGGAAGCGCCCTCCGGCGGAATGTTGTCTTAGCTTCTAGCTGCTAGCTTTCAGCTTCTAGCCGATTCGAGCAACTGTTTAGCTAGAAGCTAGCAGCTAAGAGCTAGAAGCTGCTTTCTAGTGCTCGTGCGCTACCGCCAACGAAAGATAGATCATCGTCAGCAGCATGAAAACGAAGGCCTGGATGGCCGAAACCGCCAGATGCAGTCCCAAAAAGATGATGGGAATGCCGATCGGGCAGAGCGAGAAGAAGACCAGCGTCACCAGATCGCCGGCAAACATGTTGGCGTAAAGACGAACCGTCAGCGACATCACGCGCGCCAGGTGCGAAACGATCTCGATGGGGAAGATCAGCCACGCCATCCACCACACCGGGCCTGCGAAGTGCTTCAGGTAGCCGACCGGACCCTGTTCGCGAAGGCCGTGGAAGTTGTAATAGAGGAAGGTGGGAATGGCCAGCCCCAGCGGCACCACCAGCGAAGTAGTGGGCGCCGAGATGCCGGGAATCAGTCCCAGCAGATTGTTCAGCAGCACAAAGAGGAAGATGCAGGTCACGTAGGCCTGAAACTTCTCATAGCCGTGGCCGATCACCTGTTCCGCCTGGCCGCCGATGGCCTCGTGGATCATCTCCGCCACTTGCTGCGCCACATTGGGCTTCTCCACCGAAAGGCTCATGCGCACCACGATAAAGAAGGCGATGAGGCCGCAAACCACCAGCAATTCCAGCGCAAAGGTGTCGTTGATCGCCGTCGCCGCTTGGGCGGGCAAGCCCACGGCGTGCAACAGCGAAGCCACCACGCCGCCAAACAATTGATTCAACAAACGCGTCAGTGCTAACGATTCCGGCATGAATTCGCTTTCCGCCTCCGGGCCTGATGCCCACTTCGGACTCTAAACCACACATCATGCGGCAATTAATCTCGCATGAGTTGGAGCGCTTCCCAGCCTATGGCCAAAACCGCCAGCCCCAGGCCCACCAAAAGCGCCACCGCCGAGCCCCGGAAACATCTTAGGCTACCATAGATCACCCCGGCAAAAACGGTGAGCCGCAGCACAAAGAAAACCACCACCGCAATCGAACTGGCGGGGGTTCGTTTCTGGTCAAGCCGGGTGTTGATGGCCTGCACCAGGCGCTTCCACTCCCAAACGCTGGCCGCCGAGATCAGCGCCCCAGTCAGTAGCATGGCCGCGTTCTTCCAGCCTGAGCCGATCAGCAGCGCTCCGGCGCCAATCAGCCCCAGAATCAGAACATTGCGCATGGCCCGGCGCAGCATCTGCTGCAATGCTTCATCGCTCAGGTTGACGATAGGGTGCGTTTCTTCACTCATATTCAGTCTGTTCATCTCCAAAAAAATCAAAAATCATCATCCTGAGCGTTTCAAGCGCCTATGAACGACACATGAACTGAAAAACCATCGCTCATTCAACCAAAAACTGTCATTCTGAGCGGAGCGCAGCGAAGTCGAAGGACCTGCTTTTGCTCTTCACCAGCGTTTCCGTCCCACGGAGCATGAGACGGTAGCGCTGGCCTCCAACCGGCTGTAGCGTGAACCCCCGGTCCACGCTTGTTTCTTTAGCAGCGCCTATTTCCGATCCGAATCGGCCTGTGCCGCCGCCGCGTCTTCCCTGCTGGATTTCTTTTCCGCATCCATCGCCTGGCGGATCACCACCACCAACCCGGAGGCGCAGCCCAGCAGCAGGCCGGCGATCATGATCCACTTCTGGTGAAAGATGTGCTCCAGCCAGGCCCCGCCCAGCCAGCCGATCAGCACCGCCGAAGGCAGCAGGAAGGCAATCTGCAAGAGTTTTTCCGCCTCGATAAGGTTGGCCATCCCGCCCGCGGCTTGGGGCTTCGTCTTGCTTTCCGGAATGGGGCGGTGAAAAGGCATCGAGGCTCCTTCAGCATACAGCCGCAAGCGCGCAACAGGTATACTTCCCTTTTGGGAAGTTGTTCCACCGATGGAAGGAATTGCCGTGTTCGATTCAGAATTTGAGCGCAATCTCTTTGAACTGCGCAAGTGCAAGCTGGCGGAGATCGTAAAGCTGGGCCAGGCGGCCTACCCCAACCAGTACCCTGCCTCGCACACCGTTGCCCAGGTGCGCGCCGCTTGGGGCGAAATGCCTGCCGAGGAGCTCGAAGCCAGCCACAAGACCGTCTCCATCGCCGGCCGCATCATGGCCATTCGCGCCCAGGGCAAGGCCGGCTTCGCCACCCTCCAGCAAAACGGGGAGCGCTTGCAGATCTACGTCCGCCTCGACGCCGTCGGCGAGCAGGGCTTCGCCCTCTACAAGCTCCTCGACCTGGGCGACCACATCGGCGCCGTGGGCTACCTCTTCCGCACCCGCACCGGCGAGCTGACCATCCACGTCGAGCGGCTGACCTTCCTGGCCAAGGCGATGCTGGCGCTGCCGGAGAAGTTCCACGGTCTGGCCGATGTCGAGCTGCGCTATCGCCAGCGCTACGTCGATCTCTTCGCCAACCTGGAGAGCCGCGCCGTCTTCGTCAAGCGCGCCAAGGTGCTCAAGGCCCTGCGCCAGTTCTTCGACGCCCGCGGCTACCTTGAAGTGGAAACGCCCATGATGCAGCAGATCGCCGGCGGCGCGGCGGCCCGGCCCTTCAAGACCCACCACAACACGCTCGATCAGGATCTCTTTCTGCGCATCGCCCCCGAACTCTACCTGAAGCGCCTGGTGGTCGGCGGCCTGGACCGCGTCTACGAGATCAATCGCAACTTCCGCAACGAGGGCGTGAGCACCCAGCACAATCCCGAGTTCACCATGATCGAGTTCTACCAGGCTTACGCCAACTACCTCGATCTGATGCAACTGACGGAAGAGATGATCGAGTTCGTCGCCCGCGAGGTCAACGGCACCACCCTGACCGAGTTCAACGGCCACACCATCGATCTGGCCAAGTGGACGCGCCTCTCCATGCGCGACTCCATTCGCCATTACTGGCCCCATGAAGCCGGTCCCAAGCCGGCGCTCACCGCCTTCGAATCCGCCGAAGTGCTGCAAGCCCGCCTCAACGCCGCCATGGACTCGCTCGAAACCGCTGTGAGCCAGACCGCGCACACCACGCCCGAGCGCATCTCTGAGCTAAAGACCATCCTCGGCGCCGTCACCGCCACCTACTATGACTCGATGAAGGGAACCGCGCTGGGCAAGTCGGTCTACAACCTCTTCGAGGCGGTTGTCGAGCCCTTTTTGGTGCAGCCCACCATCATTTTCGATTACCCGGTCGAGGTCTCGCCGCTCTCGAAGGCCAAGCCCGACGACCCGGCCCACGTCGAGCGCTTCGAGTTCTTTTGCGGCGGATTCGAGCTGGGCAACGCCTTCAGCGAGCTTAACGACCCCACAGAGCAGCACAAGCGCTTCGAAGACCAGCTCGCCCAGCGCGCCGGCGGCGACGACGAAGCGCATCAAATGGATGAGGACTACGTTCGCGCCCTGGCCTATGGCTTACCACCCACCGGCGGCGAAGGCATGGGCGTCGACCGCCTCGTCATGCTGCTGACCGGCTCCCGGTCGATTCGCGACGTGATTCTCTTCCCGCTGATGCGGAACAGGGATCAGGGGTCAGGGGTCAGGGATCAGGAGCCGGGGGAATAGGGATCGAGGGACAAAGGGACTGTGGAACTGAGGGACTGAGGGACTAGGTCTTTGAACGCATAGTTTTGTACCACTGAGGGTGCCCCCGGTCTCGATTTTGAGACCGGGGAGAGCACGAACTCAATTTCCATTTCTTGTGGTCAGAGACCTAGAGAACCTCTGATTAAGTCGGAAGTTTGAGGGGTGCGAGCTTTAGCCCGTTAGTAAAGCTCAAAGAATCAATGGGCTTTAGCCCCAGAGGGAAGGTTGAGTCATAGGAAACACACTTAATTCGGAGCTTCCCAGGAGATGGAGAGACAGAGCTATCGAATACCTTCACTCTTTTGCTTTGAACAGGTTTCGAATGGGTAGGGTTCGCCCCGTAGGGGCTGAAGGATATTAGCCCAGGACAAGCGCAGCGCAGTCCTGGGAAAACGCCCCAAAATCACCTCGGAGCCCCGTAGGGGCGGCACGAAGGCAGATCGGAAGCAAGCGGAGTTCCATGAACATTCTCTTCATCGGCGACATCTTCGGCAGCGCCGGACGCAGAATCGTCCGGGAACATTACGATTCCTTGCGCGAACAACACCGCGTCGAACTGACCATCGTCAATGCCGAGAACGCCGCCGGCGGCTTCGGCCTGACGCCGCAGTTGGCCGAGGAGTTCTTCGACATGGGCGCCGACGTGCTCACCACCGGCAACCACGTCTGGGACAAGCGCGAACTGGCTGAATACATGAACTCGGTCCCCGCCGACTCTCAGGACCGCCCCCGCCGCGTCCTTCGCCCGGCCAACTTGCAGCCCAATCTGCCCGGCCACGGCGTCTTCGAGGGCGTGACCGAGAGTGGCGTCCCCTATGCCGTGGTGGACTTGATGGGCCGCGTCTTCATGAACGCCTCCAACGACCCCTTCCACGCGGTAACGGCTCTACTCAGCGGCATCAAGGCCAAGGTCATCGTCGTCGACATGCACGCCGAAGCCACCAGCGAGAAGGTCGCCATGGGCTGGCATCTGGACGGCAAGGTGACCGCCGTTCTCGGCACCCACACCCACATTCCCACCGCCGACCAGCGCGTGCTGCCCGGCGGCACCGCCTATCAGACCGACGTGGGCATGAGCGGCCCCTACGACAGCGTTATCGGCGTCGAGAAGGAAATGGTTCTGCACCGCTTCCTGACCGGCATGCCGGGCAAATTCGAGGCCGCCAAGGGCAATCCCAAGATGTGCGCCACCCTGGTCACCTGCGACCCCGACACCGGCCGCGCCACTGCCATCCAGCGCTTCATGCTGGGTGAGTGAGCAGACCGAACTGCCTCCCGCAAGAAGGCGGTGAAAGTAGCCCTGGGTGGAGTGCAGCTAACCCCTGTGAAAGCAGCCAAAATCAACTCTGCGCCTCGCAGGGCTGCGGTGAGTCCCAATCCTTGATCGCTTGTTAATGGGGAAGGCAGTTCAGAACTCACCATCCCCTATCCTGCTACGCATTGCGGAGGCCGGCTCTACGGCGCAGCCGCAGGATGGATCTCCTTCCCCCGCTCGTCGACCGGGTCCGGGTGGGATTGCTTCTGCCGGACCAGCGTAGCCGGCTCTTGCGCAACCTTAAGCAACTCTCCCTTGATGTCGAAGCTCAAACTCCATACCAGGGGCTGGGGAAGCGCCCCCGCATCGGTAAAGCGAACCACCGCGCCACCGCCGCTGCGCGCTTCCAGCACCGCGGGCGGAGCCTGCTCCGGGGCCGCTGTGCCAAGCTCAGCTCCATCCAGCGCGGCGTAGCAGAGCGCCGTCCCCAGCCAATCGCTCTTCTCGCCTGACGGCTCTTCCCCGCGAATCCGGTTGAAGGCGGCAATGGTAGCCGTCCCCACTGGCGCGGGCCAAAGCAGCGCATGGTTGTTGGCCACCAGAGGAATCAACTCAGCCCGCCCGCTGCCGCGCAGAATGGCCGCGGAGAAGATCGTTCGCTCGCCCATTCGGCCCATTCGCTGAAAGCGCAGAAAAAGATGCTGCGGCAGCGCCGGGCAGACCACCTGGCTGGTCGTCCAGGAACCTCGGCTGGGATCGATGCCGGCGCGTCGGGCCTGGCGATCGATCTCGGCTTGGGCGTTCACCGCCAAAGCGCGGTCGCCGGCGCTCATCTGACCGGCTGTAAGAAACCGGACGGGCCCCAAACCGGCTTTCTCCAGCGCGAAGGGCTGTTCGGGAGCCGCAATTTGCGGCAACACCTTCTCCAACGGAGGCGCGGGGGGCGTCACCTGTGTGCTCTGCGCGGCGCAGAGAGCGCTCAGCAGCACGGCGCAGACCGCGGCAGTCGCCCTATAGATAAGTCGAAAACTCCTCATGGTCAGCCATGCTATCACCTGGCCAGGCTAATTTCAGACCATTTTGAGCAACAAAAAGGGCAACCTCTTCAGGCTGCCCTTGATGGTCCCAGGAATGGGTTTGCGGTCTAGTGTGCCGCCGGTTTGTGTCCTGCTGCCGGCTTGTGCGCCACCGCAGCCGCCTTCTTGATCTCGGGCTGCACGAAGCCATCCTTGAGCACGATCAGCGCTGCCTGCGCGGTGGTAGCCGTAGCAGGTACCTGCGTGTAGGTGTCGTAGGTGCCATTGAGCTCGACCGCCGGCTGAATGCCAAAGGCTCCGCCCACTGCCGGAATCTCCTTGGCAGAGACCGGATCCTTCAGGTTGACCACGAAGTCGGGAGTCTTGGCGTCCTTGGCATCCGAAGTCACGGCAACCTTGATCGTCGAAACCAGCACTTCGATGGCGATCTTCTTGATCTTGGCCGGATCGGCGGTCAGCAGGTCGCCCATCTTGGCGGTATCCTCGGCAACACCCTTGGCAGCGATGAATGCCTGCTGGGCCTTGACGTCGGCCGTATCGGAGGGCAGATCGGTGAGAACCAGCGGGGCCTGCAGCTTGACGATGTAATCGGCAGGCTTGGCGGCGGGTTTGCCCGGCTTGACCGGTTCGGTCACCACAACCTTGAGCGCGGTGATGGTGCTTTCAATCACCATTCCGGGGACCGGGGTCTGCTGGTCCTTCATGACCGCCCAGACCTTCTCCGCGTCTTCCTTCGATCCATAGGCCAGAACCAGTTCCTTGTCGGCCAGCGCCAGAGATCCCAGATTGGCGGTGCTGACGATAATGTCGTGAATCTTCTCGGCAGGGGTCTTGGCCGCTTTGATGACGATGTCGCCTGGGAAGACCGTCGCCGCGGCTTTGGCCTTGACGTCATCCAGTCCGTCCAGACCGCCGTGGTACTTGTTGTACCAGTACTTCAACGACTTCTCGACAACCGGCTTGTTCCCCGCCGGGAAGAAGTTCCAGGCGCGAGCGTAGAACCAGACAGCGTTGACCGCATCGGGAATCTTGGCATAGGCCTCGGCCATCAGATAGGTGTCGAAGAGGGCGTAGCCGCTCTTGGTGGCTTCGGCAGGCAACATCATCAGTTCCTGCTTGTACTCCTCGACGGCGCCCTTGAAGTCCTTCTTGGCCAGAGCCAGATCCAGGGCGATCACGGAATGAAAGACCGGGAAGGCAGCGCCGGTCTGGTTCTTCCAGTCGGCTTCGGAGACTTCGGCCGGCTTGGTGGTCGTAAGGCCCTTGCGCGCCAGTGCGGCGGCGTCGTCGCAAACCGAGGCATCCATGGTTTTGCCGCATTGCGCCTTCTTGACGTAGGCGGAGGCGAAGATGGCTTCCATGTTGTTGGGATCGAGCTGCAGTTGCCGGCTGGCCGCGGCTACCGTCTTGTCGGCATCGCCCAAGCCCTGATAGGTCTCAATCAGCGTGCTGAGAACGGCCTTCTTGACCACGCTCTGCGGATAGGTCTGTAGGAATCCCTCCAAGGCGGATGCCTTGGCCTTGGGATCCGTCTGGCTGCTGGCCAACGAATAGGCGTTGTACTCGGACTGGTCCTTGATGGTGATATCTTGCGCGCGCAGCAGAGGGGCTGCCAACATCCCTACGGCCGCCGTTGCTAGAACCGATGCAAAAACAAACTTCTTCATTCCTTGCTCCTGGGAATTGCCAAAATGGACATCAATCTTCAGTCACCCGCTGCGGGAAAACGCAAGCATTCTTTTTGAACTCTGCAGCCGGGGCATCGGATCAACGATACCACGGCTCCCCATGCGGCATTGGAGGTGATTATAGAAAGCAAAGCCGCCTCTGACAAGCATAGACTCTCGGGAAAAGAAGAACCGAGTACTGGGACCAGGGATCAGGGGTCAACTAACAGGGAACAGGGATCAGGAATCAGGGATCAGCGGATTGAATCCGGTACGAAAAACGATCCTCGATGGTGGCGAATTTCAGCCCTGCGTGAGTGCTATGGGAGCTTTGGCCGCCAACCTCACGGCGCCAGGAGCAGTCTGTATTCTGTGCGAAAGGCCAGATCCCTGTTCCCTCGTTCCCTTGTTCCCTCGTTCCCTTGTTCCCTATTGAATCAGCTTCACCAGCTCCGCCTGTTCGGCCAGGAAGGCATCGTGGCCGTGGGCGCTGATCATCTCCTTGTACTCGGCCTCGACGCCGGCCGAGCGAATGGCCTCGGCGAAGCGGCGTACCGTTACCTCCGGGAAGAGCCAGTCGGAGCTGATGCCGACGATGGTCAGCCGGGCGCGGATGGCCCCGAAGGCCTCTGCCGGAGCCATGCCCCCGCGCAGCGGGTCCCAGGTGTCCATCATGCGCAAGATGGCAAGATAGGAGTTTGCGTCGAAGCGCTCCACAAAACGGCTGCCTTGGTAGTCGAGGTAGCCGGCGATGTCGAAGCGCCCGCCCAGCAGACCCTGGCCATCGTCCACGGCCCACGGGTTCTCGCCGTTGCGGTTGGGATTGCGCCCATAGCGCTCGTCGAAGAGTTCGGCGGACTTGTAGCTCATCATGCCCACCTGGCGGGCCAGCGAGAGCCCCTGCCGCGGCGGGCATTGGGGCAGATAGCGCCCTCCCAGCCACTCCGGATCGTGCTCGATGGCCTGGCGTTGCAGGTGGTTCAGCGCCAGCCCCATGGCCGCCAGCGGGGCTACGCCGATGATGATGGCGCGTTCCACACGCGCGGGGTATTCGATGCACCAGTCCAGCGCCTGCATGCCGCCAATCGAGCCGCCCAGCACCAGACGCAGCCGGCGCACGCCCAGAGAATTGAGCAGTTTGGCCTGCGCGCGCACATTGTCGCGGATGGAAACCAGCGGGAAATCCGGTCCGTATGGCTCGCCGGTCTCGGGATTCACCGCTCCCGGACCGGTCGAACCGTAGCACGAACCCAGCAAATTGATGCAGATGACAAAATCGTGCTCCAGCGAGAGCACGGCGCCGGGAGCGAAGACCTCTGGCCACCACGAGCCCACCAGCGCCGAGCCGCTGAGCGCGTGGCAGACCAGCACGGCGTTGTCCCGCTTGGCATTCAGCCGCCCGTAGACGGCGTAATGCAGCGTGGGATTGGCCAGCGCGCGGCCACACTCCAGCGGCAACGGCTCGCCGAGCACGAAGTCGCCCTCGTAGGTGGGTGTCAGGACGGCGCCCTTGTCCCCTCGCGGCAGAGGAAAGCCATCCGTCCCGGCGCTGGCATCAGTCATACCCTCTATTGTGCAACACCGACAGCCATCCACGCTTTTCATGCAGCCGGCAGTCCGTTGGCGGCCTCAATCGCCTGATCCAGGTCGGCCAGAATGTCGCGGATATCCTCAATGCCCACGCTCAGCCGCAGCATCTCCGGCGTCACCCCGGCCGCCGCCTGCTCTTCGACAGAAAGCTGCTGGTGGGTGGTCGAGGCGGGATGAATGGCCAGCGATTTGGCGTCCCCGATGTTGGCCAGCAGAGAGAACAGCTTGAGCGAGTTCAGCGCCGTCTTGCCCGCGTCGAATCCGCCCTTGATGCCGAAGGTAACCAAAGCGCTCTGGCCCGTGGGCAGATACTTTTTGGCCCGCTCGTAGTAGGGGCTGGACTTCAGGCCGGGATAGTTGACCCACTCCACGCCGGGATGCTGTTGCAGGTGCTGGGCCACCGCCAGCGCATTGGCCGAGTGCCGCTCCAGGCGCAGATGCAGCGTCTCGATGCCCTGCAGAATGAGGAACGCGTTGAAGGGCGAGAGCGCCGCGCCGGTGTCTCTCAGCCCTTGCACCCGTGCCTTGAGGATGAAGGCCAGCGGCCCAAAAGCCTCGCTGAAGACCAGCCCGTGATAGCTGGGATCGGGCTCGGTAAACTCCTTGAAGCGCCCCGAGGCCGCCCAGTCGAACTTGCCGGCATCCACAATGACGCCACCGATCGAAGTTCCGTGACCACCCAGGAACTTGGTGGCCGAGTTGATTACGATGTCCGCGCCCCACTCGATGGGCCGCACCAGCGCCGGCGACGCCGCGGTGTTGTCGATGATCAGCGGCAGCCCGTGCGCATGGGCGATCTCTGCCAGCGCCTCGATGTCGGCCACGTCCAGCTTGGGATTGCCCAGCGTCTCGGTGTAGATGGCCCGCGTCTTGTCATTGATGGCCGCGGCCAAACCCTCCAGATCCTCGGCATCCACAAAGCGCACCGTGATCCCCAGCCGCTTGAGGGTGTGGCTGAAGAGCGTGTAGGTGCCGCCGTACAGCGAGGTGGTGGAGATGATCTCTTCCCCGGCCGAGGCCAGCGTGGTGATGGCCAACGTCTCCGCCGCCATGCCCGAGGCCGTCGCCAAGCCTGCCACACCGCCTTCCAGAGCCGCCACGCGCTTTTCCAGCACGTCGGTGGTGGGGTTCATGATGCGCGTATAGATATTGCCGAACTCCTTGAGCGCAAAGAGCCGGCCGGCGTGGTCCGCGTCATGGAAGGAATAGGAAGTGGTCTGGTAAATCGGCACGGCGCGCGATCCAGTGGTGGGGTCGGGCGCTTGCCCGGCGTGGACGGCGAGGGTGGCTAGATACGGCTTCGTTTCCGGCATTCGGTTCTCCTTCTGAGTGTGTAGGTTTCGTTAGCACAATTCGCTGATCTGAACCAATGACAAATGAACAATTTGGGTGCTCCACCCTTGCCGCGCTTTCGCTCTTGCGGCTAGGGTGGGGTTCGTTTCGGTGTGCAATCGGAGGGTCCGGCGAAGATCGGAACCCCCGCAAAAACGAAACGGCCCGAATCCCCTTGGGACCCGGACCGCCTGGCTTCAAGATCGGTAGCGCCTAGCGCTTCTGCCTCGCAGGAACCAAACGGACGGACCCATACACCATGCACATACACATGGCCATGACCGCCGTCGCAAGTATTCCTGAAGTCAGCATTGACGACAGTATCTTTGTACGGGGGTTGAACTGTCAAATGAATTCCGCACTTCCGGCTCTGCATTTTGTCCCCAGCGCATCTGTACTGTGGATGCACTTGCTGTCATAATGCATCCATGAGCGCCGTCGGAACTGCCGCAACCCGCGAGTTTACCATCCGCTTCCCCGAGGAGTTGGCCCGCCAGATCGTCGCCGTCGCCGAAGAAGAGAACCGCAACCTCAGCGATCTTTTCCGCGAGGCCTTCCGCGCCTATCGTATGGAGAGGAATGACCGCAAGCTGATCGCCGCTCGCGCCGATGCGGCAAGGCGCAGCCCGAACAACTACACAGAAGCAGACGTTGAGGCGTTTGTCGACGAGATTCGCAGTGAAATGTATCAGCAAAGGACAAAGACGGCTTGAGCTGTGTCTTCGATTCCGGAGTTTGGATCTCCGCGTTTCAGTTCGGAGGCACGCCACTGACCGCTCTACGATTCGCCTACATGCCCTTCCGACTGGCCGCTTGCAATCCGATCTTCCATGAGATTCACAAAACACTGGCGGGCAAATTCGGATGGACATCTCTCCGTATCGAAACTGCCGTCGCGGATTATCTCGACAATACGGTTCTCGTCGAATTCTCCGGCAAGATGAGTGGCATCTGCCGTGACCCAAAAGACGATATGCTTCTCGAATGCGCCGTCTTGGCTGGTGCGGATATCGTCGTTACGGGAGACAAGGATCTTTTCACCCTCAATTCGTTTCAAGGCGTCCGCATTCTGACGCAGCGCGCATTCCTGAATCTGAAGCCCCTGTAGGAAGATCCATCCAGGATAAAGAGCACACTTTGTTCCCTTGTTCCCTCGTTCCCTTGTTCCCTTGTTCCCTCGTTCCCTACTCCTCCCCTTTCCACACATACGCCCCCGGTTGCGGCAACCCGATGTGGGCCAGCACGCGGTGAACATACTGGCGGGCCATCTCGGCGGAGTCGACAGGATGGTTGTAGAAGGTGGGAATCACCGGGAAGATCACCGCTCCGGCCTCGGCGGCCAGGGTCATATTGCGCAAGTGGATTCGGTTGAAGGGCGTCTCGCGCACGCACAGCAGCAGCGGCCGCCGCTCCTTGAGGGTCACATCGGCGGCGCGGGCAATCAGCGTATTGGCCAATCCGTTGGCAATCGCCGCCAGCGTCCCCATCGAGCAGGGCAAAACGATCATGCCGCTGGACGGATAGCTGCCCGAGGCTATGGCCGCGCCAACATCGGCGTCATGGTGCTGCACGGTCTTCACCGGCTCTTTGCCCAGCAGCTTGGCCAGCAGATCGTTGCGCCCGCCGAGCGCAAGCTCCTCGGCCAGCACCCGCAGCGAGTTCTCGCTGGCCACAAAATGCACGCGGGCAACGCGCTCGTCCGCCTCCAGCGCGCGTAGCAGCTCCCTGCAAAGAATTGCGCCCGATGCTCCGGTCAGTGCGACGGTAAGGTTCATGGCTATCCCCCCATCTCCGATTTAACTAACTGGCTGAGATTCCTGCTTCTTTTGCAACCCGGATCAACAGACACACCTCACCATCAATGGAGTTAGAGGAAGATGTGTACGGTTCTGCCCTTCTCATGGCATTGAGATCATGTGCTGAGGGATGAGTGATTGCTGTACAAACAATTGCTTCATTTTCGAAAAGGATGGAGTTCCAATGTTTTCGATCCATCGAGTCAATTGTACAGCCACCCCATTCTGCAAGTTTGTCCGGCCAAACCTTACTTATAAAAGCCGCCGCGCCAGGCCCCAACGCCACAATGAGCTTAGGCTTAACTGCGGAAACTGAAGCAATAAAAAACTCTTTGCAGTCTTTCATCAGGCTATCATCGCTTAGCCATTGCTTGATTAGTTCGGTGGCTTTATTACTATTTCCCTCATGAAGGAAAGGCCAAGCATTTGTAAAAAAACATTCTTCCAATCTGATCGGGGTACGGGCAAGCATCGAATTCAAGCCGAATCCAGGCTTTCGACCCATCCAAGTCTTGCTATGAACCGTTTCATCCATCCGAACCAAACATCCATTCTTGTGGACGAAAACTGCAACACATCCGAAATTGGAACCAAGAATGAGAGTTCCTTTGACCGGGAGATTTGCCTTACTTCCATTGAATAGTCCATTACCACCAGGAAAGAAAGCCTTTTCCATGACAGGGCGTCCTTTGAAGGGAACAATCTTCTTCCCTGTCAGATTCAATGCATTCAGTTTCCTTCGAAGTTCGTCGATTTCTGCTGGTGGCATATTGCCTCATTCTTACCGTGTATTCAGAGTATCTTTTTTGGAACCGGAAAAACAAAATCCAATCACACCAACACAAGTTGCACCCGCCGACCCACAGCCGCAGCGGCTCGCTGCACGGTATCCAGTTGCACCTTGTCGTTCTCGGGGTCGAGCAGTTTGTTCAGATGCGCGCGGCTGGTGCCCATGCGCCGGGCCATCTCCACCTTGGTGATGCCCTGCTCCTGCATGGCCTTCTCTACCTGCCACGCCAACACCCGCTTGACCGCGTAGTTAGTAGCGTCCTCGAAGAGCCCCTCTTCCTTGAGAAAATCATCTAATGAAGAGCCAATATGAGGATTGGGTTTCATCGGTCAACCTCCTTCTGGCGCGCCTTGGCCACATCCAGTTCCGTTGGTGGCGTCTTCTGCGTCTTTTTGATGAACGCATGAAGCAGGATCATCGAACCCTGCGAAGCACAGAAGATCACGCGGGCGATGCGGTGATTCGAGAGCCTGCTGCGCACCTCCCAAAGCCCGCCGCCCAACGGTTTGCAAAGCGGCATTCCAACTGGCCAACCGATTTCCACCAGCCGCAGATCGCGCCCTAAAGCCTGACGATCCTCGGGAGACAGGTCTCTGAGCCAATCCAAAACCGGTTCGGCGCCCGCCTTGGAACGATAAAATGCAACAGCCAGTTTCTTCTCGTCGGCCATGCGAGTTCACTACGCCTTAGTGTACTCCACAAAGTACACTAAGGCAAGGGAAAGAAGCAAATAGACACTCCATTTCGTTTGGGTCGAGCCAGACGAAGGTGTCTACCGCACCACCGGTGCTACTCCCCCAGCACCCGCTTGAAGATGGCGTCCACATTGCCCAACTGGCGCGTGTAGTCGAAGGTTTTTTCGAGCTTTTCAGGGCTCAGAAGCGCTGCGATCTGAGCATCCCGAGCCACCTCGTCACGGAAGACGAGATCTTCCTTCCAGGAGCGCATGGCGTGCGCCTGCACCAGCCGGTAGGCGTCTTCTCTCATCATCCCGGCTTCGGAGAGATCAAGCAGCAGTTGGCCGCTAAAGATCAATCCGCCGGTGGATTCGAGATTCTTCTTCATCCGCTCGGGATAGACCAGCAGGCGGTCGATGAGGTCGGTGGTCTTGGCCAGCAGATAGTCGGTCAGAATCGTCGAATCGGGGAAGATCACCCGCTCCACCGAAGAGTGCGAAATATCCCGTTCGTGCCACAGCGCGATGTTCTCGAAGGCCGCCTGGGCATTCGCGCGCAGCACCCGCGCCAATCCGCTGATCTGCTCGCTGGTGATGGGATTCTTCTTGTGCGGCATAGCCGAAGAGCCCTTCTGCTTCTCGCTGAAGTACTCCTGCGCCTCGCGCACCTCGGTGCGCTGCAAGTGCCTGACCTCGACGGCGATCTTATCGAGAGAGCTGCCGATCAGCGCCAGGGTGCTGATGTAGGCGGCGTGGCGGTCGCGCTGGATGACCTGCGTAGCCACCGCGGCGGGCTTCAGTCCCAGCCGCGCGCAGATCTTCTCTTCGTGCTCCGGCTTCAAGTGGCCAAAGGTGCCCACGGCGCCCGAGAGCTTGCCGACGCGCATATCCTCGGCGGCGGCATCGAAGCGGACCAGATTCCGCTCCATCTCAGCGAACCAGTTCAGCAGCTTGAGGCCGAAGGTGGTGGGCTCGGCGTGGATGCCGTGGGTGCGGCCAATCGTCGGGGTGTGCTTGAATTCGATGGCGCGCCGCTTGAGCACGGCAAGAAAGCCTACCAGCCCCTCGCGGATGATGGCGGATGCTGCTCTGACTTGCAGCGCCTGGGCGGTGTCCACAATGTCGTTGGAGGTCAGCCCGTAGTGCAGCCATCTCGATTCTGCGTCCAGCCCCTGCGCCTTGAGGCTCTCGGAGACGGCCGTGGTGAAGGCGATCACGTCGTGGCGCACCTCGGCCTCGATCTCCTGGATGCGGGCGACGGTGAAGCTGGCCTTGCTGGCGATGGCTTCCGCCGCGGCCATGGGAATCACGCCATCCTCGGCCAGCACGGTCGAGGCAGCCGACTCGACTTCAAGCCAGCAGCGGTATTTGCTCTCTTCGGTCCAAATAGCGCCCATCGCCGGGCGGGTATAGCGATCGATCACGATAAAGCTCCTTCGTCCGTTTTTACGACTCAACCAGAGAGATTGGGTGCTCCACCCCGTCAAACCTGGGTGCCCCACCCTCGCCGCGCTCTTTTTTTTACGGCTAGGGTGGGAAAACTGGCAGCCAACCGGCCCCTTTCATGACGACCGAGCACAGCGAGTCGAAGGGCCAGCGTCTCGTTCTGTCGCGGCTAGGGCGTAGGGCAGCCGCTTCCCCGCAAAATCAGGGTGAACTAATCCCGCGCAATCCCCAGCCGCTGGAACATCTCTTCGTAAAGCAAGCCCTTGCCGGGGGTATAGGGCTGGAACCACTTGCCATCGATGACCAACTGCGGCACGGCCCGCTTGCCCACCCGCCGGATCAACTCGGCCGAAGCCGCCGCGTCTGCGTCCACGTCGATTTCCGTATAAGCGATGCCGTGGGTATCGAGAAAGTGTTTGGCGGCGCGGCAATCCCGGCACCACATGGTGGAGTAAACCGTCACTTGCATGACTTTATTGTAGTCTTCCCGCGCTGCTAAGATCGGAGACAATGACCGCCTCCGAGATCAAGAAACTGCTCGATCTGAAGCCTCATCCCGTCGAGGGTGGAGCCTACCGCCAGACCTACGCCTCCGCCCACACCGTAGGCATGCCCCGCGGCGACCGCTCCATGAACACCGCCATCTACTACTTGCTCGAAGCCGGAACCTTCAGCGAGATGCACGTCCTGGCCAGCGACGAGATCTTCCATTTCTACCTGGGCGACCCGGTCGAGATGCTGCAACTCCACCCCGACGGGCGCTCCGCGCTCTTCACCCTGGGACCGGATCTGGCCGCTGGACACCATGTGCAACTGATGGTCCCGGCCGGCGTCTGGCAGGGCACGCGCCTTTTGGGCGATGGGCAGGTGGCTTTGCTGGGCTGCACCGTAACCCCCGGCTTCGACTTAGCCGATTACCGCAGCGCCCGTTGCGCCGAGCTGGCCGAAAAATGGCCGCAGCAAGCGGAGCGAATCCGCGCACTGACCCAAAATGGGTGAGCTATACTTCACCGTAAAGTACTCGAATCGGTATCAGAAGGTGACTTTCCATTCTCGGCCATGGACAGAAATGCATTTAACAATCCAGCTGACGGAGGGATTTGCGATGGGATTTCGCCAATATCCACACTAGCAAGATAGCGTAAAGAATCCGGTCCCCAATCAAAATAAAGGCCCCTATCCATCTCTAACATTTTCTTTGCATCCTCTTGCGAAACTTCGAGCTTTTCCGAAAAAAGTTTCTTCCCTCTTGAATGGCCAAGTAATTTCACAAACACATTCAGACGGTACGTCCCAGGAGAAAATCTGAAATGACTTTCAACATCTTTCGGTAAGAGGAAGTGGTGACTTGTGGCTATTCCTGTCTCGCCGACAAAAAGACCACTACCCCTGACCTTCTTATCTTCCCCATAGACCCAAATGTTAAAAGTCTGCACAGTTTCATTTCTTGAAAGCTGAACATGCATACTTTCAACAATTTGCCCCCGTTTTGATGTTGAAAACAAAAGAGTTCGCAGATATACCTTTGGATTCGCCCGACAATTTCTTGTGTCAGGACCAAAATAAATTGTTGTCGGTCGAGTCATCTTAATCGTTCCGCGACGAAGAGAAAACCACGCAGTAACAACCGAAATTACAAGCGAAATGATCGAAATAAATATGGAAAGCAAAGAACTGGACATGTTCACCTCCGAATCAATTCGGAATCAAAGGACGACTTTACGCCTAAAAGCTGTGTGAACGACCACCGGCTAATAGCCGGTGGCTTCGGGTTACGGCTGGAAGCCGG
>CAZBPD010000055.1:0-24953 GCA_964493705.1 uncultured Occallatibacter sp.
TAGCGTCCGCGAAGATGCACAGAGCATCATTATAGTAACACTAGAAATGCTCTAGGTCTCTGAGCACATGGAGATGTATTTCAGTTCGAGCTTTCCCCGGTCTCAAAATCGAGACCGGGGGCACCCTCGGTAGTACAAAACTAGGGGGTCAAAGACCTAGTTGGCATAACGATGGCGGCTCCGCGTCACTCTCCGGGAAACTTCACGCCCAGCGCGGTGCGCGCTGCTTCCAGCAGGCCGGCCATGGCCAGCGAGAGGGCGTGGGAGATCACCGGGCTCTCCAGCTTTCCCGTACGCAGAAGCTGGCAGAAGTGATCGATCTCGTAATTGAAGCCGCCGTGGGTGTAAGGCTCGTGGAGTTCGACCTTGCGGCCGTCGAGGTACTGCACGGTGGCGCGGAGGGGATTCCACCAGTTTTCATGCAGAGTGACGAAGCCGCCGGGAGCGGAGAGCAGAGCGTCGCCCTTGCTGAGCAGATCGAGACCGGTATGCAGTTGGGCGAAGCCGCGTTCGTGCTCGGTCTGAAGCAGGGCAAAAGCGTCGACGCCGGAGGCAGCCAGACGGCCCATGGTCTGCATCCGCTGGAGCGGGCCGAGCCAGTCCAAAGCCAGAAACGCTTCGTAGGGACCGATGCCCATGATGCCGCCGCCGGCTAGTTCGGCGAAGTGGAGCGGGTAGTCGGGGGCCAGAGTGGCGTCGGCGTGGCCGGCGCGGACAAAACCGATGGGGCCGATGGGGTCGGCGGACAAGTGCGCGCGCAGGCGGCGATAGAGCGGGAAAAAGGGGGGCTTCATGGCCTCCATGAAGAGGCGGTCATGGCGGTGGGCGGCGGCGAGAACCTGGGCAAGCTGGCGCTCGTTGATCGCCGCGGGCTTCTCGCAGAGTACGTGCTTGCCGGCGGCCAGGGCTTGGAGGCAGAAGTCGGCGTGGCTGTCGGGGTGAGTCGCGACGTAGAGAGCGTCTATCGGCGCAGCCAGCAGAGCTTGCAGCGAGCCGCAGACCAGCGGCACACTGAAGCGCTCGGCATAGGCCTGGGCGCGGTCTGGAGTGCGGCCCCAGACGGCGGCCAGTTCGACGCCGGGGACGGCAGCTATTCCTTGCGCAAAACGCGCCGCCGCCCGGCCCGGTCCGGCGACGCCGAAGCGAATGGTTGCGAGGATGGATGCATCAGCGGTCATGGGGTCGGCTGGGGCGAAAAACAAATAGAAAGCTGAAATGTGAAAAACAGAAAGGTGGAGAAATAGCCGGTTAGCGAAAAAGCAGGTTAGCTGGTTATCGAGTCAGCAGGTTCACAATTCGGCAATGCCGGCTCCGCGCGATGGTGGTTGCCGCGAGGAGCCGGTTGCGGGATGGCGCTATTTGGGCTGCGCGGCCAGCCACTGTTGCAGTTTGGGTTCCTGCTGGGAACGCAGTTCGATGCAGCCGTCGATGCGTTCGACGGCGTGCTTGAGCCTCTTTTCCGAAGCGGGAACCTTGTGCGCGGTGAAAAAGCTCTGCACTTCGTCGCGGGCTGGGGCGGTGCAGAAGCCGCCTGTCGAACCGGCCAGAACGCCGCCCATCTCGGTCGTCAATTGCGCCTGAACCTTGCCCCAGTTGCTTTCGATGAACTTCCAGGCGGCGTCGCGATTGGCGTCGATTTGCAGGGCGATGGCCAGTTCGTAGGCCGCGTCCTGGTTACGCACCTTGCCGCTGACAGCGTAGTTCAGAGCGCGATCAAGCAGCGCGGGGTCTTCGAACTCGACCAGCAGGCGCAGGGCGCTCTCCTGAATCTCGGGGTTGGTCGAAGTCTCGAAGACCTTCTGCAACTGATTGAAGAGCGTGGCGTCGCCGTTGCGGGTGGCTACCGAGAGCGCCGTCTGACCGAGTGTGGCCTCCACCGAGCCGGGATCGGCCAGGTATTGGCGAGCAATGCGGTTGGCCTCGGCTACAATCGCCGGGTCCTTGCCGTAGTAACCGAGAATGCCGAAGAGCTGGGCGCGCAGTTCGCGGGTGTTGGGCGCGTCGCCCGGTGCGGCCGCGGGCAGCTTGGCGTACTCGGGGGCAAAATTGGTGCGAATCCAGGCCGAAAGCGCGGCTCTTTCTTCCTGAGTAGAAGCGACGCGGTAGTACACAGCACCAAAGCTGGCGAGGGCGCTATTGACTACGCCGGCGTTGGCGTCGCCCTTGACTGCAGCGGCCAAATTCAGAAAGTCTCCCGCCGTGGCTTGATTGGCGCGCACCTGCGCCCACTCGTCGCCCAGCAGGCTGATGCGCTCGGCAGGCGAGAGCCCGGTCTCGACCTCAGCCAGTAAAGCCTTATAGGAGGCGGGCGCATAGGCGGTGCGATAGTATCCGCTGCCGCCGGCGTTGGCGAAGAAGACGCTCTTCGCTGGGATGCTCAGCGAGGAGGTTGCCGGGGTGAGCAACTGGCACTCCTGGCCTTTGGTTGTCTTAAAGCAGACCGGCAGCGTCCACTGTTGGGCGGGGTCGGGCTGAATGCTGGGGCTGAGGAAGAAGCGTTTCTGCGTGACGCCGACCTGGCCGTTGGCGGGTTCGGCAAAGGTCAGCAACGGCTCGCCCGGCTGAACGACCAGGCTCTCCATGATCTTGTCGACGGGCTTGTGGCTGTTGGCGGTCTGCGCGCCCCAGAAGTCCTCGGCGGTGGCGTTGGCGTAGCTATGTGCGGCCAGATAGTTGTGCACGCCCTGGCGGAAGGTCTCTTCGCCGAGGTAATTCTCCACCATGTTGAGCACCGCTCCGGCCTTGCCGTAGGCGATGCCATCGAACATCTGGTTGATCTCGTCGGGGGTCTCGGCTTTGGCGCGGATGGAGCGGGTGGTGGGCTGGGCGTCCAGGTTGAGCGTGGAATCGAGGTCTGCGGTGACGCTCTGGTCCATCTTCCACTCGGGATAGAGCGCGGCCACGGATTTGTTTTCCATCCAGGTGGCGAAGCCCTCGTTAAGCCAGAGATTGTCCCACCACTGCATGGTGACCAGATCGCCGAACCACTGGTGGGCCATCTCGTGAGCGATGACCAGAGCGACCAACTTCTTCGAGCCCACCGAGGCGGTCTTGGCGTCGAGCAGCAGATCGGTCTCGCGATAGGTGATGGCGCCGAAGTTCTCCATGGCTCCGGCCTCGAAGTCGGGCAGGGCGATCAGGTCCAGTTTCTTGAGCGGATAGGGAATGCCGAAGTAGTGGTTGTAGTAGTGCAGCACACGCTGGGCGACATCGACGCCATAAGGCGTCAGAGCCACCTTGTCGGGCGTGGAGCAGACGCGGATGGCCACGCCGTCCGACTCGCCCTTCGAGCACTGGAAATCGCCGACCAGGAAGGCCACCAGATAGGTGGACATCTTGGGCGTGGTGGCGAAGCGCAGGGTGTGCTTGCCGGCGATGGGCCCCGGCGTGTCGCTGACGATCTGTCCATTGGAGATGGCGGTGTCGTTGCTGTCGACGATCAGGGTCACATCGTAGGTGGCCTTGAGCGCCGGCTCATCGAAGCTGGGAAAGGCGCGGCGGGCGTCGGTGGGTTCGAATTGGGTGACGGCGTAGTTGCGGCGGGCAGTTTTGGAAAGATAAAAGCCGCGCAGCTCGTTGTTAAGAATGCCGGTGTAGGCGATGGAAAGGCTGGCTTTGCCCGCGGGCAGCTTCTCGGCAAAGGTGAAGGTGGCCTGCTCCTTCTCCTTGTCGAGAGCGACTTCGGCCTTTTGCTCCTTGCCAGCGGCGGTTACGCTCACGCTTTGAAAGGCGATCTCGGCGGCGTTCAAGGTCACGGCGCCGGTGGGTTCGGTTACGGTCAGCTCGATGGTCTCGACGCCGCTGAAGGTGGCGGCCTTGAGATCGGGGGTGAGGGTGAGCGCGTAGCTCTCTGGGCGCACGGTCTGGGGCAGACGCTGCGCGTGGAGCAGGCCGGCCGGAGCCAGCACAAACGGCAATGCGGCGGCCGCGATTGCCAGGGACGAACGCATCGGGGAAATGAAGGTAAAAATTCTCATGAAATCCTCAAGTGGTGAAAGATCTATTCCGCTTCCACGTCGTGCCGTTTGGGCAGCAGCGCGTCGAGCATGAGCAGGCAGGCGCCGGTGACGATGGCCGAGTCGGCGATGTTGAAGTCCGGCCAGTGGTAGGTGAAGATGTGGACCTCGATAAAGTCCACCACCGAGCCGTAAGCGATGCGGTCGTGGACGTTGCCCAGGGCTCCGGCAAAGATCAGCGCCAGCGCCACCGTGGTCGGAGTGATGCGCTCGCCCAGGTAAATCATCAGGGCCAGCACGGCCAGCGCCGCCAGCGAGGAAAAGCCGATCAGCGCCCAATGCACCAGATGCGGATGCAGGCTGTCGGCAAAGAGCGAGAAGGCCGCGCCTTCGTTGGTCCAGTGGGTGATGCGCAAAACGCCGGGCAGCACCGGAATGGCGCCGCCCAGACGGATGTGAGCGGAGACCCAGACCTTGCTCATGCGGTCGAGTAGGATCACCACGGAGGAGATTAGCAGCAGCCAGGGCAAACGGCGGGGAGCAAGTGAGATCACTGTGCGGCCTCCGTCGCCTGGGGCGGATCGATCTTCATTTCGGTGAGTGCATCCGAGCAGCGGGTGCAGACGTTCTCCCAGATACCGTAGTTGGCTACTTCAGGCATGAAGTTCCAGCAGCGGGCGCATTTGGTGCCCGAGGCGGGAAGGGCGACTATCCTCAAATCCGCGGCTCCCAGCACCGTAACTTTGGAGACGTTGAGAATCTCCTTCAGACTGACGGCGTAGCGCTGCAAGAGGGCCAGTTGATCGCCGCTGGTAAGAATCTCCAACTCCGCTTCCAGACCCTTGCCGATGCTTTTAGCCTTGCGCGCCTCTTCCAGCACGATCATTGCCTGGTCGCGCACGGCAAAGAGCTGCTTCCATTCTTCCAACAGCTTCGCTGGGTCTTCGGAGAAGATCTCTTCTGGTTTCGGAAAGCGGGCCAGATGTACGCTCTCTTCGCGGCCTGCGATGGCGGGCAGGTATTCCCAGACCTCGTCGGTGGTGAAGCTCAGGATGGGCGCGAGCAGGCGGACCAGAGTCTCGGAGATCTGCCAGAGAACGGTTTGCGCCGAGCGGCGCTCGTGGCTGGTGGGCGCAAAGGTGTACATGCGGTCCTTGAGCACGTCGAGATAGAAGGAACTCAGGTCCACAATGGCGAATTCGTTCACCGCCTGATAGACGCGATGGAACTCGAAGCCCTCGTACCAGGCGAGAATCTTCTCGGTCAGGTCGCGGGTACGGGCCAGCATGTAGCGGTCAAGCGGCAAGAGATCGGCTTCGGCCACGCGGTCGCGGAGCGGATCGAAGCCGCTCAGGTTGCCGAGCAAAAAACGGAAGGTGTTGCGCAGCTTGCGATAGAGTTCGGCGCAGCGGGCCATGAGGTTCTCGCTGGCCGCCATATCTTCGCGGAAGTCGACTGAAGCCACCCACAGGCGGACGATCTCGGCGCCCATGCGGTTGGCAATGTCCACGGGATCGACGCCGTTGCCGAGAGATTTCGACATGGCGCGGCCCTGCTCGTCGAGGGTCCAGCCGGCCGTGGTGACATGGGAGTACGGCGCGCGGCCGCGCAGCGCGACAGAGGTCAGCAGAGAAGAGTGGAACCAGCCGCGATGCTGGTCGCCGCCCTCCAGATACAAGACCTTGGTCGGGCCGTTCTGCTGGAAGTCGCGGTAGGCGTCTTTCAACTCGCGGTCGCTCTCGGCCACGGCGAACCAACTCGTTCCGGAGTCGAACCAGACGTCGAGAATGTCGGTTTCCTTGCGGAAGCCCGTTGCTCCGCAGTGCTTGCAGGCGCAGCCCTGGGGCAGCAGATCGGTCACGGCGGTGGTGTGCCAGGCTTCGGCGCCGTGCTGGTCAAAGAGCGAGACAATCTTGCGGTTGAGCTCCGGGTCTTCGATGGGCTTTTGGCACGTATCGCATAAAAAGACGGCAATGGGCACGCCCCAGATGCGCTGGCGGCTGATGCACCAGTCGGGACGGGTGGCGATCATGTTGGTGATGCGCTCCTTGCCCCAGACCGGGTCCCAGATCACCTTGTCGATCTCTTCGATGGCCAACTGACGAAAGGATTTTTCTTCGCCCTGGGCGTCTTTTACCGGCGTTTCGAGATTGATGAACCATTGCTCGGTGGCGCGATAGATGACCGGCTTGTGGCAGCGCCAGCAATGCGGGTAGGAGTGGTTCAGATCTTCGCTGTGCAGCAGCGCGCCGCGCTCTTCGAGCATGGCGATGATGATGGGGTTGGCGGCGAAGACCTTCTTACCGTCAAAGGCCGGAGGGGCGGCGTGGTCCCAAACGCTCTCATCGACGTGGATGTGGCCGCCGGCGTCGACACGGCAGGTGGGATCGATGTTGTAACGCTGGCCGGTGTAGAAGTCGTCTGCGCCATGGGCGGGAGCAGTGTGGACGGCTCCAGTGCCGGTGTCGGCGGTGACGTAAGCGGCGTTGACGCCCACAATCGAGCGGTTGAGGAAGGGATGCTGATAGGTGGTGTGCTCGAGCGTGCTGCCCTTGAAGCGCGCCAGCTCGACGGTCTCGCCCAGTTCGCAGGCGGCGGTGACCGCAGCGGCCAGTTCGCTGGCGACGATGTAGACCGGCGCTTCGCCAGGCGTCTCAGCGCAGGGCGAAGAGGGCGTGCAGGGAGTGGGATTCGCCTCGATGGCTACGTATTCGAAGTCGGGATGGAAGGCCACGGCCATCGACGCGGGCAGGGTCCACGGCGTGGTGGTCCAGATGATGGTGTAGACTTCTTTTCCCGCCAGCGCCGGGTCAATCGCCTCTGGGGCGCTGGTCAGCTTATAGCGCACATAGACCGAGGGGCTGGTGTGCTGGTCGTACTCGACCTCGGCCTCGGCCAGGGCGGTGCGGTCGTGGATGCACCAGTAGACGGGCTTGAGGCCGCGATAGACAAAGCCTTTTTCGAGGAAGCCGTAAAAAGCCTCGAGGGTGCGGGCTTCGTAGTCGCGGGCCATGGTGCGGTAGGGATCGCTCCAGCGGCCGAAACAGCCGATGCGCTCGAACTGCGAGGTTTGCAGATCGATGTACTTCTGCGCGTAGGCGCGGCAGGCGGCCAGCACGTCGGGAACCGGCATCTCCAGCTTTTTGCGGCCCAGGTGCTCGTCCACCTTGATTTCGATGGGCAGGCCGTGACAATCGTAACCCGGCACATAGGGGGCGTCGTAGCCGGCCATGGTCTTGGATTTGACGACAAAATCTTTGAGTCCCTTGTTGAGGGCGTGGCCCAGATGGATGGGTCCATTGGCGTAGGGTGGGCCGTCGTGGAGAAGGTAGGTGCCCTTTTCCTTGTTGGGCGCGGCTTCGCGCAACCGCTCGTAGAGCCCGAGCGCGTTCCAACGGGCCAGCCGAAGCGGTTCATTCTGCGGCAGGTTAGCCTTCATGGGGAAGGCGGTTTGCGGCAAGGTAAGGGTCGCCTTCAACTCCGGCGCTGAGGACATGTGCTCTCCCTGGGACGATACGGAATTCTTCACAACTCAGTGTAAATGGCTGGAGGAGAGTTTTTCCTGGGTAACGAGTGCGGGCCTTGCTCGTCTATTGATTATGGGAGCGCACCGCGAAGAAAAATATGAAAGATGGGAGTGCGCGGCCCCTGGGACAAGACAGAAGCGAGGGCTTTCCAGCATAATGGATCGATGGCCCGGCGGAGCGAAACCGCTTGCACGCGGGCCTGCACAGCACCGCGAGGGGTGGAATCCAAAGCCAATCGTCTTGCGCCGGAGCGACCCAGAGGGAACGAGGGCATGGGAGAGAGCGAAGGGGTTCACGATTTCTTGACGTGCTCGAAGGGGCAGCAGAGCCAGCAGCGAATTATGGCAAACGACTTTTTTCTCCAGTCCGATCCGGAATCCGAAGCCGCCGCCGCCCTCCGCGGCGGTCATGAACTCGACGCATTTCTGGGCAAAGCATTTGAAGAGAAGTCGATCTTTGTCGGTCTCTACGAGAACCTGCGCGACGTTTTCTTTCCGCCCAAGCTGCCGCCGCTGCAACTGACTTCGAAGCCGATTCCCGTTCCCGATCGCATGAAGGTGCGGGCCAATCCCTGGGCGGTGGGCGCTTCGATCGTGGTCAACGGCTCGATTGTGGCGCTGCTGCTTTTTCTCGGCGTCAAGCATTACATCGATGCAAAGAAGAACGACGTCGTGGTGAATCACGTTGAGTTGACGGAGTTCATTCCGCCCAAGGCGGCCAACGACATGGGTGGCGGCGGCGGACAGGGCAATCACCAGGTGGAGACGCCCAAGGGCCATCTGCCCAAGATCGAGCCGGTGCATCCGCCGGTGATTGCCAAAGAAGTGATCGCGCCGGTGCCGACCATCGATGTGCAGAAGGATCTGATGATTCCCGACGATCCCAAACTGCCCAATATCGGCCTGCACAACTCGCCCAACGTCAAGTTTTCCAACGGCGGATACGGCACCGGCACGGGCATTGGCTCCGGCCACGGCTCGGGTCTGGGGGATGGTTCGGGCGGCAACGCCGGCGGTGGACTGGAGAGAATCGGCGGTCGAGTCTCCGAACCCAAGCTGATCTACTCCATCGACCCGGAGTTCAGCGACGAAGCCCGCCGCGCCAAGTACCAGGGGATCGTTGTGATCCAGATGATTGTCGACGCTCAAGGCAATCCGCAGAACCCGCGCGTGGTGCGGCCGCTGGGCATGGGGCTGGACGAAAAGGCGCTGGAAGCCGTTCGCAAATACAAATTCAAACCCTCCCTCAAGGACGGCAAGACCCCGGTTCCAGTGATGATCGCCATCAGCATCGACTTCCACCTGTATTGAGTTCCGGCCGGCTGGGGAAGGGATTAAATCCAAATTTGAGATAAAAGTCGCAGGCGCCAAGCCGGGCTGATCATTTATCGCGGACAATCTCCCGGTAGCGTTTTGCCGCAGCTTTCAGGCGCTCATTGGGCTCAGGCGGATCAAGCAAAGCCTTCATGAAAAGCTCCCAGTCCTGTTCGGTGAGCGTCCAGGTGGTATGGGCTTCAATGGCTTTCCGAGTGGCTTCATCTGCTTTTTGGACCCAGAAGCCGGAGACCGAAGATCCGTTGATCCTGGCGGCAAGCTCAATCCGCCTCTTCTGCTCGGGGAGCAGGCGAGCCGAGATCCGTTCGGTGCGTAATCCGAGAGCCATCCTGCCTCCTGGTTTCATCTTCTGCGTTTCTATATGGGATCATCTTACCGCCGCTTCAAATCTACAATCAGGCAGAATATCCATTTAAAAAACTTTTCTTCATCGGAATCGCCATCGTATCCGCGTCAATTGTAAGGGCAATCGCATGAACGTAATTCCCATGACAGAATCGCCATTTTGCGCCGCCCCTACAGGGCTCCGGCTGCGTTATCTGGCTGCTTCCCAGCGCTGAAGCGCTGGGCTGGCCACCATTGCGCCTCCGGCGCGATAAGAATCGGAACCAGTCTCGTCAATCGTTCGGATTTATGCGATTGCCCGTGTCTGCGGCAGAGATAATTCATGTGATTTCCCTGCGTCAATCGTTTGATTCGAGAACGGCTTGCCCTCGCGTGTGGTAATCTGCGCTGTTCGTACGCGGGAGGGTCTGGCGATGCGTTTGGGGCGATGGATGGGAGTTTGGGCGGCGGGTTCGGCGCTGCTGGCGGCGGGTCTGGGGCAAATGGCGCGGGCGCAGGCGGCGGATTACCCCTTTCGCGATGTGCATCTGGCCGACGACGCGCGCATCGACGACCTGCTCGGCCGGTTGACGCTGGAAGAGAAGATCCGGCTCATGTCGGACCACCCCAAGATCGAGCGGCTGGGATTGGCCTTCTCGGGCCAGGTGGAGGGATTGCACGGGCTGGCGCTGGGCGGTCCGGGCGGCTGGGGCGGAAAAGGCAAACAGCCGCTCCCCACCACCACCTTTCCTCAGGAGAAGGGTCTGGGCGCGACCTGGGACCCGGCGCTGTTGAAGCAGATTGCCGCATTGGAGGGCTACGAGGCCCGTTACTATTCCCAGAACCCCGTCTATAGCCGCGGCGGAGTGGTGGTGCGCGCGCCCAATGCCGACCTGAGTCGCGATCCGCGCTGGGGCCGCACCGAGGAGTCCTATGGCGAGGACCCGTTTCAGGTGGGAACGCTGACTGCGGCCTTCGCTCAAGGGCTGCAAGGCCCCGATCCCAGGCACTGGCAGGCGGCCTCGCTGATGAAGCATTTTCTGGCTAACGAGAACGAGAACGGGCGTTCCTATACGTCTTCGGACTTCGGCGAGCGGCTCTTCCGCGAGTATTATTCGGTCCCGTTCCGCATGGGCTTCGAGCAGGGCGGCTCGCGGGCGGTGATGGCGGCTTACAACTCGTGGAACGGCACTCCGATGATGATTCATCCGGTACTGAAAAACGTAATGATCCGGGAGTGGGGCAACAACGGTCTGATCTGCACCGACGGCGGCGCGCTGCGGCTGCTGATTACCGATCACAAGAGCTTCGCCGACAAGGAACACGGCGCGGCGGCAGCCATCCAGGCCGGCATCAACCACTTCCTCGACAACTACATCGACGATCTGAGCAAGGCCTTTCAAGACAAGCTTCTGACCGAGAGCGAACTGGACGCCGCGCTGCACAACCTGCTGCGGGTCTACCTGCGTTTGGGCGAACTTGATCCGGCCGACGCCGACCCCTATGCCAAGATCGGCCGCGAAGCGGACGGCGAGCCGCCCTGGGAGCGGGCTTCAAGCAAGGCGTTGGCCCGGCAGGCCACGGACGAGTCCATTGTGCTGCTGAAAAATGAGAATCGCACCCTGCCTCTGGAGGCGGGCAAGATCAAGACCATGGCCATCATTGGGCCGTGGGCCGATCAGGTGCTGCTGGATTGGTACAGCGGCACTCCTCCCTACTCGGTGAGCATTGTGGAGGGGATTCGCGAGGCGGCCGGGCCGGGAGTGAAGGTGCTCTATGCCGATGGCTCCGACCCGGTGCAGGCCGCCGGACTGGCCAAAGATGCGGATGTGGTGATCGCCGTCGTGGGCAATCATCCCACTTGCAACGCCGGCTGGGATCAGTGCCCCACTCCCTCGAACGGCAAGGAAGATGTGGACCGCAAAACCATCGCCTTGGAGCAGGAGTCGCTCGTCCGTATGCTCTTTGCCGTCAATCCCCGCACTATCGAGGTGCTGCGGTCGAGCTTTCCCTATGCGATTAACTGGAGCCAGCAACATCTGCCGGCCATCCTGCACATGACGCACAACAGCCAGGAGGAGGGCCACGGGCTGGCCGATGTGCTCTTCGGCGCGTATAACCCAGCCGGCCGCCTGACCCAGACCTGGCCCACTGGAGACGCACAGTTGCTGCCCATTCTGGACTACGACCTGACCCACGGCCGCACCTATCTCTACAGCAAGGAGAAGCCGCTCTACGCCTTCGGCTACGGGCTCAGCTACACGCAGTTTACTTATGAGAGCCTGACGCTGAGCGCGCCCCAGGTGGCCGCCGATGGAGCGGTCGAAGTGAAGGTGAGGGTGAAGAACAGCGGCGCGCGGGAGGGGGACGAGGTGGTCCAGCTCTATGTGCAGCATCTGAACTCGATGGTGCCGCGGCCACAGTTGGAATTGAAGGGGTTCGAGCGGGTGCGCATCGCGGCGGGCGCGGAAAGGGAAGTGATCTTTGCGGTGAAACCGCGCGATCTGGCCTATTGGGACGCAGTGCGCCACGCCTGGAGAGTGGAAAAAGAGCAGATCGGCATATTGGCGGGCGGATCGAGCGACAATTTACCCGCCAAGGCTTCGTTGGAAGTCGGAAACAGTGCGGAATACAAGCCGTAGGGGGAGGGAAGAATTACGGCTTCGAGCGGTCTTTGCCGTTCTTATGATGAAATACAGAAACACGCTGAGTGAGGAAAGAATGGTGCGCCCGGAAGGATTCGAACCTCCGGCCTACTGATTCGTAGTCAGTCGCTCTATCCAGCTGAGCTACGGGCGCATCTCATTGGCTCCTATAGGAACCAAAGAAAGAATATCAAGGATCGCGGGGTTGCGCAATGGCTGCCGCTCAGGCCGCGGGCGCCACGGCGGGCTCGGGGGGCGGCGGCGCCACCAGCGGCATCTCCTTGACGATCTCCAGGCCGGCCTGGCGCAAGAGGCGGGCCACGGCGGCAGCGGTGAGGCGCGTGGCATCGTACTCGATGCGCAAGAGATGCGAGGCGCGGTCGAAGCTGAGGCGGCGAATCCCATAAACCTCGCGGGTGTTGGCCAGAGCGCGCGTCACTGCTTCCGAGGGCTGCACGGCATAGCGAAAAAGAATCTCCACGGTCGTCATAGAGGAATCATAGCAAGTACCGGAAGGAGGCGTAATCCCCTTTTCGTCGCAAAACGGTGTTTCACCGGCGAACGATTTCTCATGTGGGTCGAACCATAGCGGTGGGTTTGTCGAACTCCGTTTGCGGTTCTCAAAGCCGCTAATTTTGAACAGCTTGGAGCACGTGGCTTTTCGCAGCGCCCCTACGGGGCGCAAGATTGATTTTTGCCGCCTTCCCAGGACTGCACTGCGCTTGTCCTGGGCTACTATCCCTGCCTCCCTACTGGAGGCACAGCAACCAGCTCATTGCAGTTGAAACTCGCTACAGCGAGCCAAGTTGCTCAGGATGACAACACTTTTCCAGAATTTTTTCTGGTGCGCTGCATTACAGCGTCTTGAGGTAAGCCCGCACCTCGGGGCTGGACCAGTCCTGGGAGCCGACGAACTTGCGGCGGATGACGCCCTGGCGGTCGATCACGTAGGTCTCCGGCCACATGTCGGTATGGTAGAGCTTGGCGGCGCTCTCGGCCGGGTCGCGCACGGTGATCAGGTCAATGTGGCGGCGGGTGACGAAATGGGTGTAGGCGTCGGGGTCTTCGTCGACGCTGACGGCCAGGATGGCCAGATCGGGCTGGTCGTGGTGCAGGTCGAGCAGCGAGGGCATCTCGGCCACGCAGGGCTGGCACCAGGTGGCCCAGAAGTTCAACAGCACCACACGGCCGCGGTAGTTGGCCAAATGAATGGTCGCGCTGCCGTCGGAGACGGTGAAGTCCGGGGCCGGCTTGCCCACCTGGGCCGGATGCACACCACGATTGCACCCCGGCGCGGCGGCCAGAGGCAGGAGCAAAGCGAGGGAAAGAATGCGGGTCGAGAACACATACTTATAATACGGATCGATAGAGCCGGTGCGAAAGGGTGGGCAGCGATGGAAGAGCATAGTGCGGGAACAAAGGGCGCGGGCGGTTTCAAGCCGGTGCTGGGATTGGCCGGGGAGATTGATCCTGCGGAGCGCTGGGCCTGGGCGGCGGGAACGGTCTTCGACCAGCCGGAGCCGGAGTCGCTCATGGAGCTTACCGTCATCGTACCGGCGCGCAACGAGGCCGAGTGCCTGGGCGCCTGCCTGGAGTCGCTGGTCAGCCAGTCGGAGGAGATCTTCAAGCTGGGCCGGGATTGGGAGCTGATCGTCGTCGACGACCACTCGACGGATCAGACGGTGTCCATAGCCCTCAGTTTTTCGGGGGTCACGGTACTCGCGGCCGGCACGCTGGAAAAGGGCTGGACGGGCAAGAATAATGCCCTGTGGACCGCGGTCCGGCGCGCCCGCGGCCGCTGGCTGCTCTTTACCGACGCCGACACGTTGCACAAGCCGGGCAACCTGCGCCGCGCCCTTCACGAGGCCCAGAAGCACAAGGTGGGCATGTTGAGCTACTCGCCGCGGCAGTTGACCGCCGGGTTGGTGCAGCGGGCGCTGATGCCGCTGGTCTTTTGCGAATTGGCGCTGGCCTATCCGCCGGCCAGAGTCAACGATCCGCAGACGCGCATTGCCGCGGCCAACGGGCAGTTCCTTCTGGTCGAGCGGGAGAGCTACCGGCGCATTGGCGGCCACGCCGCGGTGGCAGAAAAAATCCTGGAAGACGTTGAACTGGCGGCTCTGGCCAAGCGCCGCCGCCAGGGGCTGCGCTTCCGCTATGCCGAAGACGCCGTCTCGACCCGCATGTATAGGAGCGCCGGGGGCATGATCGAGGGCTGGAGCAAGAATCTGGCGCTGCTCTTCGACAATGCTCTGGCGCTGGCGGCGTGGCGGGCCATCGATTTCCTTCTTCTCTTTGGATTGCCGCTGCTGACCGTGGGGCTGTGGAACGCGCGGCTGATGGAGCACTCGCTGCAATGGCTGGGCGCGGGATGGATTCTTGGGGTGCTCTGGCTGCGCACGCTGGTGCGCTTTTTCAATCGCGTGGCCAAGTCCAACTTTCCTTTGCTCGACTGCCTGCTGAGCCCGCTGGGGCTGCCGCTCTTCGCCGTCCTGCTCTATCGCAGTTGGTTTCAGCACAAGATTTTGAAGCGGGTAAGTTGGAAGAACCGCAGCTATGGCGTTTAGGATTTTTCAGGGCGTTGTCGCCGCACGGGAAGGAATTCCAAATTGCCGCTTTTTGCCGATGGTCTCCGGAAAATTCGCCGCAATCTCGAAGGGATTCAAGCAGGTCAGAGGCCGTCATATGTGAGAATCGGCTATTTTACGCAGGAGCAACTTTTGCGGATCAACGCCGCTCGCGCGTCCAGCGGGTTTCCGCTGCTGCGCGCGGAGATTGTCTTTCGCGGCCTTCATCTTTATGAGAGCCGTTATTTGGCGGATGCATATTCGATCGACGAGATTCTGGAACAGATTCAGAGCGCATTCTCAGTGGAATCTGAAATCGACTTCGCACCGCCATCTTCTCTGTTGCGCAATCCGCGAGGAAGAATCGACCGGAATGGAATACTGGTGCACGATGAGGCAGTTTTCGAATGTACCAGCCGGCATCCCTATGCGGCGCTGTTCTCAGTGATTCCAAAAGGGGATGGGAAAAAAGGGCGGAAAAAATGAAAGGGCCACTCGAAGAGCAGCCCTTTCTGGTTACACGGAAGGATATTTTTGCCTGGGTAGCGTCTTATTTCCAGACCTCAACCCTTCGAAGAAACGATGACACAAACGGAATGGGAAGTCAATCTCGACTTCGTGATTTCTTGAAAAAGTGACTGGGGAATCTCAAGTTGGCGGTGAGGTGTTTTCTGAAGGAAACGAAATCGTCGCGGATTGGGTGAAACTATCGAAGTTTCAGGAGCATCCTTTGATGGAGGGCAGGGAATGATCTATCTGACGCGGCGGGCGACCTTTTCCGCATCGCACTACTACTGGAACGAAGCGTGGAGCGAGGAGCAGAACCGCGCCGTCTTCGGGCGCTGCTCGAACCGCAACGGCCACGGGCACAATTACACCCTCGAAGTCACGGTGGCGGGTGAGCCGGACCCGGTGACGGGCTTCGTTGTCGATCTAAAATGGCTCAAGGATCTGATCGAACGCGAGGTGATGGAGGCCTGGGACCATCGCCATCTGAACCTGGAGACGGCGGAGTTCGCCGCGACCATTCCCACCACCGAAAACATCGCCATCGCCGCCTGGAAGCGCCTGGAACCGGCTATTACGGCCCACACGCGCCTCAGCCGGGTGCGGGTCTACGAGACGCCGGAGATCTTTGCGGAATATCGCGGGGAGGGAGCATGAAGGCCTACTTTGGCCGCCGGTACATGCTCAGCGCCAGCCACCGGCTTTATGCCGCCGGCCTGAGCGAGGAGGAAAATCGCGCGGCGTATGGCAAGTGCAACAACCCCCACGGCCATGGGCATAATTATTTTGTCGAGGTTCTGGTCGGCGGCAAGGTCCACGATGAGACAGGTATGGTGATGAATCTGGTGGAGTTGGACGCCGCAGTGGGGGCCCGGGTGGTGGACCGCTTCGACCACTCGAACCTGAATCTGGACCCGCTGTTTGTGAATCTCGTGCCCACCACGGAGAATCTCTGTAGAGCGGTCTTCGGTTTGCTCAAAGAAGCGCTGCCGGTGGGAATGCTGGACCGGGTGCGCGTCGAGGAGACGGAAAACAATTTTTTCGAGTGCTGCGCCGAATGAAACGCAGTGCAATCACGAAACTGCGAGAATGGTCTCAAGATGTTTGTCGCAATTCGCAGGGAATGATCAATCAACAGTTGGCGGGATCAAGGGAAGACAAATAGCCCTCTTCCCCAGGGCGAGAGGATAAGGCATGGCGCAGCCGATTGCAGTGACCAAGAGCGTTCGCAGGGCGGTGGAACTGGAGGAGGGCCTGAGCGGCTTCTCCACCCAGGAGATCTACCGCGAGCTGTTGGGGCGCATCGGCGAAGACCCCGAGCGCGATGGTTTGCTGGCCACTCCCAGCCGGGTGGAGAAGTCCATGGCCTATTTGACCAAGGGCTACGACGAGAACCCCAGCAAGATCCTGCGCGGCGCGCTCTTCGATGTGGACTACGACGAGATGGTCATCGTCAAGGACATCGAGATGTTCTCGCTCTGCGAGCACCATATGCTGCCGTTCTTCGGCAAGGTGCATGTGGCTTACATTCCCCAGGGCAAGGTGATCGGGCTGAGCAAGATTCCCCGGCTGGTCGAGGTCTTCGCCCGCCGCCTGCAGGTGCAGGAGCGGCTGACCCGGCAGATCGCCGACACCATTCAAGAGACCATCGCGCCGCAGGGCGTGGGCGTGGTCATCGAGGCTCGCCACCTGTGCATGATGATGCGCGGCATCGAAAAGCAACACTCTTCGACCGTCACCTCGGCGATGGTGGGCTGCTTCCGGCAG
Organism: uncultured Occallatibacter sp.; assembly: GCA_964493705.1. Lineage (GTDB taxonomy): Bacteria > Acidobacteriota > Terriglobia > Terriglobales > Acidobacteriaceae > Telmatobacter. The sequence continues at coordinate 16,628 of CAZBPD010000055.1, forward strand.
AAGGAGACGCGGGCAGAGTTTTTGAGCCTGGTACGGCAGCCGGGGACGGGCGGAGTTTGATGCAAGATCGTCCAGTTACGCGGCGCGGAGTGCATCAGAAACGGAAGCCGGCTCCAACACTGACGAGTATGGATGGATGCGCCGAACTCGGTATCGGCTCGCTGATACCCGAATTGACGATGTTTTTAGGCAGATAAAAAATTGTTGCACTGCCCGCATCGAAGCGAAGAATTGTGTGGCGCGAGGGGTATGCCTCTATGATTCCACCGGTGTCCAGTACGGCATCGGTAAACATGCCCTCATCGATCTTCGCTCCGCAAACCTGTTGCCCGCAGTAGATGTCATCCCTTTGGCGATATGTCTCACCAAAGGTAATGATGCCTGGCCGCACTTTGGCGAAGTAACCCATGTGGCCGCTTCGGAAACCAACCTTCACGCCGCTCAACGCCTCGAAAGCGCGACCACCCGCTTGATACGCAGGGTTCACGGTCAGGCCAGGGTTTCTCGGCGAATGCAGGAGTGTAGTATCCCAGGAAAAATACTTGCTCATGTTCCACGAAGCCCACACACCCCACTCGGGGTACGGATTCAGAAAACCATTGGTATACCAAGGTTCGGTGCGGGGCTGCAGCGCGAAGACGATGCCGGTATCCCACTTTTGTTTTTCAGGAGCCAGCTCGAACGTTATTGTTTCCTGGCGGCCGAAACTGCGCGTAATGCCCAGACGCATGTCGAAATGGTTAAGGACGTTGCCCCAGCGGGCGTTGAGATCGTAGCCGCTAACGAACCGTGCCGGGAGGAGATTCCGATCGAACTCCGCAATCATGAGGTGCCCGGCATCGAGCCGGATGTCATAGCGCGGGCTCTTGTGGTACTCGACCACGCCGCCGTATTCCAATGCAAAGTGAGTCAACCGGCCGCAATGATTCCAGCCGGACAACTGCTGATTGGCATTTATCTCGTCATTCCATGTTGCGCAACTGAAGCTGGCGACGCCGGCCTGGAGCTTTCCGTAGAGGCCCCACCGCCGACCGCGCCAGCCACTCTTTACGCCGCCCAGGGCAAGGGCCATCCGGCCGGAATCGAAGAGACCGTTTTGCATGAAGTATGCGGACGTTGGTTGATAGGTCCCTTCCAACGCGAGGATGGGCGAAAGGTTGCGGCTGTAAGTGAAGGACGGACCCGGACTGACGCTATGCAGGCAAGAGGCGCCGGCATCAAGCAGGCATCCCTGGCCATTGCCCCAGGCATAGGTTTGGAATGCTGCGCCAACAGTGAATTCATTTGCCGAGAACTGCTGCGGAAAGGCCTGCAACGAGAATAGAAGAAGTAGAGTAAAAGACCAAGGAGAGAGACAGGCAATACTTGTAGGCAGGAGAGAGAATCGCATATGGGTCTCCTCAACATACGGCTAAACAAATGGATTAAGAACAAACATATAATTGGCTGCTACAGTAGACGAGTGAACGGGCTATTGGTTATCGACAAATCAGGCGGCATGACCAGCCACGACGTGGTGGGCAAGCTGCGCAAGATCACCGGCGAACGCTCCATCGGCCATTTGGGGACACTAGACCCCATGGCCACCGGCGTTCTGCCGCTGGTGCTGGGTAAATTTACCCGACTGGCGCAATACTTCTCCGCGGCGGAAAAGAGCTATACCGGGACCATCCGGCTGGGCTTCGCCACCGACACCTACGACGCCGAGGGGCAGGCCGCCAATGCAGACCGCTGGGCGGAGTTTTCTTCTGCGCTGACATTGGATCGCATCCGCGCTGCCGCAGCGCGCTTCTATGGCGTGATGGAGCAGATGCCGCCCGCCTACAGCGCCAAGAAGATCGGCGGCAAGGCCGCCTACCAACTGGCCCGCGAGGGCAAGCCGGTGGAGCTGAAGACCGCCAGGGTCGACATTTCCGGGTTCGAGATTCTTTCGCTGGAGGGCTGCGAGGCTTGCTTCCGCATGAGCATCAGCGCCGGGGGCTATGTGCGCTCGGTGGCGCACGAGTTGGGCCAGGATCTGGGCTGCGGAGCGCATCTGAGCAGTCTGCGCCGCACCCAGGCCGGGGTCTTCACGCTGGCCGAGGCGCACACGCTCGACGAACTGGCTCCGCTGGCCGGGAATGCCGAGGCTCTGGAAGCGCTCTGCATCCATCCCCGCGCGCTGCTGCCGGAGATGCCTTCAGTCACCGCCGACGCCATGGTTTTGGGCCGCCTGCGCAACGGCGCTCAAGCCAATCTGCCTGAGTTCTCCCAGGCACCGCTGGTCAAAGTCTTTGCCAGCCAGCGCGACCTCGTGGGCATCGCCAAACGCGTGGCGGGAACGCTCTTTCAGCCGGTGGCGGTCTTAGGGTAACGTGCGGGGTTAGCGGAGTTAGCGGCGTTAGCGGAGTTAACAAGGGCGGCGGCGCTTCCATCGTCCCCGGCGCTAACTCCGCTAGCCCCGCTAACAGGCGCGCAGCGCCACTAACCCCACTACTTCCTCAACATCGGCATCAACGCTCCCAGCAGCGTTTTGGCGACGATCTCCGATCCTTTGGCGGTGGGGTGAATGCCGTCCGGCTGGATGGTTCCCGGCACATGGATCAGATCCTTGTAAATCATCGGGACAAAGACGGGATGGTGCTGGGCGGCGAGATCGCGGAAGACCTGCTCGAATTGGTGGATGTACTCGCCGCCGTAGTTGGGCGGCAGAGTAATGCCGGCCAACAGTACCTTCACATGCGCCGCCTCCAGCGCGGTCAGCACCTGATCGAGGTTGCGCCGGGTCAGTTCGGGAGGCAGGCCGCGCAGGCCGTCGTTGCCGCCGAACTCCACAATCACCACCTCGGGGTGCAGGCGCAGGATGGAGCGCAGGTCGGCGACTGCGTCTTTGGTCGTAGCCCCGCTGGTTCCTTGATTGACCACCTTGTAGCGGTAGCCGCGGCTGTCCAGATCGCGCTGCAATGCGTCGGGATAGGATTGACCGGTCAGGAGTCCATAGCCGGCGGTAATGCTGTCGCCAAAGCAGACCAGAAGAGGCCGTTCGGTCTTGTGTTGCTGCGCAGGCAGCAGAGCGGCGGCGGCAAAGAGCAGCCAAATGGCGAGCGGCGAAACTATCCGGGCGCGGCGAGCGTACATGGAAGAAGTGTAAATGCAGGGAACAAGGGAACAGGGGAACGAGGGAACAAGGGAACAGGGGAACGAGGGAACAAGGGAACAGGTAACAAGGGAATAGGGAATAGAATCCATTCGATCTGCGTTCGTGCTACATTGCCAGTATGCAGGTGACTGTGGAAATCCCGGACGAGATGGCGCGGCGGCTTGTGCCTCCGGGTCAGGACAGCGCGCGGACCGCGCTGGAGGCGATGGCCATCGAGGGCTACCGCTCCGGTGCGTTGACCGCGCTGCAGACTCGCCGGCTGCTGGGCTTCGAAACCCGTTACGAGCTCGACGGCTTCCTCAAACAGCACAACGTGTGGGAGAACGCCTACAGTTCCGAGGACCTGGAGCAGGACCGTAAGACGCTGCAACGCTTGGAAGCGGAAGGCCTCTTGAAGGGATGATCGTTGTCGCCGATACTTCGCCTTTGAATTATCTCGTTCTGATCGGCGAGATCAATCTGCTTCCCGCGCTTTTCGGAAACCTCCTAATACCCGATGAAGTTCATCGCGAACTACAGCGGTTGGGCACACCACCCGCCGTACGGGACTGGGCCGCAAATCTGCCTGTGTGGTGCGAGGTACGCTTCCTCGCCACAGCGCCCGATGCCTCGCTCAATGAGTTGGATGCAGGCGAGTGCGATGCCATTCAGCTTGCTTTGGAACTGGGCGCCGATACTCTGCTCATTGACGATAGCGAAGGGCGGCGAGAAGCGATGCTCCGGAGCCTGCAGGTCACCGGGACCGTTGCGGTGCTGGAGAAGGCGGCGCAGAGCGGGTGGATCGATTTTCACGTGGTCCTCCATCGTCTGCTGGAGACCAATTTCCGGCTTTCGGCGAAAGTTAGGGATGATTTCATGCGCCGAAATACGTGAGCGAGACCCTTTTCGACGATCCATCAGCCAGGATGGAACAACTTCCCGGTTCGATACGTCTCCAACTAGGAACGCGATGGATGGTTCGAGGAGGTCTTTCGAGTGATTGAGGTGCGGAATCTGCGCCGGTGGATACAGAATGGCGCACGGCGCGTGGAGATTCTCAAAGGAATCTCTCTGACCATCCAGGCGGGGCAGTTCGTGGCCATCGTGGGGGCCAGCGGCAGCGGCAAGAGCACACTGCTGGGGCTTCTGGCCGGCCTGGACACGCCCAGTGAGGGCGAGATCTTTCTCGATGGGGTTCCCATCCACAATCTGGTCGAGTCGGAGCTGGCCGAGGTGCGGGGCAGCAAGATCGGCTTCGTCTTCCAGTCCTACCAGTTGATTCAGACGCTGACGGCGCTGGAGAACGTGCTGCTGCCCTACGAGCTGAACCTGCCCGGCAGCGGATTGACGCAGGCGCGCAAACTGCTTGAAGAGGTCGGTTTGGGCGAGCGCATGGAGCACTACCCGGTGCAATTGAGCGGCGGCGAGCAACAGCGGGTGGCTTTGGCCCGCGCGTTTGTCGTCGAGCCGCCCATCGTGATGGCCGACGAGCCCACCGGCAACCTCGACTCGACCAACGGGCAATTGGTTCTTGACTTGCTCTTGGAGCGCAATCGCCGCGCCGGGACCACGCTGGTGCTGGTGACGCACGATCCGGAGGTGGCCAGCCGCGCCGATCGCCGCATCGTGCTCAAGGACGGGCTGGTGGTGGAAGATTCGCTGCCGTATTCCGGATTGTTGGCGCAGAGCGAAAAGCAAAGCTCCGGGCATAAAGGCACGGTTGATTCTTCCGGCATTCTGCGGGGGTTGAAACCCCCGCCTCCCTCCGAATCGAGTGCTTTCGTCGCTGGCGAAACCGCAACGCACGAGGGAATCCATGGCTAAGCGGGCGTTGGGCTGGCGGCGGGCGGCGGCCATCGGCTGGCGCGATCTGAAGTCCGCGCCGGGCAAATTTGGATTTGTGGTGCTCTCTGTGGCCGTTGGCGTAGCGGCGCTGGTGGGGGTGCGCGGCTTCAGCGAGAGCTTCCGGCGGACGCTGACCGTCGAGGCGCGGGCGCTGATGGCTGGCGACCTGAACGCGCGGCTTTTTCGTTTGCCCACGGTCGACGAGTCTACAAAGATCGCCGCGCTGGCGGGCGAGGGCATTCGCTCGACGTGGACCACCGAGACGCTCTCCATGGCTTCCGTGCCTCCCGATCCGGTGCCGCTGCTGGTCTCGCTCAAGGGCGTCGACCCCAGCGAATATCCCTACTACGGGCAGTCCGAGCTGGAGCCGGCGATGAGTCTGCGTCAGGCGCTGGACGGCGATTCGGCCGTAGTGGCCGAGGAGTTCCTTATTCGCCTCAATGCGCACGTCGGCCAGACGCTGCGCATGGGCGGCATCAACTTCCGCATTGCCGCAGTGCTCAAGCAGGAGCCGGACCGCATCACGGCGGGCGCGGGCATCGGGCCGCGGGTGATGATCTCGCGGGCCTCACTCGATAAAACCGGGCTGGTCACGGCGGGCAGCCGCTCCAGCCAGAGGCTGCGGGTGAAGTTGCCGGCCACAATGAATGCGCTGGCCGCGCGGAAGCAGTTGGAGGCGATTTTGCCCGACGCGCTGGTGATGGATTACCGCGAGGGCAATCCGGGACTGACACAGGGGCTGGACAACGCGACCGCAATCCTCAGCATGATTTGCCTGGTGGCCATGGTGCTGGGGGCCATCGGCGTGGCCATGGCCATGCACGCCCATCTCGAACAGCGCATGGATATGCTGGCCATCTTGAAAGCTGTGGGCGCGGGCTCGGGCGATCTGTTGCGTATTTTTCTGCTACAAACGCTGGGCCTGGGGCTGACCGGGGGATTGCTGGGCGTGGCCGCCGGCCTGGGGGTGATGGAAGCCCTGCCGTTGGTCTTTGGCACACTGCTGCCGGTTCATGCGGTGCTGGGCTTCCCTTGGCGCTCGGTCGCGGCCGGCCTGGGAACCGGTTTGCTGACCACCCTGCTCTTCTGCCTGCCGCCGCTCTTGGATGTGCGCACGGTGCGGCCGGTGCTGGTGCTGCGCAGGCTGGTCGAGCCCGGGCCGGAGGGCCTGCGCGGCTGGCTACAGCGCTGGTGGGCGCGGCGGTTGCAACTCGCGCTGGCAGCGCTGGTGATCGCGGCGCTGGGCGGCATCGCCTGGGCGCTCTCCGACTCTCCGGTGGTGGGAGCTTCCTTTGCCCTCTTCTTTACCGCCGCGCTGGCGGTGCTGCTGGCGATGGCCGCGGTTTTGTTGTGGGCGCTGCGCGTGGTGCTCAATCGTATTCGCCTGCGACTGCCCTCGTCATTGCGCCATGGGCTGGCCAACCTCTACAGGCCGGGCAACCAGTCGGCGGCGGTAATGGCGGCGCTGGGGACTGGGGTGATGCTGATCCTGGCCGTCTTTCTGATGCAGTCGGCGCTGCTCCGGGACCTGCGCGAGACGGCCTCGCCCAAGCTGCCCAACCTTTTCGTCATCGACGTGGCCACGGACGAAGCGGAGGGAGTGAAGGCGTTCTTCCAGAAGCAGCCCGGCGTCACGCAGGCGCTGGACCTGCTGCCGGTGGTGCGCGGCCGGGTGGTTTCGCTCGACGGCAAGACCACCGAGCAATTGAAGGATCAGCATTTTCCCCGGCGATTGCTGGAGAATGCCGAGCTGAGTTGGGCCGACACCCTCCCCGCCGGAGACAAAATCACGCAAGGCCGCTGGTGGACGGACGCCAACGCCGCGCAACTGGCCGTGGGCCAGAGCATGGCCGAACGGGTCCACTTGGGAGTGGGTTCGACCATAGAGATGGAGATCGGCGGAGTGCTTCGCACACTGAAGGTTGCGGCCATCTATAAACAAGATGGGCAGCACATTGGCGCGCGGGTCGAGTTCCTGCTGCCCTCCGGCCTGTTGAAGGACGAGCCGGCCAACTGGTACGGCGGGGCGCACGTCGATCCCAAGCAGGTGGCGGCGCTGGAACGCGCTCTCTTTGCCGCTTATCCGACTGTCACCGTCATCAACTTGGCCGAGATGCTGGACCGGATCGCCACGATGGTGGACCAGATCACCCTGGTGGTGCGCTTTTTGGCGGGTTTCTCAATTCTGGCCGGGCTGACCATTCTGGCCTCGAGCATCGCCAGCACCCGCTTTCGCAGAATGCGCGAGGCGGTGGTGCTGAAGACGCTGGGAGCAACCAGAATGAGGATCGTCCGCACCTTCAGCGTGGAGTTCAGCGTGCTGGGCCTGCTGGCGGGCTCGATCGGCGTGATCTTCGCCAACCTGCTCACGCGCACTATTCTGCGCGCTCCGCAGATCGGCGTGACGTACCATTTCGATGGACGCGCCACGCTGCTGGCGCTGGTGGGCACGGCGGTTCTGGCCACGGCCACCGGCTGGATCGCCAGCTACCGGATTCTGGGCTTGAGGCCGCTGGAAGTGCTGAGAGAAGAGTGAGGAACCAGCTTTCAGCTTCTAGCTTCTAGCTTTTGGAAGCACCCCAGATCGATAACGGGTACCAGGATGCTTCCAGTGCGGTTTGTTCCACATTTCAAAGCTAGAGGCTGAAAGCTAGCAGCTAGAAGCTGCTTCTAGACTCCAATCACGTCGCAGAGCTCCTTGACGGCGGCGGCGCTCTTTTTGAGGGCGGCGGATTCTTCGTCGGTGAGGCGGATTTCCATGATCTGCTCGATGCCGTTGGCGCCCAGCTTGCAGGGTACGCCGACGTAGTAGCCGTCGATGCCGAATTCGCCTTGCAGGAAGGCGGCGCAGGGCAGAATCTTCTTCTTGTCCTTGAGTACGGCCTCAGCCATCTCCACCGCGCCGGCGGAGGGAGCATAGTAGGCGCTGCCAGTCTTCAGGTGCTTCACAATCTCGGCGCCGCCGTCGCGGGTGCGCTGGACGATGGCGTCGATGCGCTCCTTGGAGAGCAGTTCGGTGATGGGAATACCGGCAACGGTGGTGTAGCGGACCAGCGGGACCATGGTGTCGCCGTGGCCGCCCAGCACCATGCAGCTCATGTTGTTCACGCTGACATTCAATTCCGCCGAGAGGAAGGCCTTGAAGCGGCCGGAGTCGAGAATGCCGGCCATGCCGATGACCCGCTCGCGGTTGAAGCCGGAGAGCTTGTAGGCAGCCTGCACCATGGCGTCCAAAGGATTGGAGACGACGATCAGAATCGACTCGGGCGAGTAGGCGACCACATTGCCCACCACGTCGGACATGATCTTGAAGTTGGTGTGCAGCAGATCGTCGCGGCTCATGCCCGGCTTGCGGGGAATGCC
>CAZBPD010000056.1:0-23699 GCA_964493705.1 uncultured Occallatibacter sp.
GGCATGGTTCAAACACGCCACGCCAGCCTTACAGGAAAAGTAGAAATGCTCTAAATCCAAAGGGGCCGTCGGGAACGCCTTCCAATTGCAAAACAGCAATATCCTCGTCAACCTTGCGCAGCAACACATCGGCTTGCCGAACAATTCAGATGAAATGCGACATAGCGGACTCCCTCGCGTGCGAAATCCTGTGGCTCCAGTGTAGTGGACTGTTTTCAAATGAGGACTCTGGCGCGTTTCGCCTTTGATCGGCGACAATCGTTGAGCCATGAAGAATTTTGATCGCCGCGATTTTCTCCGCTCCGTCGCCGCTGCCGCTCTTGCCACTGCCGTTGCACCTCGTTTGATTGCTGCGCCAATTGCAGCGAATAAACAGCGCGTCTTGGTTGGATCTGGAACCGGCAAAGGGATTCTGGCCTACGACTGGGACGGAGCCACGGGAGAGCTGACCGCGGCGGGCGTAGCCGCTGCGTTGCCCAACGCCACCTGGATGACGCTCTCACCCCACCATGAGTTTTTGTTTGTCGCCACCGAGGCGAATTCCTTTAACGGCAAGCCCACCGGTGAGGTGAGCAGCTTTCGTGTGGAGCGGGGCGGGCTGACGCCACTCTCGGCGCAGAACTCGGCCTCAGCGGGTACTTGCCAAGTTGGCCTGGACCACACCGGCCGGGTGCTGCTCGCGGCCGACTTCGGCGGCGGCAGCGCAGCCAGCTTTCTCGTCACCGAGGGCCATCTCAGCCCGGTCGTCTGGAGCGAGCACTACACCGGCCACGGCCCGGTTGCCGATCGCCAGCAAACCGCACACGCGCACTTTGCCTCCTTCTCGCCCGACAACCGCTTCGCCTACATCAACGACCTGGGCAGCGATTGCATTCACATCTACAAGCTGAATGCGGCTAGCGCGGTTCTCTCGTCGGCAGGGACGTACCGGGCGCGCGCGGGAGCCGGACCGCGTACGCTGCACTTCCACCCCAACGGGCGCACAGCCTACTCATTGAATGAGCTGGATTCGACGGTGGACGTGCTGGTCTACAGTCCTGCCGACGGCAGCCTGACGTTCGTGACGCGCATCGAGTTGTTGCCCGCGGGCTACAAGGGAGTCACCCGGGGCTGCGATACCGTCATCAGCCGCGACGGACGCTCGGTGTACTTTGCCAATCGCGACAACGATTTTCTCTACAGCTTCCGCGCCGATGAAAAGACCGGGGCGCTGACCCCGATCGGGCGAACGCCCTGCGGAGGCAAGATTCCCCGCAACTTCACCCTCGATCCCACCGAGCGCTGGATGCTGGTGGCCAATCAGGATTCGAGCCTGGTAAGCGTCTTTGCCCGCGACCCGCACAGCGGCGAACTGGCCAAAGAGGGCAAGAGCTTTGCCGCGCCCGCGCCGATGTGCATTCTTTTTCTCTGAAGCGGCGCTCAAATCCCGCGCGCAACTGAGCACTCGAATGCGGTGGCTCAGAGGTGAATTCAATAAAAGCGCTGTCATCCTGAGCGAGCGCAGCGAGTCGAAGGACCTGCTTTCTCACCTGCTTCGCATGAAGCGGGTCCCTCGACTGTGTTGGACGCTTAGCGATGACAACTTTTTTGTGAATGGATATCCGGCTCAAGAGGCTAAGAGAAGTCTGCCTCCTGGTCCGGGTGGACCAGGTGCGGCGAGGGGCAGAGACGCCTTTTCCGGGTGGGAGCGGCGTCGTGCTTGGGCGGGGCGCTCGGCAGCTCTTGGGGGAGGGCCGATAAAAGCGCGGGCGGCGACGGGGGAGCAGCGTTCTCCGCAGCCCCGAATCCACCGCAGAGGAGGCCCAGCGCTGCGGCGGCGAAGGGGCTGACCAGCACAAACCAGGTGGCGGAGCTGAGCGCGTGCAGCAGCACCGGGGTTAGCGGGTTGGCGATGGCCAGGCTCTCGTATTGCTTCCACGGATCGGTGGGCGCGGGCGGTGGGGTTGCCCTCAGCATTTCGACCATCACGGCGGAGCAGGCCATGGCGGCGGCGACCATGCCGCTCCAGAATCCGGCCAGCGCCGCCCCGCTGCTGCTCCCGGTGGCCCGGCGGCCACGAAGACCAGCCACTCCCCAGAGCAGGCAGGCGGTGAGCAGAAGAATCCAATGAATCGGTGGGTAGGGCGCGTTCTCCGGGTTGCTCTGCGGCGACTCGAGCAGCACCATGGCCATCAGCGCCAGCCCGGCCAACACTCCGGGAAGTGCGCTGGCAGCCAGGGGGTTGTGCATCTTGCCTTGCGCGACCGAGCCGCCCAGCCAGTAGGCAAAGCCGATATAGCCGAGCAGCAGGACGCCCAGATCGAAGGCGGCCATGCCGTTGCCGGGCAGGTTCAGCACCTCCTGCCAGGGCCAAAGACGCAGTCCGAGTGCGGCCAAGTTTCCTGCCGCCAACAGCAAAAGGGGAAATCTCAATGAAGGCTGAGCACTGACGCCCATGAAACCACTCCTCGGGTTTCACTTTTCCCGGAAACGACGGGGATGTGAAAGTGGGTGATAGGACGAGTCTAGCTGTTTGTATCGAAATGAGACAGTGCTTTTATGGGTGCGCACCGGCCTGGTAACCCCCTGCTTCCGCCGGTTGATCCGCTTTGCCAACGCCGGAATCAAAGGGCGATCAGGGCAGGGTGGTGCAAGAGGTGGCTGCGTGCAGGCTGTGGTGCGATGGGCTCTTCGACAGCCGTGGCCGAAACATGCGCCAACTCCCAGGTCGAGCGGTCCTTCATCAGCCGCGAGACAAGGGCGGTGTGCATGGCATGGCCGGCGCGCTCGGCTACGACGTGGCCCTCGATGCGGCGTCCCGCCAGGGCCAGGTCGCCGATCAGGTCCAGAACCTTGTGGCGGACATACTCGTCGCCAAAGCGCAGCGGGCCGTTGATGGGGCCGTGGGCGTCGAGGATGATGGCGCTCTCCGGGCCGGCGCCTCGGATCAGACCCATGTTGCGGAGCATTTGCTCGTCGGCCTGGTAGCCAAAGGTACGCGCCGGGGCAATCGTGGCCCCATAGGTTTCGGTGGCCAGATCGACCTGGGTGCTTTGCTTGCCGATGGGAGCGGGAAAGTCGATGCTGTATTCAATGCTGTAGCCCGAGCCGGGATAGACGCCGATAAACTTCTCGCCCTCGCGGACTTCAACCGGCCGCAAAACGCGAATGACCTCGCGCCGCCGCCTCTGGGTGCGTATCCCCACTTGCAGGAACGCCTCGACGTAGGGCCAGGCGCTGCCGTCGAGGATGGGCAATTCGAGGTTGTCCAACTCCGCGATCACATTGTCGATGCCCATGCCGATCAGCGCCGAAAGCAGATGCTCGGTGGTCGAAATCAGAACGCCCTGGCGCATCAGGCTGGTGGCGTAGCTGACCTTAGCGATATTGCGGCCGATGGCGGGAATCTCGAAGTTGTCCAGATCGGTGCGGCGGAAGACGATCCCCGAACCGCCCGGCGCGGGCAGAAGCCGCATGGTCACCGGCGCCCCGGAGTGCAGCCCTACGCCCGAAAACTCCAGCGGCGCGGCGATGGTCTGTTCCAGATGGACGGGTTGGGCCAAGCCGGGCGGTCTCCTCGGGCGCAATTGCAGTGCAACGATAGAGTAGACGGGAGGGACGAGGCGCGTCCTGTGGCATTTTAGCCACACAATACTGCAAATGGGACACCTTCCCGGGGAAATCCAGCCGGCGAGCCTCTCGCAGCCGTCGTAAAATCGAAAAATCGCCGACCCGCGCGCAGAGAAAAAGCGCAGAAAAGAGTAGCTGGTGAAAACCGAAGCTGAAGCAGTTGTCCCCATGCGCGCGCTGCTGGCGGCCGCTCACCGCAAGCAGGCGGCGCTGCTCGATCTGACGCGGAAACTGGTGCTGGCCGAGTCGCCCTCTGACGACAAAGCTGCAGTGGACGCCTGCATGGCGCTGGCTGCTGCTCAAGCCAAGGCGCTGGGCGGGCGGGTGAAACTCCACCGCCAGCGCGGCTTCGGCGATTTGCTCGAGGCGCGCTTCGGCCCCAAGCCGAAGAAGGCAGCGACGCCGCAGAAGCCGATTCTGCTCCTCGGCCACCTGGACACGGTCTGGCCGCTGGGAACGCTTCAGACCATGCCCTGCCGCCTCGGCGAGGGGCGTCTGTGGGGTCCGGGAACAGTGGATATGAAGGCCGGCGTGGCCATGGCCTTCACCGCCATCGAGACGCTGGCTGAGGCCGGGCTGCGGCGGCGGCAGATCGTTCTGCTGCTGAACAGCGACGAAGAGGTGGGCAGTCCCGTCTCGCGGCCCATCACCGAACGGCTAGCCGCGGAGTGCTCCGCTGTCTTTGTGCTGGAGGCGGCGCAGGGGTTGGCCTACAAGACCGCCCGCAAGGGAACCGGCATCTGGCGGGTCGAGGTGCAGGGGGTGGCGGCCCACTCCGGCGTGGACTTTGAAAAAGGGGCCAGCGCCATCCTCGAACTGGCGCGCTTGGTAGAGACTGTGAGCAGTTGGACCGATCTGAAGCGTGGATTGACGATCAACGCAGGCCTGATCGGCGGCGGATCGAAGACCAACGTGGTGGCCGCCCAGGCCTGGGCCGAGATCGATGTGCGCATTGCCCGCAAAGCCGATGGGGCGCGCATCGCGGGCAAATTCGCCGCGCTGAAGCCAACCGGCAAACGCTGTTCGATTCACATTACCGGGGGCCTGAACCGCCCGCCGATGGAGCGCACGCGGGGGACCGTCCAGCTTTTTTATCACGCCCGCGCCCTGGCCGCGGAGTTGGAGATTGAACTGAAAGAAGCGGCCACGGGCGGCGCCTCGGACGGCAATTTCACCTCGGCGCTGGGCATTCCCACGCTGGACGGGATGGGCGCGGTGGGCGAGGGCGCGCACGCCCGGCACGAGTCCGTCGTGGTGGAGCATTTGGCCCCGCGCACCGCATTGCTGGCTGGGATGCTCGTCCCGTAACCTCATGATTTGGTCAACGCAGGAATGGAAAGCCGCTCACCCAGGACGAATCAATCGGCGGTTTTTACCAGGCTGCGGCACCGCGTTTCCCGGCTGTTTCAGGGCGAATAGGCGCACTCCGCCGCACACGCGCCGCGGGCGTTGCTTCATTTCCGTACGAAAGCCCCCACCTCGCCTGATAAACTCCCGTAGAGAACCAAGCTGGAGTCTGACACCGCAATGAAGACCACATCTTTGATTTTGTTATTGGCGGCAAGCACTCTTGCCGCAAGCGCTCAAGTTACAGCTACGCCGGCAACTCCGGACGCAACCGCCAAGCCAACTGCGACCGCCAAACCCGCTACGACGGCCAAGCCGGCCACGGCGACTACCGGAGCCAAGCCGGCCGTCAAGCCCGCGTCAAGCGCCACAACCGCCAAGCCGGCGACGACGGCGACGGGCGCGAAGTCCGCTGCCGCGGCCAAGTCTGCCGCTGCTGCCAAAGCCGCTACTGCGGCCAACACCATCCACCTGCCTCCCGGCGTGCACGAGGTCAAAGGCCCCGTGGTTGATGCTTTCACGCTGCGCTACCAGGAGATTCTTGTCGGTTCCGGCGCCGAGGCAGAACCCAACAAGATTTACACCGTCAAGTACACCGGATGGCTAGCCAGCGATGGGACCAAGTTCGACTCCTCCGCTGACCACCTCGCACCGAAGATGGACAACGATCACAAGCAGGTGCTGGGCCCGGACGGCAAGCCCGTCATGGAAGAACAGCCCCTGAGATTCCCCCAGGGGATGGGAAGAGTCTTCCCCGGATTCGATCAGGGCTTCATTGGCATGAAGGTGGGCGGCCAGCGCCGGCTCTTCATTCCCTGGCAACTGGCCTACGGCGAGAAGGGACGTCCCACCAACAACCCTGAGCATCCTGGGATTCCGGCCAAGACCGATCTGATCTTCGACATCGAGCTGGTTGCCGTGGACGATATGCCTCCCATGCCTGCCGGCCATCCCGGAATGGGCGGAGTGCCGCCTGGCGCACGCGCCATGCCTTCGATGCCCGGAGCCAAGCCTGGCGCTCCCGGCGCGCCTGCAACTCCGAGTGCACCGGCGGCTCCGGCTCAGCCCGGCGCGACTGCTGCTCCCGCGGCCGCTCCCGCTCCTGCTGCTCCAACTGCACCGGCCAAGCCCGCGACGCCCAACGCTCCCGCTGCCCCGGCGTCAGCCCCGGCTCCGGCAACTCCGCCGGCCAAGTAAGCCGGTATTGTTCACAGACAGGCCTTCCGGTCAGCGTTCCTCTCTCTAAAGAGATGCCGCGGGCCGGGAGGCCTTTTCATCTTTGCGGCCAATCATTCCGCGCGCAGAGAAAGTTCTTCTAACAAGAAACAACCGTGGACCGGGAGGACCACGATCCAGCCGGCCGGCAGGCTAGCGCTATAGTTTCCTGTCCCCTGGGTCGAAAACGCCGGAGGAGAACTCGGAACAAGGCTGGGATGACAGGATAAGGATCGAGATCGATACAGCAAGTCAGCCCCCGCTTCACGGCGAGAACAAGTCGGTGAGTTGGCGCGATGTTGCCGGAGAGGTACTGTCGTTTATTTTTCTTCTTCTGCCATCGAGCCCGATTCATGCCTTGTTATTGGCGCGGACCAGCCGAAGGCAATTGGCCCCACCGCAGGTGGTGCTTATACTGGTGGGATGCCGGCGAGACCCGCCCGCGGAGAGACTCCATGGACTTGCTCTGGACCCCCTGGCGCTATGCTTACGTCACCACAGCCGACGAGGCCGTTCGCCCCGGTGTTCCCGCCTGCCTCTCCGCCTGGCCCGGCGACCATCATTGCGTCTTCTGCAACCTGATGGCTGCCATCGATTTTGCCATAGAGAGCGGCATGGACCCCGAACAGGCGGAGAACGCCGGCGGGCTGATCTTTCGCGCCAAGTACTGCTTTGTCTGCCTCAACGCCTACCCCTACAACTCCGGACACATTATGGTTATGCCCTACGCCCATCTGGACCGTCTGGCGCTGCTGTCGACGGCCACCGCGCACGAACTGATGGATCTGGCGCAACTGGCGGAGAAGGCTCTGCAACGGGTCTACCGGCCGCACGGCATCAATATGGGCATGAATCTGGGCAAGGCCGCCGGAGCGGGCGTGGCCGGCCATCTGCACCTGCACGCTCTGCCCCGCTGGGCGGGCGACACCAACTTTATGGCCACCATCGCCGAAACCCGCGTCCTGCCCGAAGAACTAGCTATCAGCCGGCAGCGCCTCAAGCAGGCCTTCGCGGAGTTGATGCAGTAGCCGACTGCCCATCGTGCGCGCATGTACACCCGACAGCGTTCCGCCCTCTCACGTTCGGCATTCCACCGAATTACCATGAAAATGCGAACATTTTTCAGCATTTTGGAGGCTCCACGATGAAAGGCAAGCTCGAACTGATGATGGGGCCGATGCGCAGCAACAAGACCGCGGAGCTGCTGCGCCGCGCCGAGATGCGCCGCCAGTATGCCGGCCAATTTGTGCTGGCGCTCAAGCCCAGCGACGACACCAAGGGAGGCCCCGGCGTCATCGAGAGCCGCAACCCCAACGGCCACGGCAGGATGGAAGCCCTGGCCTTCCAGTCCAGCAACCCCTGGGAGGTGCTCGACGCCATCGCCCAGCGGGAGATGGAGATCGGCAAGCGCATCGAGTGCATCGCCATCGACGAAGGCCAGTTTGTCGACCAGCTCTTCGTCTTCACCAAGTACCTGCTCGACGCCCACCACGATGTGCTGATCGCCGGCCTGGACCTGGACTTCCGCGCCCTTCCCTTTGGCGAGATGCTGAACCTGAGCTGGCTGGTGAACGCTTACGGCGGCAGCATCACCGAGTGCATGGCCTATTGCAGTTGTGGGACCCGCGCGCTCTTCTCGCAGCGCCTGATCGACGGCCAACCCGCCGCCTACGACAGCCCCGTCAAGGTGCCCGGCGACGCCTACGAGCCGCGCTGTGCCGAGCACTTTGTTCTGCCCGGCCGGCCGCACTGATACATGGGAACCACCGCATCGATTTTGGGCTCCTGGAATAGCTCGTTTTCCCATGTTGAAACACTGAGAATCTCTTTTTTAACCGGCGGATTCTTCCCATCTGCGAAAAAACTTTTGAAGGATACGATGTATACCTGAGGGACTCCTTTGACGGCTGCCATGGCGCACATCCGGGGGTATGTAAAGGGGAGGAACTGGGCGGCGGAGGCTCTGGCCGGCATGGGTTTGACGGTCAGCGGCGCGGTGCGCATCCCGCTCACCCGCATCGTCGCGGAAAAGAGTTTCTCCTTCGATCTGCGCCCTTTCCACGCAGCGGGAATGCAAGCAGCCAATAGAACCCCTCCGATCGCCTGAAGGAAGCGATGAACTCCGAGATTGTTCGCCAACTATCGCCGCAAGAAGACGAACTGGCCCGCAAGCGCGAAGAGCTGGCGGTGCTGGAGGTCGTGCTGGCGGATCGCGAGCTTTTTCTGGCCAACCTGCGCGCCGAGCTGGCGGCCTTCGAAGGCCGCTACCTGCGCCAGATTGGCGCTCTCTACGCGGAGCTGGACGACTGGACCGCCAAACTGGCCGAGTGGACCGCGGAGTTGTCTGGCACAGCGCAGGCCAAGACCGTCGCCGCCGAGGCCCGCGCTCAGGCTGAAGAATCCTATGCCGCGTCGCACGGCGAGGCCGCCGCAGCCGAAGAGTTTGCGCCGCTGCCGGAGCTGAAGAAGCTCTTCCGCGAGGTCTGCAACCAGGTGCATCCCGACCGCGCCGTCACCGATGAAGATCGCGCCATCCGCGAAAGATTGATGGCCGAGGCCAACGGGGCCTACAAGCGCCAGGATGCGAGCGCCCTGCGCAAGGTTCTGGAAGAATACAAATGTCGTCCCGAGGCGGTCGAGGGCGGCGGCGCGACGGCCGAACGCGAGCGCGTTATCCGCCAGATCGAGCGCATCTCCCGCCGCCTGGGGGCCATCGAGATTGAGATCGCCGAGTTGTCCTCGTCGGAGATTGCCAAGTTGATGGCCAAAGTGCAAGGCGAATCCAACCAGGGCCGTGAGATGATGGCCGATATGGCGCGCAACATTCGCATGAGGATCGCGCAGGCGCGCGAGGAGTTCGAGGAACGCTCGGCAACCGTGAGGATGAGATGAGCGAGATTCAGGCGAACGCGATCGAGTTGATTCCGGCGCAGGTAGCCGCGCTCACGGTCTCCGGAGTGCGTCGGCTAGCGGCGCGCGGGCGCATGGACCTGCTGCGCATTGAAGAGGCCATCGAGTGGCTGCGCAAGGGCATGGAGTTGCACACCGCGGCCTTCGACGATCCCGGCTGGATGGCCGTCGTCGAGGCGCAGGCCCACACCCGCTCCCAGGCCGATCGCCACGCCCAGTTCCGCACCATCCTCGAATTTCTGCGCCTGGTGGCCGAGGGCGGCGACCCCGAGGAGGCCGGCAACACGCTCAATATGACCGCCGAAGACCGCGAGACGGCTCGCACGCTGCGCTCCTTCTGGCCCGATACCTCGGCTTCGATGGTGCGCGCCGTGCAAAAGGAGCGCGAACGCGAGCGTGCCGACCTGCTGCGCCACGAGGAGCGGCTGAAACGCGCCTTCCTATGCTTCCAGGCCGGCTACCGCCTCGATCCCTACAATCGCGAGATCAACTACATTCTGGCCGAGTACTATTCTGTCGGCCTGGGCATCAGCCGCGATGAAGATGTGGCCCTGCTGCATCTGCGCCGCTCCGCCGCCCTGGGCCACGGCGGCGCACAGCGCGCGCTGGGCTACCGCTACTCCGCCAGCCTGCGCGGCGGCCCGGAGATGAGCGCCTCTTCGTGGTTCCCGCGCAGCGCCGACGGTCCGAACACGGGCCACCGCTCGACGCGTGCCGGCTCGTGAACGTAAGTCTCCGCAATCCCCATCTCGCTGTCGATACGCTCAGAGAAATTGCCTCATTGTCTTGACATCGTCATGACAATTTGGCACGATGATCGAGGAAGCAGCGGAGAACCCCATGGCTACACAACCCATCCTGACGGAACGGCGCTCGGTGAAACTGGATCTGCGCGTTTCGCCTTCGGCCAAAGCCAAACTGCAAGCAGCCGCCTCCGCCACCCATCGCTCGATGGCCGATTTTGTAATGGAGAGCGCTCTTTCCCGCGCCGAGGAGACGCTGGCCGAGCGCCGCGTCTTCGGCCTGGATGCGGAGAAGTGGACCGCCTTTCAGACCGCACTCGATGCCCCGGCACGCCCCTTGCCCCGCCTGCAAGCACTCCTTGATGAACCGGGATTCTTCTCTTCCAGCCAAGCCAAATGACTGAGACGCGCAGGATCGAGAAACTCCGTCGCGACCATCCGGTCGACTCCTTCGACTGTGGACAGGAAGCTCTCAACCAATGGTTGCGCAAGCACGCTTTGCAAAACCAGGGTGCCGGCTCGGCCCAGACTTACGTCGGTCTGGATGGCGATACTCTCATCGGCTATTACAGTCTGGCCGTCGGCCAAATCGAATACAAAGACGCGCCGGAACGTTTGCGCAAAGGACTTGCCCACCATCTGGTTCCGATCATGCTGCTGGCCCGTCTGGCCGTCGATAAGAACTGGCAAAAGAAAGGCGTAGGACGCGCGCTGCTGCGGGATGCCATGCTGCGCACCTTGCAAGCAGCCGAGATCGCCGGCATCCGGGCGCTGGCCGTTCACGCCAAGGACGAGGCGGCGCGGCGCTATTACGAACAATTCGATTTCGTTCCCTCCCCGGTCGACTCGCTCCACATGCTGGTGCTGCTGAAAGACATTCGCGGGCAAATCGCAGTTTGATTAGGCCAAACTTGAATCCTGTGGAGTACATTGGGTTGAAGTGGAAATTCAAGAAAGGATGCAATATATGAGTCAGCCAATTAGCCTTTTCTCTGGGTATTCCCAACGCGAAAACAGAACGACAAATTACTGCCTTCTACTTTTGAAGATGTTATATGAAGAAAACCCTAAGTTTCTCGCAGAGGTAATGAGTGAATTGGTCGGCGAAGATTTGGGCGAACGAATTGGTGTGAGTTTTCGTCACCAGGAGCACAAGGGGTCGAGTGTTCCAGACGGCCTAATCCTTCAGTCTGCGTTTACACGAGACAAAGAATTGGGATTGGTTCCAGAATGAGCAACTTGAAAATCATCTCATTGCGCTCGACGGATGTACAACAGCAAACAATATTTCGATGTCGGTCCTTTAAATGTTGATGATGCGGAACAACTCGCTTACGCATTGTCCGGCAAGACTTGGTCAGAGATCCGTGCTCTTTCGACTAAGTAAGGGGGCCCGCTGCTAAACTGAAGCAGCATGATTCTCCCGTTTGTTCGCGAGATTTTCGCGGATCTGGAGCACTCTTCCGGCTTCGAGCGCGTACGCAGGCACCTGAGCCTTGCTGCGGGGCGCAGGCGTGTCTCTGGGCTGACGGCTACGGCGCGGGCCATCTATCTGCCGCTGATGGCGCGAGCGGCCAATCAGCCGATTATCGTCATCGTCGCCGACAACAAGGCCGCCGAGGCGCTGGAGCCGATGCTGCGCGCCGGCTGCGAACTGACCGGTGCCATCGATCCGGCGCGCGTCGTCCGTTTGCCCGCCCACGACGTGCTTCCCTTTGAAAACCTCTCGCCTCACCCCGCCGTGCAGGAGCAGCGCGCCGCGGCCCTGTGGAAGCTGGCCACCGGGCAGACCTCGATTCTCATCGCCCCGGTCGAGGCCGCCGCGCTCAAGCTCTTCGACCGCGACTACTACGCAGGCCTGGCCGTCACCCTGCGCCGCGGCGAAGAAGTCGACATTGAAACCCTTACCGCTCACCTGGCCAGCGTTGGCTACACGCAGATGGATCTGGTCGAGATGCCGGGACAGTTCACCCGCCGCGGCGGCATTCTCGACATCTACTCGCCCGAGGCCGACCGGCCCGTGCGCATCGAGTTTTTTGGCGACGAGATCGAAACCATCCGCAAGTTCGATCCCGAGACGCAGCGTTCGCAGAGCGGCTTGGATGAAACCGAACTGCTCCCGCTGACGGAAACTCCCGTCACCGAGCGCCTGCTGGCCGCCGTCCATGCGCGGCTCAGTAAACAGCGCGTCGAAGATGAAGATGAAGAAATGGCCGCCGAGGTCGCGGCCTCTGGCGGCGTGAGCGTCTTTCCCGGATGGGAGTTTTTCTCCGCCGTTGCTGGAGCGCATAAATCGCTGCTTACGTTGCCGCAAAAGTGCATGTTGTTTGTCGATGAGCCGGCCATGGTACGCAACCAGATCGACCGCTGGTGGAACAAGGTCGAGCAGCGCCATGAGCGCGCGGGGATCGGCACGCTGATCCGGCCCGAAGACATCTATCTGCGCCCCGAAATCTTGCAGGCCATGCTGGCCTCGCATGTGGGCCTCGATCTGGATCAGTTGGGCGCGGTGGACGTGCTCGATGAAGACAGCAATATGGGCGAGATCGAGCTGAACACCAGGCCCACCATGCGCTTTCACGGGTCCATTCCTGCGCTCACCGCGCAGTTGAAGAGTTTGATGGAGATCGAGGCACGCATCGTGCTGGCCGCTCCGCACCAGGGAGATGTCGAGCGGCTCGCCACCATGCTGCGCGAGTATCAGATTCCCTATCGTCTGGGCAGCCGCGCCGCGCATGTTGAGGCAACGCTGGTCGATGAAGGCGGCCATCTCAGCGGCGATCAACGCGTGCCGGTGATCGTGCGTACGCCATTGTCTGCCGGCGTGACCTTCGGCGGCGGCTCCCTCGTCCTCTTCGGCGCGAATGACCTGTCGGATGAAGCCGATGTGGCCGCGCGCCCCGAGCCCAAACGATCCAAGACCGCGGCCTTCGTCTCCGACTTCCGCGATCTCACCGTGGGCGATTATGTGGTGCATGTCGAGCACGGCATCGCGCAGTATCTCGGGCTCAAAGAGATCGTGCAAGACGGCCTCTCCGTTGAGTTCATGATTTTGGAGTTTGCCGAGCAGGCCAAGCTCTATGTGCCGCTCACGCGTCTCGATCTGATTCAGAAGTACCGCTCCACCGACACCGGACCCGCGCCCGTGCTCAACCGCCTCGGCTCGCAGCAGTGGACCAAGACCAAGGCGCGTGTGCGCAAGGCCATGCAAGACATGGCCGCCGAGTTGCTCAAGCTCTACGCCGAGCGCGAGACGGTCAAGGGCGTAGCCTTTGCTCCCGACAACGAATTCCAGAAGGAGTTTGAAGAAGCCTTCGATTACACCGAGACCGACGATCAGCTCTCGGCCATTGCCGCCATCAAACTCGACATGGAGTCGACCATGCCCATGGACCGCCTGCTCTGCGGCGATGTGGGCTACGGCAAGACGGAAGTGGCCATGCGCGCGGCCTTCAAGGCGGTGCAAGACGGCAAGCAGGTCGCGGTGCTCACCCCCACGACGATTCTTAGCTTTCAGCACTTCGAGACCTTCAAGCGCCGCTTCTCACTCTTCCCCATCAACATCGAGATGATCTCGCGCTTCCGCACGGCCAAGGAGCAGAAGCTCATCGTTGAAAGAGTCGAGCAGGGCAAGATCGACATTCTCATCGGTACGCATCGCATTCTGTCGAAAGACATCAAGTTTCAAGATCTCGGTCTGCTGGTTGTCGATGAGGAGCAGCGCTTCGGCGTGCGCCACAAAGAGCGTCTCAAGCAGATGCGCAAGCAGATCGATGTGCTGGCCATGAGCGCCACGCCTATTCCGCGCACACTGCATATGTCGCTGGTGGGCCTGCGCGATATGAGCGTCATCGAGACGCCGCCCAAGGATCGCATGGCCATTCAAACGGTGGTGGCCAAGTTCGACGAGAAGATCGTGCGCTCGGCCGTTGAGGTTGAGTTGGAGCGCGGCGGGCAGGTCTACTTTGTGCACAACCGCGTCGACTCCATCTATGAGATTGCCGCGCGCATTCAAGAGTTGGTTCCCGGAGCGCGCGTCTGTGTGGGCCACGGGCAGATGAGCGAGAACGAACTGGAACGCGTAATGCTGGCTTTCATGAGCCATCAATACGATGTGCTCGTTGCCACTTCGATCATCGAAAACGGACTCGATATTCCGCTGGCCAACACCATCGTCATCAATCGCGCCGACCGCCACGGACTCAGCGAACTCTATCAACTGCGCGGTCGCGTGGGCCGGTCCAATCGCCGCGCCTATGCGTATTTGCTGATCCCTCCCGAGAAAGAGTTGACGGAGATTGCGCGCCGGCGGCTGGCCGCATTGAAGGAGTTCAGCGATTTGGGCGCGGGCTTCAAGATTGCTGCTCTCGATCTCGAACTGCGCGGCGCGGGCAACATGCTGGGCGGCGAGCAGAGCGGACACATCGAGGCCATCGGCTTCGAGCTCTATACGTCGATGCTGGAGCAGGCGGTCAAGGAGATGAAGGGCGAGAGCGGCGAAGAGAAGCCCGCCGCGCAACTCAATCTCGGCATTGCCCTGCGCATCGATGAGAGCTATGTAGCGGAAGAGAATCAACGCCTGCGTCTCTACAAGAAGATCGCCGGAGCCGCAAGCCCGGCGGCGATTATTGATTTGCGCACAGAGATGGAAGACCGCTATGGCGCGTTGCCCGACGCTACGGTCTATCTGCTGGAAGCGTCCTTGATCCGCTTGGAGTGCGAGCGCCTGGGCATTGCCCAGATCGACCGCAAGCGTGCCGAGTTGCATCTGCGCTTTACCGAGGCGGCGATCATCGATCCCCAGCAACTGATGAAACTAGTCGCGCGCAACGCCAAGCGTGGCGCGGTCTTCACTCCGCAGGGCGTCTTGAAGTATCCGCTGGTTTCCATCAAGCCCGATGAGGTCTTGCTGGAGATTCAGGAGTTGATCGAAGATTTGGCGCCTGTATCGTCGTGATCCCACCCTAGCCGCAAGAACAAAAACGCGGCGAGGGTGGGGCACCCATTTTGAATTTTGGATTTTTGGAAATGAATTCAAGAGAGAGATGAAGATGAAAAACATTTTTGCAGCACTCACGATGGGAGCCTTTATGACGGCATCGATCGGCGCACACGCCGTTGATAAGAACTGGAAGCAGAGCTTCGAGAAGCTCTCCGACGCTTACTTCGATCAGGTCTACTTCCACTACAACCCCACCACCGGAACGCTGGCCGGCTATCACCAGTACGATACGCAGTTAGAAAATCTCTCGCGCAAGAACATCGACGCGCAAATTGCCGACCTGAAGAGCTTCGAAAAGCGTGTCGAGGCCATTCAGCCTGGCTCTGACACTGCCGATTTCGTTCCCCGCAGCGATCGTGAGATTGTGCTCGCGAACATCCGCGGCACGCTGTTGACCTTAGAGACGATTCGCCCCTGGGAGAAGAACGCCGACAACTATTCCGGCATTGCCGCCAACGGCGCATTCACGTTGATGGAGCGCAGATTCGCATCGCCCGACGATCGCCTGCGCTCGTTAATTGCGCGCGAGAAGCAGATGCCGGCGCTCTTTGCCGATGCGCGCAAAAACCTCAACAACCCTCCGCGCATTTTTACCGAGATCGCCATCGAACAGTTGCCGGGGATTGTCAGCTTCTTTCAAAACGATGTGCCGCTGGCCTTCAGCGAGGCCAAAGATTCGGCGCTCAAGGCCGAGTTCCTGAAGACCAACGCCGACGTGATCGCCGCGTTGAACAGCTATCTTGGCTGGCTCAAGACCGACCTTCTGCCGAAGTCCAACGGCGACTTCCGCATCGGTGCGGAGACCTTCTCGAAGAAGCTGGCCTACGACGAGATGGTCGACATTCCTCTGGACAAGCTACTGGAGATCGCCTGGGCCGATCTGCGCAAGAATCAGGCCCACTTCAGCCAGGTCGCCAAGGAACTGGAGCCCAACAAGGACGCGCCCGCCGTGGTCGAAGAGCTGGGCGCGAAACATCCCCTGCCCGATCAATTGATCCCCGCCTTCCGCGCTACTTTCGACGGGCTGGTCAGCTTCATCCGCTCGCATCACATCGTCACCATCCCCTCCGATGTGCGGCCCATCGTGGAAGAGACACCGCCCTTCATGCGCGCCACAACATTTGCTTCGATGGACACACCGGGACCTTTCGAGACCCACGCGACGGAGGCCTATTTCAACGTCACGCTGCCCGATCCCTCGATGAAGCCCGAAGAGGTCGAGGGCTACATGCATTCGTTCAATGTGGGCACGGTGATTTCGACCGCGGTGCATGAGGCGTATCCGGGCCACTACATTCAATTCCTGTGGCTGCCGCAAGCGCCCAGCCGGGTGCGCAAGCTGCTCGGCGCGAACACCGACATCGAAGGGTGGGCGCATTACACCGAGCAGATGATGCTCGACGAGGGTTACGGACAGCCTGGGGCGGGCGCGAAAGACGAGCGCGAGTCGAAGTTTCTTCGCCTGGGCCAGCTTCAGGATGCGCTCTTGCGCAATGCGCGCTTCATCGTCGGCATACAAATGCACAGCGGCAGAATGAGCATCGAAGAAGCTGAAGCCTTCTTTCAGAAGGAAGGCTATCAATCCAAGGAGACGGCGGTGGTCGAGACCAAGCGCGGCGCCGGCGACCCCACCTATCTCTACTACACGCTGGGCAAGCTGGAGATCATGAAGCTGCGCGAAGACATGAAGAAGAAGCAGGGCGCGGCCTTTTCGCTGGAGGAGTTCCACAACAACTTCCTGCGCCAGGGCTTTCCGCCCATCAAGATCGTGCGCCAGGCGCTGCTGGGAGACGATTCGCCAACGCTGTAAATTTGCATGAAATGGGACTAAGATGTTTCGGAAAAAGCACTGACACCGATCCTCGTTGTGGAAAGAAGCAGACTGTTGCTTTTATTCTGAGCCCGACGAGGCTCGTTTTAGAGCGATTCCAGAATGGTTATACCCAGCAACCATTGTGTCAGGCCGTCGCTCGCTGAGGCTCGCACCGACTTGAATGCATGGGTTTCCGGGCACACCGATTCTGGAATCGCTGGAGCGCTATTACGGAGGGAATTATGCGTGGAATCGGCATTTTTCTGGTGGTAACCGTCACCTCCATTCTTGTGACTTCTATCTTGCTGACGTGGTGTATTTTATCGTTAGGTCTTTCACTGACGGATGCGAGCAGAATCCAGATGCTCGTCAGCGCCCTGGCGCTCGTTTTGGGTACTGCGGGCGCGTTTGCCGGCGCCGTTGCCAGCCTGCGGGTAGCGGGCCTTGGCCTTACAGTCTCCGAGCGTCAGGCAAGGTCCGATGCGATTCAATTTCTTGAAGGGCGCTTTTCGCGTTCAACAGATATTTTTGCGAAGGTGATTCTCGCCTGCGGCAATCTGTATGCGGCAGGCATTCTTGTTGAGAACGCGGTTCCGGCCTTCGACGTCAGCCCCGAAGACTTAGTGGATGGAGTGGTCGATAGTACAATTCGAAAGCTATTCAACACCGGCTCCCCCGAACCTCTCAAGGCGGAAATAGGCTACCTTGGCGAGACGATTGAAGCACTGGTCGGCGCCATAGAAGCACTTGCGCAAGATGAGTTTTCTCTGTACTGCTTCCGCGTGGCGGCTGCATCGCAGAGGGGATGGCTGAGGGAGATCGAGGAGGAATTGCACGATACGCGGCAAGCCGTGTCGTTGGAGAGCCTGGCCGAGATCACCAGCATTCTTCAAGTATTGAAGAGGCGGCTTCGCGATGAGCATCTGGGAGGAGTTTTATCCGCCCGCGTAGCGGCAAATACCGCATCTACCCCACAGTTCGGCGGATTCGATTATGACAACAGGGCGGTTCGCAGCTTGATGTTCCTCGGCAACTTACTTCTTTATCGAATAGGAAAGCTGCCAGACGGGCGCACCTTTGTTGCTTCGTACGGAGCCGCGCTGTTGCGGGATATGATTCGATCGATTCCCGATGGTGCTTCAATTGACCGCGCCTTGGGGCAGAGATACCCGCATTTGTCTTTTGCACTTCCCGAGTTGAAGTCGGAGTTCGATCCCGCGAGTTTGTCATCGTCATCGCTTTCTCTGGCCATTTCAGATGCCGAGAAGATTGGGCGGCTTCATCTACTCGTATCGCAGGAGATTTCCGCCCCAACCGACTTTTAACATGTTCTATTTTTCAATCTCAAGCTGCCTCATCGGGGAGAGACGGCGCAAAAACAACTCTACCGGACACGGTGGCTTTTTCAGTTCCACGCCTGCATCCTCGCTGTATCTTTCTCCCCTCCATCCCATTCTTGCGATTGCCCTGTGCTTGCGCGCGGGTTACAGTTGGAAGAGATGACATGGTATTGTCGCAGGCGCTGAAATCGATTTTGCAATGGATAAAAGCCAAGGAGACGGAATGAGCAAAAAGGTTCGCAAGGCAGTCTTTCCCGCGGGAGGACTGGGTACGCGTTTTCTGCCCGCCACCAAGGTCATACCCAAGGAGATGCTGGCGCTGGTCGACAAGCCCATCCTCCAGTATGGCGTGGAAGAGGCGATCGCCTCGGGCATCGAGCACATCATCATCGTCACCGGCCGCGGCAAGGGCGCGATGGAAGACCATTTCGACTATAGCTTCGAGTTGGACGCAATGCTGGAGCGGCGCGGCAAGCATGAGCTGCTGGCCATATCGCGCGGCGTTTCGGCTATGGCCCGCATCAGTTATGTGCGCCAGAAGGAGCCGATGGGCCTGGGCCACGCCGTGCTCTGCGCCAAGGATCTGGTGGGCGACGAGCCCTTCGCCGTCCTTCTGCCCGACGATGTGATCGATGCCGAGGTTCCCTGCCTCAAGCAGATGATCAATGTCTTCAACGAGCAGGGCGGATCGGTGTTGGCGACCATGAGCATCGATGGCCCCGCGATCGGCGCCTATGGCGTGCTGGCCGGTTCCAGGGATGTAGTAGACCCGCGCCTCTACAATTGCACCGGCATGGTCGAGAAGCCCAGGTTCGAGGACGCTCCTTCGAATCAGGCCATCATTGGCCGTTACGTGCTCACGTCGCGCATCTTCGAGTTGCTGGCCGAGACCACCCCCGGCGCCGGCGGCGAGATCCAGCTCACCGACGGCATTCGGGCGCTGCTCAAGGAAGAGAAGGTCTTCGGCTACACCTTCGCAGGCAAGCGCTACGACGCCGGCGACAAGTTCGGCATGTTGCAGGCCACCGTCGAATTCGCACTGAACCGTCCCGAATTCGGGGAGAAGTTCAGGGCGTATTTGAAGGGGCTGGAGCTATAGAGCGGTGTTAGTGGAGATAGCGGAGATAGAGGAGTTAGCGGAGTTAGCGGAGTTAGCGGAGTGGGCATGAATCCTAACTCCGCTCACTCCGCTCACTGGCCACGCAGTGGCCGCTCACTCCGCTTTTTCGCCTACTTCCATTTGATATTGCAGCCCATGGAGGGTTGCTGGTCGGTGGGCACGTGTTTGCCGGCCAGCACCTGGCCGATGGCGAAGCGCAGGTCCTCGCCGGTGACCGGGATGCCGTTGCCGGGACGGCTGGAATCGAACTGGCCGCGATAGACCAGTTTGAAGTCGCCGTCGAAGAGGAAGAAGTCGGGCGTGCAGGCGGCCTTGTAGGCCTTGGCCACGGCCTGCGTCTCGTCGTAGAGGTAAGGGAAGATAAAGCCGCGCGTCTCGGCCTGGTGGTTGAGGCCTTCGGGATTGTCGTCGGGGTGATTGACGGCGTCGTTGCTGCTGATGGCCACGATGCCCACCGCCTGGTCGGAGAAGTCCTCGGCCAGCGCGGCCAGGCCGCTCTCGACATGCTTCACGTAGGGGCAATGGGCGCAGATGAACATGACCAGCAACGCCGGCCGGCCGCGAAAATCGTCGCGATGAACGGTGCGGCCGGTAACCACATCGGGTAGGGAAAAATCCGGAGCCTCGGTGCCTAGTTCGAGCATGGTGGATTGCGTCAGCGCCATGGGAAAAGATCTCCTCTTTACCACAGTTACCTGAATCACTGCCACTCTACCAGAAAAATCTAAAAAAGTGCGCTCTGTTTTCCCGGCATGGTCAATCCAAAGTGCTCATAGGCCAGGCGAGTGGCTACGCGGCCGCGTGGAGTGCGGTCTAAAAAGCCGATTTGAATGAGAAAAGGCTCGTACACCTCCTCGAGCGCGTCCTCTTCCTCGGCCAGGGTGGCGGCCAGGGTGCCCAGGCCCACCGGCCCACCGTCGTACTTCTGCATGATGGTCAGCAGCAGCCGCCGGTCGATCTCGTCGAAACCGTGCGCGTCCACCTCCAGCATGGTCAAAGCAGCGTTGGCTGTAGGGCGATCGATGATTCCGTTGCCGCGGACCTGGGCGTAGTCGCGCACCCGCCGGAGCAGCCGGTTGGCGATGCGCGGTGTGCCGCGGGAGCGCAGCGCGATCTCCGAAGCGCCGTCTGGATCGATAGGAATCTGCATCACTTCGGCGGAGCGTTCGACGATGAACTTCAGCTCCTCCTCGGTATAAAACTCCAGGCGCAGCAGAATCCCAAAGCGGGAACGGAGCGGCGAACTGAGCAGCCCCGGACGGGTGGTGGCACCGATAAAGGTGAAGGGGCGGATCTCCATCACGTGGGTGCGCGCCGCCGGACCCTGGCCGATGATGATGTCCAGCTTGTAGTCTTCGAGCGCGGTGTAGAGCTTTTCTTCCAGCACCGGCTGCATGCGGTGGATTTCGTCGAGAAAGAGCACCTGGCGCTCACGCAGGTTGGTCAGGATGGCGGTCAGGTCGCCCTGAATCTGCAAGGCAGGCCCGGAGGTCTGCTGAAAGCCCACATCCAGTTCGTTGGCGATGATGGTGGCCAGCGTCGTTTTGCCCAGCCCTGGGGGGCCGAAGAGCAGCACGTGATCGAGCGCCTCGCCGCGGGATTTGGCGGCCTCCAGTGCAATGGCCAACTGCTCCTTGGCTTTGGATTGGCCAATGAACTCGCGCAGCCACTTGGGGCGCAGTTTCAGCTCGAAGACCTGCTCCTCGTCGGCGCGCGCGGCGTTGACCAGCCGTTCCGAATTCTTCTCCCGTGCGATTGCCATGCTGATGGCAAGTGTAGCGGCTGCTGCCCGCATGGGCAAAGCGGTGAGGAGTTTATTCCTGTTTGAGGCTCCAGGTCGCGGGGTCCGATGGGTCTTCGATGCGGTCGAGGGCTGCGAAGAGGCTGGCCAGGGCATTGCCAAAAAGCAGCATCACGAACACCCCATTGGAATAAGGATCGAGACGGCTGTCATGGGGGTGCAAATGCAGAAGCAGATCCAATCGAAACGCAGGTATCACCCAGTTAAAGGCCGTATAGACGTCGATCAGGTACCGGCAAATGCGCAGCCACGCCGGAAGATTGTCATGTGCGCTTGGCCAGCCCATGAGCGAGAGGTGCAATTTTTCGTCGAACCAATACCAGATCGGCACGCCGATCGACACAGCCACGCACCACAGCACTGGAGCCAGGTAGGGATGCGCTGGCCGCCCCGCAATCACCCGGTAAAGATGGTCGATCAGGCTGAGGACAAAGCACAAACCCGCCAGCCATGTAGCCATCTCCGTTGGCCAGCGATAGCGTGCGGGCAGGCGCTCGGAGCGATGTACGGTCTGCGCGGCATGGCCAGAAAAATCCGGCGTTCCCTCCGCCGCGGGAGGGCCAAAGCGGAAATCCAGATCGGCGACTAAGACTTCAGAAACCCTGGGCCGGTCCGGGCAAACTCGCACCGGAATGCGCTTATCCTTCAGCGCGCCCGCCCAAACTCCTGCATCCGATTCGCTGTTGAAGACGCGCGTAAAGGTTGAAGTGAAGTAGTCTTCCAACTCACCCTGGCCGTAGCCGTAGGCGTAGGTGAAAACAGCGGAGTAACCGCGCCGCTTTCCCACGCCGCTGGGGCGGTCGCTCACCTTTGAGGAGTGAACCGATCCCTCCACCAGAGGCCAATTCACCGCCTCGCTTTGGCGTTGCGCGTCTATGTGTTTCTTTTGCAGACTATAAAGCCAGACTGCCGCGATCCCGGCAAGTACCATCCATGTGGTCTTTGGAATCTGGTGCAGGTAATCCATCAGGCTGTTCAATTTAGGCTATCTCCGTTTTTTGAGTTACGAGAATGATAAACCGCGCCGGATTCTCCGGCGGGTGACCCGCATCGCTTTCGCCGGCCTCTGGGTCACGAAGCTGTAGCGCCGGCCTCCCGGACGGCTGTAGCGTGGACCTCCCGGTCCACGCTCGTCTCTTACTCGAAGCAGGGAGTGGAGAAAATGATTGCGGCGGCTCGCTATGAGTAAAGCTGGAGGGGATGAGAAAAGGACTGAAACAGGTGCAGCGAGTCACCCGTTACCAGGGATAGAAACCAGGTCTGCAAGTTGATTCGAAGGCTGTGGCGTCGTTCGGAAGCTTATCTCCACCGTTACGCGCTGCGGCGTGTCGAAATGCTCCCATGATCTAAACTTGCGTCCTCGATCCATTTCGGAAGAAAGCCGCATCTGGCGGCATTTCGTGCTTTCTTGACGATGGATGGAGAAGTTGCCTGCCTGCATGTTTATACCGGCGCATTGACCTCGGGCCAGTAGCGGAAGTTCTTGAAAGTGGCTTTCCCAGTGCCGCAAGCGTACACGGCGGGACGCACATCGAGAAAGTTGCCCAGTACATTGTGGTGCATTCCCGAGATCTCGGCCGAGGCGGCTGCCTTGAGCCAGCCCTCGCCTGGTAGGCGATAGTAGAAGTCCAGTTCCTGGCGGTCGTTAACCACGCGCAGAGTGGCACGGGTAACGCCCTTCAGTTCGCGGCGCTCGTGGTAACCGTTGGCCATGCGCACGGCAACGCCTTGGGAGTCGAGAATCAGTCCGGTTGCGTGCTGTGGGTCGTAGAAAAGCACCAGTCCCGATTCGCACCCTGGGTCGGCTTCAAGTTCAACCTCCACAGTGTAGGAATGGGCGCCCACCGCGGTGGTCAGCGGACCGCTCTCAGCCAGGGAGGCGCCGCGCGCCTGGAGGACCAGAGAACCATTGCCCGTCGTGAAGCGATTGGGATCGTATTCCCTCCAGAAGGCCCATTGCATGCCCAGTTCCTTGCTGCTGAAGGCGTCCGAGGGGTCGGCAAAAGGCGCTTGTGTGCTCCCCGGCACCGGCATGGGAATCGCAGACTCGGCAGTGATCCCCTCGGGTACGCGAAACCAGCCATCCGGGGTCCACACGATGGGGAGCAGGAGCAGTTGGCGGCCCAGAGTGCGGTAGCCGTTCTCATAGGAATGCACCGTCATGTACCACTTGCCCTCGGGGGTATCGACCAGACGGCCGTGTCCCACGGAGTACCAGCGTTCCTCGCGCGAGCGGGTGTGAGCGATGGGATTGTAGGGCGAATACTCCCAGGGGCCGTCGGCGTGGCGACTGCGCGCCGAGACGACCGCGTGGCTGGTAGCCGCGCCGCCGGTTCCGCCTTCCGCCACATTGAGATAGAACCAGCCATTGTGCTCGATCATCTTGGGGCCCTCCAGGCAGACGCATTCAATGCGCGCCTCGGCGGGCATGGGCCAGGCCTCGAAGACCTTGCGCGGCTGTTCTTTTACCGCCAGACCGTCGGCGGTAAGCTCGGCCATGCGGCCACCAGCCATGTGCAGGAAGCGGTGGCCGTTTTCGGCGATGTGCGCGGGATCGATGGCCTTGATGCCCAGATCGACGGGCTCGCTCCACGGCCCCAGAGGATGGCCGGCATGCACCACCAAGAGCGATCCGTTGCAGGGAAAGTAGATATAGAAACGCTTCTGGTACTCGCAGAGGTAGGGCGCCCAGATCACGCCGTAAAATTTGCGCAGGGCCGCCGCCACCGGCTTCCAGTTGATCAGGTCGCGGGAGTGATAGATGAGCAGCCCCGGCGCGTAGTCGAAGCTGGAGTGGGT
>CAZBPD010000057.1:0-22841 GCA_964493705.1 uncultured Occallatibacter sp.
ACTTCATGGTGCAGGAGCCCAGCGGATACATGCCCAGATCGATGGCGTAGTTCCACGTCGAAAGCCGGGTGAAGTGGCGAATCACCTCGATCTCGCTGACCTCGGGGAGTTCCGCGCTTATCGTGCGATGGGTCTCACCCAGCAGCACCGCAGGATCGACAGGCGGCACATCGAGCGCAGGCAGTTTGCAGGCGCACTTGCCCGGCGCGGACTTCTCGAAAATCAGCGCCTCGTTCTGCGTCGGGTGAGGACGGACTTTTTGGTTCGCTGCCTCAGTCAAAACTTCAGATGATGCCATTTTCATCCCTCTTTGATTTGTTGCCAGTTAAACCCTGCTCTTAAAGCTACGGGGTCCTCATTCCATCGATGCTCAACCAAATGCAGTTTTGCAGAGAAACACAGTCTGCTGACATGCTTTGTAACAGGGCACGACTTTAGTCGTGCCGTAAGATGCCCAAAAATCACTCGGGCTTCAGCCCCTGCACACCGTTGTCCTTGCCCATCCTGCCGGTCTTGCGAACCGCCAAATACTGGAAACAAAATGGATATTCATCCACAGACTCGACCAATCCCGCCTTCACCGGATTATGGGCGATGTACTCGCGGCATTTCTCCATCGCCTCCGCGTCCATCACCTGCTTCTCAGAAAACCCGCGCTGCCAAACCTCGCCGAGAACGCCGTATTCCTGCTTCAGCCGGTAGGAAAACCTGCCCTTGACCAATTGCATGGCCTTTTCGATCGTCATCTCGCTGTCGATCTCAATCAGCAGATGAAGGTGATCGGGCATGACGACAAAATCGTGCAGCCGGAACTTGTGTTCGGCCACCAGCGAACGCAAAACATCGATCAACAAGCCAGCATTGCGCGCGGTTTGAAAGAGGCGGCGGCTCATGCTGGTCCGGGTGGTTGCAAAGAAAAAACGTCTTGGGTTGAGAATCTCCTCAGGGGACGCGTTGCGACCGGGCCGGGCCATGCAGGGGCTAAAGCCCGCTCCTTTCTTATGCCTGTTACGGCACGACTCAAGTCGTGCCCTGTTACAAAACTCGCTCAAATGGGCCTTTTTCCCAATCTTAAAGTCGTGCCCTGTTACAAAACGCTGGTCTGCGAGCGGATTGCAAGCCGATGTCGATCATTTCCGTGTCAACGATGTGGCGTTCGGACGGTTCGTGGTTAAGAGCGATGCCTGAGTACGGGCCTTCGATTCTGGCATTTTACGAATCTCCGTCCAGTATTCTTCGCGCACATCTTCATCAATTTCGACGGGCAAGTCGCTCTTGTAGAGCCTATCTGTTCCGTCGCTCCGCGGACCGGAAATCCAATATTGCTCGCCGGTCTCCACACAAAAATAATTTGCCTTGAAGCCGCCGCTCAGTTTCTGGAACGACTTGTTCCCATAGTGAAGTGTTGCACCAGTGCGGCTGAAGGTAACCCTCCCAATCCTGGCGGCCCCATGCAGACCACCGCCAGTGCTAAACGGACCGTATCCGTACGGATCTACGAACCCACCGCCTTTGCACTCGATATACATGATGCGTGGTGGATAAACCTGTTTCGCCATTGGCAATGTCTCCGAACAAAAAGGATAATATCAGGGGCTAAAGCCCCTAGTATTTCCCTCCGTCAGCGGCACGACTAAAGTCGTTCCCTGTAACAACACCTCGCCAGCGGAGTTATTCGCAACATGGAAAGCCGTTCTCTTTTACAAGATCCGGCGTCGAATACAGACACTACTTCTCTAACAGCACCTTCGCAGCATCGTCGATGCGCTGACGGGGCATGACCTCCGTGGCGCACCACAGCGTGGCGTTGCCCAACTCGGGATACCATTTGCGCAGATCCACGCCGCCGACGATCTTCTGCTCCATCAGCCGCTGGCTTAGAGAATCAGGCGCTTCGTCCGTCTGCAAGACAAACTCGTTGAAGCGCGGCGCGCCGTCAAACAGCAGCTTTGCGCCTGCCTGAGCACCCAAAGTGCGAGCGGCGTAGTTCGCCTTGGCCAGGTTGTGTTCGGCTAGTTCGCGCAGGCCCTCCTTGCCGTAGATACTGAGGAAGATGGCCGCCATCAGCGCGACCAGCCCTTGATTGGTGCAGATATTCGAGGTGGCCTTTTCGCGGCGGATGTGCTGCTCACGGGTCGAGAGCGTCAGCACAAAGCCGCGGTTCCCCTTGCTGTCCACGGTCTGACCAACCAGGCGGCCAGGAATCTGGCGCAAAAACTTCTCTTTGGTCGCGATGACGCCGCAGAAAGGTCCGCCGTAACTCAGCGCCACGCCGAAGGACTGCGCCTCCAGGCTGACAATATCGGCCTCGACCGGCGGCCGCACCACGCCCAGCGAAATGGCCTCGGCAATGGAGACGACCAGCAAAGCGCCCTTGGCGTGAACGACCTCGGCGATGGCCGGAATGTCTTCGATGACCCCAAAAAAGTTGGGGCTCTGCACCAGCACGGCGGCGGTTTCAGCCGTGATCTCCGCATCGAGCGCGGCCAAATCGAGTCGCCCGGTAGCAGCATCGTAGCCGGCCAGGGTGAAGGGCAGTCCCTGGTGCTTGGTGTAGGTGGCCAGCACCTCGCGATACTCGGGATGAACGGTTTTAGCCACCACCGCTTTGTGCCGGCCGGTGACGCGCACGGCCATCATCACCGCTTCGGCCGCGCCCGTCGAGCCGTCGTACATGCTGGCGTTGGCCACGTCCATGCCGGTCAGTTCGGCGATCATGGTCTGAAACTCGAAGATGGCTTGCAGGGTTCCCTGGGTGATTTCGGCCTGATAGGGCGTGTAGCTGGTCAGGAACTCGCCGCGCTGGACGAGCGAATCGATCACCACCGGGCGGTAGTGACGATAGGCCCCCGCGCCCAGAAAGCTGGTGTAGTCGGTGGCGTTTTTGGCTCCGGCGACGCGGAAGTACTCGACAATCTCGCTCTCGGCGAGCGCCGCGGGAACCTCCAGATCGCGGTTCAGGCGGTACTCCTCGGGAATGACGGCAAACAGCTCATCGATCGACGCAGCGCCGACAGCCTCGAGCATCTGCTCGCGTTCGGCCGGGGATTTGGGAAGATAGCGCATTTCAGCCTCTAGCTGCTAGCTGTCAGCTTCCAGCTCCGAGGCGTCGGCGAACAGCCGCACAGAGCAGGAGAAAAGAGCAGCCTAAAACGGTGATTGGTCTAGAAAACGGGCCTGAATGCGACCTGCCATCCGACGGTGCGAGAGGAAGTTCAATTCAGCCTGCGTTGCCCAAAACCGGCTAGTAGCTGAAGGCTAGCAGCTAAAAGCTGGCTAGTGTCCCGTCTCTTCAGCGACAAAGGCCTCATAAGCTGCGGCATCGAGCAGGGAGTCCAACTCGTCAAGGCTGCTCAGCTCCACCTTGATGATCCAGCTCTCGTGGGGCGCGGAGTTGATCAGCTCGGGGGCGTCCATCAGCTCTTCGTTGATAGCGGCAACCGTGCCGGAGACGGGCGCGTAGAGGTCGCTGACGGCCTTCACGCTCTCCACCGAGCCGAAGACGGCGCCTGCTACGACCGCATCGCCCACCTTGGGCAGGTCCACGTAGACGATGTCGCCCAGCGAACTCTGCGCGTAGTCGGTGATGCCGATGGTTCCAAGATTGCCTTCAAGCGAGATCCATTCATGCTCGCGGGTGTAGCGGTAGTGCGCGGGATAGTCCATGGCGTTCTGCTCCTTCTGCCCCGTAGACAGAAAATCGAGTCTCCAGTGTACGACTTGAGAGTCCGCCGTGGAACAGAACCGAGCAGAGAATGAAAACCGCCGGGCGGCAACCGTCCCGCCCAGCCCTGCCCGGCAGCTCCCAGCGTGCGCCGGACGATCGAAAACCAAAAAAATCCCATCACTCCAGGCTGTCGGCTCCTCGATGCGGCTCTCTACTTTGCCGCCGGAGTCAGCCTGAGCGCGTAGGCGTAGGTGCAGGCCGCGTCGGCAGGCAGAGTGACTTGGAGCGCATCGGCGCCCTGCGTCCAGACGATCTTTTCGGTTGACCCCAAAAGCTCGACCGAAGCGATGGGCAGCGAGCTACCTTCATGCGCCCAGCCCAGGGAGTGAATGGTCGCCTTGCCCTCCTTGGGGCAGGCCATGCCGAGGACGTAGACCGTCTTTCCCTTGGCAGTGAAGCGGAAGTCCTCTTCTGTGTAGGGCTTGGTGTCGGTGTCGTGAAATGCGCCGGCCTTGATCTGGGTCGGTCCCTCGCCGAAGGTGACCCAGGGCGTCGTCGCATAAATCGCCTCGCCGTTGATCTTGAGCCACGCTCCCATTGCGCGCAGCGTGGACTGCACCTCGGCGGGAATGCTGCCGTCGGCGCGCGGGCCGAAGTTCAAGAGCAGATTGCCGTTTTTGCTGACGATGTCGACAAGTTGATGCACCAGGAACTCAGGGCTCTTGAAGGTGTCGTGCTCAATGTAGCCCCAACTGGCGTTGCTGATGGAGGTGTCGGTCTGCCAGTGATCGGCGAGAATCCGGTCTTGCTGGCCGCGCTCGAAGTCGCGCGCCCCGGCCTTCCAGGCAAGCGCGTTGTCCTTGATGTCGATCACGCCGGCGAGGCCGTGGGCGGCGGCATAGTTGTAATAGAAGGCCGCAAATTTGGTCACGCTGGGGCGATAGCTGGGCTGCCCGGCCCACCAGTCGAAGTAGACCACCTCGGGATGGTACTTCTCCACCAGTTCGGTGGCGCGGGCCAGCCAGTCGCGGGCAAACTCCGGGCTGACGTAGGTCCAATCGTCCTGCATTTGTTGAGTGGGCGAAGAGATCCACTCGTGCGCCGGCCCATAGAGCGAGGCGTAGCGGGGATCGTTCACGTCGGAGCGGATCGCCCGCCCGCCGTCAAAGAAAAAATCGTGCTCGGCGCGGTGCGAGCTGAGGCCGAAGTGCAGACCGGCGGCACGGATGGCGTCCGCGAGCTCAGCCAGCGTGTCGCGCCGGGGTCCCATCTTGACCACCGTCCAATCGCTCAGCCCCGAGTTGTACATGGAAAAGCCGTCGTGGTGCTCGGCCACCGGCACTACATACTGCGCGCCGGCCTGCTTGAAGAGCGCGGCCCACTCTTTGGCGTCGAAGCGCTCGGCGCGGAAGAGCGGAATCAGGTCCTTGTAGCCCTTGGCGTCCTTCGCGGCAGGATCTGTGCCGGCGAAATGATCTTGGAAGTCACGATAAGCGCCTTCGCCGGGGCGGTACATATTGCGCGGATACCATTCATTCTCAGCGGCGGGCACGGCGTAGACGCCCCAATGGATGAAGATGCCGAATTTGGCGTCCTTGTACCACTGCGGTTGCTGGTATTTCACCAGCGTGGCCCAGTCGGCGCGGTAGGGGCCGTCGTTCTCCTGTTGCTCTTCGACCCCGAGCAGGCGATTGCGCTCGGCGTCGTATTTGGCCACCGACTGCTGCCACTCGCGGTCAATCTGTGCGGCGGATTTGCTCTCGCGGGTGGGCGCCAACGGATCGGCAGAGCCGGGATACTTTGAGGGCGCGGCGGTGCTCTGCGCCATCGCCAAGGACGCAGTCAAAGCCAGCAGACAAGGCAAAAAACGATGCCGATTCTTCATGGCAGCTATGGTAACCGGCGGTGCAGAGCGGCAGCAAACGTTTTCATCCAGAGATTGCTCCACCCGTCTTGGGAGGATTTCAAAAGCCTGCTTCTACGCCGCCAGCGGCTTAATCTTGCGCCGCACCTTCTGCGATTCCAGCCAGAGATCGTATTGCAACTGTGCCTTGGAAAAGAAATCCGGCGAGAGCGAGAACGCCTCACCCAGACGGATGCTCAGATCGACCGTAACCGCAGTGCGGCCATTAAGAATGCGCGAGATGGTGGCGCGGGCTACGCCCACGTGGCGGGCAAGCTCGGTCGCGGTTCGGTCGCCTAGAAACTCCCGCAGCAGCTCGCCGGGGCTGGCCGGATTGTACATGCCCTTCATACGCGCGCCCTCTCAGTGGTAGTCCTGGTAATCGACAAGGATGGCGTCCTCGCCTTCAAAAGTAAATGTCAGCCGCCAATTGCCGCTGACGCTGACAGCCCAATGCCCATTCAGATCGCCCTTGAGCGCATGAAAATTCCAGCCATCGCGGTTCATGTCGAGTGGTGTAGAAGCCAGATTCAAGGTGGTCAGCAGGATACGCAGCCGCGCTTCATGCCGGGGCTGGATTCCGGCTTTGGAACCCGTCCTGAAGAACCTCTCCACTCCGCGATGGCGAAAGCTCCGTATCACGGCCTTAGCGTAACACGACATGTTACGTAGAGCAAGGGAACTGGTTTGCAAAAACAGCATCGCGGCGCCCAGCGGGCTCTCGTCCCGAAACGGCAAATGGTTCCTCTCGCTGCTCCTTTGCCGTACTATACTGCGGAGGTTTTTTTGGCCATGATCTCCGTCGTGAAAGCGCTCCGCACTCTTGCTTTTTGTCTTGGATTGTCAGTTTTTCTGGTACTGCCGCAATGCGCCCCGGCGCAGAGCGCAGCCGATGCCGCCCGCATCGCCGCCAGCCTGCAACCGGCCTCCCGCGCCGTGCTCGATCGGCTCAGCACTCTCGGCGAGCTGCCCGACGGCGTGTGGAAGATGCACACGGGCGATCTGGCCCACGGCGAGGCAACGGCGCTCGACGAAAGCGGCTGGCAGACGGTCGCCAAGGGAGCAAAAGCGCCTAACGAGGCGGTCTGGTTCAGGCAGACATTTGTCGTTCCGCAGGCGCTGGCGGGCTACGATCTGAGCGGCGCGCGCATCTGGTTCCAGTTTCACGCCGACGCCAACGGACCCATGCCGGAAATCCTCTACTTCAACGGCCGCCGCGTGGCCCTGGGCGACGATCTGGAGCCGGTGGTCCTCTTCGACAACGCCAAGCCGGGCGAAACGGTGACGGTGGCCGTCAAGCTGCTGCATACGGTCGACACCAAGCGCGTTCATGGCGCAACGCTCAAGATCGATTTCGCCGAAAGCCGTCCCAACCCCGAAGACCTGCGCGAGGAGTTCCTCAGCGCCGCGCTGCTGGTTCCCGCGCTGGCGCCCGGCGATGCATCCAAAATGGCAACACTGGAGAACGCCATCGCGGCTGTCGATCTGACTGCGCTCGACCAGAGGGACCAGAAGAACTTCGACGCCAGCCTCCAGACCGCGCGCGCCAAGCTGGCTGCGCTGACCCCGCTGCTCCAGCAGGTCACGCTGCACCTGACTGGGAACTCGCACATCGACGCCGCCTGGCTGTGGCCGTGGACGGAGACGGTGGACGTGGTCAAGCGCACCTTCGGCACCGCGCTGCAACTGATGTACGAGTATCCGCAGTACACCTACACGCAGTCGGCCGCGGCCTACAGCGAGTGGATCGCCGACAAGTACCCCGACATGAACGCTGAGATCGCCCAGCGCATCAAGGAAGGCCGCTGGGAGATCGTGGGCGGCATGTGGGTCGAGCCCGATCTGAATATGCCCGACGGCGAATCGCTGGTGCGGCAACTGCTGGTGGGCAAGCGCTGGTTCAAGCAGGCCTACGGGGTAGACACGCGCATCGGCTGGAATCCCGATTCCTTTGGATACACGTGGCAACTGCCGCAGATCTACAAAAAGAGCGGCGTGGACTATTTCGTTACCCAGAAGATGGCCTGGTGCGACACCAACCAGTTGCCCTTCAAGTTCTTCTGGTGGCAGTCGCCGGATGGGTCGAAGGTGCTGGCCTACTTCCCCCACGACTACGCCAACGACAATTTGAACCCCGTTCGCCTGGCGCGGGACTTCACCATTGCCCAGAAGCAGGCTACAGGGCTGCCCGCGATCATGGACCTTTACGGCATCGGCGATCACGGCGGCGGGCCCACGCGGGCGATTCTCGACGAGGGCTTCCACTGGACGGGTCTGGACGCGCAGGGCCATGCACACATCACGCCCAAGATCGAGTTCGGCACCGCGCAAAGCTATTTCTCTTCTCTTGAAAAGCAGATCGCGCCCGAGAGCCCGGTGTGGGATTACAAATCCATCGCCAAGGGCTATACCGCGCCCCCGGCAGTCGAGGGCAAGGTCTCGATTCCCACCTGGAAGAGCGAACTTTATTTCGAATACCACCGCGGCGTGATGACCACCCAGGCCAACCACAAGCGCAATATGCGCCAAGGCGAAGTCGAAGTCCTCAACGCGGAGAAGTTCTCCTCAATCGCGTGGGCGCTTAACGGAGTCTGGTCACTCCCTTATCCTGGCACCGAATTAACAGAGGATTGGAAGAAGGTTCTTTTTAATCAATTCCACGATCTCGCCGCTGGTTCAGGAATTGGAGAGATTTATAAAGATGCCCAGAAAGACTACGACTGGGTAAAAATGTCGACGGACGCCATCTCCGGAGGAGCGAAAGAACATATCGCGGGGCTGACTAACACCTCAGACGGAAAGAAGGGGCAAACGGGACAAGCACTCGTTGTATTCAATCCCCTTGCATGGAAGCGCTCGGGAGTTTTTGTTGCGCATATACCCATTCGGGAAGGCTTTCTCCTCGATGACCCGGAGACAGGTGCACATGCTGCAAGCGGCGGATTGAATGGTTTGAGAAATCTAGGTGGTCTTGAATCTTACGACTATTTAGTTCCGGTCCGCGATGTTCCCGCGATGGGATACAAAACGCTTCGCATAACTATCGGCTGCGATGAGGATGCCTGTCATCGATCTAACGATACGATAATTTTGGATCTCGACGACCTAAAGATGGCGAACCCTCCATTGAAGCTGGAAAATGAAAAAATCAGAATTAAGGTCGATCAGATGAACGGATGTATTACTAGCATTTTCAGGAAGGAATCGAGAACTGAACTAGTATCGCCCGGAGGTTGCGCGAATCAACTCCAGTTCTTCAGAGACAAACCTAAAGACTACGATGCATGGAATATCGATCCTGGAACGCTTGATCAGACGCCATCGACAGTTGAAAAGGCTGATTTGGTTCAACAGGTTCAAAAGCAATATGTAATGACCATCCACATCGTTCGCCACTGGCAGAATTCGCAATTCGACCAATCAATTGAATTGAGGGACGACCAGATCGACATCGACAACGAGATCGACTGGCACGAAAGTCATGTCTTGTTGAAGGCAGCTTTCCCGCTGGCGGTCGAGAGCGATCACGCCACCTACGAGATTCCCTATGGAAGCATCGAGCGCGCCACCACCCGCAACAACTCATGGGAGCAGGCCCAGTTCGAGGTGCCCGCCATGCGCTGGGCCGATCTGAGCGGCAAGGGCGCCGATGGCTCCATTCACGGGCTGAGCGTGATCAACGACAGCAAATATGGGTACGACGCGGTGGGCAATGTGCTGCGCCTGACCCTGCTGCGCTCGCCCAAGTGGCCCGACGCCGAGGCCGACATGGGCCATCACCACTTCCACTACGCGCTTTATCCCCATGCCGGCACCTGGAAAGAGGCCAACACGGTGCGCCGCGGCTACGAGTACAACTACCCGCTCACCGCCGTGGTCACCACCGCCCATCCCGGCTCGCTGCCCCCCTCGCACTCCTTCGCCTCGGTCGAACCGGAGAACGTGGTGCTGACGGCGGTCAAAAAGGCCGAAGACGCCGACGGGCTGATCTTCCGGGTCTACGAGTGGGCGGGCAAGGAGTCGACGGTCAGCTTCCACGTGCCGCCGGGAGCGACCGCGGCCACGGTGACCAACCTGATGGAGACGCCCGAAGGAGGCGCGCTGGCCGTCACGCACGAAACGGTGGGAGATCTGGTCAAAGCTCCCATCCATCCCTACGAGATCCTGACCATCCGCGTGGATTACCCTGGCGGCAGACCCAAACCGTAGGCAAACTCCTGTCCGTTGGTCCGATCGGGCTCCGATTCGCTCCTATTTTCTTGCATTTTGGGCAAGAGAGGATTAGCAAAGGCCAGGGCAAACAGGTCTGAATCCATCCGCCGTTTTACGAGTAAAACAGTTGTAACCGTTGCTTTTGTTTGTTCTTACGGAGGGAGCAGGGGTCTTTAGACCCCTGCATGAGAGGCAGAAAAGATGGGCTTTAGCCTCGGGTCTCTTGCTTGGAGCCGCGATGCCCGTGCCTAAAGGCCCGTCCATCGATCGCCCTATTCAGGGGCCTGAAGGCCCCTGCTGCCTCCCCGTACTGGCCATTGCATCGATTCGTAAACCAAAACTTGTATACCTGCGGAATGAAGATGCATTTGCCCTTTAACCATGGCTCTTCGGTTTAACCGCAGCCATGAGATTTGGTGCTATCTTCACCAGAAAGCTGTCATCCTGAGCAAAGCGAAGGATCTGCGGTTGTTCTTCGCAAGATGGTCTTTCAACAGCGCAATGATCCAATCAGCGGAACCTTTCCCCGCGGCGCAACGTAGGAAGGAGGCAAGAGGCGGTGCATATGAAATCGAGTGCGATGATTTTGGCGGGCTGTTTGGCGCTGGCGGCCGGCTTGGCCGGATGCCGGGTGCAGGTGGACAAGGGCGTCAACGGCGAAGACAAAAAAGTGCAGGTGGATACGCCCTTCGGCGGCATCCACGTGAACACAGATCAGACCACGGCCACCGATCTGGGCCTGCCCGTCTATCCCGGCGCGCAGGCCTTCAAGGACGACGACAAGCACAAGTCCGCCGACGTCAACATGGGCTTTGGCGGATTTCAGTTGCGGGTGCGCGTTGTCTCCTATTCCACGCACGATTCCAAGGATCAGGTGACCGCTTTCTACAAGAAGGCTTTGGGCCGCTATGGGGAGGTGATCACCTGCCAGGGCAACGTCGCGGTGGGAACTCCGACCGTGACGGGGGAAGGACTGAGCTGTGCCGATGAGAGCAAAAACGGCAATGTGAAGATCGACGACAGCGACCTGAACCTGCATGGCGGCTTCCAGTTGAAGGCCGGTTCCAAGCGCCATCAGCACATCGTCGGCTTCAAGGACTCTCCCGCGGGCGAGACGCGCTTTGCTCTGGTGGCGCTTGATCTGCCCTACTTTGTGGACCAGCAGGGCGGCAAGCACGACTAACCGCGCAGCTTTGGGCGGGGCTCGATGCGAGCGGAAAGCGGCGGCAGCGGATCTGGCAGTACCAGTGGTCAGCGCGTAGAGGACTCGAAGAATTCAGATGGATGGAGCGGCCGTTGCGAGTGTTGAGGCGGGTTCATCCCAAACCGGCCCTAGCTGGGCAGTGAGACGGGGTATTCGTACTCCAGGCTAGCCTTGGCCGCGGGCACGACGGCGGTGGATTCGCGGGCGATCAGCGACGGCTCGATGGCGATGGAGTCCGGGAACTCCTCC
This sequence comes from uncultured Occallatibacter sp., assembly GCA_964493705.1. Classification (GTDB taxonomy): domain Bacteria; phylum Acidobacteriota; class Terriglobia; order Terriglobales; family Acidobacteriaceae; genus Telmatobacter. The sequence continues at coordinate 11,236 of CAZBPD010000057.1, forward strand.
TGGCCGCGGATTCGCTGCAACAAAATGCGTGCGGCGGTCGAGCCCATCTCGCTGAGCGGCTGGCGGATGGTGGTCAGGCTGGGATTGTAGAAGGCGGCGCCCTGAATGTCGTCAAAGCCGACCACGGAAACGTCGTCCGGAACGTGCAGACCATTTTCTTTCAGTGCGCGAATGGCGCCGATAGCGGCAATATCGTTGTAGCAGACCAGGGCGGTGAAATCCGCGCCGCTTTTGAGTAGTTCCTCGGTGGGCCCATAGCCCATCTCCGGGGCTGAAACGCGCAACGTGACCTGAGCGGTGCGTTCGGCAGGAACATCGATCTCCAGCTCGCGGGCTACAGCCAGCAGGCACTCCCAGCGCTCGTCGGCGTCGGAGCTGTGGCTGCCGCCGCGCATGAAGGCGATCTGGCGGTGGCCCAATTCGTACAAGTGGTGCAAAGCCAGTTCGGCGGCGCGGCGCTGGTCGAGAACGACGTTGGTCACACCGGCAATCTGCTTGTGCCCGGCGATAGCCACGACGGGAAGATTCCAGGTGTGTTCGAGGACCGTGTCGATGAGGATGAGTCCCTCGACCGAGCGGTCCATCAGCAGACGGGGGTATTCCTCGATCAGATCGGGCTTGCGGCGATGACTGGCCGTCAGATAAAAGTAGCCTTCCTCGATCAAGTACTCTTCTACGCCGGAGAGAACCTGGGTTGCGTAGTTGTCGCTGAGGTCGGGAACCAGCACGCCCACGGAAAAGGTCTGCCGCTTGCGCAAGGAGCGGGCATAAAAGCTGGGGCGGTAGTCGAACTTGGCGGCGGCGGCGGTGACCCGGTCGCGGGTCTCCTGGGGAATTGAGCGGACACCGGGGGCGTTGTTGAGAACCAGGGAGATGGTCGCCGGGGAGAGATTCAGGTGTTCACCTAACGTGCGCAGGCTGACCGGCTGCACCAGCCGGGATTGCTGCGCGGGTTTTCCCTGTTTGATCATGCTTAATTTTTCTAACGACCGAAGCGAACTTCATGTTGTTGTTTCTTAAGTTTAACTGAAATGAAAGCGGTTTCAGGCGGCAAATTCGGAAATATTGGCGCGAAGGTCACCGATTTTGGGCCGTACATGGTCTTACCACGCCGGAAAGCCCCGCCGAGTGAATCTGCACCGGGCGGGGAGTGTAAGCCTTATCGCTTCTTTGTTTTTGCCGGCTTGACCGCCTTTTTGGCGATGCGGCGGGCGGCGGGCTTCTTGGCCTTCGACTTGCCGAGCAGGGCCAGATTTTTCTCGATCAGCGCGCAACGCTGTTCGACGCAGAGGTGGCTGGCCAGCGGATCGGCGGGCGTATACAGCACATAGTCAAGGAGTTTGGCGACGGTGCTGGTGGCCACGTGCAGGCGAGTGTCGGAGGAGGCGTAGTAAATGTAGACTTCGCCCTTGGGACGCTCGATCCAGCCGTTGCTGAAGACCACGTTAGAGACATCGCCGACGCGCTCGCCACCAAACGGGGCGATGAAGTAACCGGCGGGCTTGTGGGTGACCACCCAGGGGCGCTCCAACTCGGTGAGGAAGAGATAGAGCACGTAGCGCAGGCCGGCTGCGGTGTTGCGGACGCCGTGGGCCAGGTGCAGCCAGCCTTTGGCGGTCTTGATGGGGGCTGGCCCCTGGCCGTTTTTGACTTCCTGGATGGTGTGGTAGGCGCGATTGTCGAGGATGATCTCCTCATTCACGACGGCGTTCTCGATGCTCTTGGAGAGTCCCCAGCCGATGCCGCCGCCCTTGCCGGTCTGGATAAAGTCGTCCTGGGGGCGGGTGTAGAAGGCGTACTGGCCGTCGACAAACTCGGGATGCAGCACCACGTTGCGTTGCTGCGGCGACTTGGATTTAAGATCGGCGAGGCGCTCCCAGGTCTTCAGGTCCTTGGTGCGGACGATGCCGCACTGGGCGACGGCTGAAGAGGTATCCCACTCGGGCGCCTGGGGGTCCTTGCGCTCGGTGCAGAAGAGGCCATAGATCCAGCCGTCCTCGTGCTTGACCAGGCGCATGTCGTAGACGTTGGTGTCGATTTCGGCGGTCTGTGGGATTTGGATGGGAAAATCCCAGAAGCGGAAGTTATCGATGCCGTTGGGGCTCTCGGCGACGGCGAAAAAGGACTTGCGGTCCGCGCCCTCGACGCGCACCACGACCAGGAATTTGCCGTTGTGGAAGATGGCGCCGGCATTGAACGCGGCATTGACGCCGATGCGCTCCATCAGAAACGGATTGGTCTTGGGGTCGAGGTCGTAGCGCCAGAGAATGGGCGCATGGGCGGCGGTGACTACAGGGTGCTCGTAACGGTCATAGATTCCGTTGCCGCCTGCTTCCTTGCGGTTGCGGCGGGAGAGGAGTTTTTCCTGCTCCTTGAACAGGGCTTGAACGGCCTTTTTGAAAGCAGCTTGATTCATGGTTCTTCTCCAAAGATTCTGTTGCAAAAGTAGGTGATGGCGGTAAAAGTGCCGAAAACGCAGATCCTTCGCTCCGCTCAGGATGACAGCGCTCTTTATGCGTTCTGTTTGTTAAAGGCGATGCTGTCGAGGCGCTCCATCACTTCAAAGCAGGTGCGGCTGTTGTGGTACGGGCACTTCCAGGGGCCGACCTTATCGTGGCCGGCGCCGGGAACACCGTCACGCGTGACCAGCCAGAACCACTCGCCGTGCTGGCGGTCGAGGATGAACTTCTCGATGAACTCCCAGCTTTTTACCGCGGCGTCAAAAAAGTGCTGTTGGCCGCCGATCTGCCAGGCGTTGAGGAAGCCGACGACCGCCTCGGCCTGGGGCCACCAGTGTTTGTCGGAGTCGTGTACGCCCTCGGGCGAGCCTTCGTAGATCAGCCCTCCATCGGGATCGACAGCCTCGTCGTAGACGGCTTGCGCCATCTTCACCGCCGTTGCGCGGGTGTGGGCAAGCAGGGCGGCGTCGCCCAGAACCTCGGCGGCCTCGACCAGCAGCCAACTGCCTTCGATGTCGTGACCGTAGGAGACGATCTTCGACTGCGGCTTCCACTGCTCATCGAAGAAGAGCCGCATGTGGAAGGTCTCCGGCGAGAGAATGCGGTCGAGGAAGATCTCGATCAACTCACGCAGGCGCAGGCGGACGGTGGAGTCTTCATGAACCCGGAGCAGGGTGGCGTAGGCTTCCATGACGTGGAGATGGGTGTTCTGAGAGCGCTTCTCGTCCATGTCCACATCGCTGAGGCGCTGATCGGCGGCCAGCGACCAGTCGCGCTCGTAGGTCTCAAAGTAGCCGCCATGGATGGGATCGTGCCCGGCGGCCTCGATCTTCTCGACGAGCTGAAGAGCAGTGGTCAGCGCCTGCTTTTCCCCGCAGGCGTGGTAGTACTCGGCCAGAGAGTAGACAGTGAAAGCCTGACTGTAGATGCGTTTGCGCGTGTCGGTAGGCTGGCCGTCGCAGTCCAGCATCCAGTAGTAGCCGCCGAATTCCTTGTCCCAGAAAAAGCTGGTGAGGTATTCATAGGCGCGCTGGGCGGCGGCAAGATAAGCCGGATCGCCATAGTAGCGATAGGCGCGGGCGAAGGTCCAGAGGATGCGGGCGTTGAGGATCAGCCCCTTTTCGGCGCGCGGGTCGAGGACGAGCCCGTCGGCGATGCGGCCGATGAAGCCGCCGCGCTCGGTATCGAGGGTGTGCTTGAGCCAGAAGGGAAGAATGTCCTTGGTCAGCTCGGCTTCAACCTTCTGCCGTAAATCGTTCACGGGGTCTCCTCCTGCGGGATGGATCTGTGCAGCCTTGGTGGTGTGCCGGTGAGCGGGGATTCGCCTGACTCTCTCCCACCCTAGCCGCAAAAACAAAGTCGCGGCGAGGGTGGGGCACCCTGATTTCCGTTCCAGATCAGGCCACGGGTTGGAGGATGGCGTCGATGCGGGCCAGCTCTTCCGCGGTAAAGGTCAGGTTGGCCAGGGCGGCGACGTTTTGCTCAATCTGCTCGACGCGGCTGGCTCCAATAAGGGCTGTGGTCATCCGCGGGTCGCGCAAGACCCAGGCCAGCGCCATCTGCGCCAGCGATTGGCCACGCGCGGCGGCAATCTCGCCGAGTGCGCGAATCTGCGTGAGGCGATGCTCGTCGATGTCGTTCTTTTTGAGAAAGCCGTGCGGCTTGCTGGCGCGGGAGCCTTCGGGGATTCCCATCAGATAGCGATCGGTGAGCAGACCCTGGGCCAGCGGGCAGAAGGCAATAGCGCCCACGCCCTCCTCGCCCAGCACATCGAGCAGACCGCTTTCGACCCAGCGGTCGAAGATCGAGTACTTGGGCTGGTGGATCAGGCAGGGGGTGCCGAGTTGCTTGAGAATCTTGACCGCGGCGGCGGTCTCGGTGGCGCTGTAGCTGGAGATGCCGGCGTAAAGAGCCTTGCCGCTGCGCACCGCCTGATCGAGCGCACCCATGGTCTCTTCCAGGGGGGTCTCGGGATCGGGGCGGTGGCTATAGAAGATGTCGACGTACTCCAGTCCCATGCGCTTCAGGCTCTGGTCGAGCGAGGCCAGCAGGTACTTGCGCGAACCCCAGTCGCCATAGGGGCCGGGCCACATGCCCCAGCCGGCCTTGGTGCTGATGATGAGTTCGTCGCGATAGGGCTTGAGGTCCAGACGCAGCATCTCGCCGAAGTTGGATTCGGCGCTGCCGGGAGGCGGGCCGTAGTTGTTGGCCAGATCGAAGTGGGTGATGCCGAGATCGAAGGCGCGGCGGACCATGGCGCGGCCATTCTCGAAGGTGTCGACGCCGCCGAAGTTGTGCCAGAGGCCGAGAGAGATGGCGGGCAGACGCACACCGCTGCGTCCGCAACGGCGGTAAAGCATGGTGTCGTAACGCTGTTCGCTGGGAAGATACAAAGCGCTTCTCCTTGCTGGCTGGCCCGGCGACGCCGGGGCTGTGGACGGGCGGGGAAAACGGCTCGAAGAGAGCAAATTTCCGCAGCAATGCGCGTCCGCGATAAGGTTATCATTTGCCGGCCGGCACGATCCACTAGGGCGGAAACGAGGAGCGGATAAGAAGCTTTTCCGGCAGTGGAGAGGGCTCATCCCTTTTGATCTTGACCATCTGGATCGCTCAGAAAGCGAAATACCCCACCTTGGCCGCAAAAACAAGATCGCGACGAGGGTGAGGCACCCCGAGGAAGAGTCTATAACCAAGATTCCTGTGCACCTGATCACTATGAAGAGCCATTTGACGTGAAAACGGCAAATATAGTTCCCTGAGGGGCTGGACATGAAACTCTTCTGGCCTACTCGATCCTTTGTTGGGAATCATAGATGAGCCACCGTTCCACTCGTCGTGACCCAATTTTTTTCCCCTTTGTTCCTAACACGCAGCTGACAGGTCCGACGTAATCAATCGGTTGCAATCCTACGAGCTTCGTTCTGGAGGTGTAAAACGGCACGCCACTTCAGATACGTCATCGTTCCAACATAAAGACAGCACCCAAACCACACAGCACTAGATGCCCAGTGAATTCGCCAATTTAACCAGAGATCACGAATGATGAGCAGCCCCGCTGTTCCGATTCCGATACCGAACACAGGGAATAAACCTAGATTTTGCTCATAAGATATGAATTTGTTTTTCCTTAGCGTTACCATGTAATTCTCGTAGTTCCAGACTGTGGAATCCCCTAATAAGGCGCCCACCTGGTTCTTCAAGGAAGTCTCCAAGTAAACAACAATCGCGTAAATCTCAAAGTTTGTTTGGAGTAACCCCCACAATATGAACTGCAGTATCAGCAAGCACGCCCACGCCTGATATTGTATTTCGAGATGGCCCCAAGCCGTGGCAACAAAGCCCAAAGAAGCGGCCGCGAACCCATAGACCGCATACTGAAGGTATATCCAATAGGTTATGCGGTTCGTGAGGGTTGCATACTCATAGAGATGCGCTTGTAACTTAAGGCCTTCCACAGCTTCCGCCATATTGTTCTCCATGGTGTCACTTCAAAGTTGAACGCATGATGCTCGGAATTAATGTTACAGCCGAAGACGCGATACGAGCCAGAGCAGCAATCCAGCAACCGGTGGAACCCAAATATACGCTGCCGGCAGCCTGAATAATCCGAAGAAGCCGATCTGCCATGGGTGCCAAGATGCCTCTCCTTGAAGCAGACGCTCTAGGGCACGCGGGTACGGCTTCCCGAGTATGGTACTGAAGACGAAAAAGAGAAAGTCCTCCAACACCATAACTCCAAGCGTCCCCGAAATGGTGAAAATCAACCATCCGAACCAGCGGCCTGGAGGATTGGCGGTCATATGCCGAAATTGGAGGCCAAGTATGAAGACCGATGCTGGCACAAAGGCTCCATACATAAAAAAGTGGTACCGAGTAAGCAACTGGAATCCAACCAGTCTAAACGGCGCCTTCCGAATGAGAGGTTTACCCCAAAACGTATCTGGCGGGAGGGGCGCTCCCCATGCTACGTGAAAGTGAGCCGTACCCCAAATCTCGAAAAGGGCCACGGAGGCAGCAATGACGGCGACGAGAACCAGGTACCACAATCCTATCTTCATGAACGTATTTTCTTAGCCTCGGGCGCCATGTCGCCTCTGTCGCCATTGTAGCCCTAAACGCCATTGCCGAAAGAGGAAAACCCTCTTCCGGCAACGCATTTTTCCGTGCTCTTTCGTCAGAGAGGCGGCGAAAAGTTAGCTCAGCGTGCAGCGGACAGCGACTTCCTTTTTGCCGTCGGCCGGAGGAGGCACTACGCTCCCATCAATAGCGACCCCATCGACAACCAGCGCGACCTTGTTGCCTTCTCCCTTGCGCTCGACCGCGATCTTGTAGACCACGCCGCGATAGGTGCGGCTGGCGGTGAAGCCGGGCCAGTTCTTGGGCACGACCGGAGCGATCTCCAGGCCGTCGAGGGTGGTGCGGATGCCGAGAATCCACTGCACGATGGCGTAGTAGTTCCAGGCGGCCGTGCCGGTAAGCCAGGAGTTCTTGGCCTCGCCGAAGGTGGGCGCGTCTTTGCCGGCGATCATCTGCGCGTAGGCGTAGGGCTCGCAACGGTGCAGGTCGCTGATCTCCTCGCGTGCCGAGGGGTTGATGCGGCTGTAGTAATCGTGGGCCTGGTCGCCGTGGCCCAAACGGGTTTCGCCGATCATCACCCAGGGATTGACGTGGCAGAAGATGCCGGCGTTCTCCTTGTATCCCGGCGGATAACTGGAAATCTCGCCCATCTCGATGTAGTAGTGGGTGTAGGCCGGCTGCTGCACAACGATGCCGTGCTTGGTGGCCAGATGCTGGCCCACGGCGGCCAGGGCGCTGGCTGCTTTGCCGTCGTCGAGGCCGATGCCGGCCAGGGTGCAGAAGCCGTTGGACTCGATGAAGATCTTGCCCTCTTCGCACTCCTTGGAGCCGATCTTGCCGCCGAAGTCGTTGTAAGCGCGCAGGAACCACTCACCGTCCCAGCCGTGCTCGAGCGTGACCTTTTCCATTTTGGCGGCCGCGGCCATGTAGGTGGCTGCCTCGGCGGGCAGGTTGCGATGGCTGGCGATAGCGGCCAGTTCGCGTCCGGCGTAAACGAAGAGGCCGGCGATGAAGACCGACTCGGCGACCTTGCCTTCTTTGTTGGTAGTGGTCTGGAAGGACTGGCCGGGTGTGTCGCTGAAGCAGTTCAGGTTGAGGCAGTCGTTCCAGTCGGCGCGGCCGATGAGGGGCAGGCCGTGGGGTCCAAGGCGCTCCAGGGTGTAGTTGAAGCTGCGCAGCAGGTGGTCGTAGAGCGGCTTTTCAGAGCCCGGCTCGTTGTCGTAGGCCACCGGCTCGTCAAGGATGCTGAAGTCGCCCGTCTCCTTCAGATAAGACGAAACGCCGATAATCAGCCATTGCGGATCGTCGTTGAAGCCGCCGCCGATGTCGTTGTTGCCACGCTTGGTGAGCGGCTGGTACTGGTGGTAGGCGCCGCCGGTGGGCAACTGGGTGGCGGCCAGATCGAGGATGCGCTCACGGGCGCGCGCCGGGGCCATGTGCACGAAGCCCAATAAATCTTGATTTGAGTCGCGGAAGCCCAAGCCTCGGCCGATGCCGGACTCGTAGAAGGAAGCCGAGCGCGACATGTTGAAGGTCACCATGCACTGGTAGGCGTTCCAGATGTTGACCATGCGGTTGGTGTGGACGTCGGGGGTGTTGACCTGGAAGATGCCCAGCAACTTCGCCCAATACTCGCGCAACTGCTCGAAGGCGGCGTCGGCCTTGCTGGCGTCGAGATACCTGGCGATAACCGGCTTCACGGTCTTTTTGTTGATGGTCTGGGAGCCGGGAGGGTCAAACTTCTGATCGACGGGGTTCTCGTGATAGCCAAGGACGAAGACGATCTGGCGGGTCTCGCCGGGCGCCAGTTCCAGCTTCACCTGGTGCGCGCCGATGGGCGACCAGCCGTGGGCGATGGAGTTGCCGAGTTGGCCGTTCTCAACGGCGAGCGGCTTATCCCAACTGCGGTACTTGCCCAGAAAGTTTTCGCGCTGCGTCTCGAAGTCTGCGCCGGGTTCGGAACAGGCGAAGTAGGCAAAGTGGTTGCGGCGCTCGCGGTATTCGGTCTTGTGAAAGATGACGCCGTCTTCCACTTCCACCTGGCCGGTGTTGAAGTTGCGCTGGAAGTTGGTGCCGTCGTCCTGGGCGTCCCACAGGCAGAATTCGATGTTGGCAAAAGAAGAGATCTTGGCCGGTGTCGAGCGATGGTTGGTCACGGTCAACTGCCAGATCTCGAGGTTCTCGTCCATGGGGACGAAGTAGCGCGTGCTGGCCTCGATGCCCTTGTACTGAGAGCCGATGGTGGTGTAGCCCATGCCGTGGCGGCAGGTGTAGTTCTCCAGTTCGTTGCGGGTGGGCTGCCAGGAGGGCGACCAGAACTCGGCCGAGTCGTCGTCGCGCAGGTAGATGTAGCGGCCGCCGAAGTCCATGGGGGTGTTGTTATAGCGATAGCGGGAGATGCGGCGGAGCCGGGCGTCGCGGTAGAAGGAGTAGCCTCCGGCGGTGTTGGAGATGATGCCGAAGTAGGCCTGGCAGCCCAGATAGTTGATCCAGGGCAAAGGCGTATCTGGTTGCGTTATCACGTATTCGCGGTTCAGGTCGTCAAAGAATCCGAACTTCATGCTGGTGCTCCTTCAGGGGGATGGTTCAGAGCCGCCGGGGCCTGGTCGAGAAAACGCGGTCAAACGTTTTTCCAGAAGATTTATGGTGACTCATCCACACGCAGCGTGATTATACTTGACGGGGCGCAGCCGTGAACATATCCGCGCCCTGAAAGCGAGAGACCTTGGGGGATGTGCGGGATCGTTGCCAGAATTCCCGGCGATGTGAGAGGATTCCGCTTTCAGAGCAATGCCGGATGCATCCACGAGGCAAAAGAATAGAGATGAAAATTACCGTTTTTCCGCTCAGCGAGAGCGTACGACGCGGCCATGTGCTGCTTTTTGGAGTGGCGCTGGCTGCGCTCTCCTTCTCCCTTGGAATCGAGGCGCAAAGCGCCGCACCCGACAAGGCCACCGTGGCCATCAAAGTGGATCAGGTGGGCTATCCCCAGGATGGGGTCAAGGTTGCGCTGGTCAGCGCCGCCGGAACCACCTTTGAAATCAAGCGCGTCAAAGACAATGCGGTGGTCTTCAAGGGCAATCTGAGCGCAGCGGTGAGCGATGTCGATACTGGCGACCAGGTGCAGGCGGCCGACTTTTCGGCATTCAAGAAGCCGGGCAGCTACTATATCGAGATTCCCGGCGTGGGCCGGAGCTGGGATTTCACTCTCGGCACCGACGTGTATCAGCGCGCTTACTACATGGCGATGCGCGGATTCTATGGACAGCGCTGCGGCACTGCCGTGGATATGGGACCGGAGTTTCCGGGCTATACGCACCCCATGTGCCACCAGAAGGGCGAGTTCCATCCCAGTTCCGGAGCGACCGGGCCGCGCAACAACATCGGCGGCTGGCACGATGCGGGCGACTACGGCCGCTACGTGGTGAACTCCGGTTTCACCACCAGCACGCTCTTGTGGGCCTGGGAGATCTACGGGAAGAAGCTGAAAGGGATCTCGCTGAAGATTCCCGAGTCGGGCAACGGCACGCCGGACATTTTGAACGAGGCGCACTGGAATCTGGAGTGGATGCTCAAGATGCAGGACGCGGATGGGGGTGTTTGGCACAAACAAACCAGCTCCCACTTCAGCGGCTTTGTGGCGCCCGAAGACGACGATCTGCCCAGCGAGGTGATCGGAACTGGGTCTGCTCCGTTCAAGAGCACTTGTGCGACGGCCGATCTGGCGGCGACGGCGGCCATTGCCGCGCGGGTTTATCTGCCCTTCGACGCCAAGTTTGCCAAGCAGAATCTGGATGCTGCGCGGCAGGCCTGGGAGTGGGTCGAAAAGAATCCCAATGTGACCTTCCGCAACCCGTCGGGGGTGACCACCGGCGAATACGGCGACAGAAACTGCACCGACGAGACGCTGTGGGCCGCGGCCGAGTTGTGGCGGACCACCGGAGAAGCGGGGTTCAATGACTACTTTGTAACGAACTACGCGGCGTTCTTGCCCAGCCTAGATTCCCCTCCGGCGGAGAGCTGGGCTACGGTGGGCTCGATGGGATTGTGGAGCTATGCGTTGGGAAACCGCCAGGGAAGCGACACAAAGGTTACGGCGGCAATCCGCGAGCGGACGGTGACGGCGGCTCGCGCTGTCGTCCAACGCACCCAAGACAGCGCCTACCGCAACTCCATGCAGACCAAGGATTACGTCTGGGGATCGAACGGCGTGGCCGCCGAGTACGGCACGTATCTGCTGATTGCCGACATCTTCCAGCCGGACCGGGCCTTTGTGGACGGGGCGCGCGACAACCTGCACTACCTGCTGGGACGCAACACCTTCTCGCTCTCCTGGGTGACGCAGGTGGGCGAGAATCCCTACCAGCATCCCCACCACCGGCCCAGCGCCAGCCCCTCGGGCTTGCAGAAGGCGCCCTGGCCGGGACTGCTCTCGGGAGGACCGAATTCCCGACGGGCCGATGCCATTCTGGCCAAACTTCCCAAGGATCTGCCGCCGGCCAAGGTCTATGCCGATCAGACGGCCTCGTATGCAAGCAACGAAATCGCCATCAACTGGCAGGCATCGCTGGTCTTCCTGTTGGCAGGGGAATTGAAATAACGCAGATTTGCCCCCGCTGACAGCGGGGAGAAGATGCCGCAGGCATCGAGGAATGGAATGCACCTTCACGTAATCGACATCGTCATCATCGTGGCCTACCTGCTGAGCACCGTGTTCATCGGCTATTGGGTCTCCAAACGCGCTTCGCAGAGCATGCAGAACTACTTCCTGGGCGGCAACTCCATGCCCTGGTACATGCTGGGCATCTCCAACGCCTCGGGGATGTTCGATATCAGCGGCACCATGCTGCTGGTGTACTGGATGTATGTGTACGGCATCAAGAGCGTGTGGATTCCCTGGCTGTGGCCGACCTTCAACCAGATCTTCTTGATGGTCTATCTGTCGTCGTGGCTGCGGCGTTCCAACGTGATGACCGGCGCGGAGTGGATCAAGACGCGCTTCGGCACCGGGCGGGGCGCGCAGTTGTCGCACCTGATCGTGGTGGTCTACGCCTTCGTCAGCATCATCGG
>CAZBPD010000058.1:0-22775 GCA_964493705.1 uncultured Occallatibacter sp.
TGGGCAAGGAAAAGGGCTATCTCACCTACGGCGATGTGAACGACATGCTGCCGGATGAGATGGGCTCGGCCGACGATCTGGACGATCTGATCACCACCATCGGCACCCAGGGAATCGATCTGCTGGACGGCCCCAAGTTCGCGGGCGACAAGGACTTCGACGCCGAAGAGGGCGAAGATGTCGAGCTCGATCTGACCCCCGGCACTCTGGAGAAGACCAACGATCCGGTGCGCATGTACCTGCGCGAGATGGGCACGGTACCGCTGCTCACGCGCGAGGGCGAGGTCGAGATCGCCAAGCGCATCGAGCGCGGGCAGTTGCGGGTGATGAAGGCGCTGTCTCGCTCGCCGATCGTGATTCGCGAGATCGTGGCGCTGGGCGAAGATCTCAAGCGCGGCGTGCGCAATGTGAAAGAAGTGGTGGTCTTTGACGAAGAGGAACTCACCGAGGATGTGGTGCAGGCCCGCGTCAAGGGCACCGTCACGCGCATCGAAGCGCTGCTCAAGCATCTGAAGAAGATCACGGCCTTCGAAGAGAAGCTGGCCACCCCCACGGTGAAGTCCAAACCCAAGGAAGTGCGCCACACGCGCTGGCTGATCTCGCGCGAGAAGGTCTTGATTTCGCGCATTGTGCGCGAGCTGAAGTACACGCCCCTGGAGCGCAAGCGCCTGCTGGACCGGGTCAACAAGACCGTCGACACCATGCGCACGCTGGAGCGGCAGATTCGCTCGCTGGAGCAGAAGTGGGAAGCCTCCAAGAGCGAGGAACTGAAGAAGGAATATCGCCGTCAGCAGAAGAACTGCAAGACGGATCTGGACAAGATCGAGGCTGACGCAGGGGTTTCCAATCCGGAACTGAAGCGCACGCAGCGGGAGATGATCCAGGGCGACATGGACGCCGAACAGGCCAAGCGGGAGCTGATTGAAGCCAACCTGCGCCTGGTGGTGTCGATCGCCAAAAAGTACACCAACCGCGGACTGCAGTTCCTGGATCTGATCCAGGAGGGCAACATCGGCCTGATGAAGGCGGTGGACAAGTTCGAATACCGGCGCGGCTACAAGTTCTCGACCTACGCAACGTGGTGGATTCGGCAGGCGATTACCCGCGCCATCGCCGACCAGGCGAGGACCATCCGCATTCCGGTGCACATGATCGAAACGATCAACAAGCTGATCCGGACCAGCCGCCAGTTGGTGCAAGAACTGGGCCGCGAGCCCTCCAGCGAAGAGATCGCACGGCGCATGGACATTCCCGTGGCCAAGGTGCGCAAGGTGCTGAAGATCGCGCAGGAGCCGATCTCGCTGGAAACGCCCATCGGCGAAGAAGAAGATTCGCACTTGGGCGATTTCATCGAAGACCGGCAGGCGGTTTCGCCCTCTGAGGCGGTGATCAGCGTGAACCTCAAGGAGTACACCTCCCAGGTCCTGCGCACTCTTACCCCTCGGGAAGAACGCGTCATCAAGATGCGTTTCGGACTGGAGGACGGCTCGGAGCACACCTTGGAAGAGGTGGGACAGAGCTTCCAGGTGACGCGCGAGCGCATTCGCCAGATCGAAGCCAAGGCGCTACGCAAGCTGCGCCACCCCTCGCGCAGCCGCAAGCTGAAGGCGTTTGTGGAAGGCGTGAAGGACGGGATGTAAATCGACCTGTAAGACACGAACAGAGCCGCAGCCTACTCGGGTTGCGGCTCCTTCGTTTACGGTAAAATTTTGCAAAAACGAGAGATTGTGGATTCACCCCTGAACAGGCAGCGGCCTCATCCTGCTTCTACCGGGGACTGCTCGAACCCTGCACGACTTCAAATGGAAGGGCGGGAAGAATTCCCAACTGTGCGGGATGCGGACTCTTCGGTTGCGGATTGGTCGCATTGTTTGGCTTGAGCGCCGAGGCCTCGACGATCAGATTCCCGGTGAGTCCCGGCTTGACTTTGGGATCGGCGCTGAAGCGTACCTGGAGAAAACCGCCGGCCTGGCTCACATCCGTAATGCCGATCCCGTCGGGAGGATCGCTGAGCATGAACTGAATCTGATTTCCCATTTGACCCTGCGGCACGGGGAGACGAAGCAGCGCCGTTCCCCCAACCGGAATGCGCAAACGGTTCTCTTGCGGGCTCCACAGCGGCTTGCGGCGGTCGTTGCCTACGAGCCAGAGCATTGCAGTCTGGGTTGGAACCAGGCGATGCCAGGCAAAGGCCTGAATCATGTCCTCTGCCGGAACAGCGGTATGGAGAACCGGAGCCCCGTCGATGGTGGCTTCTGCCTCCAGCAGGAGCCTATGCGGCGCGGCGATGGCCTCCTGGGGCGCGGTCAGCGTGACGCGCACGGTATCGACTCCCGCGGGAATTGTGCCCCCGCTCAGCACCAGGCCCGCAGGTCCATCCTTGATGCGCAACGTGACGGGGCCGTTGAATCCATCCTTGCGCAGCAGCAAAACGGTGGCGGGAACCGTTCTGCCGGGATGCAGATTGATGCTGGCGGGCGCAACGCGCACTGCGAAATCCTGTCGCGGAGGACTGACGCGCAGCCGGTAAGTGTATGCAGACCCGCCGTTTTGCTGCGTGTCGGCGAGTTGCAGGGTGTACGCGCCCTTGGTGGGGAACCGGTAGATGAGACGCGAGTCGGCTTGATGGGTCAGAAGCGCTGCGCTCTTATCCTCGAAGTCGTCATTGAAGGCGAGCTGTTTGCCGTGGGCGTCGATCAGCGTGAGTACGGAGTCCAGCGGCGATCCCAGGCGGCGCGCTTCAACCTCGGCTACGATCTCTTCCCCAGCCCTCCCGTCGATGCGGAAGAAATGCACCTCGCCCGGGTGCTCGATGCACCCGTTCACAATCATGGGTACTTTGATGCGGCGGGGATGCGCGGCGTTCGAATCCCCAGGTTTCTCGATGGTCTCCGGCAGCGTGTCCACGGCGAACGGAAGGGAATTGATCCCTTTCCACCCCTCTTCTCCAGCCGAGAACTCGTGCACCCCCGGCTCTTTCAGGGTGGACTTGAATTCGGTTGCAGGCAGGTTCCATCCCTCGGCTTTGACCCGTGTTCGCGCGCTCGACTTCCCGCCCATAGGAAAGATGCCGGTCACATACGGAATCTCGCCCATCGCGATCCGGTAGACGAAGTCTTCGCGGCCCCGGTCGAGAACGTCGCGTATCGAGAGGGTATAGTCGCCCTCCTCGGGAATCTCTTCTTCGATCACCGGCTCCTGGTTGAAGCGGAAATGGTCGGCCGAAGCCAATTCCTTCCCCTTCGAATCGGTGAGCGTGAGAACCGCCTGAAACCATCCCGGTACCGCATCCGACATGAAAGGAATCAGTGTGCGGGTCAGGGCGGCGATGACGATCTTTTGCCCTTTGTTGGCGTGAAAGCGGTAGCGGTCAATGCTTCCCGGCATCGTCTGGCCGTTGGCAATCGCCGGCAAAACAATCTCGATGGGAGCCGATGCAGCTTCTGCATGAGCCTGCGCCGAAAGCGGCAAACCGCCGCCCGCGGCCAGCGAAAGCGGCACATATTGCATTGGGCGCGTCGTCTCCGCAAGCCGATCGACGAAAAAGTTCAGCGGATTGGTCAATCCCTGATTGGTCAGCAAACGCAGCTCATGGTTTCCACGGGCAGCGTGAGCGTCTACGGTAACGCGCAATTGAACCGACTGCGAAAGTGACGGAGCAGCCCTCATGCGTATCGTCGCGTCAATCTGTTTGTGCAGATCGGCGGCCAGCTTCCTGTCCTCCGGCGTCCATGGCGTTACGATGCGCGGCGGCGTCACCGGCGCAGGTACATCCTTGGCGATTGCAGGAGCGCCATCGGCTGGAGCAACACCAGCATCCGGCTTTTTCGCTGCATCTCCGCCCGGAGTCTGAGCCGGTAAGGGACTGGGCGCGGGTTTTGCAGGGTTGTTCGAGTGGCTTTGCTCCAGTGCCTTGAGTTGAGCGCGCAGAGCGTCCAAATCCTTTTGAGAAAGGGGCTTGGAAAAGCCGACGATCTCGGCCTTCACCCCATCTCCAAAGAAGAATGCCTGCTTCGCTCCATCCAGAAACTGGCCACCCACGGTGATCTCGAAGGCGGTTCCGAGCCTGCCCCCTGCGGGATAAACAAACGCTGCGTGAGGCACGTTCTGCTGGGCGTAGCCGAGCGCCGCTCCCAGGAGCAGCGCGGCAAGAGATGCAGAAGCTCGTGCGATCATGCCCGCGCGCCCATGATTTCTGAGAGCATCCCGGCCGTCTTCAGCTTCTCGTCCTTGCCGGGGCCGACGAAGACCGCTTCGCCCAGAGGATGTGGCAAAGCAGCGTGCAGATCGATTCCCAATTGCGTATAAATGCTCGAAATCAGGTCCATGGGATAGATCGGCCGCTCCCTCACCTCTTCGCCTTTTGGGTCAGAGGAGCCGATCACGTGGCCGCCGGCAAAACCTCCGCCCGCCACCACCGCCGAGAAAACCTGCCCCCAATGGCCACGGCCGCCGTTCCAGGGAGCCTCCCACTGCACCTTGGGCGTGCGCCCGAACTCGCCGCTCCACCAGACAACGGTGCTCTCCAGCAGCCCCCGCTCCGAGAGGTCGAGCAACAGTGCGGCCATCGCCTTGTCCATCTCCGGAACCCGGCGGCGCATGGTCTGAAAGTTCTCCTTGTGCGTGTCCCATCCGCCCTGGTAATTGATGGTAATCGAGGGGACGCCGCGCTCCACCAGCCGCCGCGCCGCCAGGCACGACTGTCCGAAGGTGTTTCTTCCGTAACGGTCGCGCATCTCGTCCTTTTCCTGGGAAAGGTCGAAGACCTTGCCGCCGTCGCCCAGAATCAACTCATAGGCCTGCCGCTCGCTCTCCTTCCACGGCATCAACCGGGGGTCGTCGCGCATGGCCTTGTCGAGCGTATCCAGATTCTGCAAGAGTTGGCGGCGGCTCTGCTGGCGCTGGTCGGTGATGCCTTGCTGCACTACGCCCTCGACGGCAAACCGCGCTTGCGCCGGATCGCCGCCGGTGGCAAAGGGTTGGTAGCGCAAGCCGAGAAAGCCTTCCTCCGAAAAGCGCCCCTGCGGCTCGGTCAGCACGATGTAGGGCGGAATCAAACCCTTGTATCCGGCATTGACCCCCTTGAAGTAAGAGACCACCGCACCCACGCAAGGGTAGACGTCGATGCCACCCGAGGCGCGCCCGGTCTGCACCTCATAAGATGCAGTCTCGTGTCCATTCACTCCGTGCGTCATGCCGCGCAGAATCGAGTACTTGTCGGCGCATTTGGCCAGATTGGGCATCAGTTCGCAGATGCGAATACCGCTGACGTTGGTCTCGATGGGATGATCCAGCGGGCCAGAATAATCGCTTCCTGCCTCCGGTTTGGGATCGAATGTGTCCAGATGCGAGGGGCCGCCCCACATCCAGATCTGAATCACCGATTTGGCCCTGGCCCCCGGTTTGGGCGGAGCGGCAAAGGCCGGCTGAAACCACAGATCGCCCAGCGCCAGACCTGCGCCTCCCATCGCGCCCATGCGCAGCAACTCGCGCCGCGTGACCTCGCCAAACAGCGAAGCCTTCAACTTCCCGTCCCGATCATCGTTGTGCATGGCATTCATCTCCTGCGTGGGAACCGCGCCTTAATGGCGATAGAGAAACTCCGTGCTGTTGATCAACGCCCAGGTCACATCGACAGCGGCCTTGCGCCGGTCGAGGCCGCTGGACTGTGCATAGGCGAGTGCGATCTTCATCTCCGCTTCCGTCGGGTAGCGGCTGAGGATGGTCATATAGAGGCTGGTCAGTTGGGCGCGCGGGTCCGGCTTGCGCAGGATCTCTTGCAACGCAGGCCCCTGTTCGATCCGGCGTTGGATCTGGCTGGAGTTCAACAGGTACAGCCGTTGCGCGGCGGTGGGGCGGTTATTGCGCTCCGCCTCCATGCCGGTGTTGCGCGGCGAGCGGCCGAAGAGTTCCAGAAACGGGCTGGTGATGCTGCCGTCGGGCAGAGCAATGGCGCGTTCGCCGTGGGGCATGATGGTGTACGGCTCCGGCACCGCGCTGGAATACTGCTCGCTGGTCCCTGCAATCTGGTTGAGTGCGTCGATCAGCACCTCGGCGTCAAGCCGCCGCAAAGGGTAGCGATCGAAGTTCAGCGCCGCGTCCGGATTGGCGCTGTGCGCAATGGAACTGAGCTGATAGGTGCTCGAATTCAGAATCAACCGGAAAATGTGAATGAGATCGTAGCCCGAGGAGACCAGTTCGCCCTCCAGGTAGGCCAGCAGGTCGGGATAGAGCGGCGGATTGTCGGGGCGAATGTCGTCGGGCTCTTCGATGATTCCCCGCCCATACAGCCACGACCAGAGACGATTGACGATATTGCGCGCGAAGTATGGATTGTGTGGGTTGATGAGCCAGTCGGCAAAATCCAAACGAGGATCGCGACCGGCCTGCAGACGAATCTTGGACCCGTCTGGGAAAACGGCATTGACCGTGGCCGGTGGCTTGCTTCGGTCGAAGAAGACGATCTCTTCTTTCCATTCCCCCGTGGGCTTGTAGCCCACCTGCGAAAAAAATACATCCATCTCGGCGCGGCGTGCTGCGGGCCATCTCTCCGTGCGTACGCCCATGAAGGTCAACGCCACTGCCTGCGCCAACGATTGCGGTTCGCGGTTCTGCAGCGCGCGGTAGAAATTCACCGGGCCAACGCGAAAGTTGCTCCCGTTCGAGGTCAGCAGCTCCCGCGCGAACTGATCGTAGGGCTTGTTCATCGCTAGCGATTCGCGCAGCCAGCGGTAGTACTCCTCGGCTGCGGTGGGCCAGAGATTGATGGGGAACTCAGCCTTGATGCGCAGCAGGTCGCTCCACTTCATCGCCCAATAGATGGGGAACTCGGCGCGCTGCAGAAGCTGATCGATCAGAATCGTTCGCCGTTTGGGATCGGCGCTGGCCAGAAATGCAGCCGCTTCCTGCGCCGTGGGCAAGGTGCCGATGGTGTCAAGGTAAACGCGCCGGAGAAAGACCTCATCCGAAGAGAGATTGGCGGGCGTCACACCGGCCTTGGCCAGATGGGCAAGAACCAGTTCGTCGATCCTGCTCCGCGGCGTCGCATCCAAGTTGCGCCCGCTCGCCGAAGCCGCATCCAGGCTCGGATGGATCGCACTGCCCATGGCATGATCGGCCAAGTGACTCAACCTGCACCCCCTGGTTGCTCGCCGCAGACTGGCTTGCGGGCCGAAAACACCCACTACACTCTCAGCGCATCTTCTCCACCATTGATTGGACCCCATTTTCTACCAATAGTTGCAGTTTAGGAAATGGCCGAGCGCACGCGCTTACTGCATCCATGCCGAACTGGGAATGGGTTCAGCAAAACCATTGCTGCTTGTGGCTACCGCGCTTCATGCGATTCCCCTGCACATCGCCGCGCAACTCCGCCTCCGATGCGGCCTCCACGGTACACTAAGAAGTTGACAAACTTTTTGGGGAACCCATGTTTGAGAATCTGACAGAAAAGCTGCAGCGTGCCTTTAAATCCCTGCGCGGGCAGGGCACGCTCACCGAAGAGAACATCACCGACGCGCTGCGTGAGATCCGCGTGGCCCTGCTCGAGGCCGACGTCAACCTGAACGTCGTCAAGGAGTTGATCGAGCAGATCCGGGTAAAGGCCGTCGGGAGCGAAGTGCTGACCGCGCTCTCGCCCTCCGAGCAGGTCATCAAGATCGTGCGCGACGAGCTGATTGGCCTGCTGGGCAAGGACACGGCGCGCTTCAAGTTCGCCTCACAGCCGCCCACCGTCATTTTGATGGCCGGCTTGCAGGGCTCCGGCAAGACGACCACCGCCGGCAAGCTGGCCGCCTGGCTCAAGAAGGGCGGGCACCGGCCCATGCTGGTCTCGGTCGACGTCTACCGCCCGGCAGCCCGCGAGCAGTTGAAGGTGGTGGCCAAGTCCATCGACGCCCGGCTCTACGAGGGCGACCAGAAGGGCGAGCCTGCCGGATCGAAACTCGTCGAACGGCTGGCCGGCGAGGCGCGCCGCGAGGCCCGCAACATGGGCTGCGACACTCTGATCGTCGACACCGCCGGCCGCCTGCACATCGACGCCGAGCTGATGGACGAGATGGAGAGCCTGAAAAAGCTGCTCAATCCCCAGGAGATCCTCTTCATCGCCGACGCCATGACCGGCCAGGACGCGGTCAACTCCGCGCAGGAATTTCATACTCGTCTTGGACTAACCGGTGTGGTCCTGACCAAGATGGATGGCGACGCCCGCGGCGGCGCGGCGCTCTCGATTCGCCACGTGACCGGCCAGCCCATCAAGTTCATCGGCGTAGGCGAAAAGCCCGACGCATTCGAGCCCTTCCATCCCGACCGCATCGTCGGCCGCATTCTGGGCATGGGCGACATGATGTCGCTGATCGAGAAGGCCGAAGCCACCATGGACCGCAAGAAGTCCGAGGAGTTCGCCAAGAAGGCGCTCTTGGGCGACGGCTTCAGCCTCGACGACTTCCGCGACCAGTTGCGCCAGATCAAGAAGTTGGGCTCGATGGAGAGCATCCTCAAAATGCTGCCCTCGGTCGGCCCCTTCGCCGGTATGCAGCAGGCGGCGTCGAATGTGGACGAGAAGCAGTTCACGCGCCTGGAGGCGATCATCAACTCGATGACCCCCAAGGAGCGCCGCAACCACGAGATCATCTCCGGCTCCCGACGCAAGCGCATCGCCGCCGGCTCGGGAACGACGGTGCAGGACGTGAACATGCTGCTGCGCCAGTATGCGCAGATGAGCAAAATGTTCAAGCAGTTCGGCAAGGGCGGCATGGCCAAGAACATGATGCGCGGCGGCATGGGCGCGCTCGGCATGGGCGGCAAACAGCGCTTTGGGCGGTAACGCTCGCGGGCAGAGTCATGACCACTCTTCAGGACCAACTCGACGAGATCACGGCGCGGACGCGGGAGCTGGTCCAGGCGGAGCGGCTGCAGGTGGGCGAGCACGCGGTTGCCGATCTCTTTGCCTCGGGAATCGAGGAGAAGATTCTGCCCGTGGGCGCGACTGCGCCGGAGTTTGCCCTGAGCGATGCGCGCGGGCGTATCATCCGCAGCGCCGACATGCTGGCCTTCGGTCCGCTGGTGCTCAAGTTCTTTCGCGGGCGCTGGTGCCCCTATTGCGTCACCGAACTGGAGGCCTGGCGCAATCTCTATGGCGAAGTGCGTGAACAGGGGGCGCTGCTGGCGGCCATCACGCCCCAGACCGAGCGGCAGAGCGACTTTATGGTGGGGCAGCACGGGCTGCCTTTCCCCGTGTTGCGCGACGAGGCTTGCAAGCTGGCCGAGCAGTTCGGGCTGGCCTACACCCTGCCCGCATCCCTGCGCGACGACTATCGGGAGATGATGGTCAACCTTCCCTTTCTCAACGGCGAAGAGAGCTGGCGGCTGCCCCTTCCGGCGACGTACATCGTTGGAAGAGATAGAAGAATCCTCTTTGCCGAGGCCTACGCCGACTTCCGCGTACGCAGCGAGCCGGCTGAGGTGCTGAAGGCGCTTGCTGCTTACAAAACAGATCTGGCTGGAGAATGACTCAGATCCACTCGGCCAGTTTGGCCTGCGCCTGAGCACTGGTTACGCCCCGTAAGAGAAAAACCTTGCTGCGCGCAAGCTCGCCGCTCTTCAATTCCACAGCATTTTTAGGCAGATCGAAGAACTCGGCGAGGAAGGCGACCAGCGCCTGGTTGGCGCGGCCTTCGATGGGCGGAGCGTGGACGGCAATCTTCAGTTGCGCCTCCGCTCCCTCGCCGTAGAGGCCGGCGATGGCCGTCCGCTTGGCGCCGGGCTGGGCGCGCACGGCCAAGGTCACACCGAAGGGTACGGTGCGAAGAATCGATTGAATTGCGGCGCTATTCAGCGGCAAATTGCATTCCCTCAAAGGCTAAAGCCCTCGTCCATTTTCAGCCATTATCGGCACGGCTGAAGCCGTGCCCCTTCAAAACATCCTCAATTCCAGCGCATTTTTAGCGACTCGCTCTTGATCCGAAGAGGCTTGCGCCGATGCGGATGCGGGTCGCGCCTTCTTCGATGGCCAAGCCGAAATCGCCGCTCATGCCCATCGAAAGCACCCCGAAGCCCAGGCGGGAATAGTCCCGCGCCCAGCGCTCACGCCACTCTCTCAGGTTGCGGAAGGTCGCGCGCGTCTCTTCGTCCGGCACATCGAAGGGCGCGATGGTCATGAGTCCCTGCATCTGTAAATGAGGCAGATCGTGCAAGCGTTCCAGCAACTGCGCCGCCTCGATGGAGTGCGGATCTAGACCCGCCTTAGTCTCTTCAGGACTCAACTTGACTTCGAGCAGCACCGGTAGGCGCTTGCCCAGCCGGCCCGCAGCTTCGTTGAGGCGTTCGGCCAGGCGCAGCGAGTCCACCGAGTCGATGCCGTCAAAGAGCTCCACGGCGCGAAGGGCTTTGTTGGATTGCAGGTGGCCGATCAAATGGACGCGCAGCGGGTGCTGCGCACGCTGGCGCAGCGGATTGAGATCTGGAGATTTGGAAGCAAACTCCTGCACCCGGTTTTCGCCAAACAGCGTCAAGCCCAATGCCGTGGCCTGGGCCACGGTGGCTGCGGGATAGGTCTTGGAGACGGCCATCAGCTCGATCTCGGCGCGAGCGCGGCCAGAGTGGCGGCAGGCAGCAACGATGGCCTCTTCCAGCACTGCCAGATTGTCGGCGAGCATTGTCATATCCGAGTTCCATTGTAGGGGTTGGCGAAGAGCGCCAAGGAACGAGCTTTCCGCAAAACCGCTTTTCTGCCGGATTGGGGATCGAGGGAACCTGAAGCGTCTTGCATTCCTCTACCAACCGGCAGGGAAACGGCGACGACTCCCTTACAAACCTGCTGTTATCCTTATGGGGATGAAACATTCAGCGATGACCAACGACTCCCACGCGCAGAATCGCCCTACCGCGGCGCCTTCCACGCTGGCGGTGTGGGCGCTGCTGGCGGCGATCTTCATGGCCGTGCAGTTTGCCTCCCTATTTTCACCGCCGCTGCTGGACGATGTCGACTCCAGCCACGCCCAGGCGGCGCAGCACATTGCCGAGACCGGCAACCTGGTCACCGCACAGATCAACGGCATCCGTTACATCGAGAAGCCGCCGCTGCCCTATTGGATCATTGGCGGTGTCTACAAGATCTTCGGCCAGAACACCTTCGCCACCCACCTGCCCAATGCGCTGGCTATGCTGGGGCTGGCCTGGCTCTCCTGGCTGTGGACGCGCCGTGCCTATGGCCCACGCGCCGGGCTCTATGCCGCGCTGGGCGTGCTGACCTCGATCGGGCCGTTTCTCTTTACCCGCTTCATCATTCCCGAGGCGATTCTCGCGCTCTTTCTGCTGATTGCGCTCTACTGCCTGATTACCGCTCTGGAACTGGATCTGCCCAACCGCTACTACATTCTGTGGGCGGCGGTGGCGCTGGCCATGCTGACCAAGGGGCTGATTGCGCCGGTCTTCTTCCTGGGCGCAGCGATTCCCTACGTGCTGCTGACCGGGCAGTGGCGGCGCTGGCGCTCGATGCGCCTCTTCAGCGGGCTGGCGGTCTTTTTTGCGGTGGGCGCGCCGTGGCACATCTTGTGCGGACTGGCCAATCCCGACCAGGGCCACGCGGTGGGCAATCATCCCACCATCGGCAACGTTCACGGTTTCTGGTACTTCTACTTCGTCAACGAGCACTACCTGCGCTTCTTCAGCCTGCGCTACCCGCACGACTACAACAAACTGCCCTATGCCGCCTATTGGCTGCTGCACCTGGTCTGGCTCTTCCCCTGGAGTCTCTTCGTGCCGGCGGTGTTGATGGTGGCCTGGAAGACCAGAAAGACCTGGCTGCAGCACCTGCGCCACGATGCCGGCCAGACGGTCGACTTTTACTTGGACAACATCAACCGTGAGGATGTGGCTAGCGCCGTCTTCAAGCTCAAGTTCCGGGTGCGCACGGCCTGGCTGCTGAGTCTTTTTTCTGGTTTCTCTTTGCTTTTCTTCTCCATTTCGTCGAACCAGGAGTACTACACCTTCCCCACCTGGCCGCCGCTGCTGATCCTGATTGCGGGGATTGTGGCCGGCATCGAAGAAAACCGCGGACCGGCGGGCGGCAAGGCGCCCATTTCGACTGCCTGGCTTACCGGCGCGCAGGCCGTTTTTGCCGTGCTGGGTGTGCTCTCTGCCATTGCCTTGGGTTGGGGATTGTGGGTCTCGCGCGGTCTGCCTCATGTGGCCGATATTGGCACTTTGCTCGCGCATCGCGCTGTGGGCGACTACACGCTGTCCATGTCTCACCTCTTCGATCTGACCGGCGCCTCCTTTGCGGCGCTGCGGCTGCCGGCGGCGATGGCCGCAATTACCTTGCTGATCGGCCCGGCGCTGGGCTGGATGCTGCGGCTGAAGGGCAAGCACCTGCCGGCGACCATCAGTGTGGCGCTGACCTCGGCGGTCTTTCTGGTGGCGGCGCACATCGCCTTCGCGCGCTTCGCGCCCATGCTCAGCTCCAAGGCCATGGCCGACACCATCGTGGCCAAGGGCACGCCGGCCGACAGCTTCATCATCTTTGGCGAGCAGTCGGACGCCTCTTCGGTGGTCTTCTACTCGCATAACTTCTTCCACAAACCGGCGCTGATGGTGCTGCCGCGCTGCGGCCAGCATGGCGAGGGAACGCCGCTGCTGTGGGGATCGTGCTATCCCGACGCGCCCGACATCTTCCTCAGCGAAGACCGGCTCTCGAAGGAATGGGGCACGGGCGAGCGCAAATGGCTCTTCGCCCAGGACCAGAACCAGCTCAAGGTCGAGCATCTGCTTGCGGGACGCCTCTACTGGGTGCAAACCGTCGCCGACAAGGCGCTGTGGACCGACCGGCCGCTGCCCTAAGCGGTCTCTTGTTGGCGATAGGCGAGAAAGCCGGGGTTTGGGCCCCGGCTTTCGTGCGTCTTGGCTGTGAAATCTACAGGACCGCGTCCATCCCGGTACGCTTGAGAATGTTGAGCAGAGCCAGTGCGGGCCCCTTGGGTTCACGTACGCCGCGCTCCAGTTGGGAGAGATAGCCTGGGGTGAGGTTGAGGCAACGGGCGAAAACTGCCTGACTGAGATTGGCGCTTTCGCGCATGGAGCGAATCTCTTCTCCACTCACGGGCTTTGACGCCATTGGAGTACTCTTGCCGAGGTGGCGAATCGTGATCTTCTTATAAGCAGCTTCATCCATAATGCCGCTCCGGCGCATATCTTCCGCTGTTTCCAAGATCGCTTCAGTCAGACTGTCGTTTTTCACGGTCATGGAAAACCTCCTGCAAATCGTTGTTCTGAATGGCAATGCAAATACGCTCTTCATCTGCTTCGAGCCATTTTCGCGCGATCCCACGCAAAGATCTCAACTGCGCTGGGCTGATATTGTCGAGCTGGTTCTTGGCAAAGCCATAGAGGAAGACCGAGCACAGATCTCTGCGAAATACAATCAGTGTTCGAAAACCACCTGAGTGTCCCTGGCCTGGTCGGGAGAGGCGCTGTTTGATGAGGCCATTGCCAAGATCGGCATCGATCAAGCCACGTTCAGCTCGTTCGATTGCATCCCGCAAACTTTCCTTGCTGATCCGCTCGCGCCGGATAAAACGAGAGAACCAGTTGGTGACCAGAATTCGCATCGCAAACTCCAGCATTAAGAATCATAGCACTCATTGATACAGTGCGGTCAATTTGTTTGGATGCGGGCGGTTCTACCGCGGGTTGTTTTGCTGCTAGAAACAGCTTTGACTTCCCCGCTCTTGGGGATGGCGCTCAGGTCGGTCTTGCCTTCGGCCAGTTGCATGAGGAACTCCTGGCTGCTGAAGGCGGGGGCGTCCTTGAAGACCTTGGAGGCGCGCAGGTATGCGCCGTCGGGCTGCTGCAGGCGTGCTTTGAGTGTGTCGGCGATGTAGGCGGGCAGAATCTCGTCGTGAATGCGCGCCCGGGCGGCGGCATCGCGCACCGGGAAGACCACTTCGCAGCGCTCGAAGAGGTTGCGCGGCATCCAGTCGGCCGAGCCCAGGTAGATCTCGTCTTCGCCGCCGTTGGCGAAGTGGAAGATGCGCGAGTGCTCCAGAAAGCGGCCCACGATGGAGCGCACTCTGATCCGTTCAGAAAGCCCTTTGACGCCGGGGCGCAGCGTGCAGAGGCCGCGAATGATTAGGTCCACTTCGACGCCGGCCTGCGAGGCGGCGTAGAGCGCCTCGATGACCGAGGGCTCGAGCAGGGAATTCATTTTGGCCACGATGTGCGCCTCGCGGCCGGCCTGGGCGTGCTCCTGCTCGCGGCGGATGAGGCCGAGAAAGCTCTCCGCCATGGTCAGCGGGGCCACCAGCAAGGGGCGATAGTCGTCGACCTCGGCGTGCGCGGTCAGATAGTTGAAGACCATATGCGCCCGTTCGGTAATCTGCGGATCGCTGGTCAGCAGGCTCAGATCGGTGTAGAAGCGGGCGGTGACGGGGTTGTAGTTGCCGGTGCCCAGGTGGCAATAGCGGCGAGTGACGCCATCTTCATCGCGGCGCACCAGCATGGCCAGCTTGCAGTGCGTTTTGAGGCCGACCACGCCGTGGAAGACCTGCACTCCGGCGTCTTCCATGCTGCGCGCCCAGCGAATGTTAGAGGCTTCGTCGAAGCGGGCCATCAGCTCCACCACCAGCGTGGCTTCTTTGGTGGCGGCGGCCTCGATGAGCGCCTCGAACATGGGCGAATCGTGGCTGGTGCGGTAGAGGGTCTGCTTCATGCCGACCACGGCAGGGTCCTGCGCGCCCTTTTCGATGAACTCGACCACCGGGTCGTAGGCGTCGAAGGGATGGTGCAGCAGGATGTCGCGCTGGCGCAATTCCTCGAAGATGTCGGCCGATTTGCGGCTCAATTTGAACGGCTTGGGAGCGAAGGGAACGAACTTCAAGTCGGGGCGCTGCACGTCGCCATAGAAGAACATCAGGCGGCTCAGGTTGACCGGCCCATCGCCGCTGAAGACCTGGTCCTCGTCGAGTTCGAAGTTGACGCGCAGGCGCTCGACGATCTCGGAGTTTGCGCCGGTTTCGATCTCCAGGCGGACGGCGTCGCCCTTGCGGCGGTTGTGCAGCTCGACGCGGATGGTCTCCAGCAGCGAGCGGGCCTCTTCTTCCTCGAAGTAGAGGTTGGAGTTGCGGGTGACGCGGAAGGCGGCGCGGCCCAAAATCTCGTAGCCGCGGTACATGCCTCCCAGGTTCTGCGCAATCAGGTCTTGCAAGAGCAGGTAGTCGTAGGCGCCGGCGGCCGAGGGCAAACGCACAAAGCGGGGCAGGGCGCGGGGCACGGTCACCACTCCCAGCACTTGCGGGCCGCTGCTGCGCCGCTTGAGGCGCAGTAGCAACGCCAAGCAGAGCGCTTTGTTCAGCACACGGGGAAAGGGATGGGCGGGATCGATGGCGATGGGGGTCAGCAGCGGGTCGACTTCGCGCTGAAAGTACTCCTGGGCGAAGCCGCGGGCCTCGTCGTCCAGCTCTTCCCACTCCAGCAGGCGAATGCCCTGTTTACGCAATTCGGGCAGCAGACGATCGTTCCAGCAGCGATACTGGGCGTCGACAAAATCGTGAATGTCGGCGGTCAGGGCGGCCAGCGATTCGTCGGGGCGCAGGCCGTCAAAGCCCGGCTCGCGGTAGCCGTCCTCGATGCGCTGCATCAGTCCGGCCTGGCGGATCTCGACGTACTCATCCAGGTTCGAGCCGGTGATGGAGAGGAACTTGACCCGCTCCAGCAGGGGGTTGGCGGCGTCTTCGGCCTCCTCCAGCACGCGCCGGTTGAACTGCATCCAGGATTGGTCCCGGCCGTTGAATAACTTGATCTTCTGCGTCGTTCTGACCATGTTTCTCTTCCCTTGCGCCGTGTTGGCAGTCTACCGCGTTTTCGCCTGCGGCGCAGAAAAACCGGCTTCCCAAGGCAAAAAGTACCCCATCCGATAAGGAATACAGAAACAGATGCACAAAGGGTTTGAACGGCAGAAGAATATTTCAGCCGATCAAATCTTTCCTCTGTTTTCGAGGCCAGGATTCATTTTTTGCGCTGCAACTTCGGTGGTATGGTACGCACTGGGTTCGGCGATACAAACTGAAGTACGGCGAGTTATGGACAAAAGTAGTCCAATAACCGCTGGAGGGGCCTTTTTTCTTGTTTCCGAGTTGGCCCGTTTTGAGAATACCCGCCTCCATTTTTTCTTCTTCGGCTCATCTGGTCCGGTCGCGGGTCGATGTTGTTTAGAGGTGGTTACCTCAATCTGCGGGCAGTATCGATGCGGTCTTTAGCAATCCGTGTGCGCGAGGCTTCTGGACCCTTGAAATGTAAGCATATGGCTGGCTGGGTGAGCGCCCGCCGATCGAATCTGGAGGCTTTCAATGGCGGCAAACGTTCATGTTACCAACGTCGAAACCCGAGTGCCGGAAGGGGTATTCATATACTCCCAGACGGATCTGCGGGGCATCATTGTCGAGGCCAACGAGGCCTTTGCACAACTAAGCGGCTATCGCGTCGAGGAGATGGTGGGCAAGCCGCACAATCTGGTGCGCCATCCCGATATGCCCAAGGAAGCCTTTGCGGACATGTGGAAGTCGCTCAAAGCCGGCCGTCCCTGGCAGGGGGCGGTGAAGAACCGGCGCAAGGATGGGGGCTACTACTGGGTGCTGGCCACCGTCTCGCCGGTGCGGGAAGAAGGCCGCGTTGTGGGCTACCAGTCGCTGCGCAGTTGCCCATCCAGGGAGTTGGTGCGCGTTGCCGGCGAAGCGTACGCGAAGATCCTGCGCGGTTCCAGCGCTCTCCGCATTGTTGAGGGCCAGGTGACGCCGGTGCGCTCTGCGCTCCAGCAGCATTGGTCACGGCCCGATGTGCAACTGGGGTTTGCCATGATGTTGGCCCTGGCGGCTGCGTTGGCCGGATTCATTCTGAATTTGTGGGGCGGCAGCAGCATTATCCTGCGCGTCGGCGCGGCGGGAATCCTGATTCTGAGTGGGCTATGCGCGATTTATAACCTGTTGCGCACACTGCCCAACCTGCGCCGCGACCTGACGGATATAGAAGGATTTCTGGACGGCATTCTCTCCACCGGCGATATGACCCTGGTCTGCCATCTGGAGCGGCAGGCCCGCAGCGGCAACATAGCCCGAAAACTTGGCCTGTTGATCTCCTGGGTCCAATCCACCTTCCAGTGCGTGCGCGATGCGGTAGTGCCGGTGCAGGAGGGTACGGAGAAGGTGCAGATCGCCATCAACGAGATCGATCAGGCGGCCAAATCGCAAAATATGGCGACGGCCTCGGTGGCCGCGGCCAGCACCGAACTCGATCTGACCATCCGCGAGGTTGCCGAGCATCTGCAAAAGACCGAGACGGCGGTGACTCAGACGGGCGAGCGCGCGGTGGGCGGCGCACAGGTCTCGCAGCGCGCCACCGACAGAATTCAGAGCCTGGCGGCAACCATCAAGAAGGCTTCGGTGGAAGTGGAGGCGCTGGGCACCAGTTCGGCCGAGGTGGGAGCCATAGCCGCCGTGATCCGCGAGATTGCCGACCAGACCAACCTGCTGGCGTTGAACGCTTCCATTGAAGCCGCCCGCGCCGGGGAGGCCGGCCGGGGCTTCGCCGTGGTGGCCAACGAGGTGCGCAGTCTGGCCGATCGCACCATGAAGGCGACCGGCAAGATCGATGCGCTGATCGATACCATCAAGGCCGATGGGGAGCGCGCCATTACCGGCATGAGAACCGGCGGCGCGCAGGTGACCGAGGGCGTCGCCCTGGTGCAGGAGGCGCAGAACGCGCTGCAAGGCATCAACGATCTGATGGCCGATGCCGTGCAAAAGGTCTCGGAGATCGCTACTGCCTCTTCGCAGCAGACCGAGGCCATGAACGAGATCAGCACCAACATCACCCATGTGGCCGCCATGAGCGAGGAGAATGTGGCCGTCGTCCGCAGCACCACCGATTTGATTGTCGCCATGACTCCGCTGGTCGACCGGGTGCGCAAGGCCGTGGCGCAATACACCGTTTAGTACCGGATTCGCCGGAAAAGAATCCCCTCCCCGGTCTCAAAAACGAGACCGGGCGTCATTTCAATGGAATTCTGTTGCCCGCTTCTTCCCAACCTGAACCAGCGCAGTTATTAGTTCATGGGGGGACCCGCGCCGCAAGCAGCGCTCTCTCCCTTAGAATCGACCCATGAGCAAAGCTGTGATTTCCACTCCCAATGCGCCGGCTGCGATCGGCCCCTACGCGCAGGCCGTGCGGGTGGGCAACCTGATCTTCACCGCCGGCCAGATTCCCCTGGACCCGGCCACCATGCAGGTTGTGCCGGGGGGAATTGCCGGCCAGACGACGCGCGTGCTGGAGAACTTGAAGGCCATTCTCGAAGCCGCGGGTAGCAGTCTGGCGCAGGCCGTCAAGGCCACAGTCTTCCTCAAGGATTTCAACGACTTCGCCGCCATGAACGCGGTCTATGGCGGGTATCTGGGCGGCGACGGGATGACCCCGCCGGCGCGCAGCACTGTCGAAGTCGCACGCCTGCCCAAAGATGTGCTGGTCGAGATCGAATTGGTCGCGGAAGTGTAAGCATCCCCCACAGAAGGCGGATTTATTCGGTCCATGGACGGGCCGCCTGCATCCGATCAAGTAGCAGAAGAGAGACGAGAGGATTTCCCATGAAAACCCTGCAGCAGCCGGTGAGTCAGCCCAGCGAGAAGATCGTGCGCAGCGAGGCCGAATGGCGCGCTTCCCTGAGCCACGCACAATACAAGATTCTGCGCGAGAAGGCCACGGAACTGCCTTTTTCCGGCGTTTTGACCTACAACCATGAGTCGGGCAACTACTGCTGCGCGGGCTGCGGCGAAGTGCTCTTCCAGAGCGGCGCGAAGTTCGACTCGGGCTGCGGCTGGCCCAGCTTTGCGCGCCCCGCCGATCCCAAGGCGATCGCTGAGCAGGACGACGACAGCCTGGGCATGTTCCGGATCGAAGTAACCTGCGCGCGCTGCGGCGGTCACCTTGGCCACCTCTTTCCCGACGGCCCCATGCCTACCGGGATGCGCTATTGCATCAACTCCGCCGCCATGACCTTCGAGCCGGCCAAGTAAGACCAATAGCCTCATTTCGCTAAACGGTAGACCTCTGAGCCGGCGAGCAAGAACGCGCCGGTTCCATAGACATAATTCGAAGTGGGCGTAAAGGCTCCGGGTGCCGCGCCCACCGGCTGAATGCATCCCAGGCGGCCATCGGCGTAGACGTGCGCCAGCAGGCCCCGCCAGCCCTTCTCGACTACCGGTTTGTATTGCTTGCCATCGAGCAGGCCGGCGTTGATGCCCCAGGCAAATCCATAGGTAAAGAAGGCCGAGCCGGAGTTCTCCGGCAGCGTGTACTCGGCCTGATCGAGCAGCCCGGCGCGCCACAGGCCGTCGGCTCCTTGCAGCGCGGCAATGGCCTGCGCCATCTCGCGGAACTGCGCCACATACCGGGGCCGCGTGGGATAGTCGGCGGGCATCTCGCTCAACACCCGCGCCAGTCCGGCAAAGACCCAGCCGTTGCCCCGCGCCCAATAAACGTTTGCGCCGTTGGCCTGGTGCGCTGCAAAGAACGACTTGTCGCGGAAGTAGAGGTGGTCCTTTGGGTTGTAGAGCAGGCCGCTGGTGATCCACCACTCCCGGTCCATGAAGTCCAGGTATTTGCGTTCGCCAGTGTCGCGGGAGAGTTTGGCCAGCACCGCGGGGCCCATGAACAGCGCATCGCACCACCACCAAAGAGGCTTGGCGGGGTCGTCCGGCAGTTGCATCACGGCGTCCATGCGTGCGCGGGTGGGGCCGGCATCGGCCTGGCCGGGATAGAGGCGAGCCAGATCGATGTAGCTCTGGCCGATGGCGTGATCGTCGGCATGGGCCGGGCGCGGGCCAAGCTGCCACTGGTACTTCTTGCCCACTTCCAGCATGGCCAGTTGGTATTTCTTGCCGGCCACCGCCTCGGGAACGGCCATATATCCGGCATAGAGCGCGGCAAAGGTCCAGTCCTGATTGAAGCCGGGGGAACTCTTCTGCAACTGCCAGTCGGCCACCTTGCGCAGGGCCGCGGCCACGTCCTTGCGCTTGAGCTTGGGCGAGAGGCCGGTGGCCAGCGCTGGCTCGGGCGAGACGGCGTCGCCCACCCAGGGATTCTGCGCCGGACTCCTGGCCTGCGCGCTACCCGAGACCGGCATCAACAGCAGCGCCGTGCAGGCCATCGCCAGCAGCAGGCTGGCTTGAGTACGCAGAGTACGGCGCTGCGAAGCGCTCGGCAGGCAAATGGAGGCGGCAAAGAAGCGGAGGCAAGAGCTTTTCATAGGCATGAAAGTTCTCCGAAGCATGAACGTTATCGATTATAGCGGAGATTCTCAAAGGAAAGGGCAAGGACCGGCGTTCTCAGGGAATCGCATTTGCAATCGCGTTTGGAGTGGGGAATTCCGGTCCCAGGAAGACTCGGAGAAAGGTCATGTAAGAGGGCGCGACTGAACAGGCTGCGGAAAAAGGCGGAATGGATGGCGAAAACTCCGAAAAACATCCTTCAGGGGCTAAAGCCCTCGTTGATTTTGCGGCATTTACGGCACGGCTAAAGCCGTGCCCCTTCAAAACGTCGCCCGCTATGGAGTTCTTCCGCAGTCTGTGAAGTCGCGCCCTGACTCGCTGAACACGATCAATGGGTTTTGCAAGAGGCTCGATCGAGTCAAAAGCGTGGACGGTCAAGCTATTTGCAGTTTCTGCACAACGCAGAAGCCAGAAGCCGCGGTCTTGCTGTAGCATCGTGGACGAACAAAGAACGCCGCTGCGCCGTTCACTGCCCGGCTTCTTTCTGTATCTTAATGGTTTTCAGGTCTTCTAGCTTGGTTGGGCAGGGTCTGACGAACCCCAGGGAAGCAGAGAGACGCACCACACTCCAGGGTACAACCGGAGGGCAAGCAGGCGCATTGGATTGAAGGCTTGATACGTTGATGGCCGATCTTCCCACTTCGCGACTGTCTCCCTTCCGCTCAGCGCCCAATATGCTGACGCTGCTGCGCATCTGCCTGGCGCCGTTTCTGGTGACGGCGATTCTGGAAGATCGCTACGCCCTGGCATTCGGCCTTTTTGTGGCCGCCGGGCTCACCGATGCGCTGGACGGCGCGCTGGCGCGGCTGCTCAAGCAGCGCACCATGCTGGGCCAGTACCTGGACCCGGTGGCCGACAAACTGCTGCTCAGCACGCTCTTCCTGGTGCTGACGCACAAGGATTTGATTCCTGCGCGGGTAACCGTGCTGGTCTTTGGACGCGATGTGGGCATTCTGGTGGTGGCGGCGATCCTTTACGCGGCAGCGGGACGGCGCGAATTTGGCCCCAGCCTCTTCGGCAAAGCCAATACCACGGTGCAGATTGTTGCCGTGGCGGCCGTGCTGCTGCATCAATTGAGCGCAGTGCGGTGGATGGCCGAGCTGCGTTGGCTGGCGCTGGACGCCACCATGGCGCTGACCGTGCTCTCCGGACTGCACTACGCGTGGATCGCCTCGCGGCGCATAGCGGCGCAGACGAATGGGGTTCATCCGCCCAAGAGCTGATTGCTTGCGAGGAATCGGATACAAGAAAGCAGACCGCCGCCCACCGCACACGATCTGCGGTTGGCGCGCGCCTTGGCTGACGAAAGAGTTGCGCTCCGAGGCAGACTGGGGTCTTGCTCCTAGTCGTTCTCTACGGCCCCGTCGGGGACCGCGCTCTCTTCAATTTCCATGTCGCGAAACTCTTCCGAGTCAAATACTTCGCCACACTCCAGGCATTCGACAAACTCGCTGTCTTCGTGCCGGGAGACGATACGTACCTTAGGGTGTTTGCAGAGGGTTGGCATCTGTTCAAAATCGGATTGGATTTGGTTGTCTTTCCGCCCGATTGTAGCGATCTTTTGCGGAATTTGGAACCGCTATTTGTTGAATTCCGGGCGATAGGCGCAGATTTTCCCACAGGATGGAACGGCGCTGCCAAGTTGGGCTTGTAATCCCGACAGAAACGGTCGTATACTGAATGCGGACCGAAGAAGTCGGATATTCAATGCTCAAACTGACAAAAAAAGCGGACTACGGATTGATCGCGCTGAAGTATCTGGCCGAACACCCGGAAAAACCGGCGGTAAGCGCCAAGGATGTAGCCGACACGTACGGCATTCCCGCGCAACTGCTGGCCAAGATCTTGCAGCAACTGACCAAGTCGGGGCTGCTGCGCTCCCATGCCGGAATGAACGGCGGCTATGCGCTGGCCCGCAAGGCGTCTTCGATCTCCGCTTTCGAGGTGATTTTCGCCATTGACGGTCCGCTTTTCATCACCTCGTGCAGCAAGGGCGTCAACGGCTGCGAGTTGACCGGAAGCTGCACCGTGAAAGAGCCATTGGCGCGGGTCAACGAGACTATCGCCGGGGTGTTGAAGAGCATCAGCATGCAGGATCTTGCAGAGCAGCACGCGCCGGCCCCGCTGGCCGAGGTGCTGGTTGCGCTGAAGTAGAGATTCTCCCAGGCCCGCTTCCCCTGGGCCGGGAGACTGAATGAGCAGACGGAGGATCGAGATGAACAAGGTAACCAGCCAGATTGCAGTACCCGCGGGCGTGAGCCTTCCGATTTACATGGACAACCACGCCACCACCCCCCTGGACCCGCGGGTGCTGGAGGCGATGATGCCCTATCTCACCGGCAAGTTCGGCAACGCGGCCAGCCGCAACCACTCCTTTGGCTGGGAGGCCGAACAAGCGGTGGAAGTGGCGCGGGAGCAGATTGCGCAACTGATCGGCGCCACCGCCAAGGAGATCATCTTCACCTC